>CAMWMD010000095.1 GCA_947175265.1 uncultured Porphyromonadaceae bacterium | reverse complement strand
GGGGATAAGTTATTATTGTTTTGGTTTTAAAAAGTTGTTTTTGGTTAGTTGTTCTTTTGTCGTTACTGATTATTGATTGTTTTGGTTATTAAATTTAGGAGCAGGCCTTGCTCTGCGCCGTGACCTTTCCCATTTCGTTCTCTCGTTGCGTCGCTTGTCTTTTATCAATTTTGTTTTGCCCCTCTCCGGGTCAACAGTTTTCTTTCCGGGTCAATACAACTGAACAATATCCCTCCTTATGGATGTGACATAAATTCATTTTATTTCCCTCGTTTAATTTCTTAGGTAAAATCGTAGATATATAACCTGAAAAGCAAACTTTAAATTTCAATCCGTTTTATTTTTCGGATTACGGCTGCAAATATAGATAAAATTTCAATACAAATATATAATAATCCTAAAAAATCTTAAAAATTTAACATTTAATCTTTAATTTAACAATATTAACATTTAAATGTTCCTTTTTTTATCATATTTCTCGCATAATTTTGTCATAAAAAAACCGCTGCCATCGTCATGGCAGCGGCGGTGATTATTGTCTCCGATAGACTCCTCTCACTTCTTACGGTTACCGTAGCGGCTACGGAATTTATCCACACGACCCGCAGTATCGACGAGTTTCTGCTTCCCTGTGAAGAACGGGTGTGATGAGGAGGTGATCTCAAGCTTCACCAAAGGATATTCCTTGCCGTTTACCTCGATTGTCTCTCGAGTGGCTACTGTTGAACGTGTGATGAAGATCTCATCGTTTGACATGTCTTTGAAAACAACCTCACGGTAGTTCTCGGGATGAATTTTTGCTTTCATTGCTTAATTTCTGCAGTTAATTAATCTGTTTGTTTGGTTTTGACAGGTCGCGATCCCGTCAATCGGCCTGCAAAATTACAAAAAATTTTTCATTCTTGAAAATCATCATCACTCTCCACCCTATTTTTACCCCTCTTTCTTTGGAATATTCCTATTTTCCGTTGCAGAATAAGCCTCTTCTTTAATTTATTCTCACTTTCTTTGCCTCTCTTCCGCTCCGCCCCCTCCGGACAACCCCTTCCGTGGATATCTCCCCGACAGTCAACCCCCTTTAGGGATAACAATAACAGAGTCAACTTCTCTCAGGGTTTAGCATTACGGACAGTCAACCTAAATCAGGAAAATACATATCCTTTCCTTTGTGTTAAGACCCGACCACTGCTCTCTAAATCGCTTTTTTACCATTATTTCTTATTATCTGTTATTTTTGCGTATGGTCTTTGTTATTTAATTTAGAAAAACTTTTATTCACACTGACATCAATATCCATGAACATTTCAAAAGAACTTTACCTGAAAAGACCTCTCCCCTCCGGAAATTTCCCAATAGTTATCCGAGTCTCCCATCTCGGAAAGGAAAAGATCATCGACACTTCCGTGTGCTGCAACCGTAAGCACTGGGACAAATTCCAAAGGACAATTAACCGGCATGATGTGGCCCACAGCATAAAGAACAACCTGGTGGATGCTATTTATAGGCGCATTGCCGGCAAGATACAGGACTATCTTGACAAAATACTCGCCGAAAATCTCGAATTACTCCTTAATAATTCTGAAAACAATAATTCTGAAAACTGCAATATTACGGGGTCCGCTAATCCTGATAATATGATAGCCACCACTCCTCCACACTCCATTGGCAAAAAGTCCGTAAAACCCAAAATGGTGTATTTCTCCGATCTTATAAGAACGAAAATATCCACCTCCGCTTCCCTCAACACAAGACGGGGATATGAATGCCTCATGAATTATTTCAAATCCAAATTCGGCGACGGCCCTGACTTAAACGAAATTTCTTACGAGTTTATCGATCAGTTCAAGAAAAAACTCGAGGAAGACTACCCCTCGACAAGTTCCATGCGTCATCTTCACGTCGCTCGCTTTAACGCTGTCATTAACCTGGGGAAGAACAACGGATGCATCTCACGTAATTTCTGTCCCAAATTACCGGCTTATCCCCTCTTCCCCTCCGACAGGAGTCTTTCTGAAAAGAACCTCAAAGATATCTTCCTCCTCTTCAATCATAAACTGAAGAATGACCCGCATATAAAAAAAGATGATACCCTTTCCCTTGCCCTTTTCATTCTGGATATCGCTTTCCAAGGACTCGCCCCGACCGACTTGGCAGCCCTTAAAATCAGAGATTTGAAATTCTCGACCCTGTCTTCCGGCTTTAATCCTACCATTGACGATTTCGGAGACGGGAAGAATGTGGAGATAGTGACAATCAAAACACTGCGACAGAAAACCGGAATCCCCGTCTCAATTGCCACAGCACTCTCCCCAATCAAACATATAATCAAGGCCTTGTCTAAAGGGAAAAGAAGCGACGACTACCTGATTCCTTGCTTTGACAAGAAGAAAAACTATACCCTCGAACAACGTCAGGCCAGACTCGCCAACTTCTTCCACAAAATGACGGTGAGTATGAACTCTGCCATCTGCTCTCATTACGGCTTCCGTTCTGACCGCAAAGTGACTTTCTATTTCGCCCGTCACGCATATTGCAATCTTGTCGACAGCCTCGACATCCCGCGTCACCTCATACAATACCTGATAGGCCACCGCGTCACCATTCTGGAGAAAAACTACCTCCGCAGAATCACCGTGGCCGAACAGGTGGCTATTTCCTGCAAAATTTTCCAAATACTCTCATCAACCCCTTAACGCTCTTATCATTAAAAATCCATCAAAACATCTATCTCACTGAAATTTGAGGAGAAATAACTTATCCCC
>CAMWMD010000094.1 GCA_947175265.1 uncultured Porphyromonadaceae bacterium | reverse complement strand
TCGTTTCAGGTGCGAGTGCTGAGAGGCGTGCAGGTTCGAGTCCTGTTCTGGGCACCCTGTAAAATTGTAGGCAATTGAAAATCAATTACCTGCAATTTTTAATTTCAGCCCGTGTCAACGCGGTGTCAACCAACCCCGCGCTAACACCCCATTTCAACCGAAATAAATCAACATGACGCAGGCTGAATAAATCGAAATTAACACTTTAACATTAGTTCATCATTAATGGTAGATATAAGCTGGTATAAAACGATTCTGTTACTTCCCGTAACACATCCTTGGTGGTTTTGGCCCATCACCATAATATTGATTTTGTTTGTAATTTTCAAGAGTGGAATTATTTATTACCTAGATAGAGCCGACTTTGATCATGATTTTATGACACCTGAGAATGTTGATACATGGCATAATGTAATTACCTGGGTTCCTATAATTCTATTCATTGTTGAGGTCTTACTTTATCTAATTGCTTTAATTTCTTATTTAATATCTTTAGTATGACATGGTATAATTGGATCTTCTACTTACCTGTAACGCATCCATTTTGCTTTTGGGGAATTACCGTATTCTTTCTTTTAATTTTCGTATTAAACAAAGTTGTTGCCGCCACAGATTATATCGTCACATCTCCAGATACAATTTCTGGATTCGGTGCGTTCCTTGCAAATTTATTCTTTTTTATAAAGAATGGATTTATCATAGAAGTAATAGTATACCTTATTTTTGTATTATTACATTTTATTTTACCACAATAGTACGAAAGTGGACTCCCCACCCTTGGATTGTTAGGATCGGTTTATTAATCTCATTGCCCATTTGAGTCAGGGTTCTTGTTTCATCGAAAATTGACACTCTTGGAACGATATTTATGATACTGAGCGAATAGAAAATCAATTTCTCTATGCTATTCAACAATGTATCATAAGAAAACCATTCAGACTTCCAAATGGTTTTGTAAATCGTGGGTCAATGGAGGCCTGCGATTTATAATGATTTTTGATGAAGATACAACCCCGTACGATAACGGTAAGATAATAAAATAGTGACTATCCGCGTGGTGCGCAGGCATAGTCACTATATTTCTACATTGATAGGCGTGTGCCGGATTGCCTTGCGTCAAGATCATCATATCTGGAGCGGTTGCCGACTTCCCATTCTCGGTTTTCTCCGCGCTCGATGTTGACGTTGAAGCATGAGAGACCTTTGGCTAAATTTAGCGCAAAGACGGTAGCGGTCTGCTGGGAAAAGTCTTGCGGATGCGATAGGATACGTACTCCTGTTTGGTCCTTAGTCGCTTGGCGTATGCGCTGTATGACTGCTCTTGCATCTTCTCTCGTCAGATAATGGACGGCAAGATTCAGAAGGTAATCTTGTCTATCGGCGGGGGATAGTCTACGGTAATCGCTCTCATCCTGGCTGTCCATTGATATCATCGGAATTGGCATACCGTCATTCATTGTAATCCTCAGGGCATATCTTCCATCCCTATTCTTGACGGCAGTGGCAGATTGTATTCTGCTCCTGAAGTCATGGATTGGCTGTCGGGCGAGGTATGCCATAAGAATCTCATCCGAAAACATTGTGGCGGCTATAGTCAGTGCAACATCTTCCTTGTCATCCGGTTTCACGCCATTGTACCACGCTACCTGACGCAAGGTAATCGGTTTCTGATAGGTACTGCCGTCCTTCACCCTGATACGCACATAGTCTTTACGTCCATCATTGCCGATCTCAACAGTGAACATATCCCGGTAAACATCAAGAGGCGAAGGCTTGCGTTCCTGTTTGGGTGCGAAGTCTATCAGCTCAGACAATTTCATCACCTTGCTGCCGTCAAATGCTATCTTTCCGGCATGGTCGACTATTCCATATCCACGTACCTGACCGTTCTTGTCCTTTTGGAAATAGATGTTTATACCGAAACTCTTTTTGAGTGTGAAGATGAGTTGTTGAAGCTGCTCTTGCCGTTCCTTGCTCAAAGGTTTTCCGTTTTTGTCGAGGATTTTCTTTATATCCGGATTGGATTTTGGGAAAACCGGCTTTTTCTTCTTGGACTTTGATACTTCGGGACTATTGAGACTTTGATTCTTTCCTTCTGCAATCTCAGCCTTATATTTCTTGATAATGGCACGGAGTTGAGTTGCCCGATCCTTACGCTTCTGGCTGTTCCCCGTGATATGTTTGAATATGTCTCTTACAGAGATATTACCTGCATCACCACCATTCTTCAAAAGATGGTAGCCGTCAAGTGACTTCTCCATCTTAAAGCCGAAAGATCTGACGATGTTTGCAAACTGTCCTTCCGTCTCATAGTCATATTTGAGAATTCTCTCGATGTCATTGTTAATGTCGGAGGCAAGAATACGGTTGGCACAGGCATTGAGTCTGCGAATATCCTGATGGTCGGAGATGGCGTAACCGTTTGGCTGAATCCTTGTAGAAAGTATGTGGACGTGGTTGTTGTCCGTGTCGTGATGAGCATAGACAAAGTAAGGCTGCTTGTCATACCCCATGCCTTTCATAAGTTCACGGGCAAAGTCGGTGAGTTCCTGCGGTGTCATAGTGCGTCCTTCAACGGATGCCGACACATGGAACTGGAAACGGTCGGTATTTGTATTGCCGTATGTCTTTGACCGTTCCTTCAGATAACGTTCCACCTCGGCAGCCGCATCAAGTCCGAAACGGTGCATGGTCACGACAGTCTGACGCAGTCTTTCGCTGACGTTAGCCATCAACATCAGGTCGGCAACACCGGCTGCAACCTTATCCTCATTGTATTTTGCACCTGGGAATCTTCCACCATGAGCATCACTGAGCTTCTTAACAACCATACTCCCCGTATTTATGATTTGAGCATTTCATATAGATAGCGCAACATTTCCTGAATAATCTTCAAATCTCCACAGAATTGACTGAAGGGAAGAAGGTCGTTGGCGGTAAAGGCAAGTGGCGACATCTTCATCTTCTCGTTAATGC
>CAMWMD010000093.1 GCA_947175265.1 uncultured Porphyromonadaceae bacterium | reverse complement strand
CGGCTCGTGCCGCTCCCAAAGCCTCCTGTTCTCCTGTCAAAAAACCGGCGACGCGAGGCAAAAAATTACCAATTACCCAGCGTTGCATTGAAAATCAGATCCACAAGCTCCTCCGATATCTCATTGCACAAATCATCCTGAACATCTATCAGAAGAAGATTTGATGAGAACTGCCGATAAGCCGAAAACGACTGATCTATATTATTCGAAGGATTCTTATTATCCGTATACTTGACATGCACCGTAATCGTAAGCCGCGTCTCTGTAGCATAGGCATCCTCACCGACAGCCTGAGGAGACAGTGAATAACCCGTAATCTCACCCGTCATTTCCAAATCAGCATTATTCGAATCCACCTCATTAAGACGTGTCTGACGTGTGATGGCATCAAGCAACTTATTCTCAAACGTCTGCTGCAACGGCGGATAAACCAGCGCCGCACGGATGGGAAACTCCCCCACATCAATAGTCTTATACACATCATAATTCAGTGCCGAACCATTGAACTTATACGAAGGGACACAACCACTCAGCACTCCGCAAAGAATGCACCCCAACACCACCAATATCCTATTCTTCAATTTCCAAATCATCACTCATTCAATCTCTTAATCACCTATCAAAAAGGCTTTAGGCTCGAGGCCCGAGGCGCAAGACTTTAGGCCCGAGGCGCGGAGCTCGTCCCCGAAGCGGCTCGTGCCGCTCCCAAAGCCTCCTGTTCTCCTGTCAAAAAATACCCGCAAAGCCCTCACTTCGGCATAATCGTAAAAGTCAGCACACCTCGCGTCGGCGTAGCCCCCTTCTTTGCCGACCACCGCGCCTGCCGCGCCGCAGCCTCACACTTCCGCCGTATCGAAGCATCAGCACTTCCCGTAGCAGTCGCCTCCGTCACACGACCCTCAGCATCGATGACCACATTCACCTTAACCACCGTCTTATGACGCAATGCCACATCCGGCTTCGGGCATCCCTGGAACGTGCGTCCATGCGCGGAACCCGCGATGCCCACACCCGTGCCTCCCACTCCCGCCGATGTTGACTCATTGCCCGAAGGATTGCCATTCTTCGACGAAAACTTGTTGGCAACCGCCGAAGTAGCCTCCTTCACCTCCTTGTCATTACCCGAAGGCTCCGGAGCCTTCACCGGTGTCTCCTTCTTCTTCTGAGTGACCACCTTCGGCGCCGGCGGCACCGGCTTCGGCTCCTCAGCCGCTACCTTCACCTCCGGCTGCTCTACCTCCGACGGTGCCGGATCTCCCTTTACTGCCGGAGCAGGCGCATCCTGAGCCATAGACTCCGGCTCCCCGAGATCCGTAAGTTCCGGCTCGACGAACAATTCCTCCTCCTCCGAATAAAGAGTGGGAGCCACCACCGCCGGCACCACAGGCATCACCGCCTGAAGCCTCACGAGCATCAGCAGCAAAACCACCACGGCTCCGACCACCAAAGTCAATAGCGCAGGGACTACCTTCATATATTAAAATCTTTCAATTCACCAAGATATGCGCGAACTGTAGCCTCCAGACCGAGATAAAGACAGTCGGAAACGAAAGCATGACCTATGCTCACCTCCTTCAGCCACGGTATGCGCTCGTTGAAGAAACGAAGGTTTTCCAGATTGAGATCATGGCCCGCATTTACACCCAGCCCGACCTCCTTCGCTACAGAGGCTGCCTCAACGAAAGGTGCCACGGCAAGCTCGCGGTCCTGGGAATAGTTGTCGGCGTAAGGCTTCGTATAAAGTTCCACACGCTCCGCACCTACCACGGCAGCCATCCTCACCTGCTCCGGATCTGCATCCACAAATATCGACGGTCGCACACCGAGAGAACGCAGATGACGGCACACAAGCGACAGGAAAGTGGCATTCTCCACCACATTCCATCCCGCGCTCGACGTCAGGTCGCCCGGAGCATCCGGCACCAACGTGGCCTGTGCAGGACGGTACTCCTCCACAAGACGCATGAAACGGCCGTCAGGATACCCCTCCATGTTGAACTCCGTAGTCACCACGCGTGAGAGCGCCTCCACATCCGCCGCCGTGATATGACGCTCATCAGGACGGGGATGGACTGTAATCCCCTGCGCCCCAAGACGCTCGCATTCAACGGCAAACTTCACCACATTCGGCACATTCTCACCCCGCGCATTACGCAACGTGGCTATCTTATTCACATTTACACTCAACCGAGCCATATTTCTTAAATTTGTAAAAGTTTTATATCCCGTGCCCCTACACTCCGACCCTCTCACATCTAAAGGTCAAAAAAATTAGTCCGGAAATAGTTTTGGCACGAAAATTGTTATATCTTTGAAACCGCAAATATACAAAAAAAAATAATAACATACAGAATATTCATGCATACTCCACATATATACATACCCATACCCCCTCCGGAAGAGCAGAGCACCGTCACCGTGACTTGCTCCCCCGCCGACTACAGCGCATCACGCATAGCCCACGCCGTTGAGGATGCCGACGCACATCTCCTCGCCCTATCCATCCACTCGGCCCCGTCCCCCTTGTCTGACAAGTCCGACTTGTCCGACCCGTCCGACCTGTCAGCTCTGTCCGACCTCACGATAACGCTCCGCATATCCCACACCGACCCCACAGCCGTCACCCGCAGCCTCGAGCGCTACGGCTACGAAGTGATATCCACATCCTCCCCCTCACACAACGACACAATCACCACAATTGCCATCGACCGCCTCCAATCCCTCAACGCCCTCCTGAACGTCTGATCCCGAAAAGATCCTCCTGTCTAAAAGGCTCGAGGCCCGAGGCGGCTCGTGCCGCTAAAAAATCACCCTGTGCTCCTGTCAAAAAACCGAGGCGCGGAGCTCGTCCCCGACGCGGCTCGTGCCGCGATAAAATCCTCCTGTTCTCCTGCAAACTCCTGTGCTCCTTTCAAAAAACCGAGGCGCGGAGCTCGTCCCCGACGCGGCTCGTGCCGCTAAAAAATCACCCTGTGCTCCTGTCAAAAAACCGAGGCGCG
>CAMWMD010000092.1 GCA_947175265.1 uncultured Porphyromonadaceae bacterium | reverse complement strand
GCAAAAGCAGCCCAAAAGATGATGAAAGATCACTGAAGAGGACTCCTCTTCAAGAGAATATTATATAAAACACAAATCCCGTAAAAAGTTTAAACGACTTCATTATATCCTGATAGGAATACAAAAAATAAAGTGCGCTTGATTCACATCAAACGCACTTGTATCTTTCTAACTAACCTAACATCATGAAACGAGGAAAACCTTTTCTTGTGGCTGTCATGCCTGTATGTTAATCGGTTTTCTGTCTTTATAACGTCTGGAGGAGATGTTTGGTTCACTCTCCTGCATTATTTTTTTCTGACACCGCCGCAACGGCACCGGTATTGTTTTTATCTCCCCTCGCCTGGTCACCCGTCTGACTCTGACGGCGCCGTTTGCGTTTGGACGGCTTATGCTCACCCGCCGCTGACGACTCATTCTTATCGTCGCTATCCGTCGTGGAAGGAGCCGGATGCACTACCCCGAGATGATCCGTTATCAGTTCGGCGACATAATCACTGGCCACGATATTTCCCAGACGGCGGCGCATGGTGCGGTAGCCCGAAATCTGGTCGTCTCGACGTGGCGATTTCATGAGCAGGGGTTTCAATTCGCGTGCTATGGCATCAGCCGTACAGAAATGTACCAGAAGCTCCGGCACTATGCTGTTCTTTACAATAAGATTCGGAAGGGAGACGTACTTCACGTTAAGCAATTTCTCCATTATCATATAGGAAAGGCGTTTGCCATTCGCCCTGTAGCATACCACCTGCGGAGTGCCGATCAAAGCAGTCTCAAGAGTGGCGGTGCCGGAAGTCACCAATGCCGCCTGTGAATACTTCACCAAAGTAGGCGTCGCGCCGAACACTACCTGAAGACCGGGATCCTGTGCCACCTCCCGATAGAATTTCTCAGGAATGGCCGGAGCCGCAGCCACGGCATATTGGAAATCGGGAAAACGTTTGGCTGCCTCGATCATTAGGGGAAGATTGTTTCTGATCTCCCCTTTCCGCGACCCGGGCAACAGCGCTATTATCGGCTTCTCCCTGTCGGCAAAACCCTGTCTCTCCACAAAATGACGGCGTGGTGGCAGATGTCCCAACGCATAATCTATCTCCTGCACCGAAGGATTCCCAACATACTTCACCTCATACCCCCTTTCCTTAAAGAAGTCTACCTCAAACGGAAGAATCGAGTAAAGATGATCCACCCATTTCTTGATCTGCTTCACGCGGTATTCCTTCCATGCCCATACCTTGGGAGAGATAAAGTAGTCTACCTTTATCCCTTTCCCATGCGCATACTTGGCCAACTTGAGGTTGAAACTCGGATAATCCACCAGTATGAGCACATCCGGATGAAACTCATCTATGATCTCCTTCGCTTTCTTCAAATGACGCATAAGGCGTGGAAGTTTGCGTATCACTTCCGAAAAACCCATGACGTTCATCTGGTCGTAATGAAGGTCGGGATTACGGCGGGCAGCCTTAGCCATAAGGTCGCCCCCGAAGAAACGGAATTGCGCGTCCGGATCAAGTTCCCTCAGCGAACCGATAAGGTTGGAGGCATGGAGGTCGCCGGATGCCTCGCCGGCTACGAGCATGTATTTCATTGGTAATTTCAGCTGAATATGGATGGTTTGCTTCCTCACCGTAACACCTTTCACAAAGTGTAGCTCCCACATGGCCGGGGCATCGAAAATTTATGCCTCACTTCAATATACGGGAAACGGCGACGTTCATATTATATGAACGTAAAGCATGCTGTTTTATTGACGCTGGCAAGCCTTTTTGGTTTAATTGCCTCTTCTTGCATAAGCGATGATTTCACAGACTCGCCTGATGCCAAATTATCTTTCTCCTCTTCCGTGGTGGATTTCGGCACCGTCTTCACCGGCGATGTCTCCCCTACCGCTCGCCTCGTGGTGGCCAATCACAACAAGAAAGGGGTGAGGATTTCCTCTATCAGATTTCTTGACCCGGAGACTCCATTCTCTCTCAACGTCGACGGAGTGGCAGGGTCCGTGTTCCATGATGTGGAAATCGGCGGAAACGACTCCATTTATATTTTCCTTGAATGCCGCGTGATGCCGGATGCCTCCGACACTCCGCGCCCTGTAAGCGATTTCCTTGAATTTGACCTCAACGGCGCTGTCTCTACTGTAGAGGTGGAGGCTACCGCCGTAAACGTGGAGCGTCTGCGTGACGTCACCATAACCTCCGACACCCGCCTCTCTCCCGTCAGGCCATACGTCGTGTTCGGCACCCTTACAGTCGGCAAAGGTGCCACCCTTACCGTAGAGCCGGGTGTTCAACTCCTTTTCCACGACGGTGCAACAATGAGGGTGGAGGGGACTCTGAAGGCTGTCGGCACACCTGACAATAAAATCGACTTACGGGGCGACCGTCTCGACAACGTGTTGCCTGACGTGCCTTACGATATAATGGCGGGACAATGGAAAGGGATAAGCATTGCGGCCGAATCTTTCGGAAACCGTATGGAATGCATCGACATGCGTTCCACGGAAGAGGGGTTGCGCGTCGACTCATGCGCCGACCTCAGCCGTGACAAACTTACACTTGTCAACTGCTGGATCCATAATTCACGGTCTACAGTACTTGAATCGAAATATGCCAAGGTGGATGCCTTCGGTTGCTGTTTCTCCGAGGCTGCCGGCTCCGTAGTGAGCCTGACAGGTGGCGACCACCGCTTCGTGCAGACTACAATCGCCAACAACTATCTGTTCTCCATGATGGGAGATGCCAATCTACACCTCGCCCATCTCCTGCCGGATGAGAAGGGGGAAAACACCAATCCTCTCATGAAGGCCTCTTTCGAGAACGGCATAATTTGGGGTATCGGACAACCGCTGAATCTGGGCGACCTTGAAGGCTCCGACGTCTTTTTCCGTAATATGCTTCTGAAGGCGGATGGTGATAACGACGACCGGTTCATCAACTGCATCTGGAACGAGGATCCCCTCTTCCTGACAATCCGCACCGACTACTATTTCAACTATCACGTCCAACCCGACTCCCCGGCCATAGGGGCCGGTAATCCCGCATTCGTCACCACAGAATGTGCCTACGACATGGACGGCTGCTATCGCCTCGCCTCCGGTGCCCCCACCCTCGGTGCCTACGCCCTTCCCGAATCCCCGGAAGAATAACTTCCTGTTATAAATTATCCATTAGGATTGGAAAAAGATAGAAGGGAATCATCTTCAGGAAACCAATATTTCTCCTCCTTTTGCAAAAGCTTATACCCTACATCTTTACCTATGGCCCAAAGAAATTCCTCATAATCCATTGGAAACATCTCAATCCTATATTCTTCACTGGGAATCAGTATACTTTGGGTATTCTTCCTTATGGATATCAAAGAACCGGTCTCAAGATAATCATATCTCCCATCTGCAACCAAAAATTTTATCGATTGAAGTTGTTTAAACTTTTTCTTTAGTGAGATTTTATCAGATTTTGGAGATGATTTTGT
>CAMWMD010000091.1 GCA_947175265.1 uncultured Porphyromonadaceae bacterium | reverse complement strand
GTTGAAGCAGTAATTCCCCTCAAAATATAAATCCAAGTTTATAATTCGCCTTCTCAGAGATGATTTCCCAGAGAAGGCGATACTATTTTCCCTTATTCATGCGTAAATTTGTAAAACGTACCTCATTTTTACGCACTATGAGTGATAAAAGAGCAAATGACTTTTTCTATTCCGGCAATGCTGTGCATGGCGAACCCGATTACGGGCTCGCGAAGACACTAATAATGTATGTAGAAATACAAGGGTTTTACTTTAGTGCGTATGTAAGAACATTAGATAATAATAGATGGATCTGAATTAATAATATATCACCAATATGGAAATGAAAAAATACATATTATTTTTATTAATGCCGTTTTTGTTACTTACTTCGTGTAGCCAATATGACGAGCCAATACCAGAGGAGGATCTGAATGAGAAGACCCTATTCATGTATTTGCCGTGGTCTTCCAACCTCACAAGCTACTTCTATCAGAATATCAAAGATATGGAAACCTGCATAGAGAAAATGGGTGGACTGCATAATGAAAGAGTTATTGTTTTTATATCCAAGACCTCGACTGAGGCATCATTATTTGAGATTAAATATGAAAACGGGGAATGTCAAAGAATTGACATTAAGCCATACTCATATCCGGCATTTACTACTGAAACCGGTATCACTCAAATTCTTGAAGATGTTATCTCCTATGCTCCTGCAAAGAGATATTCAATGATTATTGGCTGTCATGGCATGGGCTGGCTTCCTGTCAAGGCAAGCAGAGCCTTGCGTTCGCAGGAAAAACTACACTGGGATTACACTGATAGACCTCTCACACGTTATTTCGGAGGAACAACATCGGAATATCAGACCGACATATCAACATTGTCGGCAGCCATTGAAAACACAGGCGTGAAGATGGAGTACATTCTATTTGATGACTGTTATATGTCCTCCATTGAAGTTGCTTATGAGTTGAAGGATGTCGCGGATTATCTGATAGCCTCTACCTGCGAAGTTATGGCATACGGAATGCCTTACGCAACTATGGGAAAACATCTGCTTGGTACGCCTGACTATAAGGCAGTGTGTGATGATTTCCATGAGTTCTATTCAAACTATTCTGTTCCTTGCGGTACACTTTCTGTTACCGATCTGTCCAAAATTGATGAGATGGCGAGTTTCATGAGATACGTCAATAGTATATATTCCTTTGATGATTATCAGCGTGGACAACTACAGAATTTGGATGGTTATTCACCAACGATTTTCTATGATTTCGGTGACTATATAAACTTGATGCTTGAACAGAATGTAGCTCCTGAAAACATGAAATATGAATTTGAGATAAGGCTGAATGAGCTTGTCCCATATAAGACAAATACAGCTCAATTCTTTACAGCTACTCGTGGTCCTATAAAAATCAACCATTATTCAGGGATAACCACATCAGACCCCAGTGTAAGTCAGAGAGCTGTGGAAAAGGACAAAACTAAATGGTATTACGCAACTCATTAATCAATAGAGTGGATAATAATGAAAAAATTTTTTATATCGCTCCTGCTATTATACGGATTGCAGTCTTGCAATGAAGTAGAACGCTTCGCTCCAATAGAGTTTGATGTTACCGGAGTAACAGTGAATAACGAATACAATGTTTGTTCGTTCTATGGAGATATAGCCACTTCTGAAAATTATATAACCTTTGTAGCAAAGGGAAATAATGAGAGATATGGTTTTCTAACAGAATTTAGTGTTGAAAACGAATCTTATCATTTCAGTAAAACCGATTATAATGATACAGAACAAAATATCATTGTATCTGGAGACTGGGGACATATAGAGCTGACGAACTCAAATCCATACACTACAAAAGTTTGGATTTCAGAAAATCAATCTTCAACAAGTCGTAACTTTAAACTTACCTTTGGTGGGGGATATATTGTTTCATGGGTATATATTACCCAAAAAGCCGCAGAATAGAGTGAAATATTTATAACTACGATGTGAATCAAAATTGTCTCATTCTATGAGCAAACTTTGTAATTTCCACTCCTCTCTATAATATTGAACGGCAATGAAAAGAACTAAGGATATGTAAAGGTTCATAATATGGAATCTTCTGTTGATTTCTCACCCTGTAAGAATATGGACTGTAATGAAAGAATATTAAAAAATTATGTAGCCTCTTATAATGAAAACAACTTCTAACTGTCAGTTCTTCTTACTTATGGCAATATTATTGGTATATCCGATAACTATCAGAGCAGAAGTTACCAATACAATCAAAAAGGACAGTCGTATATCATGGGCTGTTATGCCTCAGTTTAATATAAACCTTCCGGGTAACTGGAAAACCTTAAAGTCTTCTGAAGAAATAATAATGAATTACGGAGGAGGAATCGGAGTTAGTGGCAGGATGCAACTTAAATCAGACTGGCTTATCGAATCAGGAGTATCAATATGTTATGATATTTTACAAATATCATCGTCAAAACTATCACAACATACATTACAACTAAGTAAATGGTCGATTCCAATATCTATTTCCTTAGGACATTCCTTTAAAATAGACGAAGGACGGGATTTAGTACCTCTTGCAGGTTTTGAAGCATCATATTCTTTTAGTAACAAAAATAAAGAAAGCTCCGACATGAATGTTTACGAATGGAATTGTTTCAACATATCGTGGGGAATAGGGTGTGGATTATGCCTCAGTGATCGATATGAAATAGACGTGATAGGATACTTTGGATTAGTGAATATAATAAGGTTTTCAAAAATTGATCTAACTGATAATAAGATCCGTATGTCTTTTAAGTATTATTTCTGATAGGGTATCTCACATTTGTTATGAATATATTGACCTTCAATCTTGGATCTTACGATATTCTTGATCCCAAACAAAATTGCATCTTACGGAAATATAGCCTCGTATCTCAATATCTCACGCCGTCAGCTTCATAGAATCAGAGAAAAGCATTAAAAGCTCTTGCCAAAGATGAAAATATAAATCCGAGTTTATAATTACGGTGTCAGGGTATAAAAACACACTGAATTAAACAATTTGGTAGAATTGTGCGAGTTAAATTTGTAATATGCGCGCAAAGTAGATATATAGAACTTAACGATAGAACATTCTTCATCCCTCGGCGCAGTCCGAGGGATTTTTATTCAACATATAAGTTTAACAATAAATCAGATACGAGTATGAACAAGATTCTAATCGTAGATGCCTCCGACTCCGATTGTCGGCTGATGTCCGGTTTGCTCACAAGAGCCGGGTATGAGCCTGTCATCGCCGAGGACATGGAGGCAGCAAAGCAGGAGGTGGCGAAACTGTCACCGGGCGCGGTAATTGTCTCGGCGATGAAGTTCCGAGGCGGCACTGCACGAGAGTTAATCAACTGGCTTAAAGAGGAGGGATATAAATTCCCGGTCTTAGCCATAGTGGATAATCTGGTTCCGATGGAGCTGATAGACGTGATGTGCGACTGGGGCGCGGTGAACATAATCCAGCGTCCGGCTA
>CAMWMD010000090.1 GCA_947175265.1 uncultured Porphyromonadaceae bacterium | reverse complement strand
CGGCAATGAAGCGAATAGCCTCAATAGCCCATTGGTCGGATTCTTTTGTAATGTTAAGGTGGTGAGCAATCTGGTTAAGATTGTTCTGCATACCCACGAGATCGCGGAACCACTGTAGCGTCTGAGGAGAACGGTCAGGGATTTTGCGACGCATTACTATGAGGCGACACAGAAGGCTGAGTTTCAAGCCTCGTTCTTTAGCCTTTTCCTCAAGAGACTTTCGCTCGATAGGCGAGAGTCTGAAAGTGATACGTTCAGACAAGTTTTCGTCTGAGTTATTATGTTTGCGCCTGCCTTGCAGGGCTGAGGGTTTAAGTTTCATACTAAATTGTTTTTACATTTTATATCCGTTACGTCTTTTCCATTCTTCATCGGGATCATCAGTACCCTTACCGTTACGAATCTCATACTCAGCATTGCGTGAGCTGCCGGATGGAGCATCCTTGATATTCGCAACAGCGGGACTCTGGGATTTTTGCTTTAAGGGAGAAGATTGAGAAGGTTTGTTCATCGCCGGGGATGCTGTAACTTTGCTTGCCGATACCTTTGATGTTACGGGTGGAGTGATGTTGATAGGTGGAGTGATACTCATGTCAATGCCAAGATCCTTTTGCAGGCTGTAACTCCGTTCCTTGCCGTCACTATCACTCATTCTTACACAAAGACCTTTTTTCGGATCATTGAATAGCGTCAGACCATCAGCAGCGAGTGCTCCCATAAAATTAGTAGCCCCTTTAGCCGCTTTCTCAATCAGGTATTTGAGTTTCGTTTTACGCTTCCGCGCCTCCTCGACAGCTCGTTTGCGCCGCATTTTCTCATCTATATGAGATTGAGAAGCCGATGGCTTACGCTGTCTTGCTGTACTATCTTTACGGCGTTTGCCTTCCGCCTCTTGATGAGCCTTCTCACGTTCGGCAGCTTTTCGGGCTGTCTCAAGACCGTACTTCATTGCGATGCAGGCAACAGCTCTGTTGGCGTTCTTGTTTATGAACTTGTCGCAGAACCGCTTGCCGTTAATGTCAGTAGTTCGGATTACAATATGATAATGCTCGTTATCCGTATTGTCATGACGAGCCACGATATACGGGCATCCTGATACATCGTTTCCCCGCTGCGACAGTTCATCAAGAAAATCCCTAATGATTGTCCTGACTTTGTCGCGTCCGTTGTCCGGCATCGAGCGTAGCATTGCGGTCTCTTCAGGAGTGAATGAAATGATGATAGTATAGCATTGCGTCTTATAATTGTTGGCTGTTGCCATCCAGTCCTGCGCCTGTTCATCCGGCGATGCTGACAGATCAGTGAAATTGGCGAATAGTATCCCACCGTCTTTCTCGTGATTTTGCGCATAGCTCAGACTGTAGGAAATGGCGGACGATTTTCCAACTCTTGCGTTCATTCTATGACAAATTTTTGAGGCTAAAAACCGCAGGTTTCACTTGTAGTCTGTCAGACAAATCGGGTCGAGGGGTTTCCCCTTGCAAGGGTGTTTTTTCAGGACGGAGCGACAGCGGAGTGTCTGACAAAAACACATCTTGCAGAGCCACCCGAATTCCAGAGAGCAAAAAGGCCTTCATAACTTCAGTCCTCCCTCCTTCCGGTCGATAACCGCGCTCTTTTCCCCACCAGACAAAGGACGTGTCCCAATTTTTGTTTTCTCCTCTTTTTGTCCGACATTCCTTGTCTCAGACAAGTCAACTTTATTTCCCTTCTTTACTAGAGAAACCTTCCATTTTCTGTAAGATTCCGGCACCTTCGGACGGTACTTTTCAAACAGCGAACTATAGCCGTGGAACAGGTCTGAGCGATTGATTGCAGTCCCTTTAACAGCATCATTTATGGAAGCGAAGGCTCTCTGTCCAAACTCATTTTTCGGCATAAAGCAGCGCACCTCAAGAAAGTCAGGATTAGATTTCAGGTATTCGTAAGCCTCGGCGAGTCCTCGTTTCCCGTTCAGGATAATGTGATAGCGTCGAGCCATAACCGGGTAGACATCATTTCGTATCACTGATTCCATGAGTGTAAGGAAGTCAAGGGGATATTCATAGACCATACAGATTTGGTCTTTCCTGCGTTGTCCTACGGTGCTCATTCCGGCATCACCGATTTGTCGGAACACCAGGCCGTTGAAAGCCATGAAGCTATCTCTGTCCTCACCAACCGACATGGCTAAGACACGTTCAGGCTCTTGACTCTTGACATGAGGCATCGAACCTTCGAGAGTGTGGAATTTCACGTTATCCATTGACAAGCCGTATCGGGTCATTAATCTTCCGAGTTCCCGATTTTTTGGATGGCAGGTATCCGTGAAATCCCATGTCGGTCTGCTGATTGGCATATAGCCAAAGGTTGCTGGAATACTATATCGCTCGGTATATAGCGCATCTACCAACTCTATAGCCTTCGATAAAGAGCCATTATCCACAAGAACGAGTTTTTCAGCAAGCGAGGATGCAGAACCAAATTCATCCGGATTTTTCATAGCCCATTCGTTACGGGCGGTGTTCACGGTCAGTTCCCGACCATCGCTGAAAGCATAATGTCGTAGTGCGCGTTTTTGCGATAAGCAGATTAGTCCAGTCGCCATACATATATCATCGACCGGTACGATGGAGTCAAACTCCACCGCTGAAATTTAAGTATTTTCCATATTCAAAGTTTAAATGATTAGTAGCAATTTGTCCCAAAAGACCCTTTCCCCCTTAAAAATCCTCCTAACATTATCTTTATTTTTTCTTTTTTGGCGATTAGCGGGGCAACACTATTCTCCCTTTTGTAAAAAAGGATTTGGTTTGAAAGGAAAGGACTTTGGGGCGTTTGGGTCAGAATGGAGCTTCTTCGGATTGAAAGAGGTTAAAAGTTGGGAGCTCCTGATTGGTAGTTGGAATGTCTGTACGGATCCACGGACGTTTTACCCGACCGTCGGCGCCACAATAATCAGGGTGCATACCCGGCAGTTTTTCACGCTCAGATCGTTCCCATCCCGGTATGTGTTCCAATAAAGAGTTGATATATTGCGATGAATAGCGGAATGAGGTGCGTATCACATCATTTGGCAATTCTCGCTTTATCATCTTTGGAGATACTATCGTCAGCGGTTTAGACCCAACGCAGCGGTAATCTGCATCGATGTATTTCTGATTATCAACCGCCCATTCCTGCCACTGCGCTCGTCGGGCTATCGGCCATGAGTCGTAGCCGGACGGCACAAGTCGGTTAAGGAATGCCTCAATATCCTCAAGAAGTTCATCTCCGGCGGCAGTGGTGTACTCAGCCTGTCGCTGATTGGCCTCCGTTTCCAGTTCGGGAGGTAAGAAAAGATCTTCACCAAAAGAATAATAGGTATATGCCTCCGCCCAGAGTTGCGGAACTTCAGCTTTAAGTTGCTTTATCCATTCACGAGGTTGACCGACACCTTTTATCGGAATAATCCACCAACGTCGATTGCCGTTACAGCTTTGGAGAAATTCAGTTTCGTTAGTAGTGGCTGCAAATACATTACTTCGTGGTATTGATTCACTCTTTCGGGCATAAGCAGGACGCACATCGTCACGGACACGGCTAAGAAACGCTTTGGCAGCCTCGGCATCATGAGCACGTTTCATACCGTTAAGTTCAGATATTTCCACAATCCAGGCACCGGTAATGTCCTCGATTTTCGCCTTGTCATCATGTGCAAAGGAAAAAGAATCAGAAAACCAGTTTCCGGCGATGGTACTCAGGAAGGTACTTTTTCCGACCCCTTGCGGACCGGTAAATGTCAGTATGTGGTCGAATTTGCAACCGGGACTGAAAGCATGTGCTACTGCTCCGACCATCCATTTGCGCGTCTGCGCTCTTGTCAGCGGTGTATCTTCCGTACCCAAATAGCGTATCACCACAGTCTCAAGATGCTCCTTCCCGTCCCAGTCCTGGGCTGTGATAAATTCTTGCACCGGATTAAAGCCACGTTCTTTAGAAGTGGTCTTGAGCATTTCAAGGATACGAGGCTGGGATAGTTGCAAGCCATAGGTGCTTTCTATATACAGAGCAATCTTACCGATTGATTCATCATCAATACGGTTGTCGCGCTCATT
>CAMWMD010000089.1 GCA_947175265.1 uncultured Porphyromonadaceae bacterium | reverse complement strand
CCTATAGGAATTCAATCATGTTTGAGATGGAAAGACAGTCAGCCCTTGAATTCGCCAAAGAAGAAGGCATGGAAAAAGGCATTGAGAAAGGCATTGAGAAAGGCATTGAGAAAGGCATTGAGAAAGGGAAGATGGAAGTTGCAGCGGAAATGAAGAAAAAGGGAATGTCGCCGGGCGACATCATGCTCTTTACCGGATTGTCAAAGGAACAGATTGACTCCTTATGAAAAGCATCGCATCACGATAGTATTGAGTCCTATTATCGTATAATTATCGTTACGAAGTAATATTTCTGCTTTTATAATGAGGGGGAGTGTGTCCGCGAGGGTATATACTCCCTCTTTTTCTGCTTAATAATGAGGGGAAATGCGGACACGTCAGTTCCGGAAAGGTAAATTTTACAAATAATTATTAAATCTTTCGTTAAAGTGTTGACAAATCCGCTACGTTGTTATATCTTTGTACTTTAAATAATCGTGAACTAAAAAAGCGTCTGTCACGGTCGCTTTACCCTAACAGGTGCTCCTGACACTGTCTCCCACGCTTTATCTTGCCTAACATTGTGCCGACGAGAGGAGACCCGAGGTGCTATCATTAATCTATATCTTTATGCGCAGGTTATTTTTACTATCCCTTCTTTTGACGGTGATGGCTGCTTACGCAAGACAGATCTCACCCCAAGAGGCAGCCTCCGTCGCCTCCGAGTTCCTCAACTCACGCAACGCCGCAACACGTGCCGCAGGTACTCCCGTCCGGGTCGCTGACGGAAAGGATCTCAAGAGCGTACAGCCCTATTACGTCTTCAACAATTCCGGCGACAACGGTTTCGTGATTGTCTCCGGCGACGACCGCTATGCAAAAATCCTCGGCTACTCCGACCGCGGATCTTTCGACTTCAAGAACATGCCCCCGCAGCTGAAGGCCATGCTCGAGCAGTTTGCCGAGAACAGCAAGAAGTCAGGCAACTGGAGCGGCATTCACCCCTCATGGAACGCTGCCGGTTTCTCAACACGCGCCGGCGAGGAAGTGCTCATCGAGACTGCCGAATGGGGTCAGGATGCTCCCTACAATGCCGAGACACCTGTGTTCGGCGAGGATCACGCACCGACAGGTTGTGTGGCTACAGCCATGGCTATCGTTATGAAACACCACAAATGGCCCGAGACATACGACTGGGACGCGATGCCCATGAATATTGAGCAGGACGGCGAGAATCCCCCCGCTCCCAATCCTGAGCTGGCCCGACTCATGAAGGATGCCGGGGAGGCCGTTTACATGGCCTACGGACCAATGGAAAGTGGCGCAAACATGAACTGGGTTGGACACCGCATGCAGCAGGTGTTCAAATATTCCCCCGATTGCCAGTTTATCACCAAGCAGAACTTTAAGGATGAAGAGTGGCTTGATCTGTTGAAAAAGAATGTTGATTCAGGCAATCCGGTTATATATCAGGGCACAGATAAAGATGTGACCATGAACCATGCCTTTATTGTGGATGGCTATAATTCCGATGGGTATCATATCAACTGGGGTTGGGATGGATGGTTTAACGGCTACTATGCCCTTGACGCTTTGACTCCCAACGACAGTCAGGATTTCTCCTGCAACAATGGCATGGTAATCAATATGGTGCCCGACAAATCAGGCAGAGAGTACTCGGAATGTTTCACTGACTATGGCTACTTCTGGATAGGCGCAGGTGCCGGCACTCCCATGAATATTAGTGTGGAGAATGTCAAAACAGGAGAACCTTTCCATCTTATTAATTCTCTGATCAATCTCCCAAAAGGATTTGAGGGTATGATTGGCCTCGCACTTGTTGATCAAGATGGCAAAATTAAAGAGGTGCTTCAATCTTATAATGTCTCCACTTACAGTTCCACTGATATGGAATATCTTGATATGGGTATGGCATCAAACTTTTCAGATGTGATTGCCACTGTCAATATAGATCCGACCGATAGACTGCAATTGGTCACCAAGAACAATAAGGATGCTGAATATAGACTGGTGCTTGGTACACTTGAATGGCCTTCCTCAATCGCTGTCATCAAAAATACACCCCGTTACGGTAAGGTGAAAGTTGAAATTGGAGAGAACGTTGATTTCAATTATAACTTTGGTCCTTTTGGAAACGAAAACCAACACCTCCTTCCCGGCAAGACTGAACTCACTTCCCTTTTGGGTTCAACTGTCTTCTTCACCGCTAAAGTTGAAAATCCGGAGCCTGATGAGCTCGTAGTCGTTTCCCTGAAGGGTAAAGCTGTCTTTGGTATAGGTAATTTTGCAGGAGAGTTCATCAATTACTCTATTGATGTTTCTGAGGACTGTGAACTGACTGCAAAAGCAGTAAAACTTTCTAACAGTTCCGTCAATCTTGCGACAGCCGGAACGTTGAAGGATAAGTTACCGGCTGAGGAGGCTCTGACTGTCAAAAATTTGACAATCACAGGTAAAATGAATGCCAAAGATTTCTGGTATATAAGAGACAATTGCCCCTCCATCCACTATCTTGATATCAAGACCGTAGATATTGAGGCAGTAGAAGCAGCCGACGGAGAGTTTAATGTCGAGCCTGTTGATAATCCTGAAAAAGTCATCCCTGAAGGTGCTTTGGTTTCTTTGGAGCGTCTTGAGGAACTTATCCTACCTGATAATTTGGTTGGTATTGCCGACAATTCTTTGATGGGACTTGGTCTTAAGAAAATATCAATTCCGGCCGGTGTCAAGTATATAGGTCTGAATGCTTTCCATGGCAATGTCAATCTTGAGGCGGTGGAGATGCTGAATCCCGAGCCGTTTGCTATCAATGATTGTGTGTTCAATAATACTCCGTATAGCACACGCAGTATCCTTTTCGTTCCAAAGGAATCCGCTAAACTTTACACTGAGGTGGAGGATTGGAAAAATTTCCACCGAATTGTAGAAGGAGATATGCCGGGGAATGTGCTTGCGGATTTAGTAAAAGATGGTATAAGGTATCATTGTCTCTATGACGAGGCTTATGTCTCTGGATATGAGGGTGAACCCAAAGAGGTCACTTTGGCTGATGTGGTTTCTGTAGATGGAAACTCCCTCCCGGTTGTCAAAGTAGATTCATACGCATTTAATGATTGCACTTCAATCGAGAGCATCGTTCTTTCCAAAAATATTGTTGAGATTGGCGAGCGCAGTTTCTGCGGTTGTATGAATCTCAAGAAGGTTTTATTAAATGAAGGGATTAAGAAAATAGGTAGAGAGGCATTCTATCAGGCTCAAGGTCTTGAAGAATGTGAATTGCCAGATGGTCTTGAGGAATTGGGCATGTGTGCATTCCAAAATAATAATCTGAAGAAAGTGGTAATTCCGAAAAATGCCGCTCCTGCTACTGATCTCAGAGTCTTTGCCAATTGTATGAATCTTGATAAATTTGAGGTAGCTGAAGGAAATAAATTCTTCAAGGTTATCGACGGTATTCTTTACAGAATCGTAGAAAATGGGTTGATCCTTGAAAGTGTTCCCGGTCTCAAGAGCGGAGAAATTGTGCTCCCTGATGATTGTATCAAGGTTTGGGATAATTCTATTTGGCTAAGCAGCAATGAACCATGCACTTTAATCTTCAATCCTCAATTGGAAATAATTGAGTCTGATGCACTGAATGCTATAAATGTAAGAGAAATTGTTCTTCCCAATAACGCATTTATATATCCGAACGCATTATTTGGGACTGAAGGACTGGAGACTCTGGTCTTCACCGGCAAACTCAAAAGTAGCGACGGAATAATAAATCAGGCTGGTAGTCTTAAGAATATCATCATTGAGTCGTCTGACGAAATAGAGATTGACGGAGTATTTGCAAACGCACCTGAGAGCATCAATATATTCACATCCTCTCCAGAGAAGAACTTCTCATACTCCGGTGAATGTGTGGTATATGTGCCGGGACAATGTGCCGACAAATATGCCCTAACCCGTGCAGCCGAAGTAAGGGAGATGTGGCGTTATAACGTCAACCGCAAGGAAGGCAAGATGGAGATCGTGCCTCAGATCGAAGGTCTCGAGATTGATAAGGTCACCATCAACGGCAAGACCGTTCAACCCACAAGCGATATCTACCCGATTGAAGGCAACACCAATCTCGACGTGAAGGTGGAATATACTCTCCTCGGACGTCAGAAAATGACCACCCACTACACCTCAGAATTCAACGAGAACGTGGCCGATGCAGTCGTGACAGGTGTGCAGGAAATCATCGGAAGCGGTGACACACTCATGGACGTGTATGGCATCGACGGTATGCTTTACCTGAAAGGTTGCTCAAAGGAAGACCTCAACAGCCTCAAACAAGGTGTTTATATCCTGCGTCAAGGCAATAAGTCGAGGAAAATTGTCGTTACGAAGTAATATTTCTGCTTTTATAATGAGGGGGAGTGTGTCCGCGAGGGTATACACTCCC
>CAMWMD010000088.1 GCA_947175265.1 uncultured Porphyromonadaceae bacterium | reverse complement strand
AAAATGTTATAGGAAAGATTAACTCATGTTAAAAGAAAAAATTTGTTTTTCGCCGTAATTTTTTAGACAGGAGCACAGGAGCTTTTTCTAATGCCTAACGCCTACCGCCTAATGCCTCTTTAGACAGGAGCTGACAGGAGAACAGGAGATTTTTTGCCTTGCCTCGAACCTTGAGCCTTGAGCCTTGAGCCTCGGGCCTAATGCCTACCGCCTAATGCCTAATGCCTACCGCCTACCGCCTCGCGCCTACAACAAAAAATGCGGGGCGACTCCGAAGAGCCGCCCCGCGGGGTGTATAGGGATAGGTTGTAGAAGATTATTTCACAACTTTCTGCGACTTGCCGTTAACGACGCGGATGTAGATACCCTTGTCGGGGTGTGCTACACGCTGACCCTGGAGGTTGAAGTAAATTGCTTCGCCTTCCTCAGCGTTGATTCCGCCGATACCGGTTGTCCAGTTCAGGAGGAGGGTGTTAGCCTCTGGATCAAATGTGAAACAAATGCTACCAAAGTCTTTGATACTCCAATTTACACCTTCGGCAATAGTTGGCATCACTTCACCGACTTTTACAGGTTCTGCATCACCCTCAGAAGAGGCCACTGCTTTAATCCATTCAACCGGAGTCTTGTCAGCACCCAGCACCTTGATGATTATGAATTCGCCAGCCTCAATCATTTTGTCAGTGAGTGTCCATTTGCCGTCTACCTCAGTCATCTCTTCATTTGACCAGTTGGGGTCGCCGAAGATTGAGCCTGAGATTACGTAAGAGGGAGTAAGGTCAATAAGTTCACCCGTCACTACGAGAATATTTGTCTCGGGATTGAGTACAAAGTGAGGATTCATAACGCCCTTGTTATCCCCGAACGAGATGTTATTATCGGATGTTCCCACGTTGCTGCACTCATATTCTTCGCCTAATACAACATCGAGACCGTTGCTGCCGAACTGAACAGCCCAAGAGCCGTCATTGATCTTGAAAGTGGAAGTGAATTCACCTGCAATATCAAGTGTGTAGATGCCGTCAGCACCTTTGGTGAATGCGTATTCTGCATCCTTGAGTGCCCAATTATTGAAACCGCCGATGAGGTAGTATTTTGTCTCCTCAACGGGATCGTCGCCACCACCTTCACCTGTAACGGTGAGAGTCATAGCCTCGGGATCGAATGAGAAAGTGTACTTGCCTGTAAGTCCGGAAGTCCAGTCGAGACCCTCAACGGTAGCCATAAGAGTCTTGTTGGGTTCGATTACGGAGTTCTGCTCATCCTTGGCCTTGATCCATACAGTAGCATTACCGTTAGCTGTATCGACTTTCTTAATAGTCAGTGAGCCTTCTACAGTTTCGAGTGTAGCTGACCATTTGCCGTTATCTTCCGTAAGATCGATGTCATCCCATTCGCCACCTACGATATCAGTGTGGAGTTGGTATACATAGACGGGATCGTTCTCGGCGATCTCCTCACCGGCGATAGAGAGTGAGAGTGATTCGGGATCGAATGTGAAGGTGTATTTACCTTTCTTGATGCCGATATTTGCGCCCTGGTCTTTGACAAGAGTGAGGTCATTACCTACGGTTATTGTCACACTCTCGGGAGCCTTGAAATAAGCCTCACCTACCTTGGCTTCAGTGTCGCGGCGAATCAGGAACTCACCTTTCTCCACTTCCTGCTCTTCAAGTACGTACACACCATCCTTGAGGGTCATCGGTTTTGCTACCCAGTCAGATGAACCGAATATTCCACCGAATACATTGTATGTGTACTCCGGGTCTACGATAGGATCGTCGTTGCCACCTTCCTTAGCGAAGGAGAGTTCGAGAGTGTTGGCGTTGAAAGTAGCGGTGTACTTCACATTTGCGGGGAAGCCGAATGTACAGTTCACGCCTTCGGCAGTCTCGGCCTCAAGAGTGAGGATGTGAGAAGGATTCTCTGCGTCGAATGTAACGGCTTCGTTATACCAGTCTTCCTGATTGCCGTTCACGTTCATCTGAACGCCGAACTGACCGTCAGCAAAAGTGGGAGTGAATGTTGCGGTGTAAACACCTTCCTGATCGGCGACAGCCGTCATGGGGATTGTCTCCCATGTCTCTGATTTGAACTGACCGTGAAGAGCGTAAGATATATTGCGAACCACCTCGCCTTGCTGTCCTTCGATAGTGAGTTTGGCAGATGCGAAGTCATTTTCCTGTACGAGTGTGAACGTTACGTTGCCTCCGATGCCTAATGTCATATTGTCAGAACCGGGTCTGAGAGTGTATTCACCATTTTCAAGGGCATTTCCTGCACCTGTCAACTCGCGGGTACCCCAATCACCACCGAAGAACTTAAACGGCTGTGTAGACATGTCAGGAACGGTAAGGGTGTAAGTGATACCGTCTTCAGTCTGCATTTTGAGTTTATCCCTTGCGCCCCAGTTGTAACGTTCACTTGTCAACCACATTTCAGGGAATTCAGGCTCAACCACCTCACCCTGACCTGCTACAGTGAGTTTGGCAGTGCTGTGCATCTCACCGAGAACGAAAGTGAAAGTCACGTCGCCACCTTCATCAAGGCTCATGTCGCCTGTGTTGCCGTTAGTATTCAATTCATATTCTCCATCGGGCATGTTCTGTTTCCCGCATGAGAAGTAGTAGTTGTGGGCGTCACCTCCAAGGAACTTGAAGTTGTCATCGCCCGACATGTTGCTGACAGTAATGGTATATGTTTCTCCGTCAGTAGTTGAAAGACGGAAATTCTCCTCAGCTTGCCAGTTGGTCATATCGCCTACGAGGTAGATTGCAGGATAGGGGTCTGCATCATGGTCCTGACCTTCAATAGAGACTTTGATGCCACCGGTGAAGTTATTGACAGGCTCAAGAGTGAAATTGACGTTGCCACCGGTGTGTAGAGTCATATTCTTGGCATCATCGCCGGTAATTGTGTACTCTCCGTTATGTATGTTCTGCTGTCCATTAGAGAAAGTGAGGTCGCCACTTTCGGCTTTAACGCGGAACTTAAAAGCAATGTCCGAACCTGCGTCAGGTATGTTGAGAGTATATTTCAAGCCATCGGTAGTCTCCATTTTGAACTTGGAGCTCTCAATAAATCCATTGCGGTCACTAATCAGATACACAGCGGTATAAGGATCCTGCTCTACTTCACCCTGACCTTCGATGGTAAGTTTTGCAGATGTGAAGTTGTTTTCCTGAACGAGCGTGAAGGTGATGGTGCCTCCTTTAGCAAGAGACATGTTGTCGTTGCCGGAATGAAGGTTGTAGGTTCCATCCTGAAGGTCCAATCCGGCACCGGTTAATTCCCGGGTACCCCATGAGCCACCGAAGAACTTGAATTCCTCCTCTGCCTCAATATTACAAGTGAGAGTATAGGTGATACCGTCGGTTGACTCCATCTTATATTCGGGATTTGCAGACCATCCGTTAGGAGCACCGACAAGATACATCTCAGGAATGGTGGGATCGTCCGGAATCTCAGGAATCTCCGGTTCTTCACCTTCCTCTTGCCCGGTGATGGTCAACATTGCAGAGGTAAAGTTGTTTTTCTGCACAAGTGTGAATGTGACAGTGCCACCGATGGCAAGTGTCATATTGGCAGACCCCGCACTTAATTCGTAAGTTCCATTTTTGAGATTGGAACCGCCGGTCAGTTCACGGGTACCCCATGAGCCACCGAAGAACTTAAATTCCTTACCTTTTTCCACCGTACAGGTGAGAGTATAGGTTACACCGTTGGTGGTCTCCATCTTGTAGTCGGAATCTTTTCCCCAACCGGTCATCGCACCTACAAGGTACATCTCCGGATATGCAGAAGGTGTGACGACATACTCTTGATATACACCATCTACAATATTGGCTATCGGATCCGTGGAGCCACCATTGCTTTTAAGGGAGCCTTTACCGTAGACAGCACCGTCAACGACTTTTAGGTCTGAGGTTTGTTTGTCATCACCCCACGCGGAGTCGGAACTACGGAAAATGACTTTTTGTTGATCGGTCTCAAGGACATACAGGGTATGCCCGTCAATGTCAACTGTGGAAAGTTCGGGACATACAGCTTCAGCCGGCGTCCAATTGTAGCCGTAGACTTGTTCCCAACCTGTTCCTGAGTTGTCGAAGTAGACCGTCGCGGCATTCAGGCCGAAGACTGCGAACAAGCCTACCAAAGAAAGTAATAATTTCTTCATTCAGTTAGATTGTTTAGGTTAATATTAAGTTTTGTAATTGGTTAGTTCAAGGTTATGAGTCGCATGGCTTTGAATGAAGAGGTAGAGTAGGGGCTAACCGGTTCATTTTTCAAGTGCGAGACATGTAAGAATTTCTGCAAGCGGACAGCGGATGTCGCAAGGCGACAATGAGTATCGTTTATTGAAGTGGCAAAGTTAAGGATAGATAGATTATCGGCCAAATAAAAAACGGGTAAAAAAACGAAAACATGTTGTAAAACATATTTTTTAGTTAAAAGGCTCAAGGCTCAAGGCTCAAGGCTCAAG
>CAMWMD010000087.1 GCA_947175265.1 uncultured Porphyromonadaceae bacterium | reverse complement strand
CTTGTGCCAACTTTCGCTTGAGCCAACGCCAATAGTTACCGGCTTTCGTATAGTCTGGTTCATCATTGATAGCACGCACCACGTCAGTCGCCGAGAACCACCAGCAGTTGTTCTCGTCATCCCAGACCGCCCTCACCTCGCGATCATTGAAAAAACGTATCGACTTCTTACTCATAAGTTGTTTTTAAAGGTAGATAATATGCTGCATATTGGAGTTATATTCAATAGGTTTACCTAATATAATGGCATTTATAGCCTCTTCAATCACCTTGAAAGGAACAATAAACCACTCTTTAGGTCGATGTCCGTCTACTGTAACTTGCAACTGAACACCTGCAAAAAGTTTGTGGATAAGAGCCTCGAACGTCGATGATTTTACATTATAGACCTTCCAAGTAGCAACGATTTCGACATCTGAACACAGGTAGGTCGGTTCGTTCTTGGCATTGGCGATACGGCTTTCAACCGAACTAACTGTAAAACCGATTTTGTAGAGATCTTTTATCGATGCAATTTCAGGGCGAGTGGATTTTGAGCGTAGGACATAAATCGTTCCACTATCAACATCGTTAGCATCAGGAGTAAAGTACTTTTCAAATTCTTCCGGAGTTATGTCGGAGCAATCAATAACTGAATAACCTGTAACGGAAAGATTTTTAGTGAGAGTTTTGAATTTTATGTCAGATTCTGAACCATTTTCATAAATGATACGAGTGCGTCCGTCACGAGTTCCGTATTGGTCTACTTTATCATTTTCGATCCCGACAAGATAACCAATCATTCCATCTTCAACAAAGTATCGTCCTGTATTAAGATGCTTGATACTGAATTTTGAGAGGCGATATTTCCCTGATTTTAAACCTTGGTGGATTTCTTTAAAGCCATCGATGTATTTATCGAAGTCTTCGCAAGGACGACGTTTGCCGACATATTCGGCTGCCTTCCGTGCTTCAAGGCGTTGACGCATATATTCGGGTACGTCAAACAGACCGAGGTCAAAACCGTCTTCAATATCAGCCAGCAAAGGATCGTTGAGAATAGCATCGAGTTGTTCTTCCTCTGTAAGATCATGCCGATTATATTCCGGCTGTGGCTCCTCCACTATTAGTTCACGATTCGGAAGAATACCAAGGTCATCAAACGGACGGCAACGCTCAATCTTCTTTTCGCTTTTGAGGATGCCGAGCCATTTATGGTAAAGAGATGCTTCCGTCTGATTATCTTCCGGTAAACGACCATTAGTTTCGTAGAATGCTAATATTTCCTGAAAACCGGCAACAAGTCGGTCGCTCGATGTTGTCCGCTTACGTGGAGCGGTAACATCGGCCAAGAGTGGGTCGTTAAAAATCTTTTCAAACTCTTTGTCCCAGTTAATCATTGTTGCTGTGCGAGTCTTTGACGTTTAAGGTTTCGTAGGTGTTCAATAGCCATAGCGATTCTGCGGGCTAATGGGTCGCCATCGGTAATCTCCGGCTTTGTTTTGCCCAGATTTTCCTCACGCCACTTGGGAAGATATTTTGTGAAGAGCAAAATAGCTTCTTCATCGGTCAGCTTTTCGGAGCGTTTATCCTCGATAGCATACTGAATGGTGTGTAACACTTCGGGGGTAAGCGATTTGCTGACGACCTCGTAAGCTCGTTGGAAGGGATTTATTTCGGCAATGAGGTTGATATCAAGGTCATTGAGATTGACAAACTTATTGGCAATCCTTATGAATTTATTGCCGGAATCATCCGGGCCTATAACCTGCTCGCCTTGTGTGGCAATAGTCAGAATTGTGTGTTTTGCAACAGCATCCACCTCATCCTCGTTTAGATCGGGATAAGTTTCACGGATAATCTTGGGGATGTAAACTTCTGTTATCATCTCTGCCATACCATCGCCGATGATAGCCTCTCGGATATTTTTATCAGAGAGTGTGGTGGCGACCAAAGTGTCAAGATCATTTTCAACAATAGCCTTGGTCTTTTCATTTAGAGTAGGCAAACCCTTAACCTCGATAACGTGGTCTTCTTCATCTGGTGTATTGGGCTTTTCGGGTTTATTCTCATCATCGACCTTAGTCTTGAAATTCCACTTGGGAGCCATAACTTGCTCCATTAGCAATGAGGCGGATATGGCTTTCAAGAAGTCGTTGACCGCCATAGAAACATCATCCTGCGCCGCATCAGGGCAAGGAATGAGATTGGTAAACTGCGCATGAGTTTTACCCTCACAGTCACGAGTGCAACGACCGATAATCTGAACCACTTCGGTAAGCGATGCTCGAATACCGATTGTGATACAATGCTCGCACCATTCCCAATCGAAACCCTCTTTTGCTGTGCCGAGGGCGATAAGTATATCAAGAGAGTCTCGACTGTTCATCCGTTGCAGATAAGACTGCAAAAGAGCACGTTGATCAGCTTTATCCTCGACTAAATTACCTACTTTGAGAAGCCTCCCATCAGTAGTGCGTACATAGTAAATACAATTATTATAATCCTGGCGTTCGATCTCTCCAATATGTTTGATAATCTCAGCCACTTGGTCATGCTTATTCATAAACGCCCCGGTCTTGCTGTTGGGGTGCGGAATATGAATAAGAGTTTTCTTTGTAGTGTCAAGCACGTCAGGAATAGCTGTCAGATAGTTGCCTTGGAAGAAACTATATCCGATACCGAGGCTTTTAAGCCACTTGTAGCCGTTAAGCTGCTGGTAATAGTTGTAGTTTATAGTAGGCTGAAACATTGCCTCGTCTTCAGGGCGCATAACCGGAACAGCGTCGCCTCTGAAATATGAACCGGTCATGGCGAGTATGTGGGCTGATGTCTCGTTGAGTAGTCGGCGTATCAGTGTGCCGAGACGGTTATCTTCATCAGCCGAGCCGTGGTGAAACTCGTCGATACCGAAGAAAACGTTGTCAAGTTTTCGTGCATCAATGCCGTTGAGCGAGTTAAGGAGCGTGGCATGGGTACATACGAGTTTTGTTGCCGTAGGATGATCGAGAAATTCTCTGACAATCGACTTCTTAGAGTTCTCGCTTCCTACAGCCATACAGAGATTCCAATACGGAGCAACACGCCAATCCTCAAAAAATCCAAATTTCTTCAAGGGGGTGTCCATGAAGCTGCGACCAATATTTTGCTGAGGAACGGCAACAATCACTTTCTTTACGCCTTGATTGGCGAGTTTATCAAGAGCCACAAACATCATTGCTCGGCTTTTTCCGGAGGCCGGCGGAGCCTTGACAAGCAAATGTTGACGATGACGCTGCGCATAAACCATCGCTTGCATTTCGCGCATACCTAACTCATCGGTACTACTCGATTTGCCCGTCTGGGCATATTTTACTTCAACAAGACTAGTCATTTGGTTGATTGTTTAAATGGAACCAAGAGATTTTAATTTATTTCGAGTAGTCTCATATATTGTTATATATTTATCTTTAATAACCCAATAGAATTTCGTATTCTTTATTTTTATAGTGCTATTTTCAATCATTAATACAATAGAAGCAATTTGTACTCTACTGATTTTTTCATTAAATTCATCTATGGAAATTTGTTTTGAAAATAAATCTAAGGCATCCACATAGGTATGTAAAGATTCCTTATATGATTCTAAATTACAGTATCTTAAAAGTGCATACGTTAATTCATTATAAGCTTCAGCATGCTTATTTTGATTTTCTAATGACCATGCTTTCGCTTCTGAAATATTACCCTTGAGTTCATCTTCAAGCTCTAAAATTCTTTCCTGAGTATTTGATATTATCGTTTTATTTTTTTCTAAATCCTGTTTAAATTTGTCAATCATAGAGACCTTATCATTTATGGAAAGGACTGAATATATTTGAAAACCGATAACTAATGCTACAGAGATTCCAATAAAAGCCGCAGAAACAGCAATAAACGTATCAGCATTACCAATATCGTTCTTATCTATTTTAAATACATAAACTGCCAAAGTTAGTAATGAACAAACTAAAGCAATAATTGATAATATCATTGATTTCTGATAACGATTTATTTTCATTTTTTGGTCATTTTAGCGTAGAGTTTGAAAAGGTGTTCGAGGCGTTCTTCGTCGGAAGAGAAAGGCTCGGGGCGGTATATATGCTCAACAGCGAGGTCGAGTTGATGATGAGCCTCGTGCAGCTCCTCTGGCATAGATTCCGGATTATACATTTCGCCAAGTGTCATGTCAAAATTCTCATCACGGATATTGAGAATATTTTGCGCCAAACGCTCTAATTCCTCTTTTTCGGCTGTTGTACGTTTAGGCAAAGGATAGTTGTTGTAAACTATATTTGCAGAATAGGCGTAACGGAGTTCCAATCTTCCGCATACTGTTTTCATCCAAAGGTTATGAATATAGGATGAAACAATGGCAAAAGTTTCCAATGTTGCATTGGGAATCATCTGAGTATTGGTATTTGCAATAATATCTTCAGAATTAAATGCAACCGGAATATAATTTCTACGTTCTGACGAAACTACAGGCAAGATTAAATAGGGAACACTTGGTTGTCTGTCTTCCGTAAAGAGCCACGGCCTATCGGCCCATCTTCTTGTAGCTTCTTTTGAACTTTTTAGACGCGATTTTCTTACTGCATCAAGACGTTCTTTTACTGGCTCAATTTCGAAAATTCTTAGGTCTGTAATTTTATTAAACCAAAGACAATATCTAATATTATCGTTTATAAGGTCATCAGCGCCCATATACCTTTTAATATATGGGGTAAGTTCGGGAAAATTCAGTAGCAATTTTTCTTTTTGCGATTGGTCTAATTGTAAGGAGCCATCGTCGGTAGGTTGACTTCCTTTAACCATATTAGGCAAATCAGAAATGGGAGATCGTCGACTGGTAATAAAGATATCAGGTGCATCTAATAAATATGCGTTGATATTAGATGCACTTGTTTTTGACGCTTGTCGATAAATAAATTTCTTGTTTGGTTTATTTGAGCAAAGACCGATTATTACACATGTCACGCCTGCGTTATATTTAGCGTTATTACTCCATTTGAAGGATGTATGACAAAAATTTATATGTATGAGATCAGATAAAATGTATGGCCAAAATACTCCAACTTGTTCTCCCTGACAAATCGAATTTGTACTTACAAATGCGCATTTTGCTGCAGTCGAATTAAGAGTCCACTCTAAAAAGTCAGTCCGTATGTTACTCGATTCATCAGTACCATCATT
>CAMWMD010000086.1 GCA_947175265.1 uncultured Porphyromonadaceae bacterium | reverse complement strand
AATAACTTATCCCCGAATTTTTAAGTATGAGAAAATTGTTTTTAATTCTGGTGGCGCTTATGGCTTGTGTTCCTGGACTTTTAGCCCAGACACAGACCTTCCGCGGCACTGTGCTCGACGCCGCCAACAATGAGCCACTGATCGGAGCCACTGTCATGCCGATTGGTGGTGGTCAGGGTGTGGCTACCGACATTGACGGACGATTCTCACTCACCGTCCCAAGTAATGTGTCAAAAGTACGCATTACTTATGTAGGATATAAGGAGCAGATCCTTGATCTCAAGAATGGAATGGTCGTACGACTCGCTTCAGCCGATACCACCCTTGATGACGTGGTAGTGGTGGCTTACGGTACAGCCAACAAAGAATCGCTTACCGGTTCTGTGGCAGTGGTAGGCGCAAAAGAGATTGAAAACCGTCCTGTCACTTCAGTGACAGCAGCACTCGAGGGTAATGCTCCCGGTGTGCAGGTTGACAACTCTACCACTCAGCCCGGACAATCTCCTAACATCCGTGTACGAGGGTTCTCCTCAATCAATGGCAACAATGACCCACTCTATGTAGTTGATGGCGTTGTTTACGATGGAAATATCGCAGCACTCAACCCTCAGGACATTGAGTCAATGTCAATCCTTAAAGATGCGGCATCTTGCGCTCTTTATGGTAACCGCGGTGCGAACGGTGTTGTCCTTATCACTACCAAACGCGCGAAATCACTCGGTAAGGTTGATGTCACTCTCCAGATCAATGAAGGCTGGAGCAATCGTGCACTCCCCTTCTATGACCGTCTGGACGCTGACCGCTGGATGGAGACAAGTCTCAAATCGCTGACCAACGGCCTTATCACCAACGGCACAGAGAACGCTGCCGAATACGCACGCAAGAACTTTATCGACGAGGTGGCAAAACTTAATATCTACAACGCTGATAAGTCAGCCGTCTTCGACAATAACGGCAAAGTAATCGCAAGTATCCTCCCCGGCTATGTGGGAGACCGCGACTGGTGGGATATCGTTTCTCAGACAGGCGCACGTCAGGAATATAACGTCAATATCGCAGGCGCTACTGAAAAATTCAGCGCTTTTGGTTCTGCGAGCTATATGAAAGCAAACGGATATATGCTTCAGACAGACTTTGAACGCTACAGCGGCCGTGTCGCTTTGAATGCTCAGCCGGTTGACTATCTCAAATTAGGCGTTAACCTTTCCGCTACCCAATCAGAGTCCAACAGAAGTCCGGTTGAGGCTGATGCCCTCGGCTATACCAACAACCCCTTCTCCACAACAATGTTCAAGGCTCCGATTTATCCCTACTATCTCCACGATGCCGAAGGCAATATAATATACGGAGAGAACGGACAGCCGGAATGGAACGTCGAGAGCTACAACAACTCCGATAATATCGGTTGGCAGATGCGCGAAGACAAGCGTTATATCTCCAACACACAGTATGATGGTTCAGCGTTCGCTACCGCAGTTATCCCTTACGGCTTCGAACTGACTTTCCGCGGCTCTATGTTCAGAAGCAAGACTAATCAGACCCAGTATAACAACTGGTATGTCGGCTCACAGAAAGATGTCGGTTCTTTGAGTGCTTATTTCTATGACTATCGCAGCCACACTTTCCAGCAGCAACTTACTTGGAGCCATGAATATGGTCTACACCATGTAGATGCCCTTCTCGATCACGAGAACTATCAGTATTCATACAACCGTATCTTCAACCGTAAGTCAGGTCAGCAGCTTCCTGACATCCTCACTATGGACAACTTCGAGGAGGTTAAGGATCTTAGCCAGTATGCTTACGAAAGACGTACTGAGTCTTATCTCGGCCGTGCCCGTTATAACTATGATCAGAAATACTTCGGTGAAGTTTCTCTCCGTCGCGACGGTTCTTCACGTTTCGCAAAAGATGACCGTTGGGGTACATTCTGGAGTGTTGGCGCAAGCTGGATTATCAGCAAAGAGAAATTCATGCAGGATCTCACCTGGCTCGATTTCCTCAAACTTAGAGCAGCTTACGGTTCTGTAGGTAATGATGCATCCGCACCCACTTACGCTCACCTCGCTCTCTATAACTTTGGATGGGCACTTGCCGGAGGCACTGCAATTCTTCAACCGGGTCAGCTCGCTCCAGACCATATCAAATGGGAGTCAACCAAAACTCTTGACATAGCTTTGGAGGGTTCACTCTTCAACGACCGTTTCAATTTCAGCATCGGCTATTATAACAAACGTAACAACGACCTCCTTTTCTGGGTATCAGCCCCCTACTCTGCCGGCACATTGGATAACTCCGGTGAGGCTCCGCAGGTGCTCCAGAATATCGGCGACATGCAGAATATTGGCTGGGAACTTGGTTTCGGCGTAGATATTATCCGCAATAAAGACTTCAAGTGGACATTCAACGTAGACGCTTCATTCCTGAAAAACAAGATTCTCAAACTTCCTGACAACCAGAATATCGTTGATGAATCGCTCTTCATCGGCAAGAGCCTCTACGAGCAGTACCGCTATGAATGGGCCGGTGTAGATCAGACCACAGGGTGCTCTCTTTATGCAATGAATCCCGATTCACCTGATTTCTACATATATGACGACGCTAATAATTATGTTTTCAATGAGGCATATTACAATCAGCAACTCGCAAACGCAGCCGCAGCAGGCGCTCTCGTAGAAATAAATGGCAAGTATTACACCACCATCTCCTCTTATGCAGGAAGAAAGATTATGGGCACCGCCCTTCCGACAGTCTACGGAAGCTTCGGCACATCCCTCAGCTGGAAAGGCGTTAACCTCGGTCTTCTCTTCACTTACAGCCTCGGAGGAAAGAGCTACGACAGCAACTACGCAAGCCTTATGTCCTGCTCCAACAGCGCATCAGCCCTCCACAAAGATCTTCTCAACTCATGGGAGGCTATGCCTGCAGGCTTCAACGAGCATGTTGACGGCACAATAAATATCGACGGCACTGACTATCCCGTTGCTATCGGTCAAGTAGGTGATATAGACGCAAATGGCGTGCCCCAGTTGAACTATGCTAATAATACGTACAATAACGCAGGTTCATCTCGCTTCCTTGTCAGCAACAACTATCTCGTATTGAAGAATATCAATCTTTCCTACGACTTCCCGATGAAGTGGGTATCCGCTCTCAAACTCCAGAATCTTAATCTCGGTTTCTCTGCAGACAACCTCTTTATCGCTACCAAGCGTAAGGGCTTCAACCCGCAGTATTCATTCAGCGGCGGTCAGGGGGCATACTTCGTGCCTACCCGTACTTTTAATTTCTCACTCACTGCGAAATTCTAATTCTTAAAGAAACAGACAATGAAGAAAAATATATTATACGGATCTCTTATCGGTCTTTCCTCACTGGGGCTAATGGCGTCATGTGCAAGTGACTATCTTGACGAGACACCTATAACCGAGATTGGTACGGATATCGCCATGGGGTCCACTAAAGCTGCCAAAATGGCAGTATTGGGAATGGCGCGTGCCATGTTCACTCAGTATTATGAAACAGAATATCCCCGTGGATGCAGCGGTGAGGCAACTTTCAATGCAGACTATTCCGATGCTCTCGGCCCGGATGACGTGTCCTACTTCCAGATGCGAGAGTTGGGAGCAAACTGGTATCCATGGAAATCAATGCCTCTTCAATCATCCACATATTGCGAAAGCGCCTGGATGTACTGCTACAATTTCATAGGTCAAGCAGGCACTATCATAGACAATATTGCGAATGCTGTCGGTGAGGAGAGCGAACGTAAGTTTATCGAGGCGCAGGCCCGCACTTTCCGTGCTCATGGATATATAAAAGCGTTACAGTGGTTCGGGCCCCGCTGGCAGGATTCAAATAATGGTAATAAGGCATCTGTCGTGCTGAGAAAAGTTGGTGGAACAGCTCCGGCTCCTCTCGGCACAATGAAAGAAGTGATTGATTTCATCTATGAAGATTTGGAGACGGCAGAACGCCTCTACCAGGAATCAGGGGAGCAGCGTCTCGCAAGCTATGAACCCGATATCTTCGTGGCATACGGTCTCCATGCACGCGCAGCCCTCCTCTGTGAGGATTGGAATACTGCCAAAACTATGGCTCACAATGCCCGTCAAGGTCGCGATGTGATGACTATGGAGGAATATGCAGCGGGCTTCATTGTAGAGAATGATGAGTATATGTGGACAAACTTCGAGAATGACATCTACTACTCATCTCCCGGTTCTTGGTTTGCCTGCAACGGCTCATACCCTACCAACTGGAAACGTGGGTACAACATCAACATCGACCTCTACAATCAACTTGATCCTAACGACCAGAGAAGAAAACTTTATTTCATGCCTGACCGTGTGGCTGATGTGGCTGCCATTAAGGGATATGAAGCCGTGGGGACGCTTACAGATGCTGATTTCTGGAATGAAGAGACTGTAAATGTGTCTGAGGTAAACTATGTTATTGATTATAATACCGCCAACACTTTGACACCAGCAGATGCAAGCTATAAGATGCATCTTATGACTTGTGGATTTGTGCAGATGGCAGCTAACAACAATCCTTACTCCGGAATCGCTCAGATGGTGAGATGGCCTTATCAGATGGGAGTTGGTGTAGACCCTGCCTCAGCTGCTACAAATAATAAGCGTCCAACTTCGATGAATCTCGGGGCGTCTGTAAAGATGTGGGCTTACGGTAACTACAATAACTCAGCTTATCCTTATATGCGTGCGGCTGAAATGTATCTTACAGAGGCAGAGGCAGCCTATATGGCAGGAGATGAAACGACTGCAAAAGCCTGTTTGACAGCAGTCAACTCCAAGAGAATCCCCAATTATAATTGTTCGACCTCCGGAGCCGCTCTTCTCGAAGAGATACGTGTAACTCGCCGAATTGAACTTTGGGGCGAAGGATTCAACTTCCCCGACTTCAAACGCTGGAATCTTCCTTTCGAAAAGCGTGCCTTCAAAGCTAACGATCCGACATCCGGAAACACAGCCGCTGCTTATGCTTTCAGCGTGACAACTTCATCCAACAATGGCTGGCGTCTCGCAATTCCTCAGCAGGAACTTGATGCCAACCCCGCGATTGACAGGTCTCAACTGAAATAATCAAGAATGTATGAGATACGGATAATCCGCTTCTCATACACAATAAATAGACCGACAGAAACAATGCAATTTCTGTCGGTCTATTTTATAAATTCCGCAACTTGGCGCATTTCCATCCCGCTATTTGGCGCA
>CAMWMD010000085.1 GCA_947175265.1 uncultured Porphyromonadaceae bacterium | reverse complement strand
CCTTCGACCGCGACAACCGCGACCGCAAGCCCTTCGACCGTGACAAGAGGGGTGGCACATCATATAACCCGGCCAACTCTAAAGGGCCGCGGCTGCCGGAGTCATCCGAACAGGTAATAAATCCCGTACACATGCGCTCCCGCAAGGGGTGGAAGAAGAATTCCGAGGAGTAAGGTAGAGGAATGGTCAGCAAACGTGGCATAGGAAGGTCCGGTCTGTTGATGGCGGTTGCTTTGATGGTGGCCATGTGTGTGGTGGCGTTCCTGTTCAAACCGGAACGCCCGCTAACCGGAAACCTCGGCATCTGTCTCCCCTCACCCAACCTCTGGGATATTGACCCTCTGGCATCATGGATCATCAATCTGGTGCTTTTAGGTGGAATAGCCGCCGGAGGATTCTTCCTCAACCGTACCTTCAACTTCATACGCTCCACCGAGCCGGTGCTCCCGGCCATGTTCCTCATTCTCGTGGGGTCGTGTCCCTGGATCACCTACAACCTGTCGGCCTCCTCCATCATCTGCGCGGTGAATATACTGGCGCTTTCCGTGATGTTCAACACCTATAAGTCGCCCAACGCCACTCAGGAGATGTTCACCGTAGCCACTCTCCTGTCGGTCGGGTCGATGTTCCAGTATGCCTTCATTCCGCTTATTGTCCCCTACGTCGTGGGTGCCATTGTCATGAAGGCGTTCAGGATTAAGGAATGCCTGGCGATGATAATGGGGCTGGTGGCACCTTACTGGGTGGGGATAGGGCTCGGACTGATAAGGCTCGACTGGTTCACGATGCCGGAATTCACCAACCTATTCAGCGACTTCACGCAGGCTTCCGAGAGATACGTGCTCATGGTCGGTGTCGGGCTGGCGATATTCATTGGCTCGCTCCTTGCCCTCAACAACAGCATAAAACTGTATGCGGGCAATTCCCGGGTGAACGCCATGAATATGTGCATCACCCTCATCGGCGGAGTGAGCATCCTCTGTATCGTGGTCGATTTCTCCAATATGATGGCATATCTCGCCACGATGTTTTTCACGGTGGCGGTGCAGGTGGCCAACCTGTGCGCCTTATGGAACATAAAGAGGGAATGGCTCGTGGTGTTCATTCCGGGAGTGATATATACGGTGCTGTTCGCGCTTGCCGTGCTCACCTGATGAAACTGAACGGGCATCGGAAAAGATCCGGAGCCGTCTCTTTTTAATGAAAATGAAAATAATCATCGATAATAAGATTCCATTCATCCGCCAGCGGCTTGAGCCGGTGGCGGAAGTGGTTTATGCCGCCCCCTCAGACATAACACCCGAACTTGTCAGGGATGCCGACGCTCTCATCGTACGCACACGCACACGTTGCGACAGCCGGCTCCTCGAAGGCTCCTCCGTAAGGTTCGTGGCCACCGCAACTATCGGCATGGATCATATTGATTCCGCATGGTGCGCCTCCAATGGCATCGAAGTCTGCAATGCTGCCGGATGCAACGCTCCCGGTGTGGCGCAGTATGTATGGTCGTCGCTTCTCCACGACGGTTTCGACCCCTCGCGCCAGGTCCTCGGTGTGGTCGGGAAAGGGCATATCGGCTCCATAGTCGCTGACTGGGGACGGAAGGCCGGAGCGAAGGTGATCGTATGCGACCCTCCGCGAAAACGTGCCGGTTTCACGGATGAGGAATATCTCCCTCTGGCGACACTGCTCCGTGAGGCGGATGCAGTCACCATCCATACACCGCTGACTCGTGGCGGGGAAGACAATACTTTCCACCTCATCGGCTCTGACCAACTCAATATGATGAAGGATGGCGCATGGCTCGTTAACGCCGCAAGAGGACCCGTGGCGGATAATCCTCCCCTGGCAGAGGCGGCCGCCTGCGGAAAAGTGAGGACTATTGTGGATGTCTGGGAAGGGGAACCCGCCATCAATGCTGACCTCCTGCGGAATTCTCGCGTGGCTACCCCGCATATTGCGGGCTACTCACGCGAGGGTAAGGAGAGGGCCACACGCATGGTGCTTGAGGCCGTAGGACGCAAATTCGGTTTCTCAGCGGATGTGTCAGGTCTTGAAGGGAATTACATACCCCCTTCGGGCACTATCTCCCTCAATGTCGTGGCTGATTCCTACGACCCGGCCGCAGATACCGAGGCTCTACGGGCAGCCCCGGCCGATTTCGAACACCTCCGTTCGGAATATGACTACAGGCACGAACCGCAATTTTCATAATCTTAGAAAATGGCTAAAGGTAAGAAATATTATGTAGTGTTCTGCGGCCGTAATCCCGGTGTATATGACGACTGGGACGATGCCCGCGAACAGATTGAGAATTTCGAGGGGGCGAGATATAAGGGATACTCATCCCCGGCAGAGGCTGCCGAGGCTTACCGCAGTTCGCTTGGGAAGACTGAGGATGCCGACCTGGGCCGTTTCCTCGCGGCCTCCAACAGCCGTGCGCTCCCGAAGCCGGGTCATCCGGATTACATGACAAATCCCGAGGTTGACCTCGATGCCTGGGCCGTGGATGCCTCCTGTCTCGGCAATCCCGGGAGAATGGAATATCAGGGGGTGGAACTTATGTCGGGAAGGATACTTTTCCGCATCGGGCCTTTTGACGACGCCACCAACAACATCGGTGAATTTCTCGCTATAGTCCATGCCATGGCCCTCATGCATCAGCAGGGGAAATTCCACAATATATATTCCGACTCGGTCTCCGGAATGGCCTGGGTGCGCAACAAAAGGGTGAAGACTCAGTTGAAACAGACACCCCGCAACGGGAAGGTGTTTGAACTTATGGCGCGCGCTATTGCGTGGCTTAACACACATACTTACCCCGGCAAGGTGCTGAAATGGCAGACCGACCGCTGGGGGGAGATCCCCGCGGATTTCGGACGCAAGTAATTTTTTTCATCAACATGGATAAAGAGGTTGTCAGACTACGCATCCTCGCCTCCGGATGTGTGGCCGCAGGATTCGCAGCCGCCGGACCGGTGGATGAGGATGTGGCCACCCGTCTCGACGAGTGGGTGGCGAGAGGGGAGAATGCCGGAATGGAATATATGAGGCGACACGCACTCCTTAAAAGAGACCCCGGGAATGTGCTTCCCGGGGTCCGTACTGTTATTTCAGTCGCTTTCAGTTTCAATCCTCCTCGTCGCCGCGACCCCTATCTCCCGGTCATCGCGGCGTATGCTTACGGCGACGATTATCACGACGTGATACGCGCCAGACTCGCGCCTGTCGTGGAGTCGCTCAAGAATGAGGCGGGGGGCGAATGGAGGATTTGCATCGACTCCGCACCCTTGGCTGAGAGATATTGGGCGGTAAAGGGGGGTATCGGCCACATTGGAAGGAATGGTATGGTAATCGTTGACGGTTACGGCAGCTTGGTTTTCCTCGCCGAGATACTCTCTACCCTACCCTTTGCACCCGATGCACCCTCGGAAAAAAGATGTATGGAATGTGGAGCATGTCTGAAGGCATGTCCAAACCATGCCCTCTCCCCTGAAGGCACCGTAGATTGCCGGAGATGCCTCAGTTATCTCACAATTGAACATAAAGGGGAATGGAGCGATGCGATGACTGAGGCCATGCATGCAGAGGCCGGTCGCCACACATTGTTCGGTTGCGATCAATGCCTGACCGTCTGTCCTCACAATCGCTCCATTCCCGATACCACGGTAAATGAATTTCATCTCCGCCCCTCCTATTCCTCCCTAACCAAAGAGAGGTCCGTAATGTTTTCAGGGGAGGAGTTTTCCTCTATCTTCAAAGGTTCCGCCATAAAGAGGGCGAAACTTTCCGGTTTCCTACGTAATGCCCGTAATCTTTCCTGACAGGCTCTCTATCCTTACTCAATAACGGAAAGAGGAGCCACCGAGAAATTCCCGCAACAGGGAGGTAGTCGGTATCTGGTCGGCCTGTATGGGATGGAAGTAACTCAGCAGACGAAGGAGGCGGTAGGCCTCGGAGTAGGCCTCGTCATCCCTCGGGACCTGACGGAGTATAGGCTCCGCATAATCCTTCATGACCCCTAACTCGAAAATCAGGGAGGAGTTGAAAGTAGCGTCGGCATTCTCGCTGAAGGGGAATATCCATTTCTCCTCGCCGCGTCTCACACTCGGCCACCGGCGTATGGTGGACAGCGCACTTGTATGGCGGTATTTGTGATCACGCACGATACGCCGCAGCAAGCGGTTGTCGCTTGTGGAAATCCAGTTATGATTGTCTATCTTCAGAGTGGTGAGAGCCGAGACGTACACCTTATATACCTCATCAGGATTTATCGAGGCCGTCAACTCGGGATTAAGTCCGTGGATACCCTCTATCAGCAGCACGTCGTTCCTGTCGAGGCGCAACGGCTTCTCCTTTTCCACACGCCTGCCGAGTTCGAAAGAGTAGGTCGGGAGATTTATCTCCTCCCCGGCAAGGAGGCGCGTCAGGTCTGAGTTGAGACGCTCGAGGTCGAGGGCGTAAAGGCTCTCGTAGTCATAATCGCCGCTCTCGTCAAGCGGGGTCTTGTCGCGGTCGACGAAATAATCGTCAAGTGAGATCATCTTCGGGACGATAAGGTTGGTCATGAGTTGTATGGCCAGACGCTTCGCCGTTGTGGTCTTCCCGGAGGATGACGGGCCGGCGAGCATCACTATCCCCGCGCTACCCTCACGTCGGCGGCGGGCTATGTCGTCGCTTATCCTGCCGAGGATTTTATCGTGCATGGCCTCAGCCACATTTATGAGGTCGGAGGTGCGCCTCTCCTCTACTGCTATGTTCAGTTCTCCCACATTCTTCACCTGAATGACGCGGTTGAACATCAACTGGTCGGTGAAGGCCTTATACATCTTCTCCTGCGGAGGGTTCTTACGCAACAGTTCGTCGGTCTTCTCGCGTGTAAATGCGAATACGAGAAAACCATCCTTGTAGAGACGGAGGTCAAACTCCTTTATGAAACCGGTGCTCGGAGCGAGAGGTCCGTAATAACTGTCGGCTAAGTCTCCAAGGCGGTAGTAGGTGGTGTAGAGTTCATGCAGGGTCTCGAGCAGGGTCACCTTGGCGGTAAGTCCCTGCCGGCGGAATACCTTTATGGCATCCTCGGTCAGCCTCTCCTTTCTCTGGAAAGGTATGTCGGAATCTGAAATCTTCCTCAGATGTGCCAACAGATCTTCCACAATATCCTCTGAAAGTTTCACCGGTTCATCATCCCTTAGGATACGGCAGTAATGTCCGTGTGATATGGAGTGCTCAATACGTAGCATGGTTCCCGGTATGACCTCCTCAACGGCCTTATACAGCATCATGCACAGGGAGCGCACATACACTCGTCGTCCCCCCGGCGAATCAGCACCTATGAACTCCACCTGACGCGGAGCGAAAAGGGGGAAACAGAGATCTTCAGTCTTGTTGTTGACACGGGCACATATCGGAGTGAATGGAAGCGTGACACCCAGACGAGGCAAGAGGTCGATTACCTTCTCCCCACCCAAGGCAGACACATATCTTCCCGTATTTTTGCAAAATATCTTCATGGCACAAATTTAAAGATTCACCGCAAAATTAAGAAAAAATCACATAAAGCCAAAACTAATATCCAGACCCCTTCCCTCTATATTACTTTCCAGCCGTCTATGCGTCTCTTTTCGGATGAATAGTTGATTCCTATCTCTATTACGCTCCGGTTGTCAACAGCCCAGGGCAGGGCGTATTCTTTGCGCTCTATCTGTTCAAGAGCCTCTTCGGGAGTGCCGTCATATT
>CAMWMD010000084.1 GCA_947175265.1 uncultured Porphyromonadaceae bacterium | reverse complement strand
ATTCCGATCTCTCCGATAATTCCGATCTCTCCGATAACTCCGATCTCTCCGATAATTCCGATCTCTCCGATAACTCCGATCTCTCCGATAACTCCGATAACTCCGATAATTCCGATTAAAAATGATAAAGCTCACAAACAAATCCGGCGCTTACGTCACCCTCTCCCCCCTCGGTGCCGGCATAACATCAATAGTAGTCCCTGATCGCGAGGGTAATCTCCAGAACATAGCCCTTGCCTACGCCGACCCGCAGGCATACCTCAACGACGGCCCCTGCCTCGGTAAAATTCCTGGCCGGTATGCCAACAGGATTGGTCATGGAAAATTATCAGTGGATGGTAAGGATTACCAACTGGCCGTAAACTGCGGCCCCCACCACCTGCACGGAGGCCCGACCGGATTCCAGAACCGTGTCTGGGATACGGAGGAATTTCCGGGCGGCGTGCGCTTCACATACCGCTCCGCCGACGGTGAGGAGAACTACCCCGGAAACGTGACCGTTGTGGCGGAATACCGATGGAGCGACGACAATGTCCTCTCCCTTGAAATGACTGCCACAACCGACGCTCCGACTGTAATCAACCTCACCAATCATCTTTATGTGAATCTTGACGGCGCTGATTCCGGGAATGCTCTCGGCCAGTTGCTTACCTTGAAGGCCTCCCGTTGGCTCGTGACAGACCCCGACCTTTGTCCTACCGGTGAGTTAGCGCCTGTGGAGGGAACACCCATGGATTTCACAGAAGAAAAACAGGTAGGCCGCGACATAAAGGCCGATTTCCCGGCACTAATCTACGGCAAGGGGTATGACAACTGTTACGCCGTAGACGGCTGGGAACCCGGGACTCTCGTAGAGGATGTGGCCGTATTGCGCAGCGAACGTTCCGGACGTGTGATGGCGATAAGCAGCACACAGCCCGCGCTGCAACTTTATACCGGCAACTGGCTGGCCGGATCTCCCCTGAACCATTCGGGACGCTCTTACGAAGACTACGACGGCGTTGCCATAGAACTCCAGGGAATGCCCGACGCCCCAAACCATCCCGAATTCCCCTCCCAACTTCTCCTCCCCGGCACACCTTACCGCCAGTCAATTCGCTTCGCTTTCACAACCCGATAGCAACCATGCCAAATGTATTACATATATCCTGACATAAAGGCTGTCAAAGAAGGCACGGCCACGGAGAAAAACATACGCCGGATTGCCGCAAATATCGGCAATATCCCGGCGTTGCGCCGTCTCCTGGGGAGCGACCCCGAGGACTTCGCGCGTTTCTATCCCGACACCGTGACCACCACCCCGTCGACTCTCTCGACCATCGACACATTCCTCGCCACATACTCCAAAAATCCACCCGCCCCCCAAAAAAAGCCCCCCACTCTCGCCCAACTGATAAAATCAAAGCAATATGAGGCTGCCATTGAAAGAATTAAGGAGCAAAATTTGAATAATCCGGAAAAAAGTATTTACTTTGCAGACCAAATACGCTTTCTAAGAAAACTTATCCTGCTTCGCGACTCCAATACAGTAGCGGAGTAAAACCATGGATTATATTAAACAAAAATAAAAAATGTACATTTTCATAAGCATCCTCATCGTGGCTGCCTGTCTTTTGCTGATTGGCGCCGTTCTGATCCAAAAGTCGAAAGGTGGAGGTCTCGCCTCCGACTATTCTCAAGGCAACCAGTACCTCGGTTACCGCAAGACTACCGACTTCATTGAAAAAGCTACCTGGAGTCTGGCTATCTTCATCTGCGTGCTCAGCATCTGCGCCGCTTTCGCTGTGAAGACTCCTGTCACAAAATCAAGCATGGCTCCCGCTCCCGCGCAGACTACTATGCCTGCCGCTGCTCCGACAAGCAAATAATAAGACAATAAATACTCCAAGGGGAGGCTCATTCCGGAATGAGCCTCCCCTCTCTTTTTATCATCTCCCTAAAATTCCTCTATACCGAGGTCATGTATCTTCCGGTAAAGGGTGCGTGTCGATATCGACAGTTGCTGCGCAGCTGCCTTCTTGTCCCCATTGTGCATACGCAACGCCGCCACTATCGTATCCCTCTCGGCCGCCTCAAGCGACGGATAGGAATTCTCCTCCCCCGGCTCCTCCTCGTTCACCTCATCCTTAGCCTCCGTATAGGGAAGATAGCGCAACGGATTCTCCGGGCGTTTCGCGTCATGATGACCCTCCAGGGTGTCAAGGCGTCCCTTCAGGGCATCTATCTCCCCGCGAAGCGCAGCGATATAGGGCCATGGGGATTCCGGCATTCCCAGCATAGCCTTTGCCGGCACATTCCCTCCTCCGACATTCAATTCCACCCTCTCGCTCCTCTCCCCCAGAGGAAGAAGGTCAAGCACAGTATGGCGTGAGATCTCCTCCCCGGCATTGAAGAGCGAAAGCTGCTCTATTATATTCTTCAATTGGCGCACATTTCCGGGCCATGGGTATATGAGAAGGGCGCGCCGGGATTCTTCCGAGAATGTTATCGGAGAGGTCATATACTTCTCGGAGAAATCGGCTGCGAATTTCCTTGCGAGTAGCAGTATGTCGTCGCCTCGGTCGCGAAGCGGCGGAACATTGATCACCACTGTCGAAAGGCGATAGTAGAGATCCTCACGAAACCTACCCTCCCTCACGGCTTCCAGCAGATCGACATTGGTGGCCGCAACGACACGTATATCAGTTGTCTGCACCTGCGACGAGCCGACCTTGAGGTATTCACCCGTCTCCAGCACACGAAGCAGGCGTGCCTGGGTGGTCAGCGGTAGTTCAGCCACCTCATCCAGGAATATCGTGCCACCGTCGGCCTCCTCGAAATAACCCTTGCGCGAACTGACTGCACCCGTAAAGGCACCCTTCTCATGGCCGAAAAGCTCGCTGTCTATAGTCCCCTCCGGGATAGCTCCACAGTTGACCGCTATATATTTCTTATGTTTACGCGCTCCATACGCATGTATTATCTGAGGGAAAAATTCCTTTCCTGACCCTGACTCACCATACACGAGCACCGAAAGATCAATCGGAGCCACCTTCACCGCCCTGTCTATGGCTGCTGTCAAAGCCGGCGAATTGCCCACAATTCCAAATCTATTCTTTACTGCAGTTATATCAGCCATACGAAAATTTCTTTAATGTAACCCTCACGTTATCTGAGGGCGTAGGTCCTTTCCCGGAGCAGACGCCCCAAATCCTCCGTCGTGGAGCACGCATTCTGCTCCTCCACGCTAACAGGCTCCCCGAACGAAACCCATACCTCCTTTCCATACTTGCGGAACAACTCCTTCGGGAGACGGAGCGTGCGCAGACGCCAGTCTATCATCCCCAGAATATTGAAGAACAGAGAATTGTGGCCATGGAAATAAATCGGTATCACAGGCACCTTCATCTGATGTATCAGGCGGATGATCGACGGCTGCCACTCCCTATCCTCTATCCGGAGGTTCTTGTGCAATTTGGATATGGCTCCCGCAGGGAAGAAGCCCAGCGGATGTCCGTCCCTGACGTGCTTCATCGCCGCCCTTATACCCTGCATCGTTATCTTTTTCTTCTCCGGGTCGTCGCTCTGCAGTGGGTCAACGGCGATAAAGTTAGGACGCATGGCCTGTATCTGGTTGAGTATCAAATTCACCATCACCTTATAATCCTTCCTGTAGGCTCCCACGAGATGAAGCAGCAGAATGCCGTCATAACTCCCGAAGGGGTGATTGCTCACAGTGATGAAAGCTCCTGTAGGAAACCGCTCCAGCACATCCTGATTATCAATACGCAGTTTGAACTTGAATTCTTCCGTGATAAGACGCCGGGCAAACTCTATCCCCGGAGTGTCGCAATAAGTGGAATGAATACGGTTCACCTCATCTATACCGATGAAATGGAGCAGACGGTTGACAAGCTTCTCATGCCCGTCAAGCGCAGGGACAGCCTTGCGTATATCATCGTAGGTCATCACCTCTTTACGGATGCCTTCGCCATTTTCCTCTTTCATAGTCTTATCCTTTCTTTATTTAGTTACCCCAGAGCAATTTTTCCGACAATACGGCGGCGAATCCCTTACCCCGACGGCGCACGAGGCGCACGCCGAAATGACCGCGCCTCACTCGCACCTCAGTGCCCCTTCCCACAACGAAACTGCGGGAGTCGAGCGAAAGGCGGTAATCCCTCGCCCTTCCCCCTACACTGAGCATCAGTTCGCTGTCCCCTCCTGCCACCAACGGCCGCAGGGTGAGGGTATGCGGAGCCACAGGTGTGATGACCATGCAGTCGATCGTTGGCTCCACCACAGGCCCTCCTGCGGCAAGGTTATAGGCCGTGGAGCCTGTCGGCGTGGAGACTATCAGACCGTCGGCGCGATAATTGGCCAACGGCTCCCCGTTTATGCAGGCTGACACTGTTATCATCGACGCCGTATCCTCCTTCTGGAGCGCCACCTCATTCAGTGCGTAGGGCCATTCATCCTCCGGAAGGGCCGCCGACTCCACATGAAGCAGCATTCGCCTCTCTATAACCACATCCCCGCGCTCAAAGGAGTCAACCATATCCTTGGCCTCCGGAAGACGGCATGACGCCAGAAAACCCAGATGCCCCGTATTTACACCCAGTATGGGCACCTCCCGCTCCCCCACCCAACGGGCAGCCCGGAGATATGTCCCGTCGCCCCCTATGCTCATCACAAGATCCGCATCACGAGGTATGCGGTCGGAGATGCCGGCATTATGAAGGGAAACTCCGTGCTCCTGAAGATACCATCCCAATTTGGGATGGACCGACAGTGTATGACGCCGCCCCAACCCCCTCAGGAACGCCCCCAACTCCCTTATATACACATCCTGACTCCGCGAGCCATAAATAGCGATTACCATAACCTTCGGGAGACTTTTATCTCGGTCGGGTGGCCAGCACCAAGGGGAGACCATGACGCGCTGCCATATCAAGCACCTCCACGACTCGCGCATAACGCACCGTACTGTCGGCATATAGGGCAACATGGCGCGTGGAATCCTGATGCTGTATCATCATCAGGGAGGCCAGCAACTCGTCGCGCGTCACCTGGCGCGCCTCATGCGCCGTGGAGTCATTCCGGTCAGCCACCAGGAACAGACTCCCCTCACTGTCGATATAAACCTCCGTCTGAGGCTTCAGCGGCGACTGCTCCCCGCTTTGTGGCAGATTCACGTCAATAGCCGACGGTATGATCAGCGTTGACGTTACCATAAAGAATATGAGCAGCAAGAACACGACATCGGTCATCGACGACATCGAAAACGTCTCAAGCGCCCTATGATTCCGTTTCAGCATACTCCAATCCCCCCTTATTAACTTGGCTCATTAAGGAGATCCATAAACTCCATCGTGCGCGCCTCCATCTCATTCATGATACGGTTGACTCGCGCCACAAGATAATTGTAGGCGAAAAGAGCCACGATACCTACGATGAGACCCGCGACGGTAGTCACCAAAGCCTCATAGATGCCCGAAGACAACACCGTCACATCAGCCGCGCTTCCTGCCGACGCCATGGAATAGAACGCATCTATCATACCCATCACCGTACCAAGGAAACCGATCATCGGAGCACCGGCCGCTGTAGTAGACAGGAGCGTGAATCCCTTCTCAAGTTTACCGACCTCGATATTTCCTGTATTCTCTATCGCCACAAGAACATCATTCATCGGTCGACCGATACGGTTGACACCCTTCAATATCAACCGAGAATAAGGGGAATCGGTTCGCTTGCAAAGTTGAACGGCATTCTCCAGATCTCCCTCCAGCACATAATCACGGATACGCTTCATGAAAGTCGGGTCGATACGTCCCGCCTTATGGAAAGCGATACACCGCTCGATAAATACATACACTGCCAGCAAAAACAGCAGTCCGAGCGGTATCATGACATAGCCGCCCTCCAAAACCAAACTCCAAAGATTCATATCATTATCTTTTATCTATTATTCATTTGTCTAAAAGGCCCAAGGCTTTAGGCCCAAGGCTTTAGGCATTAGGCCTTAGGCGCGAGGCACAAGGTTGTAGCGCGGAGCTCGTCCCCGAAGCGGCTCGTGCCGCTCCCAAAGCCTCCTGTTCTCCTGTCAAAAAACCGGCGACGCGGAGCTCGTCCCCGAAGCGGCTCGTGCCGCTCCCAAAGCCTCCTGTTCTCCT
>CAMWMD010000083.1 GCA_947175265.1 uncultured Porphyromonadaceae bacterium | reverse complement strand
CTGAATAGAGCATCTGACTACGGATCAGAAGGTTGCAGGTTTGAATCCTGCACGAGTCACCTCGTCATCCATTAATCACGGTTCGTTAGCTCAACTGAATAGAGCATCTGACTACGGATCAGAAGGTTGCAGGTTTGAATCCTGCACGAATCACAGAGGGTAACCATCCGGTTACCCTTTTTGTTTTGCACCTCTACATATCTTCCATCGATAGGCATGAGAGTGGGTCAATGTGAAAAACGGAACATATTAAAATCAAAGGGAGTTATGTTCAAAATGAATGGCACTCATTATGCTGAACAAACATAATGTTTAAGAAACATAATAATATTTTTGTATCTTTACCCTAAAGTATAGGGTGCTCTCGGATTCAAAAGATATAATGATTTCATAAAAAACTCCTAACTTTGTAAATGCAGACCGCCAGGCAGAGTCCCGGTCATAGGGTTTATGCGGGTGTGTCGGCAGACATAATTGTATAATCAGCGTTTACTCGACGCTCTTTCTTGGCTTGTAGAAATCTGGTAAATTTCAATCTTCGTCAGGAATGAGACAACGATAGACGCCTTATGTGGATATGACCTATCTTCCGGTTGCGGCTGTGCGTGAGCATGGCTGCGATTAAAGTATATCCTATCTCGCGTGAGGCCTCTGCGTTGTCCGTTCAACGAAGATGGGCATTACCAGAGCCTCAGGGTGTGGGACGGACATCAAGTACGGCTTCGCGCTTTTTGTTTTCTAACTTACCGACTGAATGCCAATGTTGAAGCCCGGAGGCAAAATAGAAACTATGGTTTTTATGAAAAAGCTTTTGCTAACCTTGTTGGGAGTACTTATCGCCCTCCCGACCTTCGCCCAAGACTTCTCTTACTCCTACGAAGGACAGACGATCACATATACTGTAATAAGTGAAGGAAAAACCTGCAGTACCAAAAGCGGCTCTTATAGACCCGGTAATGATGTTTCAGGAGATCTTATTCTCCCCTCCCATCCTAAAGACGGCGACACAAAATATACGCTTACTTCTATCGGGGATGATGCTTTTAACAGGTGCAGCGGGCTGACTGCCGTTTCTATCCCTAACTCAGTTACGGAAATCAGAGATTTTACTTTCTGCGATTGTATTTAGAGGGAAGGGAAAGACAGGGAATAATGAGGAATGACGAGGAGGTTACTTTTTGTTATCTTTGCAAATATAACACCAATATCCGAGATGATGTTCTTATTAATTCTGCATAAAATCAGTAACATCGATGTTGCTTTTACTCAGATTCAAATAGTTTTACAATAAAAGATTCTTAAAAAAATGAAGAGATCCACACTTGTCGATGCTTTTGACCCTAATTGTCCGATACGCAACATCCTTGCCCGCTTCTCGGAGAAGTGGGGCTTGCTCGTCTATACACTTACCCTTAAACCAACGACGCGATTTAATGAACTGAGAAAAGAGATACCTGACATTTCAGCCCGGATGCTGAGTGCCACTCTGAATACACTGGTTGCAGACGGACTTGTTGAACGGCATTCCTTCAATACTGTTCCCCCAACAGTGGAATACTCCCTTAGCCCTATAGGAAAATCATTGGTTCCATATCTCGAAAGTATCATAGGATGGGCGAAAGAATATACCGAGCAGATTATGAAACATAGAATTGATTCTTCAAAAGAACGTCTTCAATAAGATCACGGTAATTATATTTGAATGCCAAAATAATAACAGAACATGCTCCGTGTCGATAACACAGAGTAAGATTCAGCCGATAAGGTTTTGTATATATTGACGGCTACGCCTATGGCGGCATGCACGCCAGAGCCATCGAGGTTACGTCTGCGTCTTCTCTTCAATGACTCATGCGTTTATGCCGATATTATGAATATTTTGGCGATCCAATCGGCTCGCCTTTTCTCTTGTGGAAGATTGAGTCTCGGCAGGTGCTGTTTCCCGAAAAAATAACTTCCGAAAGGGAAAAAAATTCTCTATCGGAAGTTGTTAATGTTTAGCTTCACCTCAATTAGACATTTGCCTGGGCGATTTCTTTAGCCGTATCGTATGCTTTACGTTGGTCATCAGCAAAATGTTCGTCGCGCCATGCTCGTTTGTCTTCCTCGCGGAACATCTGCACATCGTAGTCATCGTAGTTGTTGAATTGATAGGTGTTGTAAGCCACTACACGATTTACGGGATGCTTGAACACATGACCTATCTCTGCCTCAAGGTCGTCCCAGTGATTGGGATAATGGAACTTTTCAGCTAATTCCGGAGTACAGTTACAGGAATATATCATAGTCACGGGTACAGGCTTGGGTGCAAGTGACTCGTGGTTCATGTGATACGTGTTTTTGCTGAACATCGCACGTTCCAAAAAACTGTGAAGCATTCCGTTTATGTTACCAAAATATGTCGGCGAGGCTATAGCGATTGCGTCAGCGTCGTATACTTCAGCGACAAGGTCGTGAATATCATCCTTTATGGGACAAGTACCATAAAACGGACCGTTTTTGCGCTTGCAGGAGAAGCAACTCCGACACCCGGTATATTTTAACGTATATAAGTCAACCCGCTCTACTTCGGCATCGGGATAGACCGACTTATATCCGTCTATCCAGCTGTCGAGCATCTTGGCACTATTGCCGTTTTTACGGGGACTTGCATTTATTGCAATGATTTTCATAACTTACTTATTTGTATGATTCTGTATATATGGATACAACTTCCTCAGGAGTGAGGTTGATGCGGTCAAAAGTGAACAGCATACCCATTACTTCTCGAGCATTTTGGGCAAACGTTGCAAACTCTTTGGGAGTGATGCCATAATCCGACATTTTCAGGTCAGCCACGCCACAGGCTTTCTGCAAGTCTACCAACGCGTCGATGAACTCCTCAGGACGGTCAGCAAGCGGACGTCCCATCAATCGCGCCATGTCAATGAATCGGTCATCACAAGCGTGATTTTTAATGAAGTGGCTGAAATAAGCCTTGCTTATCATGATGAGACCTGCACCATGAGGAAGTGAGGGATGGTAGGCTGAGAGAGCGTGTTCCATAGAATGCTCACTGGTGGTCATGCTTATTGTCATCACCTCTCCTGAAAGAGTGTTTGCAAATGCTACTCTTGTTCGAGCCTCAATGTCGTTGCCGTCAGCCACGGCTCTCGGAAGGAACTCTGCTACATTTCTGATAGCCTCACGTGCCCTCATATCGCTGTCAAGGTTTGCTCCTTTGGATATGTAACATTCCACGCTATGAAACAGTGCATCGAAGCCCTGATAAGCGGTAAATTTAGCCGGTACTGACAACATTAATTCAGGGTCAACAACTGAGATTATCGGGAAAAGACGGAGGTCGCTGATAAACCCTTTTTCATTGGTTTCCTCGTATGTGATTACACCGGAGTAGTCCACTTCTGAGCCTGTACCTGCTGTCGTGGTGATAGCGATAAGAGGAAGTGGGGCGTTTGCGAGCGGTTTACCCTTACCTGTACCAACACCGACAGGTACATAATCCCATAATTCTCCCTCATTTGAGGCGAGCATCGCTATACCTTTAGTGCAATCCATCACACTGCCGCCTCCGAGCGCAACGAGAAAATCAGCAGCGAATTTTCGGGCTGCTTCAGCGCCTTCGGTCACATTCCTTATTGTAGGGTTTGGTGATACACCATCATATACTGATGTCTCAACTCCGGCTAAGTGGAGTTGCTGTTCTGTGCGGTCAAGATAACCGTTAGCGCGTGTTGACTTACCGTTTGAGATAACAATAAGGGCTTTCTTGCCGGGAAGATTCTGTTTGCTCAGGTTGTTGAGCTGTCCTGCTCCGAAGAGCACTTTTGTAGGGAGATACTGTTCGTAAGTGAGATTTGTCTGTGTCATAATTTATCTGTGTTTACTAATTATCATTACTTTATTAGATTACCAGCCGGCGAGTGGGATACGCTTTGTTGGTGGTGGAAACGTCGCATCAAGAGCCCGAAGATCGTCTTCATCAAGGATAATATCCAGTGCCTTGAAATTGTCCATCACATGAGCTGATGAGGAAGCTTTCGGAATAGCCATCACACCATCGAGTCTGATAGTCCATGCCAATGCAATCTGAGCAGGAGTGACATTATGTTTTTCTGCAATTTTCAAAAGAACCGGATTTCTAAGTAGTCGTCCCTCTGCTATGGGCGAATAAGCAATAACGGACATCCGGTAGCTTTGTGACCAAGGTATGAGATCAAACTCCACACCTCGTTCACCAAGATTATAAAGCACTTGGTTTGCCTCGCAAGCGGAGCCATCGGGCATTGCTACAATTTTTTCCATATCGGGAACATCTATATTGCTGACACCCCAGCGTAGGATTTTACCGTCACGTTGCAAACGAGTCATTGCCTCGATTGTATCTTCAAACGGGTGCGAACCTTTCCAATGAAGCAGATAGAGGTCGAGCCTATCTGTACGGAGTTTTCGCAGGCTATTCTCGCAGGCACGGATAGTGCCCTCAACACTTGCATTCTCCGGAAGCACTTTGCTGACAAGGAACACCTTGTTGCGGATATGTTCAATGACTTTACCGACAAATTCTTCGTTGGCATACATTTCCGCTGTGTCTACCATTGTCATTCCGAGGTCAATGCCTGTTAACAGAGCCTCGGTTTCCTGCTTGCGTTTGAGTGGATTCCTACCCATATTCCAGGTACCTTGGCCCAAGGAGCAAAGTTCGGTATTGTCTGAAAATTTTATAGTTTTCATATCTTATTTCATTTTCGTTTGCAATATTAACAATTTCAGCCGACATATTAGGATACCTCTGTTACATATAAAATTACCCCAATTACGGAATCTTAAATTCAGGCAATCAAGTGACTACCCAAATTAATGCTAAAGTTACCCGAATTACAGAAGTGACTTGATTCTCTTCACCATCTCATGAAATTTCGTTATCTTTGCATATTAAATCATACGATTTACTATGGAAGTTTTTGAAGCTGACACGATAGAAAATTTCAATAGGTTCTTCGGTTTTGATACCAGACATCCATTGGTGGCTATTGTAAATTTCAATTCTGAGAATAATCACAAGGTGCATCATATCATGCGTTATGGTTTCTACGCCTTATTCCTAAAGAAGACAACCGGCTGCACCATAAACTATGGTAGGACAAAGTATGATTTTGATGGAAATACTGTGATTAGCTTTGCTCCGGGACAGACTGTTGAGATCGAGCGAACCGATGAAGGGATAATTCCAGAGGCGATAGGATTATTATTTAGCCCCGAACTTCTTGCACGAACAAATCTTGAAAAAGGGATAAACAATTATTCATTCTTTTCTTACTCCTCCAATGAGGCTTTGATTTTATCTGAGGAAGAATGTGCAACCATTTCCCGATATATGGAGGAGATACAACGCGAGTTGCAACATTCCATAGATAAGTTTTCTAAGCTCCTTATCGTTTCAAATATCGAGATCCTACTCAATTATTGTCTGAGATATTATGAGAGACAATTCATAACACGCGAAGAGATAAACATTTCCGTTATTAGCAGATTTGAGAAACTACTTGACGCATATCTTAATAATGGGCAAGCTGAGAAATACGGCATACCGACAGTGAAATATTTCGCAGAGAAAGTTTGCCTATCCCCCAACTATTTCGGTGATCTTGTAAAGGCAGAAACAGGCAAAACAGCTCAGGAGTATATTCAATTGAAAATGATATCGAAGGCTAAGCAACTGCTGTTATCTCCCGAGCTGACGACAAAAAGTATCTCAGCGCAACTCGGTTTTCAGTATCCTCAGCATTTCCTACGCTTCTTCAAAAAGCAAATAGGAGTTACGCCCCGCGAGTTCCGGCTTCAGGCAAATTAATCAAATTATAAAGGCAAGGAACCACGACAAGCCATATTCCATGGCACCGTTCGACTATGTGCTTACCTTGAAAGATTACACCTGCTGATACACTCGTGTCGAAAACACCGAGCATAATCAGCCGATTCTTTTATGCCAATAGCAATATATCCGAATGACAGCACATACGCCAGAATCATTGCTGTGATGTCAGAGGTACGCTTCAATGTCTTTCGCGTAGTGCTTATACTTGATAACTTGACTGGAAACCATGAATACGCGAACGATACAGTCATAAATTTCACTTATGAAAACGAGAATCGCATTCAGGATATTTGTGAGGGTGGAGTACCATATTTAGCAATTTATTTCAATTTTCACAAACTCATGTTGTACCCACACTATCTTAACACTCCGCAATCCGGATTTTTATCTGAAACGGATATGAAAAGGAGGCTGTGTCGTAATTAAGGTTTACGGTGCAGCCTCATTTTTTAGAGCTATGAG
>CAMWMD010000082.1 GCA_947175265.1 uncultured Porphyromonadaceae bacterium | reverse complement strand
GTCAGGCACAGTCGAGCCGAATCGTGATGAACGCCCATGCCATCAATGCCGGACAGTTCCCGAATATTAGTAACGGCAAACAGACGGACTTCTTCTTTATCAAGGCCGAAGATGCGGATGCGATACCCGGTCTTATAGTGAGCTTGGTGCGCGACAGACTCTCAAAGGCTTACGGTTACAAACCGAAGGAGATACAGGTGTTGACACCTATGCAGCGTGGCAATACCGGTGCCGGTAATCTCAACACAGAGCTACAGAACGCCCTCAATCCATCAGATGTCTCACTGACACGCGGCGGCTACACCTTCCGCCAAGGCGACAAGGTGATGCAGATCCGCAACAACTACGACAAGAACGTGTTCAACGGAGACATCGGTTATATCAGTGCGGTAGATGCCGTGGAACGTACCCTTTCCGTTATATATGACGGGAGAGTTGTGGAATATGACGTGTCAGAGCTTGATGAGATCACCCTCGCATACGCCATCACCATCCACAAGAGCCAAGGCTCGGAGTTCCCTGTAGTTGTCATGCCGATCACTATGAAGCATTACGTCATGCTCCAGCGCAACCTTATTTACACCGGAATCACCCGCGCCAAGAAAATCTGCGTATTGGTCGGCACCACAAAAGCCCTCGCATACGCTATCCACAACCAGACCGTCTCAAAGCGTAACACTCGACTTAAGGAACGGCTAAACATAAACGAACCATGAACAAAGAAATTAGAATAGACGTAACAAAACAGACTCCTGAAGAATTGGCTCTAGCCAAAGAACATACTCAGTTAATATTCAAGTTCAACCAAACGATGCCGCGTACAGCTGAGTATGACGAGCTTATGCGTAAGATTTTCCCTACGATGGGGGATAACAGCATTGTCAATACTCCATTGACGGCTATCCGCCCACATATGGTCAATATCGGCAAAAACGTTGTGGTAATGCCCGGATGCCTGATGATGTCGGCAGGAAGCATCACTATAGAGGATGGAGCGATGATAGCAGCCAACGTTCAGCTCATTTCCAATAACCATGACTTATACGAGCGTCAGGTTATTACCTGCAAGCCTGTGCGTATAGGTAAAAACGCATGGGTTGGAGCCGGAGCTACAATCCTCCCCGGAGTCACCATCGGGGACAATGCAGTGGTCGGAGCTGCCAGTGTTGTGACGAAAGATGTAGAGGCAAATACAATCGTAGCAGGTAATCCGGCTAAACTGATAAAAGTCATTCCACCGAAATTGGAAGATATTTCTCAAAATATAGATGATGAAGTGATTCAGCTTGGTCTCGATAGCTGTGGAGACTGATATAGAATTTGAAATCAGGTAGAATTTATGAATAAGGCGATATTGAAACCATCTGAAGAAATACAATTTCTCGAAGGTATGATGTACCTACGAGGATTTCTTGAAGGCGCGAACTTTACAAAGACAGAAGAACTGGTCAACCGCTTTCCCGAAGACTTCCGACTCATCAATTCAGGTAAAGATGAGAAAGATAGGGATTATGTATTGCTTGCATACGGTAATTTCAGATATAGTGTTATATATAGCAAATTCCAAAGGAGACTAATAATCAACAATGACGTCTTATATCTCAATCCATACTCATGCGAATTGGAGGAAGTGATTCTCCCTCGACACCTATTAAATAAGCCAAATTAGGTTAACCTGACTTCCCCAAACCACGTGAAGTTTACGAATCCAAAGCCATTATATACTATGGAGACACAGTATTCCTAACAGCGGTTTTGCGAGGAGACGAAGCAAACCGCCCGACTTCTTCATTGAGGTCAGGCGGTTCCTGATATTAGTGATTTATGCTATCATCATCACAGAGCAGTCTACAACCTCTGTTGGAAGTCCGAAAGCCGGATAGTGTGAGAAGTATGGGTAGCACTCGCCATCTTCCTCAGTGGCAGTGGTGACAGACATTACTTTATTGTCTGTGTACCATTTGTCAATCATAGCGATTTCTTCATCAGTCAGACCACTGCGGTCATCATTGATTAGGAAGCATAACGCCCATGTCGGGATGGGTTCGGTAGAAAATTCCATAGAGTATGATTTAGTTGTGATAGCCTAAGATTGCGCCCAAGTAGAGTTTATCCCCTCTCTTCAGTCGGCTCACCATATCCATAAGGTCAGCGGAACAGTCTGCGGTTCCACCACCTCCGTAAAATTCAGTTACGAAAAGGGCGTTTGTTCCGAGCGGATTGGAGATAGCCTTTTTCAGTTGTCCGATTGGTCCGCTCCATTTCATCACATTTGCAGGAGTGAGTTTAGCGGATAGTTCCTTGATGTGGTCAAAGTGAGACTTTTTCCACATATTGAAGCCTCCGTTATAAATAAGAGTATCGTCTGTGGAGAGTGTGAACATTCCTTTGGGAAGAATATGCTCCACAAGACATTTGATGTCAAATTGGCGTCCGTCCTCGTTGTTCTCGCTTACGTATGAGATTGACGCCATTTCACCGGCTACAATGTTGTCAAGTCGGAGAATGTCGGTTTCAGCAATCGGCTTGATGTCGATTTGGTAGATAGTGCTGTGCATAGTTCTCTAATTTATTGATTGTGATAATGGGAGTCTAACAAGAATATCCCTAAACGGAATGGTATTGATGTTCAGGTAATTGAAATTCATACGCCAAGTAGGTTTCTCCATAGCGAAGTGGAAAGCCTCTACAAAAAAGCCGTTGACGTCAGATGAGCAATCTATTAATGCAAAGTAGCTGCCGTTTTTAGTTATGTAGGCGTAATCGGGTGACAAACCAACTACAGACCTGCCAAGAAGTTCTCTGTTCCATATAAGGGTAAGTCCATAGATGTTACCCTCAATCGTGATTTTCTCTTGTCTGTCTCTATGTTTCATATCGTTGGGAGTTAATTGTTTTCCCTTTTCGTGAAGCTCTATTGAGCTTCTCCGGCAGGGCTGGCCGTTTTTTGTGCTTATCACCCACTGCGGACATAAGGGAGGATAAGGCAAGTGTGCAGTCAGAGGGTGAAGACGGAATACCCAATTTTTATCCTAAAAATTGTGGAAGGCTGCCGGCAAGCACTCCGACAGCAAGCGTAGCGTCACTTGACGTTCCTCCCGGACGCAGTAACTTTGCACGGAAAAACGCCATGCTGCCGAGGCTCAATCATCACAAGGGAATTATTACTGATTTTTCTCAAAGGATTCTCGTTGTTGTAGGTAAGTCATCGTTTTAGGATGACAAACACATAGTCACACGTAATAAAACTCCCCTCATTGGCGCGTGACCTTATACGTATTTGTATTTTTTTTGATAGTTCGGTTTGCACATAATAACTGGTAACTGATATGCAAGAACTTTTGATGGATCTTGTTGTTTTTATCATTGATTAATCAACAATATTCATTATCTTTGCAAAATGAAGACAATTGATGATAGTTTTGAACTCCAGATTGATACCCTGGGATATTATCTTGATCGTGCCTTGAATGTCATGGTCAAGAAACTAAACAGACTTTTTGCAGAGCATCATATTGACCTTCAGCACTCTCAGTACATTATTTTGAAAGTGCTTTGGTGCAGGAATGGTCTCAGCCAGTCTCAACTTTCAAAGATACTCGGCAAGGATCCGGCTGCAATAAGCCGTGCGTTGAATTATCTCGAACAGAAAGGATATATAAAAAGGGAAAACCTTAACAGCAAGACCAATGCCGTCTATCTGACAGATTATGCCGATTCAAGGAAGGATGAAATCGAACATATGGCAGACCTCGTAACTGAATTATCTGCGAAAGGCATGAATGATGAGCAACGCGAAATATTGAGACAATCACTCACTGAAATCTACTGCAATATAAAATGACACCACTGGAATTCATAGACAGATATTCTGAATACTTCGGCGAGTGCACCCCACTACCGTTAGCGGTTGTATATTCAGAATATCCTTTAGGAGAAAGGCAAAATGTGCCCGGCTGCATGTTCAAACAGTTTCATAGGGCCTATAATGGGAATACAGTCACGCTGGATAGCTGTAACTTCACCTGTGGCGGGGGAAAACTTTATACCGGGTTGGGACCAATTCCATCTAAAGTATATAATTTCGTTTCCTTTGTAGAGAAATACAAGCAGGATCCCGCTATCGTAAAGAAGTCGATCAGTCTGATAGATGCAAAAATGTCGGAAAGACCATATATTAACTTTATCCGGATTGACAAGCTTGAGAATTTCGATGCCATTGAGGGGCTGATATTCTTCGTTACTCCCGATATTTTATCGGGGCTGTTCACATGGGCCAATTATGACAGTACAGATATAAATGCTGTGCAAAGCCCATGGGGATCAGGATGCTCAACTACTGTAACTTCCCTTGTCAACGAAAACCGCAGTGGTGGAAAACATTGCTATATCGGACTCTTAGACGTGTCAGCACGACCATTCTTCAAACCCGATATTCTCAGTTTCTCTATTCCGAAATCCCGTTTTGTAGAGATGTGCGAAACTCTGGATAAATGTTGTGTGGCCGGAGCTCCTGCATGGCTGAAAGTAAAGAAAAGGATAAATTCAAAAAGATAATCTTATGAAAACGCTTACTCCTAAAGAAATGAAAACATTGAAAGTTTTTCATCTTCTTTTCATAATGATGTGGACCGTTGGGGTTCTTATGATGGGTCTGCTCTATTGGCGTCCTTCGGTCAATAGTCTGGAATTCCTGTATAATCAGACCACTGCGCTGTTTATTGACTATACACTTGTGATTCCCGGTGCGGTGCTTGCCGTCATAACAGGTCTGATTTATGGGCTAAAGACCAAGTGGGGCTTCTTCAAGTATCGTTGGCTTACTGTAAAATGGATTGTTGGGGTAGCGATTATTCTCATAGGCACCTTCGGCCTCCATCCATTGGCTCTTGAAATCATAGCCCAGGCTACCGCGATAGCCAACGAGTCTATTGTATTTCCGACAAATTACTTCGGATCAAAACTCCCGATTGTAAATTGGATGGCACTTCTTCAGGCAGCCGGTCTATTATTTCTAATATGGGTATCGGTATTCAAGCCCTGGAACCATAAAAAGTCATAACTTAGAATCGGCTGAATATGCTCGGTGTTATCGACACGGAGCATGTCAGTCGGTTTAATATTCCAAAGTTGGCACGAAGGCTCACAGCGCCACATGGAATATGGCTCGTCGTGGGTCCGTGCTGTCACTGTGTGACCATAATATTCAAATTATTTCGGTTGATCAGCCATAAGCTTTAGCCTATGGCCGATAAAGACCGGGCCGGTATTCGTTGCAGACAAGTAATCGTTTTAGGCTGTTGTTCGATACAGACTCGTTTTCATAGACAGGCATTGACGCGAAAGACATTGAAGTGTGCTCATGGCATCACATCAATGGCTCTGGCGTTTGTGCCGTCATAGGCGACCCCGTCGACACTCTCATAGAATATCGTCTGAATCTTACTCGGTGTTACAGACACGGAGTAAGTCAGACGGCCTGGTTTTCATAAGTAGGCATACAAGTAACCGGCGCCAAATATGGCTCGTCGGGTACGTGTGCCGTCATGCGCAGCCCAGGTATTCAAGACATTCTTCCGAATAGTATTCCATACAGGCGGTTTTGCGAGGTGACGAAGCAAACCGCCCGACTTCTACCGAGAGAAGCCGGGGGTCGTTCTTTTTCACGTATTCAGTTGTGATACCCCAAAACTGAGCCGACATAGAGAACATCACCTTTGCTGAGACCTTCTACCATGCGCATAAAGGCGATGGATTGTTCCGGCGAGCCCGCTCCACACTTGAAAAGCCGAACTGTGTTGAGTGGATTGTGGAATGCCTTGTTAAGATTCCGGAGTGCGTTACCACTTCCCATAATGTTGGCAGGAGTGAGAGCTTTGCTACAGGATTTTACGTTGTCATAATATGACTTTCGCCATACCTTGAATCCACCTTGATAAATAAGATTGTTGTCCGTGTCTGTAACGAACATACCTGCCGGAAGTATCGTGTCAACAAGAATACGGATATTTATTGCTCTTGACTTTTCGTCTATATCATAGGTATAGTCAAAAAGAGACATATCTCCGACTTCAATTTTGTCAGAGGTGAGTAATCTTTCCTCAGAGAACGGCTTTAAGCCGATTTGATAGATGTAGCTGTGCATAGTCTTTATATGTTATATAGTTATTCTGATTATCTTATATGGCACTCCACGTTTATCGGCATAGTCCGTTGTGAACTTGGTGCCTCGGCTTGTGCCGTTCCAAAAAGCGAGAAGGAAATCGCAATTATCAACTATCTGCATATTCCTTATGATAGGTGCGCTCTTGCCGTATTTCTTGTAGTCCGGAAGAAACTCCACAATGGGGATATTGTGTTTTACTGCATACTCTCTTGCATAAGTGTCCGCTCCTAATGCTCCGCCACTAACGATAGTTTCGGGAACAAAAGGGAGAAAGGGAGTGATGTCAATGGGTGGGCAGTTGCGACTGCCTACGATAGCCAATCTCTTATTCATATTGATTTTCATTAGTTCAGCCAGTTACTTGTTGCACTGATAGCCAAAAGTGACGGCTCAATCTTGATATATTTCCTCAATGCCTTTCTTGCCCTTGCGAATGTGAAGCCGGTATTCACCACATTGTCAAGAAGGAAGATGTCGGAATGTGCTTGCAGTGTCTCCTTGCAGTCGGCAC
>CAMWMD010000081.1 GCA_947175265.1 uncultured Porphyromonadaceae bacterium | reverse complement strand
AATAAAAATATTTCGTAATTTTGTCATTACAAATAAGTATCTCTTAGGAAGAGATAGTGATGTTAAGAAAAAGAAAAAGCGCGGAGATTGCAAGATATGCAATCTCCGCGCTTCAGTGTATCAGGGTAGGGATGGGTCAGAATTTCTTGCGCCTGAGGAGGAGGGAATTTGTCACGACACTCACACTGCTGAATGCCATTGCGGCTCCAGCAATCATCGGATTCAGCAGGAAGCCATTGAGAGGATATAGCACGCCGGCAGCGACAGGCACTCCTATAATATTATATATAAAGGCCCAGAATAGATTCTGGCGAATTGTGCGGACGGTAGCCTTAGACAGGCGTATGGCCACGGGAATCTTGGAGAGGTCGGCAGAGACGATGGTCATCTGCGCGACGTCAATGGCAATGTCGCTCCCCGTGCCCATGGCTATCGAGAGGTCGGCGACGGCAAGGGCGGCAGAGTCGTTGATGCCGTCGCCCACCATCGCGACACGTTTCCCTTCCGCCTGAAGACTCTCCACAAACTCCGACTTCTGCTGCGGAAGCACGTCGGCCTGAACGTGGGAGATGCCGCAAGCGCGGGCAACGGCCGCGGCTGTGGCGGGGTTGTCGCCTGTGAGCATATATACCTCAATACCCATTTCCTCCAGTTGCCTTATAGCGGAGGGTGATGTGGGACGGAGAGGGTCGGCAATGGAGATTAGGGCTATAACCCCATCTTTATCGGCGAACCATATCACGGAGTTGGCAGCGGCGGTCATCTCCTTTTCCGCAGACAGCAAGGAGTCGGGGAGAGGTATACCGCTCTCCTGCATCATGCGCCGGTTTCCGGCAAAGTATTCCTTGCCAGCGGATACGGCCCTCAACCCACGTCCGGCGACATTCTCAAAATCCGAGAGTGGGACGACATCCATATCCTTTCCGTTTTCGAGGAAGAGGGTGACAGCTCTGGCGAGGGGGTGATCGGAACGCCGTTCCATGGAATAGAGGATACTTTCGGCACTCTCAATATCGCGCACTATCTTGAAATCAGTGACCATTGGTCGCCCTACGGTCAATGTCCCGGTCTTGTCGAGGACTATCGCATTTATTCCGGGCGCCTTTTCCAGAGATTCTGCATCCTTTATGAGGATACCGTTCTCGGCTCCTTTTCCGATACCCACCATTATGGCAGTGGGTGTGGCGAGTCCGAGGGCACATGGACAGGCGATAATGAGGACCGTGACGGCGGCGAGGAGAGCGTGGGAGAAGCCGGAAGAGTGGTCGAGGAGGAGCCAGAGGAGAAAAGAGACGGCAGCCACAGATATTATGACGGGAACAAAGATGGCCGCTATCCTGTCGACAAGTTGCTGTACGGGGGCCTTGCTGCCCTGGGCATCCTGAACCATGCGGATAATTTTGGAGAGGAGGGTATCGTCGCCCGTACGCACCGCCTTGTACGTGAGAGATCCGTTGCCGTTTATCGTCCCGGCAAACACCTTGGAATCTTTCTTTTTCTCCACGGGGATAGGTTCGCCGCTGAGCATGGACTCATCCACGAATGAGGAGCCCTCGGCGACGATACCGTCGGCGGCAATCCTCTCTCCCGGCCGGACAAGTATCATGTCGGCTACGGACACCTGCTCGACAGGAGTCTCACGCAGATTGCCGTCAGGGAGGATTACCGTCACCACCTTCGGGCGGAGACCCATGAGTTTGCGGATGGCGGAGGTGGTGTTGCCCTTGGCCTTGCTTTCCATCAGACGCCCGAGGAGAATGAATGCTATTATCACGGCCGAAGCCTCGAAATACACATGGGGATGTATGCCCCGGCTTTCCCACCACGAGGCGAATATCATATTGGAGACGCTGAAGAGCCATGCGATGCCAGTGGAAAGGGCGACGAGAGTATCCATTGTGGCCGAGCGGTGGCGCAACTGTTTCCATGCTCCGATGAAGAACTGCCTTCCGAACCAGAACACAACGGGGGTGGAGAGGATGAACATTATCAGGTCGGCATACGGGATATCCATGAAGAACATGCCGATGATCACCACAGGGAGCGACAGAAGGATAGCACCTACAGTGCGACGGCGCAGACGGAGATAGTTCTCGCGCTGCTGCTCCTCGAGATCCACCTTCCCCTCCTCCGTGATTAGATCGTAGCCGGCGTCGGAGACAGCCTTGCGGAGGGCTTCGGGAGAGGAAGCCGAGGGGTTGAATATGACGTTGGCCGTGGAGTTGGCGAAATTAACCGTAGCGTTCTCCACACCGGGGCAGGCGTTGAGCACCTTCTCTATACGGGCCGCGCAAGCCGCGCAACCCATTCCCGTCACCGGATATGTGGTCTTGATATTCTTTGCCATAGTGAGAATTGATTATTGACAAGGGGAGGGCATTGATGCATCGCCCCTAATTATGAAACAAAATTGATTATTTTTTATTGCAACGGGGTTGCAACGGGGTGAGATGAAGCCGGAGAGTTTACAGCGAACGGATTTTTTTCTTAAATTTGCGGATAAATTACAGGTGCATTATGGAACAGATAAGGAATGTGGATTCCGGCCGGGATGCGGCGGAGATCGCGGGGATAAATGCCTGGTATGTGGAGAACAGCACTGCCATATTCGATACGGTGCCCCTTACGGAGAGTGAGATGAGGCGGAAGATCGAGATGATAGCGGAGAGGTTTCCCTATCTCGTGTATGAAAATGGGGGGAGGATAGATGGTTATTGCTACGCTCATCCGTGGAAGGAGAAGCAGGCCTATTATCCGACTTGGGAGACCACCATTTATCTACGCCCCGGTTGCGAGGGGCGTGGGATAGGGAAGCGATTCATGGAAATCCTCACGGATGAATGCCGCAGGAGGGGATGCCATTCGCTGATAGCGTGCATAACTGCGGAGAATGAGGGGTCATGCCGTTTTCATGAGAAATTGGGTTATAGGCAGGTATCCCGATTCAAGGAGGTTGGTGAGAAGTTCGGTAGACTCCTTGACGTTGTAGACTATCAGAAGAGTTTATGAGTAAGGGAAGGGTTTTTGTCGCGTGGAGTATGGGTTTTGTCGCATAACGTGGAGGCTGAACTAAATTTTTTGATAACTTTGCAAAACAAAATTCTACTTTCATAGGCTGACGCAAATGAAAGTTGAGGGTCATAAGGTTATGGGGAGCCATCGGGATGCTGAACTAACGGAAGTAACATTTTTAATTTAGATTATTTATGAAGAAAAGTATCAATCTGCTTCTTATGCTGGTGATGATGGTGGTCATGGCCGGTTGCGGAGGCAGGAACGACAGAGTGCTGAAGGCCCAGATCGAGAGTGGACAGAAGCATTGCCCGATGAGTCTGGGTATGGCAGGAAAACTGACCAAGATGTCGTATGACGAGGAGACAGGGGAGGTATGCTTCACCGTTCAGCTCAACAAGCAGGTGCAGAAGGTGAAGGATCTTGAGGGCGCCCCGGAGGCAACCCGTCAGGGTGTAAAACTGGCGATGCAGAAAGGCTCGATGAAGCAATTGCTGGAGATGATGGTTGATGCCGACGCCTCATTGAAGGTGGTCTACAAGAATAAGGGAAGCGAAGATGAGTTTGTGGTGGCTTTCACGAACGCCGAACTGAAGGATATGCTTGACCATCCGATGACGGAAGAGGAGACCAACCGACTTATGCTCGACAACCAGATTAGAATGGAGAAGAGCAAGATTCCTTATAGAATCGACAAGGGTCTGAACGTGACCAATATAGAGGATAATGGCACATCGCTTGTCTACACCTGTGAGGTTGACGAAAATCTCTATGAACTCGACGATATGGGGAATGCCAAGGATAAACTGAAGAATGATATGAAGAAAATGATGAAAGACAAGGCCATGCGCCAGCAGGCCGAGATTCTTGCATCGCTCAACAAGGGCTTCGAGTATCATTACGTAGGAAAGACGAGCGGCAAGAAGGTGATTGTAGCATTCAGCGGTGCTGAACTCGCCGAGATTGCGAAGAAGAAGTGAGGACAACGACAAATCAACATAGCGAAAAATGAGGAGGACCGGGCGGAGAGGACATTTCTCCGTCCGGTCTTGACATAAACTAATTACAGAATTGAAACACAGGTATCTGAAATATATCATAATAGGTCTCTGCGCAGTGGTGCTTTCGTCAGCGCCTGTGTGCATGGCTTTTATCTATACTCAGGAAGAATTGGGAGGGAGTATTTTCTGGTTGATGGTGCCCTTCACAATCCTGACTTTGGGAGAACTCATACTGAACAGGTGGGTGCTTATCCCGCGTTTTCTCGATAAAGGTAGATACGGACTCTATGCCACCGTTGTGGTGATATTGGCTTATTTTGTCAATATAGGGGCGGTGTGGGTGAGATTTGTCTTGGGCGATCTTCTGCATCTTTCCCACATAATGGAGAGCCCTTTCGGGATATGGATATGGGTGGAGAGTGTGCCTTCCTGTATGGTGGGTGTGCTTCTTCTTGCAGGGATGGCTTTGTGGGTGCTTTATGATCGACAGGTGGATCAAAACGAGAGGGAGAAAAGAACCCGTAGGCTCATAGAAGAGAAGACCCGAGAACTGAGGGAAGGGATTGACATGCGCGAAGTGGGGGAGATGCTTGAGGAGGCCCGTGGACTCGTTTGTAAAGATGCAGTAGGAGCCAACAGCAAGATAAGGATTCTATCTGACTATCTGAGGAGCAAACTGTATGGAATAAGGGGGGAATTTGCGAAGAGGTCGGGAACGAGGAGAGAAGAAGTCATGAGGGAATCAAAGGCGACCGACTTCCTAATTCAGCGGCGCTACAGAGGAATGAGGCATTTGAGTCTGTTGCTTATGTTTGCGGTCATATCTTTCGGATTGCTCTTCAGGGATCCTGAATTACCGTCGTTCGAGAAGGATAGGATCGTCACGGCGATATTGTCTTTTATAATTATGACAGGGCTTCTCTATCTCAATATCTTTGTGGTGTTTCCTGCCTTCGTCAAACGGGGTAAGGTGAGACTGTACGGCTATTGTCTGTTTGGTCTGATGGCGGCGATAGGGGTCATGATGTATGGATTAGGGTATCGGGAAGAGGATATTTACAATGAGTATGGTATAAAGGTGCCCGGTTTTGTACTACCTATGCTTATTGCCGGAAATCTGACGACCTTTTTCTTTATGTTTGCCGGGAGCGCCAGCATAGTGTTGCTCAAGGAGAATATGAAAGGCCGTTGGAGACTCCGTCATATAGAGACAGAGGCGGCGAGGATAGAATTTGAGACCCTTCAGAATCAGATAAATCCCCATTTCATGTTGAATGTGCTCAACAATGCCGGGGTTATGAGTTATGATGAGCCCGAAGAGGCTTTGGCTACATTGAGAGGTCTGCAATCCTTCCTTGAATATATGTTGAGGGAAACGGGGAGGGGAAGCACCACGATAGGGGAGGAGGCGAGTTTTTTGCGGGATTATCTCGTGATGGAGCGTTCATCAGGCCATCAGTTGGATCTGGAAATGAGGTTGGAGGAAGGAGTGGAGGGAAAACATATACCGCCTCTTCTTCTTATCCCGTTTGTGGAGAATGCCGTGAAATTTTCCTCTGGTGTGCCGCAGGGAAGGACCATAATGATAGAGTTTGGATTGAAGGAAGAGTGGATCCAATTTGTATGCTTGAATCCGATAGGAAGAAGGGGGGATAGAGATGCGGGTGGGCTTGGATTGGAAAATACCCGTAGGCGACTTGAAATACTCTACGGGGAGAATTTCCGCATGTCGGCCGATAGGGATGGGGATGATTTCAAGGTGGAATTATTAATACCTGAATTAAGATGAAATGTATAATAGTAGACGATGTGCCGATGGCATGTAAAGGGATGCGCAGACTTGTGGAGGGGAGGAGAGAACTCGAATTGATAGGTATGTATGAAAATGCCGAGGATGCGTTGGCTGTCCTGGAGACGGGGGACGTGGATCTAATGTTTCTTGACATACAGATGGCCGGGATGAATGGTATGGAACTAGCCCGGAAAGCGGGGAAGGGAGTGATGGTGGTGTTCACTACGGCTTATTCGGAGTATGCTGTCGACAGTTATGAGGTGAACGCCATAGACTATCTTGTGAAGCCGATAGATCCGGAGCGATTTGATATGGCTGTGGAGAGGGCTTTGCTTCAGAAACGTCGGCAGGATGCGGAGCGGCAGGGAACCAGGACCGTAAGTTGCGACGGGTCTTTTCTGACGGTCAAATCGGAGCGTCGTTATGTCAGGATACGTTATGAGGATATCCTGTATGTGGAAGGGAGCAGGGATATGGTGGTTTTTCAGTTGGCCGATGGCAGGGTTGTGTCACGGGCAACTGTAAAGTCGATCGAAGATTGTCTGCCGGGGAAGGATTTCATGAGGGTGAATAAATCGTATATTGTCAATCTAAATAAGGTGACGGCGTTTGACAACAATGATATCCTTATCGGGAGATTCGAGATAGCAATCGGTCCGACTTACAGGGATGAAGTGTTGAAGAGATTATTGGGAGGGTAAATAAATTTGGAGTAAAATCGGAGGATTTTTGTTTATTTTAAGGGGAAAGTATTTAAAATGAATGAAAATTAATTAAAATTATTCGTTTGTAGATTAGGGAGTTAATAGGGTTTTGAATATTGTATGATAAAAAATATGAAAAAAATGTGTCGGAAAATTTGCACGGGTCAGAAATAGTTGCTAACTTTGCATCGCAAACGAGGGAAATAAGGTACTTCGGTAGCAAAATGCTTCAATAGCTCAGTTGGTTAGAGCACCTGACTGTTAATCAGGGGGTCGTTGGTTCAAGCC
>CAMWMD010000080.1 GCA_947175265.1 uncultured Porphyromonadaceae bacterium | reverse complement strand
GATTTAATCGTGTGATATTGTGAGCGTTGATACATACTCTTACATTTTACGCAGTACACTGCGTAAAAATACATAGCGCAAATATAACAATAATTTAAATATAGCGCAAGAGATTTATTAACAGGAGGGTTTTGGTGATTTTTTAGACAGGAGAACAGGGGGGTGTCAGCCAAAGAGTTCGGAATGTGAGCCTAAACGAACAAGACTAATGATGTCACTCTTAGGGTCATACCATATTAGGAGGAAATCTCCCTCAATATGACATTCCATGTGACCTGCATAGTTGCCACCTAAGGGATGTGGGCGATTCTCTTGCGGAATCGGTTTTTCCTGATGAAGCAGTTCATGAATCTCAAAAGGTTTTTTCAGTTTTTTGGATTGTTGCGAAATCGTTTGTAGTCTTTCTTATATTGTGATGTAGGCTTAAGCTTCTTCATAACCCCATTGATTTTTCCATAGCCTCAATAGATGACATATCCAGAGGGGGCTCGTTCTTCAACTTTTCGCTTTCGGCTTCCTTCATCGCTGCCAGAGTAATATCGTTGGGTTCATGAAAGGCGGCGTCGAGTAGAACTGTCTCGACATAGTTGTTAAGACTGCGATTTTGTCTTTTGGCAAGTTGTTTAAGTTTTTCAATAAGTCCTATTGAAAGGCGAAAACTTTGATTTTTCTTAATCGCTATTTCCATTGCTGTGATATTTTATATAGCAAGTTAATATAAATTTATTCAACTTTCGCAAACTTAAGTTGAGGGTTAACGGGTGAGTGGGTTAACGGGTTAAGTTTACAGGATATGAGATAAAGGTAAAATTTCTTTAAGAATCCCAAAATTTCCGGATTAAGCTTTTTCTATTATCCTTAAAATTATCTACACCACAAATAGATAACCCTTTAACCTTATAACCGTTTAAACCTTAAGTTGAGTTCGCGAAACTTAAAATATTAACCAACATAATTATATCAAAATTAAATCCATAATAAAAAGTGTTGGCTACTCATGGACCTGCTGAATCCAGTAACATACGGACTAACTTTTTAGAGCGGACTCCTAATTTGAAAAAGTATGTAGCGACCTACTGACTTTTACTCCAGTTGTTGATTCGTTTCTCAATCTCAGCTTTCGGTAATCTGACATTTATGGCAACCAATTCCAGGAGTTTAGCAGCGGCTTGATGAGAAGGAATAATATTGTTGGCAACCAGCTCGTCAAATAAAAAGAGCACACCCCTTACCGATACTTTACTTGCCTCGGCATATCTGCGGAGCTGTCTGTCGCCGGTGAGTAAGGTGGCGGTATGTTTCCGGGCATAATAGCAAACGGAACAATCAGGGATAGAAATATTCCCGGGTACGGAGGAATGCTCAGTAATTATCTCTCCAAGTTCTTCCGCATCAAAGCTCTCTATCCTGATTTTCCTTTCCGTTGCGAGAGCCGACAATGCCTCGGACTGTTCGGGATCTGTAATTTCTGCAATCACAAAATCAACAGTCCGGACATCGTATGGAAGCTCACACAATGCTTCGAGTAAACCGATTGAATGCAGGTCGATGAAGATATTTGTGTCGTTGACGATTATCTCCATTGCCTCACACTAATTGAAGATTAGACTTTATCTTGTCTACTGAGGTGTTAAGCAAAACAGCAGCCTTTGAGAACGTGATGGCTTCATCTGCCAACGCATGGTAGACCATACGGGTGAAACGTCCGGACCGCTCAAGCTCCACGCGGGATTTCTCAACCAACGCACGGAAATCAGGCATAGTGCTTTTCTTTTTCTGAAATCCTGAATATCTGCGGTCGGTTATCACGCCGTGTTCACGCAAGGACAGCATTATGTCATCAACAGATATACCAAACTGACGCTGAATGTCGGTTAGCTCCGATAGGGAAATGTCATGTCTATTTTTACCCATCTTGGCGGTCAGCACGCTTGATGGCAGCAGCATCTCGGATGCAAAGGCATTACAAATAGTCTCGACAGTTTTTGCAGGGAGTCCGTCAGGAGTTATGAGCAGAAGGTGTCCCAACTCATGAAGGGCGGTATATCGCTTGCGCTCAGTCGGGAAGTTTCCGTTTACCACTATAAGGGGTATTTGACCATTGGCATAACCGCTTAATCCGTCAAATTCACTATTCTCTGACAACTCAATGACTTTGATTCCATTGTCCTCCAGCACTTCTATCACATTGGAAATGCCGTCATTCCCTAATCCTAAAAGACTGCGAATCTCTCCGGCGAAAATCCTTGCGTCCCCGATGTTTCCCACCTCTTTACGGGGTAGAGTAAATTTTATTGAGGCATCTGACAACTGTTCTATCTCCAGATACCTCTCCAGCTCCTCCCTTACACGCTCCTTGACGGCAACAGCCATTTTCTCGGTGAATCCCGGTTTCTTCCTAAACTCAACCCTGTCAACTTCCACAGTAAAGGGACGATAGAAATAATCAATCTTTACACCCAAGGCTCCGGCAAGAGCTATCAGCACACGGCTATCAGGCTTCATCATGCCCTTCTCATACTTATTTATCGCCTGTCGGGTTACGGACGAGCTAAGCGACTGGGAGAGCTTTTCTAAAGATAATCCTCTCATCAGCCTTGCCTGCCGGAGTCGGCGAGGGAATATATCAGTAGTGTTATTAGTCATATTGTTTTGGTTTTAGTTGACAAAGATAATAAAAATATTTCTATTGTCAACCATAACAAGCTAAAAAATGTGTAGTGGGGCGTAAAAAGTAAAAGTCGAGCCTCCGGGAAATGAAAGTCTAAAACTCGGATTTTTCTGTATTATTATAATTTCTGTGAGACAATTACTTGGATAAATGTATACTTTCAATCTGACTCCAAGTCTTTAGAAATAGGATCATAACAATATTTTTTCAATGAAGTTATTTAAACTTATTTCAAGATGTTAATAATAAAGTAAAATAATTAAAATACAGCGCATTCCGCAAAGGTTGCACTATATTATAGTTCCCACACTCTAATATATCGTACCCATGCCAGAATACGCTGTACTTGACAAAGATACAATAAAATCTGAAATTATGCCCTATCTTTCGATAGCAAAAAGAGGATTTTCCTCTAAATTCGATCTTGTGGAGATTGTGAATGCCATTATCTACAAGCTCAAGAGCGGATGCCAATGGCGTCTTCTCCCGATAGGTCATCTTTTCAGTGGCGAGCTTCCGAGCTGGAACACCGTCTTCCATCATTACCGTAAATGGAGCGTCAAGGAAGAATGGGAGAAGGTATTTTCCAATGTCCTGAGAAAAAACAAGAAAATTCTTGATCTCTCCATCTCCCATATTGATGGTTCCCATACACCTGCTTACCGGGGAGGGGAAAAGGTTGAGTATCAGGAAAGGAAGAAATGCCGTACCACAAATGCCCTCTCTCTGTCGGACAACCAGGGACTTCCACTTGCGATGTCCGAGCCTCAGGCAGGGAACCATGCCGATCTTCACGAGACAGAAGACAGAATAGATGAAATCGTCAGTCAACTTTCTGCTGCGGAAATCTCGGTTGACGAACTCTTCTGTGACCTTGATGCCGGTTTTGATGGGAAAGCACTCAGAAGCGCCCTTGGCTCTCACGGGATTATTCCTAATGTCTGCCCCAATCCCGGAAATGGCGGAGAGACAACAGAGGAATGGCTGTATGATGATAAAATGTAAAGTAAGGGGTGGAGCCGGTTTGACTCCACCCCTCGCTTTTGGATTGATGCCGGGTTTAAGGGCTGCGTTTTATTTCACAGCGATTTTCTTCACCGATTTGCCTTGACGCACAATGTAGATACCGGCAGGTAGATTGGCTACAGAGTCAGCCACCTTTACACCCTGAAGACTGTAAACCTCGCAGGGGAAATCCTGCTCTTCATCCATATTGTCGGTCACTATATTCTCCACACCAGTATCGTCGATCTCAAGAATATTGTTGAAGTAACGCCAGGGAATAACCTTGCTGTAAGCTGACACATATCCGTGGGGAACATATAGTGTGGCCTCATCATACACCGTGTTTGTGAAGAGGTCGCGGTTGGCGCTGACCGGCTCCGTGCCTTTGCAGGTGATTGATTTGATGGAATTACACTTATTCCATACTCCGTCGCCCAATGTAGTCAGTCCCTCGGGAAGAATCAGCGACTCAAGATTGCTGCATTTTGAGAATGCGAGCCTTGTGATTTCAGTGACACTTTCAGGCACTTCGAATGTTGCGCTTACGGAAAGCGGTACGTAATAGAGCATATCCTTGCGGCGTGAATAAACGAAGCCCTCCTCAGTCAGGGAGTCATAGGCATCATAGGAGATTGCCTCCACTCCCTCGTTGAACGGATTGTCAAGCACATCCGGATATGCACCCTTTATCAGATTGGTATTTTTGAACACTTCAGTGCCGATCTCACTTACCCTGTTTGGAATTGTCAGGTCCTGCAGTGATGAGCAGCCCAAAAATACCTGATTCCTGATGGTTTCCAGCTTGGACGGAAGAATGACCTCTGTAATATTCGGGCATTCCGCCATACGCGACCAAGAGAGATTGGTTACATCTTCCGGAATCACCAGTTTACCGGTATATTTACCGCTTACCCAGGGAGCAGTGGCGGTATTGGCACCCCAGATGATACCTTTTTCCACATCGACTGTCTCTCCCGGTTCGATTGTCCATAAAACGGTGTTCGTTGGACATTGATTATCTATCTTTTGAGCGATCTCTTTATTCGTGGCCGCTATCTTGTTTAGATAGGAGCATCCGGTAAAGGCATAATCGCCGATTTCACAATCCGAAGAAAGAATCATCACGGAGAAGAGGTGCTTGCAGTTTTTAAAAGCACTGCTGCCGATTTTCTTAAGTGATTCGGGCAGGATGACCCAATTCAAGGAATTCCTATCTTTATATACGGGGTTCCCATATAAATCTGTTCCGCTCTTATATTGTCCTGTGAAAGATTCGTCAGCGATTTCCGTTACGGAATTTCCTACTGTGATCCCTTCCAGAGAAAGCCAGTTTCCAGACGACATATCAATGACCTTACACCCACCGCCAAACTCTATTGTTTTGACGGTGGAAATTGCGACTGGCCTAAATGGTCTGCCGATATACATGTGCTCTACCGGAGAGCCAGCAAATGGGTATTTATTATCATCATTGTCCCACCGCCATTCTTCAAGTTCATACTCGCCGTCTGCTAATACCACAGTCTTGAGATTGGAGCAGTCTGCAAAGCATAAAGTACCAAGAACAAACACGTTGCCCGGGATGGTCACGGAGGTCAGGGCTGCACACCCCTGAAAAGCGTTATTTCCTATAGTGATCATGGATTCCGGGATAGTCACGGAGGTCAGCCCCGTACACCCCTGGAAAGCCTCATTTCCTATATAGGTTATGGATTCCGGGATAGTCACGGAAGTCAGCCCCGTACACCCCTTGAAAGCGGAGTAGTTTATTTCAGTGACAGGGTATACTTTTTCATCGTAGGTGACTTCGGCAGGTATGACCAGATCGCCGGATAAATCGCCGGAATCGGTCTGTCCCATCACACAAGCTCCTGTGTAACTCATCTCGTAGGAGAGTGTCTGGCCCTCGTAGGGATAATCGAACGTAGTGGCCGACAAGGCCGGAAGCACCGTTAGTGCCGTCAGCATAAAAAGTAAAATCTTTTTCATTTGCGGTTGTTACAATATTGGTTGAAAATTGATGTTATTTTCCCGTTATTATTCGTGAAGAAGTCTAAGGCTTCGGTAATGAGGACTTCAATCTTTTGTATTGCCGAAGCTTTTAAGGTAATATCCGTTGTAAATCCTTCTACCGGGAGATAGTGCATTGACCCGAGGCGGTTGGCATGACCGTCCCAGATTCCGAAAGTTGACTTATCGGCATTGTCGGTCGACTTTCCGGAAAGATTCGTGAAACTGTTTTCGATAAACTTTTTGACTTGCCGGAATGCACCGGCGTCTGATTCAATGTCGGGAGATGATTTCACCCATGAGAGTCCGTGGATCATACATCGGTGGGTAATCTGAATGAAATATCGGAAGCGGAGTGTGTTGTCATCATTCTGAAAGAATGTCAGTTCACACTCTGTCAGAGCATCGTTGAGGCAAGGATCTTCGCCCCCGCTGCCTGACGGGATATTTTTGTTGTTGACAAATATATAGGATAGTGGCTCGGTACGAAAATGTGCTTCAAGGTCATTGCCGACAGAAACGTCCGTCAGTTTTTCCTGAAGATCATTAATGATTTTGTCAACACCGAGTGAGACGTCATAATCCGAGCGATTCCCTATACCATAATTGTAGATGACATTGCTCCATTGCGAATTGGGGGTCATATCAGATATATGCCGCGGTCATCCTCTCGTTGGCGTTAGGTTGGTATACAAGAAAAGCGTAGGAGTCTGTATCTGTTGCCGCCCTACGTTCTGAGGCTTCTCGCATTGCCCTATCTATGTCGGACGGCAACGCAGAAGCCCACGCTTATATATGCAAATGTAGCATACGGCTTAGACTCCTCACGGAGTCCACGCCGACGCTGATATTTACATATCCACGGGCATCTACCGTTGCTCAATCCTTGACATAGATAAGAAAGTTTGCGAGACATTTCAGAACGTCAAGAATCAGCGCGGATAAACGCTTTCAAAAAATTATGTCACAAAATCCCGCCCCCATTACCCTTGACCGGGACTTCTGCGGGACGGTCTGTAATTGCAAAATTATAAGATAACTTTGAAATCTGCAAGAATGGAATAAAATTTTAACTAAAAATCTTTATCAATTTAAGTTTTCAGAGTTTAAGTTGAAATATTTCGACCTTCAGTTTTTAGTTAGAAGAGAGTGCGGAGATCCAATGATAGGAAATCAGGTACTTTTATCCCGGAATCACCTACAATAAAGGCGGTGGTAGGGTTAAACATCTCTTTGAATTTGTTCAATCCGTCGGTTTTCTTCTCGGCAT
>CAMWMD010000079.1 GCA_947175265.1 uncultured Porphyromonadaceae bacterium | reverse complement strand
GCTAACTGGGTCGGTTTTTGTCTGAACTGGGTCGGTAACTAAGTTACCTTGGTTAGTTACTTGCTCACTCTTGCGAGGAATAGTGATGACGAACTCGTTGGAGGAATGAGTGATTTCCCGTTGATCGAGGCCATTTGAGAAGATAACGTTGGGATCATACTCAAGGGCTCGACGCACTCCACTACCAGCTCCTGTATAGGGGAGCAGATAGTTGGCATTTGTAAAGAGGAACATATTGCGAGGCATCGATGTCCCGTTTTTGATATCCTCTACAGTCAACCCATTCGGTAGCGCACCAGGGCTATGAATTTCCACGCGATTGTCAAAAATGAAGATGCGAATAGGAGCCTTGATGTTTAGTGAGCGATGGACTAAGGCGTTAACCGTATATTCAATAAGACTTTCGTAAGGTATTTCCAACTGACCGAGGGAATTGAATTCCTTTTCCACCTGTACTTTACGGAGATTGCGGGTAAAGAAATTCATTATAGTCCGGAACTGATGGAGGAGGTTGCCTTCTATCTCCATATCGTGCATTTTGTCGCGAAACTGTGTGCCTCCGACCGAATTGCCTAAGAAACTGATGCATTTTGCAGTCATTACCGGAAGCCACCGTTGGGTGTATTTCCCGAAAAGGAGCATGGCTGCTACCGTCAGTTTTCCATCGGGACGAATGAACCTCAGATTCTTCAACAACCTTTCGATTGTAGTTCCTGTTATGACAAACTCAGCCATCTGATCAAGTGAATAATCCTTCATATTCAGCTCGTCAATATGTTTCCCCTTAAACACAGGGGCGAACCTACTCATCAAATAAAGTTTGATAGTGTCGGCGTCAAGGTCGTTGAGGGTAGCATCCGGTATAGCAGCCTCATCAGGATCAAAATTCCCGCATTCACTCATCATCTCTGCAAGTTCCGAATTGTCGAACACCTTGCGCTTGTCAGCCCCATTCTTAACCCATATTACACCCTTATTGTCGTGATACGGCTTATTCTTACCCTCTGGAATAGTGGCGATAACTACTGCTCCTCCGGTTACCGGAGCATTCTCTACCTCAATCAATACATTAGGAATAACATTCTCAGATGCGATATTTGTCAAGAGATTAGTAGTCTCCTGTAGTTCTTTATAAGATAGCGCATTAATCTCACCAGATTTGTCGTTAATGCCTATGATGAGCCTTCCGCCACGGGAATTGCTGAACGCAACCATCTCGCAGCCGATCTCATACTTATCCTCTTTGCTTACGATGCGTTCCTTGAACTGTACCTGCCCAGCTTCCGCCAAGTCTCTCAATTGAAGTATATCTTGCTCAGTCATATTTATAGTCCGTTTTCTAAAGGGTTGTCCTCTAAGCTACTAAAAAGTAGTCGTCCATCATATCGTAATCCTCCTGCTCTTCAAGAAAATCCTCATGACAGTCATAATCCTCGTGCCCGAAACTATCAGCATCATCAATATCGATATAACAGTTTGAGTACATGCCATTATTATCGAGATAAGGCACATTCATATCCGATATATGCTGCCACTCATTCTTCTCCGACCGACCAAACAACCGCCGAAACAAGAAAAGCTCACCGATATAATCAAAAAGTCTCATAGCCAATAAGAATATTGGATCCAAGAGTCTATAACGTAGCCTTCTTTCTCATTCTCCACTTGAAAGATAAGGAACCTCGACGCACTAATTCTTTTCTCAAACTTCGAGATCATCATTCAGCGTTTGGATGTGTTATTAGGGCTGCGAACATAAGTTAACTAATCCAAGGATTTAAAGAGTTTATCGTATTTATTAATCTTGCGTGTTAGATTACCAATTTCGTCTTTATCATATATTTCTAATTGGTCAAAGCAGTGATTTTCGTCACCGTCTTCTGACAGATTGTCGAAAAAGTCACACATGACATCATCGTCTGTTTCAACGTCCAGTCGAATTATGCCATTATGGAAAAGGTGTACCCAAAAGTTATGGTCTTCCCCATACGTTTTGAACATCCAAATTGCTCCGTCCGGCTCATATACATCTCCATATTTGTTGAAGAAATCGAGTTCAGCTTCTTGCTCTACCCAAAAGGAGAATCCTAATTCGAGTAAACGTTTGATAGCGAAGCGACGATCGGTCCCGAGATAAATTCTGTCCCACCAACTTCGACGGCGATGTATGACGTAGTCATTGTTTCGATACATGAAGTCAAGAAATTTGTCTTGGCCAGTTGCTTCAACGTCACGAATGAATTGATAAATCTTTGTATCAACACATAAGCGTGTGTATGCTCTTTCGAGGAAAGGGTCATCCTCTGTAAACAACGATGGCTTGGAGAGGTCGATTTCAGGTTCTGTATCGACAAAAGAATCAATATATTCAAATACGGCCTCTATGCTGTCCATATCGCCTAGATTGCATAGGAAAGCCCCGACCTTATCCTTTTCGAGCAAAAAAGCTCGTAAGTGATTATCCTTATCCTTGCGTTCTGTAATAGTAGAATCACGCAAATCCTCCCATGTGTTGAGTTGTCGCACGAAAGCACGAATGAGTCTGCTATTTAACTTGCTTATCTCGGTCATTCCGTCTGCATCAAACATTTGACCGACAATGTAAGCCCTGTGCTCAAAAGCTTTCGGGGTTTCGGGCAGGTCATGGAGAAGAAAGCCAATAGATCCTGCAAAAAATGGATGATTCTCTGCAGAAATGAATACCGACTCCCAATCCTGTGATGGATTGGAGGTAATAATAGCGGCTTTCTTGATGGATTCTCGTATGCTGCGAGGGAAATCTTTAACGTCGGAGAGTGTTGATATGGCCGAATATATATCATCAGTTGAATTGACTATATCAAGTATACGAGAAAAGTTTCGAGATAGTGAAACAAATCTATCAACATTTCGGAATAACTCGTCATCAATGGCGTTGCGAACTATGCGGAGCCACCGCCTGAAGTTTTGGTGATTGAAATTTTTACCACTACGCTCGATATACTCGCAGATAGCCGTAAATAATACAGCATCCGGTAAGCGATACTTTTCTTCCAGTAGATACCACTTTTCTTCCTTATCCCAAGGAGCTGAAAGTTCCTCGTTAAGCAAATTATTGTTATTAGGAATAGAGAACCAATCAAGGATACATTCTATTGATTTTATGTATTTAGGTTGGTATTCCAACATTTTCTCATAGAATTTGAAGCCAAAATAAGTTTTATTTTGCAGGGGCGAAAGTTCCCAGAAAAAGTTCCATGGTGTTCCCTCTGATTTAGGTCGAAATTCTTGTGCGGTGAGAGCCTTTTGGTAATCAAGGAAACATTTTGATGCGAAATAGCGATAGAAGAAACGGAAGTAGCGAGTACAGTAATCGCGTCCAGTTTTATCTTCCTTGTGCCAAAATAAGTTCAGCCAGCGATTGTCGAGCTTTTGAGAGAAGTTAAGATAATATGGAGCCAATGGTTTCCCAACGATTTCCATTTCAACTAGATCTTGAAAAAGAGGCATATCGTCTCTTTTCATAAATTTGACAAGGTCTGCCTTAAAATTCTCAAACGGAGTAAGTTGAAGGCCTCGGGCATTCATCTTCACATAAATCTCCTCAGTTAATTTGAACTCCTTTAGGTCAAGTTCGTAGAATTTTAAGTTATGCAATCTATAGTATAGATTGCCTCTTTCTGAAGAACCAATATAACGATGATGAATGGCATCCAGCATATTCATCATACCATTAACCGAACTATCTTTGTCAAAAGATAGTGTATACCATTTAAGCTGTCGTAATGTCTTACTTGGGTATTCTATATCAATTTTTATAGTGCTATGTGAAAGTTCGTCAAGAAACTTTGATGAGGTAGTTCTTGTCTCGTATGTAAATGATTTAATGAATGGAGGGACTGGCTTTCTTTCAGCAGAAGCTAGGTACCAGTAGACAAGCATAAGTGTAGTTATGCGTTGTTGACCATCGAGCAATTCATACCTATATGCGCCATCTTCATCAAGATTTTTTGAGCCATAGACGAAACTAAGTTCGAGCGGTTCATCTATTTCTAAAGCATTAAACAGCTCGTTAACGAACTGAGTCCGCAAGTTTTCTTCTTTAGACCGGCCTTGAGCGTATGCTCGCTGAATTTTAGGGACGACAACCGACATTTGATTATCTTCTCCAAAAAACTCAGTCAAACTGCGTAAGGAGTTCAAGTTATTATTGTTAGTCATTGTCGCTGAAAAGTGTTATATCTTGTTGATTATTGTGCAAATTATAAAACTCGCGCAGCTCTCCGAGAATGAAATCGTAGTATAATTTTTTATCATCGTCGCTCCATTCGCGCAAATTTACATGCTGTTTTTTGAAACTTTTGTTGAAAACCATTTGAGTACATATCGGGATAAAGCGTCCTTCATTCGTCGCGTCATTAATCTTTGTGCGTTTTAGCGCAAAGATTTCGTTATGATATGAGCGATTAGTTTGGGCATCTAATAGTGTTAGATTTCCAATAGTATCTTTAAGGCTTTCATCCCCGGCATTGGTGCTCTTTGAAAGTATTCGTTCCCAAATGAGATCATACTTCTTTTCCTCAAACCACTTTGAGAGTTCTTCGTCTTCTTGCATATCAAGGGCTACCATAGATTGGTGGAGCCATTCATCTTTCTGCTCTATCTCTTTTAAGTCATTCCTCGTGGCAGAATCTATGTGTTCAACGTCCCAATCCTGACTTACATAGAGATCAAAGGGAAATTTGTATGCAGGTGTCATGAATGTGGGATTCCTTTTCCGCAGCTCGGCTATCTGTTTGTTTAGTCGAAATATGTTAAGGAAAAGTAGAAGGCTACGTACAGATTTTTTGTTACTGTAACTGCATTTTAAAACGCCTTTTAATACTTCATCGCGGGATGGAAGCTTTTCTTCAATCATGGAATCAAGAGCTTTAATAAATTCATCTTTCGGAGCATCAGAAGATATGTCTTTATGAGTCTCCATTATGGTTTGAAGATTAACTCCTGAATGAATGAGATATCCAACTGTATTGTAAAGGATAGGGTCTTCATACCATTCCTGCAAAATGTCGAAGATGTCAAGAATTTGTTTCCATTCTCGCTTTACAGCATTCTCGAGTTCTCTACCGTGAGAATAAGAAAGCAAATCATTAAAATAGAAACGGAACAAATCTCCGTCTTTGGGGGATTCAGTACGTTTCTGATGAAGATAATAGCGCATCGTAAACAATAATTCAATGCGATTATCTTCATCTGAAGAAGATGAAAGAAAATTCCAAAAATCATTGCGGTGCAATGTGTTTTCAATACTTTCCCACTGCAATGCAATTTTCATCTGTTCTGCGGCTTTATCGCCGATAAAATTGCGTTTCTGAAGAATAAGCCCCTTTATGAGTTCCGCATCGGTTAAACGGATTTTACCATTATTTATACTGACAAATTCATCGATAGGACTTTTGCCGGAATCAGGCGCAATTTCATACCATATAAATTGAACTGACCCAGTTGCCTCGCCTACATCTTCCGTGCGAGTGCGAAGCAGATCGTTTAGCGTGGTTAATATATCGTCCGGAGTTGAACGTTTGTTATAACGTGCCGCCAAACGCGGTCCTCGATTTCTGAGCCATTCTGAAATTGTCGTGAAGGCATTTGAGATAAATGCAAGATCGATATTATCGTACGACAATGTCTCGGATGATAATTCCTGAAGGAAATCTTTTGTTTCGGGACGCGTTTCATAGCAAAGATGGTAAAGTTCCATATTTGCTTTGGTTAGTTTCTTCTCTGAAATAATTTCCTCTTCAATAAGATAACGATATAATATATAAATACTTGTTAGGCGTTGTTGACCGTCGACAACTTCCCACGTATTCCTACTTGTAATAGATTCTCCCCAGCCTGTTATGTCTCGTATTTCCCCAATTTTTTTATCAGAAACTATTCTTTGGACAATAACAGGTTGTAAGCAGTAAAACTCGCCCAACAAGTCACCTGTTGGCTTCTTCTTGTCACGTATTGCAAATTCGTACAAATCATCAAGCAGTTCAAGCATTTGATTGTTAGACCAACGATAACCGCGTTGATAGGCAGGTATAAAGAAATATCTGCCATCAAGCAATTCGGCAATGCTGACTAATGATAGAGTGTTCATATGTTTGTTAATAATTGTAGATGAAAAAGTTAAGTATGATTAACCAATAATTAGTTCGCGTGGATTAACCTTTAGTATCGATGCAATCTTAACCAACATTTCAAGCGAAGGTTGCGTAGTGTTGGAACACCAGCGAGATACTGTTGCTTCATTCTTACCCAACTGCTCAGCCAACCATTTACCTTTACGGTTCTTTTCGGCTAAAACTATTTTGAGACGATTTATTCGTTCTATTTCGATATCAGTTGTTTCTGTAGACATGGGACAATTTCTTGATGTTATATGCAAAATTATAAAGAAAAATCGGATTAGGCAAGAGCCTGAGCACGAAAACGGTAGCTCTACACAGGGCAAATATGAGATTTGTCGGGTGTAGAGCTGTATTTTGGTTGTTATTTGTCTTCGTGGAGGTGTTTCAGGCGGTCGAGGGAGTGAGCTCGGATGAGGGAGTCGCGGTAAGCGATGTCCTGCTGCCAGCATCCGGTTTGCCATTCGCGGTACTTCTTGGGGTAGTTCTCACGATAAAATTGTCCGAAGGAGATTGCGTCGGCATTTTCTTGATGCCAGCGTTCAAGTTCCTCTATACGCTGCTCATACTTGTGCCTTTTGTTTGTAGCAGAGTTACAGACCATAACGCTTCCTGTAAGGCAGATACCGACAAGTGCGCCGATACCTATGACTATAGGGAAATTGAGTTTGATCAGGTTCTTCAACCTAATGAAATTAGTATCAAGGCGGTCGCGGTCTTCATCGCAGAGGTGAGCCTCAATGCTTGATGGTATTTCTCGTTGAGCTGTTTCGATGCGGTCGCAGTATCTATCCATGGCCGATTGGTTTTGGCGAATGGCAGAGATTATCTCCGCAGAGTGAGCGATGTCTT
>CAMWMD010000078.1 GCA_947175265.1 uncultured Porphyromonadaceae bacterium | reverse complement strand
CCACTATGTACTACCGAACTTCTTCGGACTAAAGAAGACAAACCTCGGACTATCAGATCGTTCCGAGGTTTTTTCATGTCTTATCCTTTCGTTTCAGGACCGACATCAGACCGAAAAAAGACCGCAACAGACAGAAATTCGTTACTAACTCGTTACTGAAATTTTGAAAATCAAAATAGTAACGAAATAGTAACGATTGTCAGGATAAAAGTTTGATATAGTAGTAGTTACGCAGTCACAACTCGGACATATCTGATAATTTAGAGACACTCGACCTCTCAAACTTCCGCAACTTCGTTGATTCTCTATGAAAACTCTGAAGAATAATTTAATACTATACCTTTAAGGGTAAAATTTAGTGAATAATGGATTTTTTATACCCTTTATGGTATAATTCGAAATATTTTTATTATCTTTGTACCCAAAAGGGTATATTATGACTGAATTAAGCAAATATGTTAAGGAGAAACGTAAGGAATTTGGACTTACGCAGGTGGATCTGGCACTGAAATCAGGAGTCGGATTACGCTTTTTGCGTGAGCTGGAACAGGGTAAGGAAACTCTCAGGCTTGATAAGGTAAATCAGGTTTTGGCTTTATTTGGCTCAGAAATGGTACCCGGCAAAAAGATTGAATCATGAAACGCGCAAAGGTATTTATCAATTCCACGTTGGCCGGAATCCTGACAGAAGATGACATGGGTTATGAATTCCTCTATGATTCTGACTTTCTCAAGTCAGATAAGGCTGAGGCTGTGAGCATTACTTTACCACTCTCTGAAAAGCCTTATAGGGATAAGGTGTTGTTTCCATTTTTTGACGGATTGATACCGGAAGGGTGGTTACTCGACATCGCAGAACAAAGTTGGAAAATCTCTGCCCGCGACAGATTTTCACTTTTACTTGCCTGTTGCAAGGATTGCCTTGGAAACATAAGTATAATACCCGAAAAAGAAACGGAGGTGGTAGATGAATAAATGTCTATATTGCTATAAGCCTCTTGCGGAGGGAGAGAAGGACTATCATAAAGGTTGTGCCAGAAAGATATTCGAATCAACTTCAGTTCCGGAACTCCCATATACTCGTGGCAATATAAAGGATTTGGCCAAGCTGATAGTGACGGCAAGTACGACTGTGACAGGAGTGCAGGCTAAACTATCGCTTGATATATCGCGAGGTTCAAAAGGCGAGCCACAAAGATTCACGATAGTCGCTCTTTGGGGAAGGTTTATCCTTAAGCCTCAGACAGACCGCTTCGCAAATCTTCCCGAAAACGAGGATCTCGTCATGCACTTGGCGGAGGCAGCCGGAATAAAAACGGTGCCTCATTCGCTGATTCGCTTTGCTGACGGATAACTGTGTTACATCACCCGACGTAGGTACGTACCAAGAAACTTTCTGACGGATCGCAATCCATTTATCTTGATATATATGTAAACGGCACAAGGTCATACGAGTTCCTGAAAATGTATCTATTGCCGGAAATCAACGGCAGGGTCAAGGAACAGAATCGTGTCACGCTCGCCGCAGCCGAGGCGATAAAGTCCCAGAGAATAATAGACCTCACGAACTCCAAGGCCGGAATAAAACGTGCCAAGGGATGGCAAAGACTACGTCTTTCCGATTGGCTTGAAATATATGTGGAGAAAAAGAAAGAGGAAGGCAGGAAGAATATATCAGCTTATAGAAGCATGGTAAAGGTGATAAATCCGTTTATAGGGAAATGTCGCATGGGCGACATTGACAAAAAATGGGCGATTTCATTTATTGACTGGATTCAGAACACTTACAGATCGGCAAACGGACAGGCGCTTTCAATAGGCTCGGCATTCTTTTATGTATCCAAACTCTCAAATGCCCTCAACGATGCGATACGGGCTGAGAAACTTGGCGAGAATCCCTTTATGCTCCTTTCGGCATCCGAGCGTATCAAGAAGCCGGAATCTCAACGTCAGTACCTCACTGTCGAGGAGGTAAAGAGGCTGATCACTACTGATTGCCGGGATATTACGGTCAAGAAGGCTTATCTTTTCTCGTGTTACACATCGCGGCGAATCAGCGATATCAGGGCAATGAGATGGAAAAACATTGTCTGCAATAACGGTAAATACATGCTGTCATTCATAATGAGGAAAACCTCCAAGCCCACATATACGCCGCTGTCGGCAAATGCCATGCTGTGGTTGCCTGAACGCACAGATGAGGATGATGAAGGTCTTGTATTCGGAGACCTGCCTTCTGCACCAACAGTGGCAGAGATTCTTAATGACTGGGCTAAGGATGCAAAGATTGATAAGCATGTCACCTACCACACGTCGCGCCATACATTTGGAACAATGATGCTGACTGCCGGGGCAGACTTATACACAACAAGCAAACTGATGGGTCACGCTGATGTCCGAACTACCCAAATTTATGCAAAAATCATTGATAGCAAGAAGATTGAGGCTGTCAATTTGGTGGATAAGATGTTTGAAGGCAAGTCTAAGCCTTCGCCATCTTAATGCTTACACTTGACGTTGACCTTTACACTACAAGTAAACTGCTTGGACATAAGAATATTGCCACAAGGCAAATCTACGCAAAAATCATCGCCCTGAAGAAAGATGATGCCGTAAATCGTGTGGATGAGATTTTCAAATGACCTACAACTTGTTTTCTAAGGCTCCCATTATACATTCTTGGATGAAGTTATATGATGTAAAGCTTCAATATTACCGGATTGAATGAGGTGGATAGATTCCTTTATTCTTTCGACAGGCCAATTCCACCATTGTAAATACTGTAATTTCTCAATAATATCCGGTTTAAAACGCTTGCGGATTTCTTTGGTTGGCACACCTCCAACGATTGAATACGGCTCAACATCTTTGGTGACTACGGCTCTGGCACCAATAATTGCACCATCGCCTATCTTGACTCCAGCCATTATTACTGCATCATATCCTATCCAAACATCATTGCCTATCACGATGTCACCTTTATTGTCCCAAGCTGTTGCAACTTCGGTTTTCGGCAAATTCCATTCTTCAAAGAATAGCGGGAAGGTGTAGGTGGAAAGTGATTTCAGGGTATGGTTGGCGCAGTTGAATATGAACTTTGCTCCGCAGGCTATCGAACAAAACTTCCCAATGATCAGTCGGTCATGGTTTATCGGATAATGATACAGCACATTATTCTTCTCGAAATCTCGCGGATCATTCTCAAAATCATTATAGATTGTAAAATCACCGACCTCTATTGTCGGGCGAGTAATTACCGATTTGAGGTATACCGTATGCGCATCACCGGTTCTTGGGTAAATCTTACTGCTATCCATTTATAATGTTTTTGAGTGTCATTTTTACATACTCAATATCGCTATCGGTCAGTAGCGGTATGAGCTGTTGAATTTCGTTAATGTCTTTATCCCACCATTGTAAGCGTAGTAATAACTCTATCATCTCGTTATCAAAACGCTTTTTAATCGGTTTAGCCGGATTGCCTGCGACGATTGTGTATGGGTCTACATCATGTCCTACGATACTACCAAGTCCAATAATAGCACCATCACCAATATGCACGCCTGGCAGGATGGTTGCGTTTTGACCGATCCAGACATCATTTCCAATGATGGTATCACCTTTCAGGGGTAAGTCCTCAGGAGCCGGAGATGTTTGTCTCCATCCCTGCATTATATAGAAAGGGTAAGTCGAAGCTGCGTTCATCTGATGGTTCGCACCATTCATTATAAAGGTAACGCCCGATGCAATTTGGCAGAACTTTCCGATAATAAGTTTGTCCCCGTTAAAATCATAATGGTGCAACACATGCTTTTCAAAATCAGTATCACTGAAGTATGTAAAATCGCCTACTATTATGTTGGGGTTCTTAATTGTCGGTCTTACATGGGTGACGGTCTTGCAACCTGTCACCGGGAAAATGATATTGGGGTCTGGTTTCATATACTTATGATACTTCCTAAAAACTACTGTTAGGAAATTTTAGTTCCATCTCGATACAATTCCATGTTTCACCGAGACATTCATACTTTTCTATTTCGGGTCTTGAAACACGGCGGAAACCTGCTGCCTCATAGCAATGTATGGCAGATGGGTTGTTTTCAAATACGCCGAGCGATACTTTTGTAGCATCGAGTTCTGCGAATGCATAATCAACCGCCATACTTACAAGAGCCTTCCCGAGACCTCTACCACGCTTTGAATCATCCACGATCACAAATCCGATACGTTGTTCCGAGTGGTCGTGGGCAGGTATACGCAATGTGATATATCCCAAAATCTCATCACCGTCACACATTGTCAATGCACGAGATTTATCCCCGATAATGTAATTCTCATGATAATAATTCATATCTTCCGGGGTAACAGGATAATGCTCATATCTGTCAGCGCACCACTGACGCATAAGATACTCACTTTTAATCCACGATACTATTGTAGTGGCATCGGAAGCCTTGTATGGACGCAATGTAAGATTCATGGCTTATAGTTACGTTTTATCTCGTCGATGGATTTACCACCAATGCCGAAGTTCTCGTCCGGAATCTCCTTGATCGTTATTGTAAAAAATTGCTCCGGGATATGTGTTATCTCGGAAGCTGTAGCGGTCAGCCGCTCAATCAACTGCTTTTTCTGTTCAGCGGTCAGCTTGCCGCTCTCAATCGATATGTATGGCATCGTGATGTTGTTATTGGCAGATTTTAACTATAATATGACTTAATATCGAAAGAAGTATTGCAATAACCAACGCAATTACAATTCGCCAAACGAGTTTAACCTTCTTCGGTAGTATTTTAGCTACAAAAGCACCAATTATTACGCTGATGCTGATGATGAAATCGGAAGTCCAAGTATCCATATCTTATTTGGTCAAAAATTGGATATAGACATCCCCTCGATTCCACATTTCCGGACGGTACGTTTTACCTTTTCAATAGTTGAGTCCGTAACGTCATCTCTTATCGTTATATGAAGTTCCGAGCCATTTTTGAGTCTGTTTATCTGAACGGAGTCCATTGATGCAAACCACTCGGAGAATAGATCGGAAAAACGTGGGTTACTTGTATCCAATATCAAAGGGTTATCATCCTTACCTGAGAAATTATTATTACATGTTATCAGGCTGTCAGAAGTAATCTCAAGTACGACATCAAACGTTCTGTCAGCATCGGAATATTCCAATGGAGGTCTATCATCTTCTGCTAATGCGGTTGTTTTGGCGTTATTCGATGATTGACTGCATGATGCCAACATCATGGTACAACCCAATAATAAGATATAGTTCTGTCTCATCTTAAGCATAATATCTCGTTTTATATGCTAATGTTATAGTAGTATGTCAGAAAGGTCTGTCTTACAAAACATAGTCGGAGTGAACTCCACTATCTGATAGTCGGCAATACCGTTGATATTAAACGGATCCTGAGCAATGATGGCATCCACCGCCGAGCGGTTCTCAGCCTTTATCATTATCACACCACCTACGCGAGGTGTTTGAGGACCGGACATGATGAAGTCACCTGCGGCATAATGCTCCGAAAGATAGTCACGATGCGCTTGAAGATAACGGTCAACTTCCTCCAAAGGCTTTTTATAAGTCAGAATAGTTATGAACATAAGTATTTTTTAAATTTAGCGTGTCCAGTATCTTTCAGATAGATATTTATATAAATCCGGATATGAATTCTCAATTGGTTTCATTAGAACCAAGGGATCTATAATAAGATACTTTGATTGGTCTGCGAGCATACTACGCCAAGTCTCCTCCATGTTCTTACCTGAAACACGATATGTTTTGTTGAGCAAATCAATGTCAGCTGAGGGTATGACGTGTATGTGCATAAAATGATTTGCGCTCACGCATTCGGAATTCTTGTTAGAGAGCATTTGTTCTGCCCAAAGAGTTTGCCTCATAAGTTGATAGAACGGCTCATAAAAGTAGACTGAGCCATCATATACCGGCAGAGATTTCAGTTGCTTGGAATTGTTGATTAAGTCTGTATAACGATTCATGCGGACTTTGCCTTTTTCTCCAGCCGATTTATCAGAGGATGGGTAGTCATCGTAGCTCTCGGTATATTTCCATTCAATAGGAATCAGCCAACTCTCATCGTTATTATCTACTGCCAAAATCAGAGCATCAACAGATGTGCAGTTGCTCCCACGTGTTGGGCCATCTTCGTTAAGATGGTCGCTGTCGCTAACAGCTTCAAATGCTATGTATCCTTTATCTTTATCACAGTTAAGAGGTAGAACCTTTTTGAATTTATTGCATATCCCATTAACAAGAGCAAGTACCGCCTCCGGATCTTCGCGTATAGCGAAAAGATGATTTAAGCAGGCAATCTGAGAAGAGAGAACATGTCCGGTAGGATTTGTTCCTCCCCACCAACTAATATTGTTCTCTTTGAAATATTGGATTGCATCTTTGCGTATCGGCTCGTAAAGATTATTTCCTCCATTTCTTAAGACAAATGGATATTGCTTACCCTTAAAAAAGCCGTAGCCGTTGTCTTTTCCAAAGAAGGATTTGTCAATCATTTCCAAATGTCTTTGTCTCTCAGCGTTGTAAAACTTTCTCATAATTTAAGGTCTTCACTGGCTCAATGAAGGAATTTGTTATAAAGGAAAACGTGAGCCGCCAATGCCACGTCTTGATTGTAGGTCGTAGGAAACCCTTTGGACAGATGTAACAAAGTGACCCACGCTATGAGCGTGAGAACCACTATGCCAATCCTTGTCCTTGATGAATTTCCTACGTTCACAATCACAAGATTGAGCATAACGCTTCCGATTTTTTTCAATATGTCGTGGAAAGACGTTAGTCAATCCAAATGCAAATTTAGTCATAATATTTGGGATTCAGGGCGTTATTGGTGAATTTTGATTAATTTTGTATTATGAAAGCTGAAATTGATACAAATAACCTTCCGGACGGTTACGCTGAATGGCGTAGTAAAATTGAGAATCTCATTGAGAAAGCAAAACTCAATGCTGCTATCCATGTGAATACCGACATGCTTTCATTGTATTGGAGCATCGGTAATGACATCATACGAAAGAAAAAAGAGCTTGGCTGGGGATCGCAAGTAATCGAACAGTTATCCGTAGATTTAACACGCAAGTTTCCCGAAGATAAGGGCTATTCGGTGAGAAATCTTCGATATATGAGACGGTTCGCTGAGAATTATCCTGACTTCCCAATTCTGCAAGTGCCACTTGCAGAATTTAAGGATCTGCCAATTTCGCAAGCGGCACTTGCAGAATTGGCGGAAGGAAAGGATTATGTAGACATTCCCCTGACAACCATAAGCTGGTATTAACTCTTGAAATCAAAATAGTTAAAATGAATCCTCGGACTTGTGTGGGTGGAGAAAATCTTGTAATTTTGTATCAAGATTAGAACGTGTTTAGGAGTCGTTGAGGATATTGGCAGAGGCCAGTCTAAC
>CAMWMD010000077.1 GCA_947175265.1 uncultured Porphyromonadaceae bacterium | reverse complement strand
TACACCTCGCCCGCACCGGCGTCCTCTCCACCCTCCCCCTCCGCGACCGCACCGAAATCACCCGCCACCTCCGCCGCACCGACCTAACCCCCTTCGGCAAGTGTTAGGCTCAAGGCTCGAGGCCCGAGGCTCAAGGCTCGAGGTGTTAGGCTGTAGGCATTAGCCGATAGGATTTAGAAGAAAAGAACTCCTGCTTTCCTGTCTGCTACTGTTCTCCTGTCTAAAACCCGTTAGGCTTACTGTGCTTACCGTGTATCAAGCAATGCCTTGATACCCCCGGCCAACACTGCCTCACCACCACAGTCAATCTAAATCCTCTCCACAATGAATTATTCCAATATAGAGACAAAAGTTTATCAATGTAAAATTAGCAGGCAATAAGTACCGACCTTTTTAGTTGATTACTTCTATCCATTGAAATATAAATGTTTAAACTAATAAATAAACTAATACAGAATATGGATTTTAAAGAATTTAGTGAAAAATTTGCAGAGGCTATCGAAATGGAAGACGCCTCTATCTTGACTTTGGAAACAAAGTTTCGTGAATTGGATGATTGGAGTTCTCTTGGTGCTCTCTCAGTAATTTCAATGTTTGAAGATGATCTGGACATTGAATTACCGGTTGATGCTTTTAAAAAAGCCATAACTCTTGAAGACCTCTTTCTTCTCATAAAATAAAATGAATCTGTAGAGTCAGAAGATCATTTCCTTTATAAGTGAATCTTCTGACTCAAATAAAACTTATGAAATGGCTTTTCTAAAAATTAATAATGTTGCCATAAAAGGGATAAGTGCCTGTGTTCCTAAAAGAGTAATTAAAAATAGAGATTATCCTTACCTCTCTCCTGAGGAGATTGAAAAGTATATTAATGCTATTGGTGTTGAGGAAAGACACTGTGCTGTTCAGGATGGATCTTTATGTACATCAGACTTATGTTATAAAGCTGCCGACAAACTCCTCAATGACTTAAATTGGAATCGAGAAGAAATTCAACTTCTTATTTTTGTTTCTCATACAGCAGACTATAAACTACCTTCTACTGCCTGCATACTTCAGCATAAATTAGGACTTCCGATTTCTACAATGGCATTTGACTCACCTCTGGGATGTTCTGGTTTTGTATATGGTCTTGGCATGAGTTCAAGTATAATGCAGAATGGATATATAAAGAAAGGCCTCCTTTTAGTAGGTAACACTCAATCATTCTATGCTGCCCCTAAAGATCAAGGAACATCTTTACTGTTTGCAGACGCAGGTTGTGCTGTAGCGTTAGAATATGATGAGAATGCTGAATCTATGGAGTTTGATTTCTTCACCAATGGTGCAGGGAAAGACGCATTAATTGTTCCTGATGGTGGTTGTAGACATCCATTTTCTCCTAATTCTTTAGTTGAATACTCTGACGAAAATGGAATAACACGAACAAATCTACATGAGAAGATGGACGGATTAGAAGTATTTCAGTTTGCATCCAGAAATGTACCAAAATCCATATCAAATCTATTATCCGAATTTGACATAACTCAAGAAAAAATTAATTATCTTCTATTACATCAAGCCAATAAATTACTTTGCGAGAAGATAAGAAAGAAACTAAAATTCGAACTCGAACAGACACCATATAATATAGATCGTTTCGGGAATACTAGTGGTGCCAGCATACCGCTACTTATGGTAACTGAATTAAGAACTGAGTTAGAGAATGCTCACTTGGAGTTTATTGCATCAGGATTTGGGGTTGGACTATCTCTAGGCAGTGTGCATTTCCAAACTAATAAAATTATTTGTCCTTCTTTATTGACATTGTAATTATGGAAAATCCATTTTCACTCCAAAATAAAACAATACTAATTACAGGAGCATCTTCAGGAATTGGACAACAATGTGCTATTGATTGCAGTAGACAAGGTGCACGGATAATAATGGTTGGAAGGAATAAGAATCGACTTGAAGAAACAGAATCATTTTTAGAAGGTTCGGGTCATTCTAAATGTATAGTTGACATTACCAGCTATGACGAAATTGATTCTCTGCTAAGAAATCATATTGATAAGTCGTGTCCAATAGATGGTTTTATCCATTCGGCTGGCATTGAGAAAACCCTTCCTTTTAGGAATCTAAAGCCTAAAGATTATATGGAAATTTACTCCACGAACTTCATCAGTGGTGTAAACATATTAAAAATACTAACTAAGAAGAATACCTATTCCGAGGATTTTAAGGCAGTATTCATTTCTTCAATAACAGCATTAGTTGCCAGAGTTGGAACTCTTGCATACACGGCCTCAAAGGGAGCTTTAGTTTCAGGAATTAGAGAACTTGCAATAGAATTGGCACCAAAAGGAATCAATGTCAATTGCATTTCACCCGGTACGGTTTTAACACCCATGATGAAAAATCTATTTGAAAGCTTTGATGATGAGACCAGAAAAAAAAGACTCGAAGGTTTCAGTTTAGGCATTGGTAGACCCGAAGATATCTCTTATGCATGTATATTCCTTCTTAGCAATGCGGCCAGATGGATTACAGGACAAAATCTTGTAATTGATGGTGGATATACTATAAAATAAGTATAAAATGAAATTTAACTTGCAAAATATTTTTAGGATCGTTCTGGGTTACGTTGGCAGATACCGCTTTTCTCATATAAACCTTATAAGGACTTTTTTTATTAATATATGCAGTTTTAATCTTAGAACGGCTCTAAAATTCCCAATTTTCATCTATAGCAATACTAAAATTTATTCTTTAGGGACTATCGAGATTATTGGTGAAATTAAGCGAGGAATGATACGTATAGGTCACCATCCGTCCAAAGCCATTGGTCCAACTAAAATTTTAGGAACTGGAAAATATACATTCTATGGCACCGCATCTATATGGGGCGGAAGCATTTTGGAAAACCATGGACATATAATATTTGGAAACAAATTTAGTATGGCCGAAAACTGCACTATCCTCTGTCAGGAAAAGATCGAGTTCGGTGCTGTAATGAGTATTGGGTATAGAAATACCTTTATGGATTCGGGGTTTCATTATCTATTGGATAATAAAAAAAGAATAACATTTGCCACGACCATTCCAATAAAAATTGGAGGAGGATCATGGATAACTTCAGATTGTAAGATTATGGCTGGAGGTTGTCTTCCCCCGAATTCTATTTTAGCCACAAATAGTGTACTCAAGGAAGATTATTCAGATCAACCCCAATATCAGATGTATAGCGGGAATCCGGCAAGATGTATAAGAACCAATATAAGAAGAATTTTCAATCGTAAAGAGGAATCTCTTCTTCACAAATATTTCAATAATAATAAAAACAAACTTCATAAGAAAGTAAATTTTCAAGATGAAGAGGACTTTTGTATAAGTAATTCTTTTACTTTTGGTCAATGAGCAAATCCCTAAAAAGAAATTATTTACTGAATTTAGTTAATACCATTTCGGGTATGTTATTTCCATTAATAACATTTCCGTATGCCTCTCGAATATTACAAGCGGATGGTATAGGTTTAGTAAATTTCTATAATTCCATCATTTCCTATATCTCATTAATCACCTGTTTAGGAATCCCTCTATATGCAACCAGAGAAGTTGCAAAGGTCAAGGAAGAGCCTGAAAAACTCTCACAGGTTTCATTAGAAATTCTGTGGTTGCATATTATATTAACTTGTGCCGGATACCTTTTGGTTGCAATCTTGTGTTTTTTCGTTCCTAAAATCAAAGAAAACTATCTGATATTTCTTATTTTGAGTTCCAGCATCCTTTTTACAACAATGGGATGTGAGTGGTTCTTCAGGGGGAGAGAAGACTTTAAATATATTACGATAAGGGGATTAATTATCCGCATAATTTATTTGCCTCTTCTTTTCTGTTTTGTAAGGGATAAATCTGATTTAATAATGTATAGTATTCTTACTGTTCTTGTTTCGGTAGGAAACAATGCATTCAATTTCTACAGAATGTCAAATATTATACCTTTATTTAGAATCAGACACGTAATAAAACGCCCTCATAAACATATTAAAGGAGCCTTAAAAATATTTGCTCTTTCAGCATCCATAAGCATTTATACTCAACTTAGTATAGTATTTTTAGGTTTCCTAGCCTCCTCAATCAATGTGGGTTATTATGTCGGAGCATCACGAATAATTCAAGTCTTGGCAGGATTAATTACAGCCCTTCAGACTACCCTGTTACCTCGTTTATCCAACTTAATAGCGAAAAAGGATTTTTCCCAAGCAGACTCTACAATTGATAAAGTTATAAACTTTATATTTTGTTTGGCTATTCCTCTATCTTGCGGAATATTCGTAATGGCTGAACCGATTGTAATATTATTTTGTGGGGATAGTTACATACCAGCTATAACTACTCTTAAGATATTATCTCCTGTTCTCTTTTTTATCGCCCTTTCCGGTGTAATAAGCGGTGGTATCCTTTTACCCAAAGGAAAAGAAAATATTGCTACGATTTCTTGTATCGTTGCAGCTTGCATTAATATTATTATAAACCTCGCTCTAATTCCAATTCTTTTGCAAAATGGAACTGCTATAGCATCAATAGCAACGGAATTTACAGTAGTGACTGCAATGCTTATTCTTGGGAAAAATTATATTAATTTTTCATTCTTTAAAATATCATATATAAAATATATATTAGCAGGGCTGACAATGATGGGAATTTGCTTATACTTAAAGCCATATTTTGCAAATATGTTTATTACTTGTTTTGCAATCCCATTAATAGGCTGCATCTCTTATTTATTTATTCTAATACTATTAAAAGATAAATTTGTATTAAGTTTTATAAAAAACCTAATATCCAAATCATAAGCCTACAAAGATTGGGTGCATAAACAATATTCCCTTCTGTATTTATTGGATTTAACCATCCAAAATAATTGAAACTTCAATAACAACATTTTTATCAGAGGAACAAAATCAGATTATATGACTTACGATTACCTCATAGTAGGCGCCGGCCTGTTCGGTGCCACCTTTGCACACCTTGCCCGCAAGCAGGGAAAACGATGTCTCGTGATTGATAAACGGCCCCATACCGGCGGAAACATCTATTGCGAGGAGATTGACGGTATAAACGTCCACAAATATGGCGCACACATTTTCCACACCTCCGACCGGGAAGTCTGGGATTTCGTCAACTCCATAGTTCCCTTCAACCGATATACAAACTGTCCTGTGGCAAAGGCTCCCGATGGCAGACTCTACAACCTCCCATTCAATATGAACACCTTCTACCAGATGTGGGGGGTGAAGACTCCCGAGGAGGCGCAGAGGAAACTTGACGAGCAGCGCCGTGAGGCTGTCGAGAGGATGAAGGCCGAGGGTGTGGATGAACCCCGCAATCTTGAGGAGCAGGCAATATCACTCATAGGCAAGGATATTTACGAGCAGTTGATCAAGGGGTATACCGAGAAGCAGTGGGGACGTAAATGCGAGGATCTTCCCGCGTTCATCATCCGCCGTCTTCCCGTGCGCATGACCTTTGACAACAACTATTTCAACGACTCCTTCCAGGGTATTCCTATCGGAGGCTACAACAGACTTATTGACGGTCTGCTGAAAGGTATAGACGTGAAACTTGACGCCGACTTCTTCTCCGACCGCGAGCATTGGGAATCGGTGGCCGACAAGATTGTGTTCACCGGAAAGATTGATGAATTCTACGGCTATCGTTTCGGCAAACTGGAATACCGCACCGTCCGCTTCGAGACTGAGGTACTTGACAATCCCAACTGGCAGGGAAATGCTGTGGTCAACTACACCTCGGCCGATGTTCCCTTTACCCGCATAATCGAGCACAAACACTTCGAGATGTTCGGCAACACGGTATATGAGAATCCGAAGACAGTCATCTCCCGCGAATACTCCACCGAGTGGCAGGAGGGTATGGAACCATTCTATCCCGTCAATGACGAGAAGAACCAGTCCACATATCTTAAATATAAGGCTCTTGCCGATAAGGAAGAAAACGTAATTTTCGGTGGCCGTCTCGCCGAATACAAATATTACGATATGGCTCCGATTATCCGTAAGGTATTCTCAATTCTTTATAAGTCATGAAAAATAAAATTTGTACTGCAATAGTGACTTTCAATAGGTTAGATCTATTAAAGGAAGCAATCGAGTCAATACGTTCGCAAACACAGTCAACAGATATTCTGGTTATTAATAATGGTTCTACTGATGGAACTTTTGAATATCTAAGTTCACTTGATGATATAATAATAATAAACCAAGAAAATGTCGGTGGTGCCGGTGGATTCTATACTGCCCTAAAATATATCTCGGAACATGATTATGAGTTTGCTTGGGTTATGGACGATGATATAGTTGCGGAACCTGACACTCTTTCAAATCTGTATAAGGCCTATCTTAATTTATCCATAAAAGAAAAAATAGGATTCCTATGCAGTTTGGTAGTAAGCGCGGAAGGAGAGACCGTAAATGTTCCCACTATTGATCCATCCCCTAATTCAACAGGATACCCGGATTGGAATAAATACCTTGAGGAAGGCATTGTCAAAGTTATAATGGCAACCTTTGTCTCTGTTTTTATACCTGTGACTGTTATCAAAGAGGTAGGGCTGCCAATAAAAGAATTTTTCATCTGGGGAGACGACACGGAATACACATTGCGCATCTCTAATAAATACTCTTCTTATTTAATTGGGAAAAGCAAAATTAAACACTTAAGGAATGGTGGCATTCTAAATTTGAAAAACTTTAACGACCCTAACCGTATAAAAATGTTCAGAAAATTTATTCGGAATAATGCTTTCAATAAAAGAAAATATGAAAGTAGGAAGGCCTTGACGATATATTACCTTAGATTTATTAAAGATTTCCTTGCGTTCGCTCTTAAAGGAGAGTTTAATAAATCAAAGGTGATATGTCAAGGTTTAATAGATGGGATAAAATTTAATCCCACTATCGATTTTCCAAAATCTAAATAAATCATGGCTATCTACACACCCCTATCCGCCATTATCCTTTACACAATCTCGGAGTCAAACCCTGAGACAAGGGATAAGTTCGTGGAACTCTTTCTAAAGGCTGATTTTGTGAAGGAGGGCGACCAATCAACACTCCTGCGTCCACACAACTTTCCGCCGATACACCCTGACAAATTTCTGTTACACCTGAATACGCTGTGCCGGAAACTGAAATTTACCGACGGCGACACCATCTCTCTCCTTATCCCGGAATACGAAAGCCATTCCCTCTCCAACAAAATACTCAACAAACTCGGTCTGCGCCACCCCATTCTCCAGCGTTACCGCTTCAGATATTCAGCAAAAGACAATTGCTTCAACCAATTCTTCAAAGCAAAGGAGATAAAATCCGCCACCCACCCCACCCTCCCCCCCCCGGAAAAAAAATACTCAAGCAAAAGGTTCAACCAGAAGACCCAACGAGGAGATATTTTGTC
>CAMWMD010000076.1 GCA_947175265.1 uncultured Porphyromonadaceae bacterium | reverse complement strand
TTACGGACTATTCCATATTTCATATTAGGGAGGATGTTCACATGAACATTGCAAGTTATGTTTCCCGGCACACGAATCGAAGATTGTGCCACGGAAAACACTTGCCATGTAAACATGGGGAAGATTTACTCCCAAGTCGTAAATCCATACTATGAAACTGCGTTGCCATGCCTTTCCACTATGCGGCACCACCACTTAATCCACATAAGTATGACACAGACTTCAAGCAGGGGCGGACGCCGCCCTAAGACCGACCCGTCGGTAAACCGCTATGTTGTGCGGTTCAATGCGGAGAAAAACGCCAAGTTCCTCGCAATGTTCGACCGCTCCGGACTTGAAAGCCGGGGAGCGTTCATCAAGAATTTCATATTCCAGAAACCTTTCAAGGTCTATACCATCGACGAGAACACCCGTGTGTTCATCGACAAGCTGTCCTCTTTCAACTCGCTTTTCCGCACACTCGGCGTTTCTTACGACAATATTGTCAAGACGCTGCGCGAGAACTTTACAGAGAAGAAGGCGATGTCGGCTCTCTACAAGCTGGAGAAACTGACCGTCGAACTGATTAAGGTCAACAGTGAGATTGTCGCTCTCGCTCAGAAATTCGACGGGCAGTGGTCGCAAAAATATCAATAGGGAACTCCCTCTACGGTGCATTGACCTATAACGGCGAGAAGATAAACAAGGAGCGCGGTCGTCTGCTTGACACCAACAAGATTTACAATGACGGCAGCGGTACAGTCAATATCCACCGTGCATACGAGGATCTCATGCGCTGGATACCCACATCGTCGCGTACCGAGCGGCCGATGATGCACATCTCGCTCAATCCGCATCCCGATGACAAGCTCAGTGACACTGACTTCACACGTCTGGCGCACGAGTACATGGAGAAGATGGGCTTTGCCGATATGCCCTATATGATCTACAAGCATGAGGACATTGAACGCCACCACGTCCACATCGTTGCTCTCCGCGTCGGCACTGACGGACGCTGCATATCTGACCGAAATAACTTCTACAAGAACAAGAAGGTATGCCGTGAGCTGGAGCAGAAGTATGGGCTTAAGGTTGCGGAGCGAGAGAAAATCACGCCTGACATGCCCATCAAAAAGATTGACCCCGAAGGCGACATCAAGCGACAGGTTGCCAACACAGTCAAGATGGTGGGTATGCGCTACAAGTTCCAGACCCTCGGAGAGTATAATGCCGTGCTGTCTCTGTTCAACGTGCGTTGTGATGTGGCTGACGGCAGGGTGAACGGTAGGGAGTATCACGGACTTGTATATTTTGCCACCGATGCTGACGGCAATACGATCGCCACTCCGTTCAAGGCTTCAAGACTGGGCAAGTTTGCCGGAAGGGATGCCATAGAAGGACGCTTTGAGCGTGCGAAAGACAAGATTGACGTTGTACCCACCAAGCGGAAAGTTGCCGACGTTCTTGCCCAATCCGCCGGTAAAGATGATTTCGTTGAGAAACTGAAAGCTCAGAACATCGATGTTGTTTTCCGCTATACCGACGAGGGACGCATATACGGCGTGACATTCATTGACCACAACACGATGAGCGTGCTCAACGGTTCCAGACTCGGCAAGGAATATTCGGCAAACGCACTCAACGCAAGGTTCAGTCAGGGGCAGCAGACAAACCCACAGCCTTCACAGACACCAGTCCAGCCCGTTGTTCCAGTACCTGTTCCCAACAGCAATACCTCGCAAGGTCAGTCCACATCTACATCCGGTGCAGGTAATTCTTCCTCAACTTCCGCCACTCAGCAGACCCAAAACGGAGGAACTGCCAACAATGGCAACGGCGGAGATTACGACCTCACGCTTCCCGGTCTTGACCTTTTCCAGCCTGGTCAGTCATTCAATCCCGACGAGGAGGAGTTCCGCCGCCGTATGCAGCGTAAGAAGAAAAAAGGTCACAGACTGAAATTCTAACCACTAAATCCCGATTTTATTATGAGCCAACAGGAAGATGACCTCAGGGCGTTGGCAAAGATTATGGACTTCCTACGGGCGGTCAGCATAGTCCTTGTCGTCGCCAATCTATACTGGTTTACCCGTGTGGAAACCGTTGAAAGCGGATGGTTCTACAATACCGTCTATAAGATATGCGCCAATTTCAACCGAACATGCGGACTTTTCGCCACCACTTTCAACTCAAAGCTGTTCGCCCTCATGCTGCTTGCCCTGTCGTGCTTCGGTACAAAGGGTGTGAAGAATGAGAAGATCACATGGCGGTACATAATCATCGCCGTTATAGCCGGACTTGTACTGTTCCTTCTCAACTGGTGGATGCCCGGTTGCGGTATGCGCTACGTCTATATCGCCACTACCATTTCAGGCTATGTCTGCCTGCTGATGGGCGGTATCTGGATAAGCCGCAGGCTGAAGAACAACATGATGGACGACCGTTTCAACGATGAGAACGAGAGTTTCATGCAGGAGACACGCCGCCTTGACAACGAATATTCTGTAAATCTGCCCACTAAATTCTACTATGAGAAGAAATGGCACAAGGGCTGGATAAACGTGGTCAATCCCTTTAGGGCAAGCATAGTGCTTGGCACTCCCGGTTCGGGCAAGTCTTACGCCGTCATAAATTCATTTATCAAACAGCAGATTGAGAAAGGTTTTGCGGCATACATCTACGATTTCAAGTTTCCCGACCTGACTACCATCGCCTACAACCACATGCTGACGCATCAGGACGGCTACGGCAAGGTAAAGCCGAAATTCTATGTGATAAACTTCGATGATCCGGAACACTCGCACCGCTGTAATCCTATCTGTCCAGATTTCATGTCGGATATTGCCGACGCTTACGAGAGTGCATACACAATCATGCTCAACCTAAACAGGACGTGGGTGCAGAAGCAGGGAGATTTCTTCGTGGAGTCCCCGATTGTGCTGTTCGCGGCTATAATATGGTTTCTCCGCATATATAAAGGTGGCGAGTTCTGCACATTCCCCCATGCGATTGAGTTGCTCAACCGCCGTTATGAAGATCTGTTCCCGATACTCACGTCTTATCCTGAACTTGAAAATTACCTTTCGCCGTTTATGGACGCATGGCAGGGAGGGGCGCAGGAACAGTTGCAGGGTCAGATTGCATCGGCGAAAATCCCTTTGTCTCGCATGATTTCTCCTCAGCTTTACTGGGTAATGACCGGCAATGACTTCACGCTCGACATAAACAATCCGGATGAGCCTAAGATACTCTGTGTCGGCAACAATCCCGACCGCCAGAACATCTACGGCGCGGCACTCGGTCTTTACAACTCGCGCATCGTCAAGATTATCAACAAGAAGGGTAAGCTGAAAAGCGGTGTGCTGATAGATGAATTACCGACAATATATTTCAAGGGTCTTGACAATCTTATCGCCACAGCCCGAAGCAACAAGGTTGCTGTGTGCCTCGGCTTTCAGGACTTCTCCCAGCTCAAACGCGACTACGGCGACAAGGAGGCTGCCGTGGTGATGAACACTGTCGGCAATATCTTCTCCGGGCAGGTTGTCGGTGAGACCGCAAAGACACTGTCGGAGCGGTTCGGCAAGGTTCTCCAGAAGCGTCAGTCAATATCAATCAACCGTCAGGACATAAGCCATTCCTTCAACACCCAGATGGACAGTCTTATCCCACCGAGCAAAATCTCCACTCTCACGCAGGGTATGTTTGTCGGGGCTGTCTGCGACAACATTGACGAGCGCATAGACCAGAAGATATTTCATGCCGAGATTGTAATCGACAGCAAGCAGGTCAGCGCGGAGACGGCACGTTACAAGCCAATCCCGGTGCTTACCGACTTTCAGGACACCACTCCCGACCGCAGTCAGATGAAGGCGATTATCCAGCGCAACTACGAGAAGGTCAAGAACGATGCCGTCCAGATCATCAGCGACGAGAAACAGCGCATCATGTCAGACCCGGCTCTGCGTCATCTGTTCATGCCCAGGGAAAATTCTTGGAGCACTGCATCCGTCAATAACTACGGAGATTTCCGGGTTTGAGAAAATTGATGATGATTTCAACGGATATTTCGATGTAGCCTGCTCAAATATTCCTTTCGGTGATTTTTCTGTGGCAGACCCCATTTTCGCCACAAGCAAGGATATAGGCTACCGTCAGTCAACAAAGGCGATACACAATTATTTCTTTCTCAAGGCTCTCGATCAAGTGCGTGAGGGAGGACTGGTTGCCTTTATCGCGTCGCAGGGTGTGATGAACTCCGCTTCGCCATTCGTGCGTATGGAGTTAGTCAAACGTGCCGACCTTGTAGCGGCTTTACGTCTGCCCAACAATACCTTCTCTGACAATGCCGGAACTGACGTAGGCAGCGACCTTATCATATTGCAGAAGCATACGAGTAAGAAAGCATTGTCGGCTGACGAGGAATTTTTCATTCAGTCCGTCGTTGACCGCCAGACAAAAGTGCCGGGCAACAAGTTCTTTCAGGCATTTCCGCAGAATGTGATATGCACCGATGCTCTTCGTGATAAGTTACTTGGGCGGAATAATCCCCATGAAAGCGATTCTCTATAGCAGCATAACAATGCGATAGAACAATAATTACCAAAATCAAGATGGTTTCAAAGATTACAACAGTCTTTAGTCCAACTATTTTTCTTATTATTATATGATTTATTAATGCGTATAATAATATAATAAAGCAGGCTTTAAGTAGTACCAACATCAATCCGATTGGCTTGGCACAAATCCAGGCATTATAGGCAAAATCATAAAATATACCTATGAAAGTGGCGTAAAGAAATAAATACGCAGTTACAATTTTGAAAATTTTTATTGATTGATTATTGCATCCTGGACGCATACTTTTATTCAATTATTTTTGTATATAATTACCGCTCGGATTCCACTTCATAATTGATTGAAATGCTGAACTCGGTAGAGTATAAAAATTGCATTTCATCTGATAACCATTGAATACATCAATAATACCAAATGGAGTAGGCATGGGAATATAAGACGGCACAATCTTAGGCTCTGATACAGGGATTCCTGCTTCAACCATCGCTTTTTGAACTGCTGTTGCGCAATTATTGTCAATCAAATCATATTCTGATTTTGCTGTCTTAGAAAAGCTGTTTCTCATGGTTGCATCTTGTTCAGGGGTCGTGGAAATCTGGTAGCCCTCTGAAAATCCAAAATGATTCATAGATTTATTATCTTTACTGTTCCCGTTTCTTACATTATAGGAAGAATGGAGAAATTCCTGAGGAGAATCCCATGAGCCGACTGCGACATCATTAAATGTTCTTCCGCCAGAATGTAAACCTGAAAAATACATGTTATTCCCATTTACAGAATAATACTGCCATTTCCCTTCCTCATTCTGAATTAACATGGCTAAATGTTGATGACCAATATCGTATCCATAATTTAAGACAACGATATCTTCTCCGGTAGGATCAACACAGTTTATCGGATCACCGCCACAATATGAATATGGCGAAAGATGGGAATACGCCTGGCTACTTAGCGGATAAAGCAGCGCAATTAATATTAGATGAATAGATTTCATTTTGACTGTAGTTTTTCTTTGATATACTTTTGAGCCTCTATTGCTTGTTGTTTCCGTCGTTCTCTGATTTCTTCAGTTTCCTCGGTCATATAAGTTTTGTCAAAGCTCCGCTTTATTTCATCCATCAATTGTATTAGATATGTGACATAATCGTCAACGATATTTCCGGGTCTCATGAGATAATCCTGAATCATTCGTTCAAGTGACTTGCCTCGTATTATCCAGGCATTCGGGTTCATGGGATAAAACTCCAGGGAGCGGCTTGCACAGTAATATGTAAACTCATCATAACGATTGAACTTTTCACAATATCCAAAAGCAAGATCAGCCATTTGACAGGCAACAGTCTGAAGGTCCGTTAGCGGAGTCATATATGTACCGACAATCACAGCAGAATCACATATCTCAAAATCCTCTTTAATCCACCATGCCGGTTGCATTTGATTGGTGGTCAATTCAAGGTTTATCCATTCTTCCGGTGTAATATTATCCTCATCTTTATACATGATATAACTGTGGCGTGGGGCATGGGCTAATGCTGCATCGGCATTTAATTCATTGGCAAGTATTTTATACATCCACGGAAGGGAACGACACTGCCCTTTATGTGTTTTTAGCGTTCTGCTGACAAATTGACGTTCCCAAGGCTCTTTGTCCATTGAAAAAGTTTCAAAGTCATAGGAATACGGAGTATATCCATTCCCGGAATATGGGCTGACTATATATGAACTGATAGCCATCTGCATGCCTGTTTTGTATGTCTGAAGTTTGTTTACCTCATAGATTGATAGAATAAACGTCTTTATTCTATCAATCTCATCACAGAAGCCGGTTTTATAGTCTAAATTCCCTTCATAAAATGCCCATTCAGCAAGATAGACGGCTCTTTTTATTGACAGCGTGTCTCGGCCGGCAAGCATATCAGAAATTTCATTAAAAGCAGACACATAATAGGCCTCAGCCGTCATTGATTGCGCCTTAACCGACAGCTGTAGCGGAAATAATAGAAGATATAGCCATACCCTCCTCATAGACTACAAAATTATGAAAATTTGATAGAATGATAAAAATTTATGACATGTTTTTAAACATAAGTTTCAAGGCTGAGAACCGTGTGGCGTTCTTCAATCAGATAAAGAACAATGACTATGGCTGCGTGATAATGTCGCATGACCAGTTCGGCAAGATACCCCAGTCGCCGGAGATGCAGCAGCAGATACTTCAGGTGGAACTTGACACCGTGGAGGAAAACCTTGAAGTTGTCAAGCAGCAGGGACACGATATCAGCCGGGGTATGCTCAAAGGTCTTATCAAGCGCAAGGAGAACCTTTCCGCCAAGATAGCCACTTTGCAGTATCAGATGGAGCAGAACAAGGACAGCGTGGTTGACTTCAAACAGATGGGTATTGACCACATCTTCGTTGACGAAAGCCATTAGTTCAAGAACTTGATGTTCAATACCCGACATGACCGTGTGGCGGGATTAGGCAATAGCGAGGGTAGCCAACGTGCGCTCAACCTTCTCTATGCCATCCGTACCATACAGGAGCGTAACGGCAAGGATTTGGGTGCTACTTTTCTCAGTGGCACAACAATCTCCAATTCTCTCACGGAGTTATATTTGCTGTTCAAGTATCTCCGACCGAATGAACTGGAACGTCAGGACATCCGCTGTTTTGACGCATGGGCGGCTATCTTCGCCAAGAAGACAACCGACTTTGAATTTAATGTCACCAACAACATTGTGGCTAAGGAGCGTTTCCGTTACTTCATCAAGGTGCCGGAACTGGCGGCGTTCTACAATGAGATTACCGACTACCGCACGGCAGAGGCTGTCGGTGTTGACCGTCCCCATAAGAACGAGATACTGCACAACATTCCCCCGACACCACAGCAGGAGGAGTTTATCCAGAAGCTGATGGAGTTCGCCAAGAGCGGCGACGCAACGATATTGGGACGTGGGCCACTGTCGGAGACGGAGGAGAAGGCGAAGATGCTCATCGCTACGGACTATGCCCGTAAGATGGCGTTGGATATGCGCATGATCGACCCGGCGTATGAGGATGACCCGAACAACAAGGCAAGCCACTGTGCCAAGATGATAGCCGAATACTATCATAAGTATGACGCTCAGAAAGGCACTCAGTTTGTTTTCAGTGATCTCGGCACTTACAAACCCGGCGAGTGGAACGTATATTCCGAAATCAAGCGAAAGCTGATAGAGGATTACGGCATTCCGGCGCATGAGATACGTTTCATTCAGGAGTGCAAGACAGAAAGGTCAAGAAAGGCTGTCATCGAGGCAATGAACAGCGGAGATGTCCGTGTGCTGTTCGGCTCAACCTCAATGCTCGGCACTGGTGTAAATGCCCAGCGCAGGGCTGTTGCAATCCATCATCTCGACACGCCGTGACGACCCTCTGACCTTACCCAAAGGGACGGCAGAGCGATACGCGCAGGCAACGAGATAGCGAAGCTATATGCTGACAATAAGGTGGATGTAATCATCTATGCGGTGGAAAAGTCTTTGGACTCCTACAAGTTCAACCTCCTTCACTGCAAGGCTACATTCATCGACCAGCTCAAATCCGGCGCACTCGGAGCGAGAACCA
>CAMWMD010000075.1 GCA_947175265.1 uncultured Porphyromonadaceae bacterium | reverse complement strand
GTAATCGCCGCCTTAGAAGAGGCTCCGGCAGAACGCCGGGGCCTCTTTTTTTTGTGAGAATTGTGAGAACTGTGAGTAGAGGGAGTACTGGGTGTTTTATAGGGCTTATTTGGCTGATGGTATTGTGAAAGAGGAAGAGTGGGTAAGAGAGTAGGTAAATTTCCCGTGGTTTTAAGAATATAAGCGTTAAATTTACGTTTTATTCTTGATGAATAGGCTTTTTATAACTTTATCTCTGATTATAGTGGCGGTATTGGCTGCCTTTTCTGAAAACGTCAAGATTTCGGGTCGTGTCCGTGACAAAGACAACAAGCCCGTTGAATTCGGTACTGTCAGAATAGGAGATACCTCAATAGGCACCAATACTGACGTTAACGGTCAATATTCCTTGACTGTTGCCGAGAAGGATACTCTTGAGGTGATCTTCAGTTGTATAGGATTCAGGACAGTAAGCCATAAACTGATAAATCCTAAGGGTGAATTAACCCTGAATGTGAAGATGTATCCAGACGACGTTTCTTTGGCAGAGGTGGAAGTCACAGGTTTCAGAAACAACATCAATGGAATGCAGACGTTTGATACGGAATCGTTCCGCCTTTCTCCCGATGTCTCGGGAGGAAGTGTAGAAGCCATGTTGTCAACAATGCCGGGTGTCAATTCATCAAATGAGATGAGTTCTCAATATTCAGTTAGGGGAGGTGCATTTGATGAAAATTCAGTCTATATAAACGGTGTAGAGGTTTACCGTCCTCAGTTGGTGAGGAGCGGACAGCAAGAGGGGTTGAGTATTATCAATCCGAATATGGTTGGAAATCTGAAATTCTCAAGCGGAGGTTTCCCAGCCAGATATGCAGACAAGATGTCGTCGGCCCTTGATATAACCTATCGTGAGCCGGAGGCGTTTGAGACGAGGATTGACCTTAGCCTTATGGGTGGCGGTCTCACAATTGGGAGCAATCATGGTAAATTCAATCAACTTCACGGTCTGCGTCTGAAACGAAACAACTCGCTCCTGGCATCGCAACAGACGAAAGGGGAGTATGACCCTCTCTTTTTCGATTATCAGACGAATATGACCTTTAAGACCTCGGAGAAATCCTCAATAAATTTCTTGGGTAACATTTCCCTCAATCATTTTAATTTCCGACCTACTGACCGCGAGACATCCTTCGGAACACTTTCTGATGTGAAGCATTTCAAGGTCTATTTCGATGGTGAGGAGAGAGATAAGTTTGAGACATATTTCGGCGTTCTCTCATTCAATCTGAAGAAAAGTCGGTCGACAGCGTTCTCTGCCTCCATTTCCGCCTTCATGACAAATGAATTCGTAAGTTATGACATATCCGGAGAGTACTGGCTTGACCAGGCTGGAACCGGTGGTAGCAACGGAGTTGGCGGGGAATTAGGAGTCGGGAAATATATGGAACACTCCAGAAACCGCCTCAAGGCATCCGTAATAACAGCGTCTCTAAGGGGGACGACAGTAGCGGGACGCAACCATCTCTCCTACGGACTCAACTACTCGCATGAGAATTTCCGAGACCGCACGAAAGAATGGGAATGGCGCGACAGTGCGGGGTATTCATTGCCGACCGCGCCGGAAGGAGTCCATCTTTACAAGAATCTGACCTCCCGACAGGATATATCTAACAACCGGTTCTCCCTATTCGCGGAGGATGCCCTTTATTTCGATACAGAAAAACTGAGAATGACCCTCAATGCCGGCATAAGGTATTCCTATTGGGATTTCAACCGTGAGTCGCTTGTATCACCCCGAGTCAATCTGAGTCTGTTACCTGCAAATAACGTACACTGGAATTTCCGTATAGCGACAGGTCTTTATTATCAGTCTCCTTTCTTCAAGGAATATCGAGAGACTGTGGTCGATGATCTCGGAAACGGCAATATCCGTCTGAACAATAAAATAAAATCACCCCGCAGTATACAATTGATTCTCGCCACCGATTATACCTTCAGGGCCTTCAGTCGCCCGTTTAAAATCACGGGCGAGGTCTACTATAAGAATCTGGCGAATTACATATCCTACGAATATGACAACCTCAAGGTGGTCTACTCCGGGCATAATGATTCCAAGGGTTATGCCATGGGTCTTGACTTCAAACTGTTCGGGCAGTTTGTCCCCGGCTCAGATTCGTGGGTTTCATTCTCACTGATGCATACACGCCAGGATCTCAACGGAGTTAAAGTGCCCCTTCCGAGCGACCAGCGTTACTCCCTCGCCCTCTATTTCACGGATTATTTCCCAAGATTCCCTAAATTGAAATTCAGCCTGAGGGGTGTGCTTGCCGACGGGCTTACACTCACCTCGCCTGACAGAACCCGTGACGAGGCCTTTTTCCGATCTCCATCCTACAAGAGGGTCGACATAGGTTTTTCCTATCAGATAATAGGCGCTCCTGCCGAAGGGGTGGTGCCACACGACTGGAGGAGGCATTTCAAGGATCTTTCGGTTGGTGTGGATCTTTTCAACCTGTTTGATATCTCCAACGTCAACAGTTATTACTGGGTTACGGATGTCAACAACATCCAGTATGCCGTGCCGAATTATCTGACGCGCCGTCAGTTCAATTTCAGAGTATCGGCAGCATTCTGATGCCTCTCTTTCCCGATGGCTGACAACTTATGCCCGGCTTAGGAGGGATAATTCAAAAAAGTTTTGTAATTTCGCATGACGTAACTACGTAGGAGACCCACTGCCTCCATGCAGAAAACGAGAATAACAAGAAACATCAAGATATAATGGCACAGAAACCATCAATACCCAAAGGCACACGCGACTTCTCACCAGTGGAAATGGCGCGTCGTAATTACATATTCGATACGATCAAGAGAGTGTTCCGTCTTTACGGATTCCAGCAGATAGAGACACCTGCCATGGAGAATCTTTCAACCCTAATGGGGAAGTATGGTGAGGAAGGCGACAAATTGCTCTTCAAGATATTGAACTCGGGCGATTTCCTTAAAAGCGCGGATTCAGGGGATCTTGAGGAGAGGAATCTTGTGAAACTTACTAACAAGATGTGTGAGAAGGGTCTCCGTTATGACCTTACTGTTCCTTTCGCCCGCTTTGTCGTGCAGTACCGCGGACAACTTCAGATGCCGTTCAAGAGATACCAGATCCAGCCGGTATGGAGGGCCGACCGTCCCCAGAAAGGGCGTTACAGGGAGTTCTACCAGTGTGACGCCGATGTGGTGGGAAGCGATTCCCTTTGGAATGAGATAGAACTCCTATCGATGATAGACATGGTGTTCAGCGAACTGAAGGTAAGGGTTGCCATAAAAGTCAACAACCGCAAGATTTTGTCGGGTATAGCAGAAATCATCGGAGCAGCCGACAGGATTGTCGACATAACGGTGGCTATCGACAAGATTGATAAAATCGGAATAGAGAGTGTCAATGAGGAATTGCGTTCAAAGGGTATCAGCGAGGATGCGATAGAGCGTTTGCGACCCCTTTTGGAAATGAGTGGCTCCAACGAGGAGAAACTCAACACACTCTCCACGCTCCTTGCCGCTTCCGAGGTAGGCACCGAGGGTGTCAGGGAACTCCGTGAGGTGATTGAGGGAATTGACGGACTCGGCCACAAATGCGTTGTGGACATTGATGTATCTTTGGCACGCGGACTCAACTACTATACCGGCACCATCATTGAGGTGAAGGCTCTTGACGTGGAGATTGGTAGTATTACGGGAGGTGGCAGATATGACAACCTCACAGGTGTTTTCGGTATGCCGGGATTGTCAGGTGTTGGTATCTCTTTCGGTGCGGACAGAATATACGATGTCCTCAACCAACTTGACCTTTACCCGGAGAGTGTGAGTGGTGCGGTGAAAGTTCTTTTTGTCAATTTCGGAGAGAAGGAGTCAAAGGCTGCGGCAGCACTCGCAAAGAATCTGAGGATGGCCGGTATATCGGCTGAACTTTATCCTGATAATGCTAAAATGAAAAAGCAGATGGGTTATGCCGATGCTCTGAAGATTCCCTATGTAGCCCTTATGGGTGAAAGTGAGATAGAGGAGGGCCTGGTGAATCTCAAAGATATGGTCAGCGGCACACAAGAGAAACTGACACCTTCGGAACTGATAGATAAATTGAAATTTGAAATTTGAAAATTGGAAGTGTAATCTCGAGCCTCGGGTCTCAAGTCTTACGCCTTGAACCTAACGCCTAATGCCTAATGCCTCAAACCTAAACCCTATGATAAGTATGGATCAATTCATCCTCCGGCAACCGGCAGCCCCGGAGGAGACTTCGACAGACAGATATTACCTCGACCTCGCCAACCGTCTCGTTGAAATTGCCGGGGAGAAAAAACTTTTCACTTCCTATCCGGAGAAGGTGGTGGAAAGGGCAGCCATGGCGGTTGTGGGATATTATCAGGATGTGATATGCGATGCAGGTATATGGCGGTCGTTCATAACCGAGAACCGCCGTCTCTATGGTCGCACTCTTCCTTTTTACGATGTCAAGGAGGAGGAGTATCAGGATGTGGAACTCAACCGTGAGGATGTAAGGTTTATGGTATGGTATGCCCTGAGTATGAACTTCGAGCAGTTGAGGTTCAGGTATCCCCTTGATGCCGAACTTATCGCCGGTGCAGATGAGTGGTGGCAGGAACTTGAGAGGGTCTATGATGATTCCCCAATGCCTGTAGACTATCGTCTCACACACGAACTTGAGATTCATGCGGAGGAGGATAGGGAGGCATTGATGAAACTCGGCAACTGGCTCTTCATGCATTGCTACCTGATGACTCCCGCTTTTGCTCTTACCTTGGCAGAGATGGCCTGGCGGCACGATATGTCGAAGGAGGAGGGTCTTACGGCTTTCAGGAAGGATCTTGAGAAGGCGATAGGGGAGGAACCTACAGGTCCTCTGGCATTGTACACGGGGGAATGGCTATATCTTATAGTTGAGGGTAAGATGCCTCCGGAAAGGAGGAGCAAGGAGGAGCCTGCCGAGCATAAATATTATAAGGCTTTCACGGCAGCAACCGGGGGTGAGGTGCTTAAATTTTTCGGCTCATACGAAGATATGAACCGTTTCTTCATCGAGGCTCTCGGCTGGGCTGAGGGTGAGGAGCATCTTCCTCAGATGAAGAAGGAGAAGGATTTCATATTGATGGTGGATAGGGAGAAGGGTATGCTTGTGGCTCGCAACATAGCCCGATGCATTGATTCCCCTCTGAATCCGTATTACGATAAGGAGTATGCCTCACGTCATGCTATCGAACTTCTCACCGTGAGAGGTTGCTGTCCTGCTGATTTGCTCAGGTATGTGTGTAGCCGTGGTTGGCTTCCGGATGCGGTGTTCCCGGGTACTGATGACCATGCTTTGGTGGCTACCAATTATGATTTTATCGCACGCTGTTATTTGCAGCTTTATTATAGGGATTAAGGTAGTAGGCTATAGGCGCGAGGCGTTAGGTGATGGGGCCTGAGGTGATGGGGTGTCGGGTATAATTTGTAAATAAAAAAGCGGCTTAAGCCGCTTTTTTATTTACCGCTTTATTTTCGCGTTATTTTTGTTTTCTGAAGATTGAGTCGAATTTGAGTTTTATTACGCCGAACATCGCCTCTCCGAATATGGAGCTGTTCATCTTTGATGTCCCGAGTTGGCGGTTGATGAATATGATGGGGAGTTCCTCAATCCTGAATTTCTTGAGCCAAGATTTGAATTTCATCTCTATCTGAAAAGCGTATCCCTTGAATTCGATTTTGTCAAGGTCTATCGCCTCAAGCACTCTCCTGCGGTAACATACGAATCCCGCTGTAGCATCACGGAGTTTCATGCGCGTCACCATACGCACGTAGGCCGACGCGAAATATGACATGAGGACTCTTCCCATTGGCCAGTTCACTACGTTCACGCCGGAGATGTAGCGCGAGCCAATCGTCACGTCGGCACCCTTATCCTTGCAGTTATGATAAAGGCGGGTGAGGTCGTCGGGGTTATGGGAGAAATCGGCATCCATTTCAATAACGTAGCCGTAGTCTCTTGCAAGAGCCCATTTGAATCCGTGGATGTAGGCTGTGCCGAGTCCGAGTTTTCCCGTGCGTCGTTCAAGGAAAATTCGTCCGGGATATTTTTTCATGACCTTCTCCACCTCCTCGGCGGTTCCGTCCGGGGAATTGTCGTCAATCACAAGCACATCGAAACCGTCAGGATACTTCATGACGGTCTCAAGAATATTCCTGATATTCTCAATCTCATTATATGTGGGTATGATTACCAGAACATCGCTCATAGCAGGGATAATATTTCGTTAAATGCCGGTGACGCACCGGTATGAAATCTTGTGCAAAGTTAATGAATATATCCCAAACACTATGCCATACGGATGAATAATTAACCATTATTATAAAAATGAAGGCTGCGAATCCGGTTAGACCGTAATCCGAAGCCCCCTTTTTCAGAAGATTATGTTGTATTTTTTCAGGATCTCTACGGGATGATAAGATTCCTTCGCCATTCTCAATCCCATATCGCCTGCATCATCCTCGCGGTTTATAAATTTAATCTCGGGATATTTCTCGCACATGGCTTTTGCGAACAGATAATTGATCATCTCATAACTGCTGTTGACGTTTCGGGTAGCCTTCTCCACATGTACAAACAGTGTGTCGCCCTTGACATCACCAATGGTATAAGCGCAAACCTTTCCGTCGGCATAAAGCAACATACCTTCGAGATTGGGATCGCCCTCCTTCATGCGCAGGATGAGCTGGCGCGACAACTCCCTTTCGGCAGCGGCCATCTCCGTGGAGTCGCCTTCAAGATCAAATATATCCATGAAGTCGTAGGCAAGCATGGCGTTTTCAGGAGTTATGGGAGCGGTGTGCCATTCCCCGCAATTTTTCTCGAACTGATGGACATGATTGCGTTTCTTCGACATCTTTTTACCGGCGACGGTAGAGAGTGGTACGGAATCATAGAGATAGTCGCCCCAATCCTTCAGTTCCTCCACAAAGACTGGATTAAGCGTTTTCATCTCCTTCAGGGCATACTCGGGCACTGCGGAAAACTCGAGTGTGAGATTATTGGCCTCGCAATACTCTCTGAGCAGCCTTACTGACTCTTGCAGGGGTAGTTCGCCGACAGGAAGTGAGAACGCCGGTTTTGAGAGGTCGTTTTCCACCACACCCTTGATGAAAAGTGTGTTTTTATAAATGGTGAACTCGTAATGGAAGAAATCAACCCACATCAGGACGCCACCGTAAGAGAAATCAGTGGTGCGCCCTTTCTCTTGGGAAAGAAATTTCCAAATTTCGGGCATATCTGCGGATGTTATCTTCCTGAAACCGTCAAGTTCTGAAGATTTTTTCTCCTGTTGAAGAGCCTGTACCTTCCGGGCAATCTTAAATATAGAGTCTGTCACGCTTGCAGAAGCGGTGGCAGGTGAGAAATTCCAAGCATTTTCCATAAAAATAATCTGAATAGTTTTGAGCGGAACCGTTGTCGGTGCCTTTACGGTGTTTTTTACATAGTTTTCATTTATATAACGCCTGAAAGGTCAAACCGGTTGAGTGGGTAAAAAATTCAAGCTGGATGGCTGTTAATAGCGTGTCGGCAGGTTGAACCAAGTTGGAGCCGGGCGCGTTTTATCTACAAAGAATTAATATTTAGAGTCAAATAAAAGATAAATAATGGAAAAGACAGTATTTTTGAATGGACAACCGATGCACATAATCGGAAGTCTTCCCGAGGCCGGCACACCGGCACCTACATTTGCACTTGTAAACAAAGACTTGTCGGAGATAAATCTTCATGATTTCAAAGGGAAGAGGGTAGTGCTCAACATCTTCCCGAGTGTAGATACCGACGTTTGCGCGGCGAGTGTAAGGCGATTCAATAAGGAGGCTTCCGAATTGCCTAATACGGTGGTGATTTGCGTGTCGATGGATCTTCCTTTCGCAATGGGGCGTTTCTGTGCAGCCAACGGTATAGATAATGTCTATACTGCATCCGGCTTCCGCAGCGACTTCGGAAAGACTTACGGCGTAGAACTCGTAGACGGACCGTTACGCGGACTTTATGCACGTGCGCTTGTCATCATCAATGAAGATGGCAACGTGATGGGCACAAGTCTCTGCGAGGAGATCACTCAGGAGCCCGACTATGACTTCGCAAAGAAGTTGCTTGAGGGAAAAATGTAAGAAACACCTTAATCAGATAATAAGGGAGGCTGTGTCAAAATAGGCGTAGCCTCTTTTTTTACGGCATTCAGCAAAAAAAT
>CAMWMD010000074.1 GCA_947175265.1 uncultured Porphyromonadaceae bacterium | reverse complement strand
TAGCACACCGGATTCTGGTTCCGTTTGTGAGAGTTCGAGTCTTTCCAAGGCAACTGACGCAAGCCAATTGGCTTGCGTTTTTCATATTTATAGATATTTTTTTGATAAATTATCAAAAATATGTTATAAAACATAAAAAGAAACTTGATTATTATTGATTTTAACATTAACTTTGCAGCATGAAAAGAGAAATAGAGATTTTTCTTTTCCTCTCTCTAAAAAATTAATAGTAACCTGATATTGTCGGATCCCCAAGAAAAGACAGTATATAGCCCAAATCTTTATGAAAAAATACTTAGTTCCCGTGATGTGGCTGCCAAGTATGTTTTTAATAGGCAGCTGCTCCTCTGAAGAAATAAGGACTGAGCAAAATCCCTTCACTCCTACCCCGGAAACTGTAACGCTTCGGTTTAAATTAGGGGCCAATACATTTACAAGAGCTGATGAGGAAGGGAATGAGGTAGAAAATATTCAGCTCGTTTTCTACCGTTCGAATAGTGATAGTAATGGCTCAGCCTTATTTCTTCAGAAAGTGAGCGCCGAAAAGGATGTTGAAAATGATATCTATACGGCCGATGTGGAAATAATTCCCAATAAAGAGCCGGATATATTTGTCGCCTTTGTAAACCTTCCTTCAGATGCCGCCATTCCAACTCAATTAGACGGAAATTCATTAATTGCAAATGAGATAACCTCCTCAGAGGGTAATCTCCTGATGTCTACTCCACGCTATTTTGATGGCTCTCACAACGACATAAGTTTTCAGACTTTTGACTATACATCCACCGAGCCTATAACTATAGAATTGGAACGATTAGCCGCAAAAGTAAACGTTTCCAAGAATAGTGATGCCAATGCATTTCCTCCAATTGCTATGTATGATGCAGAAGGTAAAAAAACCAGTCTGAATCTGAATCTGACCGGATGGGGATTAAACTGCATAGATAAAGGCACTTATCTGATTCGTCAGATTGATTCCTTTAATGAGATGAATACTTTGTTGGCTGCCTGGAGTGGTTGGTACGACAACACCAATAAAACCCTGAATTGGTCGAAATCCCTTAACTATTCCGTGAATTCGGTTGATCCGTCAAACACGGATAAAATAGATTTCATAACATTTAAGGATGCCAATAATCAATTCGGAGAGGATTTCTTCTCTCATGAGACAACACGCGCCTTGACTGTGACATCCAACCCCAATTCCAAACCATCTATTGTCTTAAAAGGATACTATACAATAGGAGAAGATGATCAGCCGAAAACTTTCTACAGAGTTCGGAATTCAATCTTTAAGGAAGACGAACTATGGGAATATTTCAATAAGAATATCTCAAAAAAGATAAAGATCAATGGGGCTGTTCCCACAGTAGAAGAAGCAAAGAAATTTTTCGAGTTCTCCCGTATAACCGAATTTAATGGGAAGCCACTCCCCTCCTCTTATATATCTTTACAAGTAAAAAAAGATTTCAATCAATTACCGGAAATAACTTATTCTGATGGAGAGGTTCCGGATACTGAGAATCTTAACTCGACTCTTAAGAATCTCTGTAGACCGGTTGAGAAATTCAACAATGGCAACTGCCTATTTACCGTGCCTATAGAGCATCAAACGTTTGGTGAGAATACTTTATACGGTTTAGTGAGAAACCACTATTATCAGGTTTCTATAAATCATATTTCCGGTTTAGGGAATGGAGTCATGGACGACAATCAGATCGTCGTGGAAGATCCGATCTTCGAAGATGAGGATAGTTCCTATACCGTTTCCTTCAAACTTCACATCCGTGAATGGACAGATGTGATTCAGAATGTCGAAATAAAGAAGAATTAAGTTTCCCCTAAACTATACCTTTAATTATTCATTTTGAGAGGACAGTGCCAGCACTGCCCTCTCTTTTTATTCTACATTATAGGCTCGGATAATATACATGCTTACAAATTCGTTATAATATGTTGAGGATTACTTACAATATTCGTGATATAATCCAAAACATCCCAAAGAATCCTAATAATGAGTGTAAAAAATATAGAAATAAAAGGTGCCCGCGTCAATAACCTTAAGGATATAGATGTTTCGATACCTTTAAATAAATTTATTGTTGTCACAGGAGTCAGTGGTTCCGGAAAATCATCGCTTGCTTTTGATACCCTTTATGCTGAAGGACAACGCCGATATGTTGAGAGTCTCTCAGCCTATGCACGACAGTTCCTAGGAAGGATGTCTAAACCGGAATGTGACTATATTACCGGTTTACCACCTGCTATCGCTATAGAACAGAAAGTCAATACCAGAAATCCAAGGAGTACGGTAGGCACTTCAACAGAAATCTATGACTATATGAGAATGCTTTTCGCAAGAATAGGGCATACTTACTCTCCAATTTCAGGAGAAGAGGTGAAAAAGCACAACATCGAAGATATTGTAAATGACGTCACCCACTTACCTGCAGGAACACGTATCGCAGTACTTGTAAAAATAATATTGCCTGAAGGACGAACTTTCGGGCAACAGTTGGAAATATTCATGAAAGAAGGCTACTCAAGATTAGAGAAAGATGGTCAATTTTTTGATATACAAGATGTTTTAGAATCTGATGAATTAAATGATACCGATTCTTACCGACTTTTGATCGACCGTCTGGTGGTTTCAGATGATAAAGATGAGGTCTCACGCTTGACCGATTCTATAGAGACGGCATATTTTGAGGGCCATGACGAGTGTATAATAAAAAGATGGTCTGGCGATAGCGTTGAGGAAACGGTTTTCTCAAAACGCTTCATGGCAGATGGAATGGAATTCAGGGAACCCAATGACCTCATGTTTAATTTTAATAATCCTTACGGCGCTTGTCCGGAATGTGAAGGATTTGGTAAGGTGTTGGGTATAAGTGAGGACCTTGTGATACCCGATAAATCGCTATCCATTTACGAAGATGCCGTCCAGTGTTGGCGAGGAGATAAAATGAGCGAATGGAAGAAGGATCTTATAAAACTGGCTCCGAAATATGATTTTCCAATCCATACAGCCTATTCTGACTTAACAAGGAAACAAAAGGATTTCCTATGGCATGGCAACTCTGATTGGGAAGGTATCGACGGCTTTTTCAGATGGGTTGATGAAAACCAGTATAAAATTCAATACAGGGTGATGAAAGCACGATACAGGGGGAAAACCTTGTGTCCCGTCTGCAAGGGTAGCCGATTACAAAAAGATGTGGATTACATTAAAATTGACGGATATACCATAACTGATATGGTGAAAATGCCGGTAACCAAATTACGTGATTTTTTCCGGAATATCCAACTTTCCGATTATGATAGAAAAGTGGGAGAACGTCTTCTGACGGAGATTAGAAACAGATTGGAATTTCTTGACGAGGTAGGATTAGGATATCTGACTCTTGACCGATTGTCTTCTTCCTTATCCGGGGGTGAGAGCCAACGTATTAATCTCGCTACATCTCTCGGATCCTCTCTTGTAGGCTCTTTGTATATACTTGATGAGCCCAGTATCGGACTCCATTCCCGGGATACACAAAGACTAATTTCCGTATTGAGAAAATTGCAGCAAATCGGCAATACTGTCGTGGTCGTGGAGCACGATGAGGAAATTATGCTGGCCGCGGATGAAATAATAGATATCGGTAAAGATGCCGGCCGCCTTGGAGGCAATCTTATTTACCAAGGCAACATGAATGATACGTTGAAATCCGACGTATCTACGGATTCTTATACAGTCGACTATCTTAAGGGCATCAGAGAGATCCCATATTCTCCTCTACGCCGTCCCTGGAAGAAATTCATTGAGATAATAGGAGCGCAAGAGCATAATCTGAAGAATATCGATGTCAGAATTCCTCTTGGGGTAATGACGGTCGTCACAGGAGTAAGTGGATCCGGTAAATCCACTCTTGTAAGAGATATATTGTTCAGAGCATTGTCAAGACATCTTGGAGAAGCGGGCGAAATTCCCGGAACGCATAAAAAAATTAAAGGCGATCTCCGTGAAATCAAGTCAGTGGAATTCATTGATCAAAATCCTATCGGAGTATCTTCTCGTTCGAATCCCGCAACTTATCTCAAGGCTTTCGATGAAATCCGAAAACTATTTTCCGAACAACAGTTGGCCAAACAACTTGGATTTATACCCTCATATTTCTCATTCAATTCTGAAGGGGGAAGATGCGAGGAATGTAAAGGTGAAGGATACATTACTATCCCTATGCAGTTTATGGCCGATATTCAGGTGGAGTGTGAGGTGTGCAATGGAAAGAGGTATAAGAAAGAGGTGCTTGACGTCTTATATCGGGGGAAGAATATCTTCGACTTCCTGGACATGACTATAGACCAAGCAATTGATTTCCTAGGCGTGTCATCAGGTCTGACAGAGAGGAAAATAATTAAACGCCTCAAGCCTCTTCAGGATGTCGGGTTAGGATATATAAAACTTGGACAAAGTTCATCCACACTTTCCGGAGGTGAAAACCAACGTGTGAAACTCGCCTATTTCATTTCTCAGGAAAATATTGATCACACAATGTTCATATTTGATGAACCTACGACAGGACTCCATTTCCATGACATAGCAACGCTTCTAAAATCGTTGAACGCACTCATCGAGAAAGGGCATACGGTAGTCATAATAGAGCATAATATGGACGTGATAAAGGCTGCTGACTGGATTATTGATATAGGACCGGAAGGTGGTGAGGCAGGGGGCAATATTATTGCCGAAGGGACTCCTGAGGAAGTATCAAAATCAAATGAGTCCTATACAGCACAATATCTGAGGCCCAAATTAATTCATACAAACAACAACTAAGAAAACAAAACATCTTAACATACTTAAGAAATATGGTAATGAAATCATATTCCTTCATCTCAGCATTACTTTTAATCTTGTTGTCTTCCTGCATCCATGCAGATAGCAATGAGAAAAATGATGAGTCAAATCTTCTTTTCAGGAAAAGTGTGCAACTCTTAAATACATATATCGACAGCATTGAGAATTGCACAGACTCCTTAACACTTCAAAACCTGAGAAGAAATTTTGATAATAAGATCACATCTTTGAATTTCGAATTTCCACCGGATACTGATCTCGACATGTCTGAGGAAGAGAATGATTCATTAATAGTTCTATATAAAAAGATGAAATCAAGCATCCTGCATAGGGATTCCGTTATTATGCGCAAAATACCTTTAGACTCTTTATCAAGCAACCTTGTTAAAGACACTCTAAATGACACAAAATAAAAATAAAAAAGAAAAGAGGAGAATGGCACTAATCCTGTCCATCTCCTCTTATTTCTTTTTAAAGTCAGCCCTTGGTGACAACCATCTCGCAATTATTGCAATCAAATCTCAAAATGAATGAATGATTAACATTAACTAACCTCAGTGGCTCCTGAAGTCGGTGACCTTCTTTCTTGCACAATCCCAACTCCCTAAGAATACAATGCCTGGTAGTCATGAGAATTGTACCCTTTTGAATAGGATGTCCGGCAGCCTCGAGCGCAGGCTTAATACTTACGACACCATGATCCTCATAGAATGCTTTCGAAAGGCTATTCGAAACGTTCTCCCTGAAGTCTAAAGTCGCTATTGGGTAAATAGCCTCCGGATTCTCTTTCCGCCTGTATTCGTATCTGTAGTCAATCGTATTCGCCACATCCAGAAGTTCCACCAATCTCCTCCTTACTTCTGTCAACGCCGACCGTGGAATAAATGTATAGGGATCTAATCTGCTCTCATAGGATCTCAGTTTATAGATGGTGGAACCTAATTTTCTGAATATATCCTCATATTTCATTTTGTCATTTGCCATTTCAAATGGTACATCAAGAGGCAGCCTGACTTTCAATCCTCTTTCGTCAACGGCGGTCACACCCTTCTTATCCAGAATGACATTTATCCCTATCCTCCTGTCTGCCGTGTTTTTCTCCATCTGTTTCTTCCAATATAGATCATTGGTCCTGTGTATCACCGCATCAGAAGGGATATTGATTTTCTTTGCCGGAATTATCTTTCCATCAACGATTTTATTGACATTTACACCCTGATACTGACCTTTCTTATCAAAAAAACTTATTCCGTCACCATTATGGAGAAGTCTTACATCATGTATGATCTCTCCCATTGATTTCGGTGTAAGTGGAGAAGAGATACCTATCGCCCTCCGTGAATTTAAGAAATAGTCGGTAAAACCACGATTAAAACTTTTATCCGGCGACGGCTCGAAAGAAGGAATCACTTCACCATAAGAAACCCTTCTGAACTGCTCCCTTCTCTCTGAGATAAAATCATTCAGAAAATTATTATAGAATGCCGTATTATTCTTCACATAATCCATTTCCTTCAATCGCCCCTCTATCTTGAAAGAAGATACGCCCGCCTCTATCAACTCACCCAAGTGAGGCGAAACATTGAAATCTTTTAACGAAAGGAGATGTTTATTTCGTGAGATTTCCTTTCCATTCCCATCTATCAGATCATAAGCGAGGCGACAAAGTTGGGAGCATTCTCCCCTATTTGCACTTCGCCCCGTCTCGGCATAACTTGCATGGCATCTTCCGGAATAACAGACACACAATGCGCCGTGGACAAAACACTCAACAGGAATGGATACGGAGTCTGTAATTCTCCTTATTTCTCCTAAGGTAAGTTCTCTTGCCAATACCAATTGAGAAAATCCCGCTTCCTGAAGGAAGATAGCCTTTTCAGGAGTACGTATGTCGCACTGAGTACTTGCATGTAGGGCTATAGGAGGCAAATCAAGCCTTAGTAGGCCCATATCCTGTACGATCAATGCGTCCACGCCAATCCTATACAAATCCCTACAGAGCCTTTCCACTTCACCTAATTCATGCTCATACACAATAGTATTGACAGTGACGTAGACCCTGCTTCTGTATCTGTGCGCGAAATCGACCACTCTTTTGATATCTTCCACTGAATTGCAAGCACTCTTTCTTGCACCATGACTACGAGCCCCTATATAGACTGCATCCGCACCGTGAAGAATGGCTTGAATTGCTATTTCAGAATTAGCGGCGGGAGCCAATAACTCCAATTCTCTTTTTTTCATCAACTATCTTTCATTATTACCCTCATACCAATTAACGTATGCTTGACATATCTTAGTGTATGCCCCGGATGTGGGATAGTTCCCGGAAAAACACCAGTCTCCGGTATGACGAGGTATTGCACGCCTCATGTCTTCAGGCCACAAATACAACACTTTAATTTTTGCCTTACAGTCGTCGGGAGTCACTATCTTGGCGACCTCCTCAGATATGCTTTTACCTGAAAATTCAGAGTAAATCTTACGTACGAAATTCTTTGTCCGTTGTTTGCCGGAAAGAGAAAGCAGACTCTGTTCGTAGACCTCATGTAGGATCTTTTCCTTTCCAGCCTCTCTCAGCAGATTTACGGCAGCCTTGAAAGCCACCAATTCACCCAAACGAGACATATCTATACCATAGAAGTCCGGATATCTAACTTGCGGCGCGCATGAGACCACAATAATCTCTTCTACCCCATAACTATCCAACAAAGACAGAACAGAGGATTTTAATGTTGTTCCCCTGACTATACTGTCGTCCACTATCACTATCCTCTTGATATTCTCAGGCAGGTCGTTCAGAACTTTAATATACGTCTTTTCCACTAATTCCTCTCTACCCTGTTCTGTTGAGATAAAAGTTCTCAAGGCTTTACCTTTCTCAATAGTCCTACCGAAGAAAACCTTCTCTCCTTTCCCGTCAGATACAGAATGAAGTTCATATTTGCGATTGGAATCTCCGACAAGAATCTGCGCGGAAACCGGCAGCTCCAGCCCTGCAAAATAGGCCACCATACCAAGAAAAGATGATCTTGCCGAAGCAGGAACAAATGAGAAAAGAGTCTCACTTGGCTTTACCCCCATATCCTCCTTCAATTTCTCAGCAAGATAGTAACCGAGTTTCTCCCTCTCTAAAGTTATCTCCCCTCCATCAGCGCGTGAGAAATATATCCTTTCAAACACACATTCCCTCACAGGTTTTTCCTCTATTACCCTACGGAAAGATAACTTCCCTTTTCTATCCACCTTTATCATCACGCCGGGGTAAAGCTGATGGATATCACGCTCATCAATACCTGCAGAAATGGATATAGCCGATCTCTCACTGGCAACTATCACTTTCTCATCATCGGCATACCAGAAGGCAGGACGTATCCCATGGGAATCTCTTACTGCCCACCAATCTCCCGAATTGCTTATTCCACAAATAACAAAGCCACCGTCCCAAGTTGGAGCAACCTGTTCAAGAGCCTCTTCAAAAGATTTAGCCAACCCATTATTATCATCTTTCGCCAATGCTATATCATTTAAAAGCACTTTAGTATCAAACGATGGATCTATATCAATACCCTTCTCCTTCAGTCTTTCTGCAATTGTCTGAGTATTTATGAGGTGAAAATTTCCACATATCATGAATCCATCTTCCTCCTTGTCTGTAGCATGCATAAAAGGATGGAGATACTCCTCTCCCACCTTGCCTGTCGTGCTATATCTCACATGGCCCAACATCAAAGAGCCGTAAAAGGGTTTCCTTTCTGAACCCCACTCTCTCTCAAAGGCTATCTCCTTATCAATGTCTTCAGAGATTTTTTCTACAGCAGATGGTCCTTCCCTCCTGATTCGGAATGTCTCTGAACCGGTTTCATCCAGCCTTATCACCCCTATCCCTGCGCCATCCTGGCCTCTGTTATATTCCCTTATAAGCAATCTTTCCAACAGATGCAAACCATAATATGAATCACCATAACGTTCTTCATAATGCGATCTTTCCTTCAGGAGTCGTACCATGGCAACTCCACATTCATGTTTTACGAAGTCCATATTACTATATAAAAGTGGAGAGTCGGGGGGGGGGGGGGGGGGGAAAAAATGGGGGGGGGGGGGGGTGGGTTTTTTTTTTTTATTTATTATATATATTTTATTTGATGTGGGAGGGTATATATATGAGAAGTGGGTAGGTTGTTTTTT
>CAMWMD010000073.1 GCA_947175265.1 uncultured Porphyromonadaceae bacterium | reverse complement strand
GAATAATGGGATTACTCTCTAATGCCGTCTGTGCGTATTTGCAGGCAAAAGTTACTCGAAATATTTGAATTTTGCCTGTAATTTGCCTGTAGAAAATAAAATTAGCGACTTAACTTTATGATTTACACTTCGTTAAGTCGCTAATATTGTGCCCAGAACAGGAGCACGAATAATGAATTATGTTGGACTATACTTAAAGTTTGCCAATTTTGGATTTATTTATTAACGCGCTAATAATAAGTATATTGCAATCACAATAAACCCAATTAGATTTTACTGAAATTCATCTCGATTTAGTTAAATTCAATCTTGGTTGACACGGCGTTGACACGAGTCTATTGCCCATGTCAACGGTTTTGATTAACTTTGCGTTATAAATTAAAACTGCTCTCCTATGGCAACTCTTACACGCAATATTACTAAAGGTACTAACCCGATGGGCAAAGCGGAGATTCTTCTTCGCTTGTCCGTGTCGCGCAATCTTGTTGTGCGCCTGAAGACCGGACTGTGGATTGACCCATCCAGATTTGACAAGGGTACATTCTCCCTTCCTAAAGATGCAACGGCAAGAGCCGAGATTCGCGCTATTGAGGATAAACTCATCGACATCGAAAGATTCTTAATCAATCTTTGTGAAAAGACAGCACCGGATATTCTAACGAAGGATTTTCTATTGGCACAATATGATCTGTTCCTTCACCCGGCTCCGGAAAAGAAGAAACGGACTCCCCGCGAGCCAAACTTCTTCGATACATTTGAAGATTACATTGAAAAGAAGAATATTTCCGAATGGCGCATTAAGCATCTTAGAGTGCTGAAACGTGCGCTTATGCGATATGAATTGTACGTCCGCGCCAATGGTCGCTCTCGTTATAAAATCAAGCTCGACGAATTTACGGTTGAAGATGTCAACGGCTTTGAGAAATTTCTCAGGTCCGAACATAAGATAAGCGAGAAATATCCGGAAATCTATCAGGTTGTTCCGGCTGATACCCATACCACACGTAAGAAACCGAAACCTCAACCCAAAGGGGATAACACCATCATCGGGCTATTCGGACTGATGAGGGCGTTCTATCGGTGGTGTCGTGAACAGGAACTTACCACCAACGATCCGTTTGCCAAATACAACGGTAAGACAACCGAGGTGTATGGCACGCCTTATTACATCACAATCGAAGAACGAGACCGTATTGCCGACTTTGATATGTCTGCAAATCCGGCATTGGAAATTCAACGTGATATTTTCATCTTTCAGTGCCTGATCGGATGCCGTGTTTCTGATTTAATGGCGATGACTCCGGCAAGCATCATCAACGATGCTATCGAATATATGCCGCAAAAGACTAAGGGTGAACGTCCGCAAGTGGTAAGAGTGCCACTGAATAACCGCGCCAAAGCATTGGTTAAGAAATATGCCGGACGCGATGATCTGAACGGAAAACTCTTTCCCTTCATCAGCTCTCAGAAATACAACGTAGCGATAAAGCGCATTTTTACACTCTGTGGCGTAACCAGAATGGTTACGGTTCTCAATCCGACAACGAGAGAAGAGGAAAAACGTCCCCTAAACGAAATCGCCAGCAGCCACCTCGCCCGACGTACTTTTATCGGCAATCTCTACAAGAAAGTGAAAGACCCCAACCTTGTCGGTTCACTCAGTGGCCACAAAGAAGGCAGCAAAGCCTTCGCTCGCTATCGCGACATCGACGAAGATATGAAGAAAGAACTCGTCAGCCTCCTTGACTGACTTTTCTTTTCCCCAGCCCCTATACATAAGTTCAGTTCATCGGGCATATATAAAGCCCAACCCACCCAAACTTAGATAATATAATAGAGTGAAGAGGGGAAATAGCATCATTCTAAAACTACAACCATCAACTATAACTTTACTGCACTGTCGGAGTTTCTATTATTTCAGCAATGAAGCTTTAACCATAGCGTCCTTCGGCTGTATCTTCTGAGGAAACAAGAATAGTCCATAAATATATATAATTATATTTTATAAAATCATAAAATATTTGTATCTTTGCAGAAAAATTAGACCAATATGTACGTAGATTATTCTGAATGGGACACGTATGAATACAAAGTTAGTTCATTAGTCTTGGATTTGTCTAATCCGAGACTGGGCTATCTGTCGGAAGTAAAGAATCAAACCCAAGCTCTTCAACTTTTGATAAAAAACGAGCGGGTTTATGAACTTGCAAGAAAAATAAGCGAGGAAGGGTATTTTGTTGGAGAAGAACCTATTATTTGCATTGAAAAGGAGAAAAAAATTGTACTTGAAGGAAATCGTAGAATAGCGGCATTAAAGATTTTGCAAAATCCAGCAAAATTTCTCCCTTCAATTAAAGCAAAAATTCTACAAAAGAACATAATTGATAACAATATTGATGTTGACCGAAAGATCAAGTGCTTTATTGCCCCCAATAGGATTTTAGCAAATCCTATTATCTATGAGCGCCACAGAGGCGATGCTGTGCAAAAATGGAAGACAGGGAATCAGTATGCCTTTGTAGCTAAGATGTATGAGGAGGGGTTATCAATTAAAGATATATGTGATTTGCTCAATGAGACTCGAGCAAATATATTGAACCCCCTGAAGACCTATCACCTTTTTATAGAGGGTCAAAACATTTTGCAAAATAGAGATGAGCATATCGATTTTGACACTTTTGATGTTACGAATTTAGAGAGATTTTGTTCATTGCCAGAAGTCAGTGATTTCATAGGTGTCAGAATGGATAACGATTCTGGCTGTCTTTACATAGGGTTGCCTAAAGAAGAATTTGAAGAACGAGTATTCCTCGTTTTCAAAGCCATCATGAATTCGGATAATTTTTCACGCGAATACAATAGACGTGATTCACTTATCCAATTACTGAATAGAATCAAGAGTTCAGAGTCAATAAATCTGTCTTTATCATTCTCAGAGAACGAGTCGAATATAACCAGCAAGTCCGAAAATTTAAAGAAAAATCTGGAAGATGAGAAGGCAAAAATAACAACTCGTAGAAAACGGAGATATAAGACTTATTTTGAAAATAATATTATTCCAAGGGAGACGGACATTTTCTTTGGGAATAATAAGCTTGACTCTATGTTTCAAGAACTAAAAGGATTGTCTTTGGATAAAGTAAATTCCTTTGCTTTTCTAATACGAGCTTACCTTGAGCAAGGGTTGTATTATTATTTGCAGAAGAACAATCTTTTGGAGGAATGCCATTCACTCACCATGCAAGAGGTTAAGAAAAGTAATGAGAAAAAGGTTCACACACTCTTAACTTATTTATACAAGGACAAAACCGTTGCAACTCAAGATATGGTAAATACATGTATGAATATTTTAAGATTTAATCCATCTAAAGATTATTATGATGTTGGACTCAAAGCCATGCTTGAATATGTTGTCAAGTACAAAGTTGTAAATGAATTTGACACTCAAACATATAAAAATCTAAAAGATTTTGTTGAGCGTATAAAAATGGGATTGGATTTAGCAATCCATAATATCAATAACATCGTCGACTTAACTCATAATCGCAAGGCTTGGTGCCATTTAGAACCACTTCTGAAATTTTTAAGCGAGAATATTCCTGATGAGTAATTTCTATTCTCCACTAAGATATCCTGGTGGCAAAAATAGGTTGGCACCTTTTATCGCCAAAATATGTCTTGATAATACTCTTACTCAGAGATATATCGAGCCTTATTCAGGCGGTGGATCTGTTGCATTATTTCTTCTTCTTGAGGGAATCGTCGATGATATCGTGATCAACGATAAGGACAGATCAATATACGCGTTTTGGCACTCCATACTTAATCATACTACAAAATTTTGTGATATGATACAAAGCTGTGAAATCTCAATTGAGGAATGGAAAAGACAAAAGGCAATTCAAACAATAAAGAATCAAGCATCTTTGCTGGATCTCGGTTTTTCCACATTTTTTCTTAATAGAACCAATAGGTCTGGAATAATAAATGGTGGAGTCATAGGCGGCCTTACTCAAAATGGAAATTATTTGTTGGATTGCCGATTTAACAAAGAGGAACTCATAAGCCGAATTCACGCCATTGCATCGAAAAGAAAACATATCAGAGTATACAAAAAAGATGCAATCAGTCTAATAAATATTCTATATAAAAGAAACTTGATATCGCAAGATAGTCTTATTTATTTTGATCCTCCTTATTATACGAAAGGTCCATCCCTATATATGAATCATTATACTCCACAGGATCATCAGAATGTCCGGGATGCAATTTCTTCAATTACTCAATGTAAGTGGATTGTTTCTTATGACCCTACAATTGAGATCCAGAACCTATATTCATCTTTTCGTAAACTTAAGTATGAGTTAATTCATAATGCTCATACTTCTAAGCGAGGTGCAGAAATACTCTTTTTTAGTGACAATATAGAGTATATAGACTTTTCCAGAAATCCTTCATTATATAAAATAATAAATAATGAACAAAGCCCTAAAAAAATAATATATGGCGGAGAATAAGACGTTGAATAGGATAAAAATTGTGTTAGAAGAAAAGGGCGTAAAGCAAAAATGGTTAGCTGAGCAATTGGGAAAGAGTTTTTGCATGATAAATGCTTATGTATGCAATAGACGACAACCCAGTATCGAGACCCTTTTTCAGATTGCTAATCTTTTAAATGTCAACCCTAAAGAGTTACTTAACTCCGAAAAAAGCAACCTCAAAACTCAAAATGAAATCTGATAACAATCGCCACGATATTTTTTTCCACGCTGCCCAGAACATGGAAGAGTTAGCAAACTCGTCTGTGGATTTAGTCATAACATCTCCTCCTTATCCAATGATTGAGATGTGGGACGAGATCTTAGGCAAACAAAATCCTATGATACCGATAGCTCTCAAGACAGACAATCCGAGATTGGCTTTTGAGTTAATGCATCAAGAACTCGACAAGGTGTGGAGCGAGTGCTGGAGAGTTATGAAGGAAGGGGCATTTTTGTGTATAAATATTGGCGATGCTACACGTACTGTCAATGGCGAATTTGCTCTTTACAATAACAATACTCGTATCATTTCCTCATGTGAGAAAATAGGCTTCACCAACCTTCCAAATATCCTATGGAGGAAGGCCACTAATGCCCCTAATAAATTCATGGGGAGTGGTATGTTGCCTTGTGGTGCTTACGTTACCTTAGAACATGAATGGATCCTGATATTTCGGAAAGGATCTAAAAGAACATACAAAACGGCTACTGAAAAGAAGGAACGAAGAGAAAGCTCTTTCTTTTGGGAGGAGCGTAATATTTGGTTTTCCGATGTATGGGAACTCAAAGGTGTTAAACAGAAGATAGATAAATCCCCTACGAGGGAGCGAAATGCATCGTTCCCCTTGGAGTTGCCTTATCGATTGATCAATATGTTCTCTCAGCGAGGCGATGTAGTTCTTGACCCATTTGTTGGGCTAGGGACTACTACAATAGCTGCAATTTTAAGCGAGCGGAACAGTATAGGTTATGAAATAGATCTGAAACTAAAGGGAATCATTGAAAAGAACATTGAGACCATAGACATCGATTGTGCGAATCAATCAATTAGAGATCGATACTTAAGGCACATTGAGTTTATTGATGAGAGACTATCAACAAAAAAGGAAATCAAGCACTTTAATGAAAGAATAGGATGTAAGGTTATGACCGGACAAGAGTCGGATTTAGTCTTTCATTTCATTAAAGAAATATCAAAAGACTTATCAAAGCTTCAATACCTGACCTATGAAGTTGAATATTATGAAGACCTTCCACTAACAGAAATTCCTTTTAGGGAAGAAAATATTCTATTTGCTTGCAGATGAATACACCATATCACAAATTGATAAATGGAGATTGCAGATCTATGGACTATATAAACGATGAGTCCATAGACCTCATCATTACATCTCCTCCATATTGGCAATTAAAGGATTATGGAGAGTCGAGACAGATAGGGTTCAATCAGAGCTACGAGGAATATATCAATAGTCTCAACTTGGTTTGGATGGAATGCTTTCGGGTTTTAAAATCCGGAAGCAGGCTGTGTGTCAATATTGGAGACCAATTTGCTCGTGCTACATATTATGGGAGGTATAAAATAGTTCCTATTCATTCCGAAATAATTAGATTCTGCGAAACCATCGGTTTTGATTTTATGGGGAGCATTATCTGGCAAAAGCCTACCTCAATACATACATCTGGGGGCAGCAAAGTAATGGGTAGTTATCCTTATCCCAAAGGCGGAATCGTTAAGATTGACTATGAGAATATCTTGTTGTTCAAGAAGCTGGGAAGTGCAAAAGCACCAACGTCAGACCTAAAAGAACTCTCAAAACTATCTGATGAAGAATGGCATACTTTTTTTACCTCGCATTGGAATTTTTCAGGGGAGCGTCAGGATAAACATATTGCTGTGTTTCCGGAGGAGTTACCTTATCGCCTAATCCGGATGTTTTCATACTGCGGAGATACCGTGTTAGACCCTTTCATGGGCAGTGGAACAACAGCATTAGCCGCCATAAAAAATGGGCGTAACGCTATCGGATATGAAATTAATCCGAATTTCTTTGCATTTTATAAAGATAAGGTTCTTAATAAATTCCCTGATGGTCTTTTCGGATTTGAGCATCTTTGTCAAAAGAGAAACATTGAAATTGAGACTCTATTAGAGAAACTCCCTTATCATTTTGAGGATGTCCGTAAATTGAATCAAGATGAGACCGCTATGACTAACACATACGGATCGGTTTTGTACATATCCAAAGATAATTATCGTAATGTAGCCGATGAGTCAGTACAAAAATTAGTTGATAAGGACAACTACGATTCAGAGCCTACTGTATTGGTCAATCATGCTGAGCGAATCACAATGGAAAAGATGATAGAAACAGGTATCTCGTATGTCCGAATAGGGGATGTAAAAGGATCACTAACGGTCACTCCCGGCTTCTCTCGCTTACAATATTTACTTCTTCATTGTCGAGGTGAAAATCCTCTTCTATTTAAGCTGTCAAAGAAAGGTACATTTCAAATATGGACAAAAGCAACATTGGTTAAATATGGCTTCAATCCTAAGTCATCCCCATATTATGCAGTATTGAGATTCAAAAGTTCAAAACCTCTATCCTATAAGAAATGTCCTTCGCTCAGTAAAGGCAAGGGAACATTTCTCACTAAAATAGTTTCTCTTAACGAATTTGAATTATGATTCAAATACTTGCTGATCAAATTCAATTGAGATACCGTCTTTTTTCTTATAGTAATACACAATAGGAATTTCGATATTCTCTGCGAGTCGAGCTTCTAATTTATAGGTGCCCGACTTAATTTGTATTGGCTTATCTCCTACATAACCGTCGATACCTTGAGCTTCTTCCTCTATATCCGCTAATCTCCATGTGGTATCGTACTTATCAGCCAAGAATGCCAATATAGCACTCTGGAATTTTAATCCGCAATAGGTTTTGGTGTGTACTAAGTCTTTAACCCAAGCTTCTATCATTGGACGATCGATAGCAGCAAATGCTTCACTCATCAATTTATACATTGCAAAGATTTTGTCCGTGGCTTTCTGCACAGCATCTGGCTGCTTTATGGAATACCATTCTATCCATTCGTCCAAAGTTTTGCCTTGGAATTCCTGAATCAATTCTGACATCTGCCCTACAACAGCAGGCCGTGTACCTTGTGCGTTGCTGTTCAATAGATTAATAATCTGCGTTGCATATTTAGGAAACGGGTACTTACTGGCATTTGAGAGTTTCTCAATATCGCCATTAGAGATCTTAATCTTTTTCATTCTCATGGTTTTCTTCCTGAGTTAGATTATAATCAAATTCCATTACGAATTCCGGGAAAGAAATACCAAGAGCCAAACATATCTCTCTTAGTTCAATCAAGTCTAATCGGCGTTCGTGAGTCTCTATTTTACTCACAATGCCCTGACCTACACCTAATCTTGATGCAAGTTCCTCCTGAGTAATACCCCTATCCAATCTTTTTGACCGTAATAGGCTCAGTAGTTGCTGATATGCTTTATTATGAATGGATTTCATTCCTAAAATTTGAGTTCAAATTTAATATTCCAATATAGAATATACCAAATTGGAATATTTATGGAAATTTATGACCAGATATATAGGGGTATTTTAATGTAGAATATTGGAAAATAGTTGTAACACATTTCGTCTAATTGCTTAAGGCTATTGTAATTTTGCAGTCAAAACACTTTTGAATATGAATGATAACCGAAATAATATTGATTCTGAAAGGAGCAAGGAAGATTTGAAGGCGTGGATGGATAGCCATCCGCAGGAGTATGGAGAGGTTGCTATGGAAATGGGTGAGGCTGATCTACTGGAGGCGTTTCTCTTGGGGCAAGCAGCATTTATTGCCTCTGGGGAATTTCAAAAACGATTGGAGGATATGGTTGACCACGACAGCGTGAATGTTGATGAACTTGTAGAGATCCTGCATCAGTCGGGGTTTACCGAAAAGATACTTACTAATCCGAATGGGGACGAGGATTGGGAGAAGTACCGATTGCCTTTTGCTGCTTGGCTGAAACATGGTCGGTCTTCGGAAATGGTGATTGAGAATATTGAAGATGCAATCGCGTTGTCTGACAATAGGCAGGCAAAATGGCAGCTTTCCAAGTTTCTGAAAGATGTCATGAAGTGTATAGTCGGAAGTAAACAGCGTTCATGTCAGGATTTGGGCGATTATCTTGATTATCGAAAGAACCTTGCAAGCGGTAATATCGCGGAATGGGCGTTGAGAGGAATTGATGAGGCAGAGAAAGATACAGCATTTCCTGTAAAGCCTACCATGAAAGAAGATTTTGTTGAAGATTTGACGTCTCTTGTTGCATCTCATGATAAAGATATGATAAATCGTATTGGAGATTGGTTGAAGTATAATGTGCGTGGAATTGATGTAGCGCGTTTATACGTTGCGCTTATTGAGGCTGATGAAATCAAGGCGAATCTCTCAGTTACCTGCATTATGGATGCGCTGAGAATCTCTTTCCCTGAAGTCAAAATCGTGGGAACGCGGCAAGTTCAAAAGGACGTTAATACACTTCAAAGCATGTTGCCACATGGAAAGAGGTATGGAAAGGATGAGCCTGAAAATCGTTTCGCGATTGACAAGATAAAGACCGAAGTCTTTATGAAAAATCCTGAAAATATTAACTGAAATAACCCCTTTTCAATTCGTTTGATTCGTTCCTGAGTTCGCGAACTGAACGAACAGCTAATTCTTCTTATTTCAAGAAATTCCGCTATACTTTTGCGCCATCGTTCCATTTCGGAGCGGTGGCGTTTCCGTCTTAAGCCGTCAGCGGAAGCGTCCCAACAATGACGGTAATAGAGATAAACATGCAAGATCTTTTAGATATTCTTAATGAGGGCCGCGCTCATGTTAAGGTCGAGATGAGCGCCGAAGACCTTAAAGCCTTTTCGGATGATCTTATACGGCGTGCAAAGGATGAACTCGGCTCAATGGTCGAGGCAGCAAAGAAGGAGCGTATGC
>CAMWMD010000072.1 GCA_947175265.1 uncultured Porphyromonadaceae bacterium | reverse complement strand
GTATGCAAGTCGGCGAAAAGGAAATTTTCATCGACCTTCTGTTTTACAATACCCGCGATAATCTTCGAATTCCCCGGTGCCGAGTTGGTGGATATAGACCAGACCACCGCTCCCATCGAGGTGGAGGTGAATATCCTCGAGACTGGTGTCTACACCTTCGCGGTGCGTTACGCCACCGGCAACGGCCCGGTCAATACCGAGAACAAGGCGGCGGTGCGTACACTGACGCTCGACGGCAACAAGGCCGGCACGCTCGTGATGCCTCAGCGTGGTCGAAACAACTGGGATGACCTCGGGATGAGCAACAGGATATCGCTCCCCCTCGAAGTCGGACTGCATCGCCTCGGCATCAGCTACCTCCCCGAGGATGAAAACATGAACATCAAGACCAACCACCCCCGCCTTGACCATCTCCGCTCTCCGCTTAAAACACCGATGTGTGAAAGAATATTTCACGGTTTTATCATTCGCAGTTCGCATTTTATTTGTAATTTTACGTTGCAAAACCGAAGGGAATTCCGCTCCCGACGGTTGGGAAGATTACATCTCCTTGGCTCTCACTGCCTTGGCAATTCAGCCCCCGGCTGAAAGAGATGGAACGGCTCTTCTTCCCTGGCTTCACGCCTTAGTAAAACACATATAGTTGCATCCCGTTTGCAATAATGATCCTGAAGATTGAGAGTCTTTGCGACCGTCTTGTCATGCCTCGTCATGGCTTCACAGGTCCGCATGATTCTCACTGATGGGATATTATTGACAACGAACTATGGATGCTGATTCTAATTCTATCAAAGAGAAAGAGCCAGTCAATATCGGAAAAATAATTGAGGAGGAGTTGCGCCGACAGGAGCGCACGGTCACCTGGCTAAGTCGCAAGATTCACTGCGACCGACGCAACGTCTACGACATTTTTTCGCGCCCCTGCATCAACACAGATCTGCTCTATAAATTGAGTTTAGCCCTGAACACCGACTTCTTTGCTTACTTCTCTGCTAACTTGCATCAATCCAATACCAACCCTTAACAAATCGAACCCACAATGAAGCCGACCAAAGATACCAAACAAATTCTTTCGCCCGTCCAGCGCCTTCGTAAGATTATCGACGAAGGTTATGAAATCTTCTGCCAGCAGGTGGCCGGAGGTGTGATATCCCTCGAAAACGAAGCCTCGATGCAGTTGTTTTTGAGCAATATCCTCCTTCAGTTAGGGCAAGTCAACGAATTTGCCAAGGATGAGCATTTCTCTATAAGACTGGAGGCTGTGCAGAAGGACGCAGGAACGGAGAAGAGTCCTAAGAATGCTCGAGCCGATATCTGGATTGAATTCGAAAAGGATTCAGAGACCGTTGCCTCAGCCGCTATTGAATTGAAATGCTTCCTCCATAAGAAGAATGCGGCGGTCACCGATGCCCGCTACTCGGTGTATAAGGATCTGCAGAACCTTGAAAAATATCAGGAAACACATCCCGGTCTTCTCATCTGCGAGATTGTTTACACCCGAAATACCAACCTGCTTGCCGACAAAGGGTTGAAATTCAGTATCGCCGACGGCACGATAGAATCATGCGCCGTTGAGGAGAATTCGAGCTACAAATCTATCGACCTGCGCCATTCCTATCCCGTGGAGTGGGATATGTATGCCGGCGATAATTGCTTTGTGAAAATCTTTCCCGATAAATAAGCTATGTCTATTCTCAACTCAGAAGATCTTGACCGCCAGCTTGTCAGGGCACAGGAGACGATTAACCGGATTGAAAAGGATTTCTCAAAATCTTTCAGCGATGGTTATGCTCCTGTGCTGCTTGTCGACCCGCAGCGCGAAATCGATCTCTTAAAAGTAGCTGAAGAAAACGGTGCCCTTTACATCGATCTCTCCCGGCCGATTGATTACCTGAGGCTGTGCCGGATTGTGCAGGATGCAGATTCCATCATCTTTGACAACATCGACAGGATTCCCGACTCTGAAGATAAGGAAGATATACAGTATCTGGTGAAATATGCGCTCAGAAAAGAGGACGAGGTGCCGACTCCGTTCAACACCACTCTCTCTTTCTCCGATTATAAGATTGGGGCGCGCGGCCGTCAGAATTCCGGGTATCTTTCGGAGGGTTCCAAAGCCTGTCCGCACATACTCATCGTGCCACAGGAATAAAAATTTCGCTATGCACTAAATTTTTGGCATCATCTTGTTACTTTATTCTAAAAAGTGAGAGATGAGAGGTGAGAGGAGGCTTATCATTAAACATTAAAAAGAGTTATGGTAAAATTCATAATCACAGCAGAAACCACCGTCGCCGAACTTAAGGATCAGTTCGGCAAAGAGGTAGGCGGTGTGCTCCGCGTCTATGAGGGGCGCAGTGAGGCGGCCGACGATGCTACATTAGTGTCGCTCGGAGCAAAGGAAGGGGAATTGGAATGTCGCACAAGCCGTACTGTCGGCAAGTTCGAGGAGGCATTTCAGAACGACCTCAACCTGAAAGTCAAGGTCTATACCAAAGACAACTGGGTCAAGGTGCTTGACGGCATTACCCTTGCCGTGGCCTCCGAACTCCCCAACGGAATGACAAAGGCGAAAATGGAGGAATACCTCTCTTATAAGAGGGATGAGAATGCCGCTCCGGCTGATGCGAAGGAGAAAGAGATAGAAATCCAGCTCTACGGCGAGGGTTGCCGTCTGGATGTGTATGACACCGACGACGATTTCTCTGAGTGCTACAATGCTATGAGGGATAGCGAATACTTCGAAATCAAAGTGAAAGATGGAGATGAGGAGACCGAATACTCCCTCGGGGATTTCGGAAACCAGATCACAAGCTACGAATGGCCCGAAGATATCTACGATTCGAACGCCGAGAAATTCATCGACCCGGCTTATGCTCAGTATGATGGCAAACAGCCTGATGAGGTCTTTGACTTTGGCGGATGCGATCTCTACGAAGCCGAGGAGGAGGGTGTAGGCCGAATTGAAATGATCCAGACAAAGGTTCCGGCTTTCATCACCATCAAAATCAAGGAGGGTGAGAAGTTCGACCCCAAGAAACTACATTTTATGTATTCGGAATTTGTAGTTCCCAATGCAGAACTGGAGATCAACACCGGAGTGGTCTATGACGGCAAGCAATACGATATCGAGCTTGACGTAGAGTCGGAGCGCGAGATCAGCAGCGAAAGGATTTGGGAAGCCCTGGAAGAAGGATGGGAGTGAGGTTAAGTGAGAAGTAATAAGTAATACAGCCGATTAAAAATAAATCAATCATGGCAAAGAAAAAAACAGTCAAATTTGATCCTGACAAGGATCGTGTCGTGACGTTCAGTCGTGAAGGCGAGAAGCTCTCGGAAATTAACGGAGAATTGCAATCCGATTTCTACAGTGGCGTTGAAAAAATGTGCTATCTCAGCGATGAGTACTGCGCCTTCTATAAAGGGAAGAAAAAGGGAATAGTCAATAGCAAAGGTGAGATGATCACCCCGGCCGACTGGTTGAGCATAGGGAAGCAAGGAGACGTGTTTATGGTATCCAAGAAAAATAAGGTTACCAAAGATACAGACTATGGCTTCATTAACCAGCAGGGTGAGGAGCTGTTCAATTTCGAAGAATATACAAACGTCAATGATGTTTACGACGGCCGCATCGTAGCCAAGGATCTGGATGCCGGCAAAGAGTGCGCGTTCGACCTGGAAGGCAACGTGGTTGTCGCTCCAAAGTATATCCGTCTCGACAACTTCTACAATAATGTGGCCGTGGCGTGCGAAGAGAAAGGGAAAGTAGGTATCATTGATTTGTCAGGCAATTGGGTGCTTGAGCCTGAGTATTCTTCAATAGGGGGCTTTGGCCGCATGGATGGCGTTAAGAAATACTGCACCATCGGGAAAGACGAGAAATATGGATTGATTAATCAGGATCTCAAGGTTGTGGTTGAGCCGAAGTATGACGAGATTTATGATTTCGACGATACCGAAGGTCTGATCTTAGTGGTTGGTTCAGGTGAGAAGCAAGGTGTGGTAGACGCATCCGGCAATTGGCTTCTCCCCGCTGAGTATGACCGTATTCATCTCTACCGGGAAGAGGGTTATATGGAGCTTGAAAAGGGGGACAAGTATGGCATCGCTGACTTGAAAGGCAACATTATTGTTAAGGTCGAATATTTGAACCTTGACTATAAGCATGGGCTTCTTTACATAAAGAAAGGATTTGATGGAATCAAGATCCAGCGTCCTGACGGCACCACCATCTTTGAAGGCAAGTCTGCGGGTATATTCCCCGAAATGATTCTCGTATCGTCCGAGGGCAAGAAATGGGGTGTGATCGACCACAACGGAAAAGAACTCATAGCACAGGAATGGAATATTCCGGCCTCATATATCAACCAGGTTGAATTCTCCGACGGTCTGCTCAATCTCTATCAGGATGACAAGACCATCTATATCGACGAAAAGGGTCAGGTGAAGGTTTCCATCGATGCCCGCGGATGGGCATTCGGCGAAGGCTTCGCTATCAGCGGTAAGAGAGATGATTACAGCATCATCAACAAGGCCGGTGAAGTTGTAGCCACTAATCTTCCTCACGTTTCGCCTTTAGGCGAAGGTTATTATTTCGTTAACAATGCTGACGAAAATGAGCCTAAGATTCTGAACGTCAACACCGGCGAGCAGGTGGCCATCCCGGCTCGTGTGGTAGATAAACCCGTTAGCGGCATGATTAAGATTCAGGCTCCCGGCGGCAAGTTTGGTGTAGTGGAAATCGCTACGGGCAAGGTAATCTTAGAGCCTGTTTATGCGGAGGTGCTTCTCACCGCCGGCGGTATCTGGGGTTGGATTCCGAAGGTGAAATGAACAATGAAGATGTAGTTTTCTTCCTCCCGTATTGGGAGGAGGAAAATCCTACTTTGGATATCCAGACCGGCTTTATGATCTCTGAGATGTTCGAGGAAGACGAGTGTCAGAAGATCGGCGGCAAGGTCTACACCAATACGGATTATTATAACTCCGGGAAGGCTCCGAAGAAGTTTATTCGTGATGCGATCAGAAAAGATCATCCCCGATGGGTGATAGGGATTGAGAACACAGCCACTATTCTTATCTCTTACAAGCGGCAGAAGAAGATCCTTATAAACCCGAAGGTCGCACTCAACGACCTCAATTGGGTCACACCCGAGACCATCCGCGACACTTACGCCTTTTTCAGCGCCGATCATGAAAAGGACTATGAGATGTATTCGCGGGTTTACCGAAACGTCGCGTTCTTCCCGGCTGAAAAAATGCTACATATAAGCGATTTGAGTGCCGCGATCCGGGGGATACTGGCATCCGATTGAATTATTAAATATGTAACAAATACAACGAAACGAGATGGCAAAGAAAGTTAAACCTGTTGTAGACGAGCATCTACAGAAATGGGAGGAGTTTGCAGCGGCCAATTCAGGGCTGTATGCAATGATTGATGCCGAGGGGAATCTTCTCGGCGACAGCGCTTACGATTTCATCCGCGACCCACAGAATGGATTCGCAATCTTTAAAAAAGATGGGAAATATGGCTTCCTCCGCCTTGACGGATCCGTGGCTGTGGCGCCGATATATGAGAATCTCGCCGACTTCAACGGTGGCCTCGCTGCTGTGCGCGTTGACGGCCGCTGGGGCTTTATAAATGAAAAAGGGGAGACCGTGATCGCCCCTCAGTATGAGGACTCTTCAGCCCCGTTTTTCCGCGAGGGATTGGCAGGCGTTGTGAAAAAAGGCAAATACGGTTTCATCGATATGGAGGGGAATATGGTGATCGAGCCTGTCTATGAATATGCCTCCTCATTCCAAGATAATCTTGCGTCAGTAAGAGTAGACGGGAAAGTCGGGTTTATCGACAAAACCGGCAAAATGGTCATTGCCCCCGAATATGACTATGTTGCCCCGAGCCTTGAAGGTGGTTTCTGGAGAGCCGGATATGCCATCGTGACCAAAGCGAATAAGGTCGGCCTTATCGACCGCGAAGGGAAGGTGGTGCTCCCGCTGATTTATGATAAAGTCTCTTTCATGCCTTATGCGGCCTCCGAACGCCGGACTATGGGAGATAAGGTCTATTATGATTTCTCCATAACGCCCGGAGGCTCTGGAATCATCAGTGAGGATGGCGCCGTCATTGAGCCTGTATATAGCAAAATAGGAGACTTTAGCGAGGGTCTGGCCGGAGCAATTAAGGACGGCAAATGCGGTTATCTTGACACAAATGGAAACATCGCCCTCCCGTTTGAATATGACAGCGGATCAAAGTTCTCCGGAAATTTCGCAAGGGTGTCAAAAGATAAACGCACCTTTATCATCGACAAAACCGGACGCGAGATCTGCGACAAGGTGGAAAAATTCAGGTTCCAATACGATGAGCCTTGGGATGGCTATATGATCGCTATCAAGGACGATAAATATGGACTGCTTGATGAGTCGGGCAATTTCATCTTGCCGTGCGAATTTGATAATTTGGAGAAGTGGGGAATCACCCAATTGGTAAAGGTAAGCAAGGATGGCAAAGATGGTGTCTATGACCTTTCGGGTAAAGAGATCATCAAGCCTGAGTTTTACTATATCGACACCCCGCGCACTGAAGGCCTTCCTGTCGGAATTTCCGTTGAGCAATGGAAGAAAGAGGGTGTGGTGACTACCGACGGCCGTTTTATAGTCAAACCCGACGAGTTCAAATCGTGCCGTGTGGATGAAAACGGGGGAGTGATCGTAGTGGAAAATAAAGATGGCAAAGCCGGGTTGCTCGGTTTGGACGGAAGTGAGATCACGCCCTGTGTATTTGATCGGATCAATGCTTTTGAGGACAACGGAACGGTTAGAGCTATGAACGGGGGAAAATATGGTCTTCTGAACAACAAGGGTCAATGGGTGATTCCGGCTGAATATGATTCTATTGAGAATATGTCGGAAGGACTAATCGGAGCCAAGAAAGATGGCAAATGGGGATTCATCAACGATAAAAACGAATGGGTGATCGCTCCGGCCTACGACCAGATCTATCGTGACTTTAAGAATGGATATGCCATTGTCTTGAACAATGATAAATCCATTCTCATCAATCGCGACGGCAAAGAACTCACCAAACCCGTAGCAAATCTTGACGTTTATGAACCCGTCGAGGGGATGATCAAGTTCAGGGTCGGAAGAAAATTAGGGTATCTCGATACAGAGGGGAACATCGCCATCAAACCCGCGTTTGAAGAGGCAGAGAATTTTGAAAACGGATGCGCCTTAGTTAGCATGAAGGTCGACAAGCAGCCGATGTGGACGTTCGTGACCAAAGACGGTGTGGCTCATGAAACTTTTGAGAACCGTGTTTACAATCTCGGAACGCTCATTACCGTGGACAAGGAGTGTAAGAAAGCTATCTTCCGCCCCTCAGGAACTTTGGCGTTGCCGTTCGTGCTCCAGAAAGTATCCCACGATAAAGAGGGCGTTATCGTAATCCAGTTCGCATAAAAACATTCAGGTGTAACGCCGACACTCCGTGGCGGCGGTGCACCTGAATATAAAATCATTAAACATTATTCATTAACCATTAAAAATTAAAATTATGCCAGCATTCAAGCTTACAGCGAAAAGAACAATCGGGTCTAACGACATTCCCAAAGGCACAACATTCCAGGTGCTCACAGCCAATGGCACAGGAGTAGATGCCAACAAGATCAAAGCCGCAATCAAGCAGACATTCGGGAAAGACCTTCCCGAATCTTACTGCTATGCTTCCAACTTTGACATTGTCAAGTTGTAATTGAAGATCACAAACCGTTGAAAAAGGATTGATACAGATGCGAGAAATGAAAGAAGGAAACGACGAATCGTTTAAGATGAAGCTGGCGCGTGTGTTTGACGACAACCTGCATACACGCAAATGGCACAACATCGTCGACTGGCTCATCATTGTGATGATTCTTGTCAGCACGACAGAGATCTTCCTGTCTACTTTCGATCTTGACCCCGAGTTGAGAAAAATCCTGAAATGGGTGGATATAGGCACCCTGATTTTCTTCACCATCGAGATCTCGCTGCGCATCTGGGTCGCTCCTTGCCTCAACCCTGCCTTTAAAGGATGGAAAGGACGTCTGAAATACTGCTTCACGTTCTATGGAGCTATAGATGTCCTTTCCACTTTCCCCTTCTATCTCCAGTGGATTTTTCCGCTCCCTGTGACCGCTTTCAAGCTGCTGCGGACCGCGCGCGCGGTCCGCACGATGCGCATAGGGCGTTATTCCAAATCCTTCTCTCTTCTGAGCAATGCCATCAAGGAGAAACGCCGCGAGCTGATCGTCTCGATGCAGTTTCTCATCGTCATTACCATTATCCTCAGCCTTGTGCTCTTCTTCTGCGAGCATGATGCGCAGCCGGATGTGTATAAGAACGGATTTATCTCTGTGATCTGGGCTTTCGCGCAATATATCGGCGACCCCGGGCAGTTTGCCGACACACCTCCCATCACCGGCTTCGGCCGCGTCATTGCCTGCATCGTGGGTCTGCTCGGAATCGCCATCGTGGCTGTGCCGGCCGGTATTATCGGTGCCGGCTTTACGGAGGCTCTAGAGAAAGAGGCCAACCGCGCCAACGTGACCAAAAACGCCGCCAAACTGCACGGCGCATTTCAGCGCAAGCTCGACCGTCCGAGCAGATTTCAGGTGACACCCCCATTCAAGACATTCAATTATCTCCAGGCAAGGCTCGGATTGAAGTTGGATGAGATTGTGGATGCCGTCAATGAATCGGAATCACCACGCTTCAGGCTTGTCAGTACGGGTACGACCATACCCAAGGCGAAAATGGCTACGGATGAACTCGCCGTGGAGCATTTCATCACCAACCGTCCGTATGGACTCTGCATCGATCGCCGATCGAGAATAACGATCGTGTCGCCATCGAGCAACGTTGACGCCGGCATCGGCAATTTCGCATTCTATGTTGCATTGATAGGAAATTTCAATTACATCTCGCGTGAGATCGGCACAGCCGCGCCTTATCAATCGGTGTTTATCAACAACCCCGACGACGAAGCGGAGGAGTATAAGGATTTTGCTGCCGACCTCGAGATGCTCGCATCGCGCCCTGGGGCATGGACCTTGACGCTGATTGTGGCGAGCGGTGCCCTTGAGCCGGAATATCCCGAACAGCTGCACTTCGCCGTCGGCGGAAAGAGAGGGGATGAAACGCTCGATGGCGAAAATCTCCTCATCAATGACAAGGAAACTTACCGGAAGATCTACGAAGAGATGTCGAAAGTGATGAAAGAGGAACTCGACCTCAACTCGAATCATCAGCGCTATCACGACACATCCAACAAGCGGATGGTGCTCCGCAACATCAACGCTCCCGAGGCGAACCACATCGTTCTGCGTATCGAATGGCACAAAGTCCTTTGGGATGAGCGTCGCATCCTCTTAGCGACGAATATAGCCCGCGTGATGAAGAAAATCGTAGAAGGCGCGGAACTCGACCCTCCCACCATCCTCAAGAAAAAAGATATCGGCTACCGTGGATATTAGTTTTCAGCTTTCGGTTTTCAGTTTTCAGAAGCTGAGTGCGAAGAGAGTAGCGCCGACACTCCGTGGCGGCGGAGAATAACTCTAATATCTCCAATAACTCTGATATATTGAGTCCACTCTAAAAAGAGCAGTTTTTGGTGTTTAATGAATAATTGTCAGGAATAAGGCTTTCGTAGACAGTCTCTGAGTCCATTCTTGTTTCTGCCGATAAAAATTCAAAAAAGGATTTATGATGCGACAGGCAGGCCCATAT
>CAMWMD010000071.1 GCA_947175265.1 uncultured Porphyromonadaceae bacterium | reverse complement strand
AATTATTTTGAGATGCGGAGATTTTCCGTAAGTCGAAATAATTGTGGAAGCGAGAAAAGACTCAAACGAGATTTGCGGCAAAGGTCTTGGGTGTGCGACCGCCATAGCGTGAGAGCCGGTTAAAATTGACTTTGCCCGGAATCAACGCGACAGTGCGTATTGTAAAAATCAGCCAGTTGAGAAACCTTTTACTCATCTTGGTTGTAGTATTATGGAGCTATGTTTCGTGGAAGTTATCTCCGCGACCATCGACCCGCCGACAGTGAAATGGGAGGTCTGATGAGGGAATAACTCTTATGTAAAGAGAGTGTTTATAGAGATTGTAAAAGAGAGGGAGATGACAGACGTGATGCCTGTCATCTCCCTTGGGTATATAGCCTAAGATTGATTATTTCAGTTTGCTTTTGATAGCCTCAGTCTCTTTCTCATAACCGGGTTTCTCGAGAAGAGCGAACATGTTCTTCTTGTAAGCCTCCACACCGGGCTGGTTGAAGGGGTTCACACCGAGCATATAGCCGCTGATGCCACAAGCCTTCTCGAAGAAATAGATTAGTTGGCCGAGGGTGTGTTCGTCAAGTTTGTTGAGTTCAATCTTGATGTTGGGCACACCACCGTCGACGTGTGCGATCTTGGTTCCGAGTTCAGCCATCTTGTTCACCTCGTCGATGCGCTTTCCTGAGAGGTAGTTTATACCGTCGAGGTTAGCAGCATCTTCGGGAATGCGGCGAGTGATAGCCGGCTCCTTGACAGAGAGTACGGTCTCGAAGATGGTGCGCTCGCCATCCTGAATCCACTGACCCATAGAGTGGAGGTCGGTAGTGAAGTCAACGGAAGCGGGGAAAATACCCTTGCCATCCTTACCTTCGCTCTCGCCGTAAAGTTGTTTCCACCATTCAGCGAAGAAATGAAGTTTTGGATTGTAGTTTACGAGGATCTCAATCTTCTTACCCTCCTGGTAGAGAGCGTTTCGGAGGCGTGCATAGATCTCGCAGGGGTTCTCGGCACCGGGGTGCTTGGTAGTCTCCTCCATCTCAGCGGCACCTGCCACGAGTTTTACGATGTCGAAACCTGCACAAGCGATAGGGAGCAGACCAACGGGAGTGAGCACGGAGAAACGGCCTCCTACGTTGTCAGGAATTACATAAGTCTCGTAACCCTCCTGAGTGGCGAGAGTGCGGAGAGCACCCTTCTTTTCGTCGGTTATAGCCACGATAAGATCTTTGGCAGCATCCTTTCCGGCCTGCTTCTCGAGCAGTTCCTTGAGGATACGGAAGGCGATGGCCGGCTCCGTGGTAGTGCCTGACTTGGAGATCACCACGATACCGAATTTCTTGCCGGTGAGAAGTTTCTCAAGTTCTGCGGTGTATTCCTCGCCGATATTCTGGCCGGCGTAGAGCACTTTCGGATTTTTGGGCTGCGGGCCGTAGAAGTCGGCGAAATTGTCGGAGAGTGCAGAGATTACAGCCTTCGCGCCGAGATAACTACCGCCAATGCCTACACAAACCACATAGTCGCAGTTCTCACGGAGACGCTCGGCAGTCTTGTTGATGCGGGCGAGGAGATCCTGAGAAGTTGAGGAGGGGAGGTTCAGCCAGCCGAGGAAGTCATTACCCTCGCCGCTACCCTCATGTAGTTTGGCCATAGCCTCTACTGCGGCAGCCTCATTTCCCTGAAACTGTTTCTCAGCGAAATAAACTGCATCCTGAATGTTGATTTCAATAGATTTCATTTCTGTAATTATTTTTTTTAATAATTTGGTTTTTGTTTGGGAGGTCTGGGAGTACTGGGAGAGTTTAGATTACGAGAAGGTGCTTTCGATGCGGCCGAATGCCTCGCGTGGGGTGAGCCCGCGGTAGAGGATATTGTAGACGCAATCGAGAATGGGCATGTCGACGTTGACCGTGGAGTCGTTTATCTCATGCATGCAGCGAGTGCCGTAATAACCTTCCGCCACCATTTCCATCTCCATTTTAGCAGCCTTCACGCTGTGCCCCTTTCCTATCATCGAGCCGAAATTATGGTTGCGTGAGAATAGGCTGTAGGCAGTCACGAGGAGGTCGCCGAGATAAGCCGAACGGCAGATGTCGCGCTCCATAGGGGCAATAGCGTTGACGAATCGCCGCATCTCCCGAATGGCGTTGCATACCAGCATAGCCTTGAAGTTGTCGCCCCCCTTCATGCCGTCGATTATTCCGGCTGCAATCGCGTAGACGTTCTTCAGGACGGCGCCGTATTCGATACCCGCGACATCCTCGGAATGTATAGTGCGCAGTTTATGGCCGGCTATGGCATGTCCGAACTCAAGACTCTTCTCCAGATCGTGGCATCCGATCGTGAGGTAGCTCAGATGGTCGAGCGCTACCTCCTCGGCATGACAGGGGCCGCCGATCACCAGGAGATTAGAATCAGAGCAGCCGAAATGGGTTGCGAACCATTGGGTGACGATAAGGTTCTCATCGGGGACGAGCCCCTTCACCGCCGACACGATGTTCTTACCAGAGAGGTTCACCTCAATCTTCCCGGCCTCATCCTTGAAATAAGGTGATGGAATGGCCACCACGAGCGTGTCGGCCCCCTCCACGGCCTCATTAATGTCAGAGAAGAAGTCGATACGGGCCGTGTCAAAGGTCACGTCGCTGAGATATACCGGATTCCGTCCCCTCCTGATAAACTCCTCAATCCTTTCAGGACGTCGTACATACCAGTTAATCCTGTCGTTGTTGTTCAGCAGGAGTTTTGCCAGGGCGGTTGCCCAACTCCCGGCGCCCACCACGGCAATCTTCCCTAAGCGTCCGGCCATCACTCCTCCGATTTCTCTGAATCCCCCTCTTCCTGTTTAGGCTGTTGTTTTTTCTCCGGACGCATCTGTGGGAAGAGAAGCACTTCCTGGATAGCCTCCTGACCTGTCATGAGCATAGTAAGACGATCCATGCCGATACCCATACCGGCAGTTGGCGGCATTCCGTATTCGAGTGCGCGGATGAAATCGGCATCTATAATCATGGCTTCATCGTCTCCCTTGTCGGCCAGACGCATCTGCTCCACGAAACGCTCATACTGGTCGATGGGGTCGTTGAGTTCGGAATAGGCATTGGCAAGTTCCTTGCCGTTGACCATGAGTTCGAAGCGTTCTGTCAACTCCGGGTTGTCGCGGTGACGCTTTGTGAGTGGCGACATCTCAATGGGATAGTCGATGATAAACGTAGGCCGAATGTAAGAACCCTCACATTTCTCACCGAAAATCTCATCTATAAGTTTTCCTTTACCATAAGAGTCCTCCACCTCTATATCGTTTTGCTTGCAGAATTCGCGGAGCTCCTCCTCGGTCTTTCCCGTGATATCGAAACCGGTCTTTTCGAGTATGGCCTCAGTCATGGTCACTCTTGGGAAAGGAGCCTTAAACGACACCACATTCTCACCAATCTTCACCTCTGTCGAGCCGTTGACAGCCACGCATATCTTCTCAAGCAACTTCTCGGTGAACGACATCATCCATTTGTAATCCTTGTAAGAAACATAAATCTCCATACAAGTGAACTCAGGATTGTGTGTGCGATCCATACCCTCGTTACGGAAATCCTTTGCAAACTCATAGACACCCTCAAAACCTCCTACGATCAGCCGTTTGAGATAGAGTTCGTTGGCTATGCGCAGATATAGGGGAATGTCGAGAGCATTGTGATGTGTGATGAAGGGACGTGCGGAAGCACCACCGGGAATTGATTGGAGAATTGGAGTTTCCACCTCAACGAGGCCATGCTCGTTGAAATATTGGCGCATGGTGTTGAAAATCTTGGTGCGTTTCAAGAAAATATCCTTGATCCCCTTGTTGACCACGAGGTCAACGTATCGCTGACGGTATCTCTGTTCCGGGTCGGTGAAGGCATCGTATGCTTTACCATCCTTCATTTTCACCACCGGGAGGGGTCTCAGACTTTTGGATAGGACGGTAATTTCCTGAGCGTGGATGGAGATTTCACCCATCTGTGTGCGGAATACGTAACCCTTGACTCCGATGAAGTCGCCGATGTCGAGGAGTTTCTTGAAGACCACGTTATACATATCCTTATCCTCCCCGGGGCAGAGGTCGTCACGGCTGACGTAGACCTGAATACGTCCGTCGGCATCCTGGAGTTCCATGAAGGATGCTTTTCCCATGATTCTGCGGCTCATGATACGTCCCGCCACAGTTACTTCCCTTGGAGGCTCCAGCCCGTCGGTGAAGTTTTCTTTTATTTCAACGGAATGACCCGTCACCTTGTATTCAGCCGCGGGGTAGGGCTCAATGCCTCTGTCGCGCAGCGCCTGCATGCTGTTGCGGCGCACCTGTTCCTGTTCTGTGAGTTCCTGATTTGCCATATATGGGTATTTTTTTTCTATCGTAGTCTCCCCTCGTCACTTCGGAAGCGAATGAAAGGGGCGGCATTTGCCATTAAAGTGCAAATTTAGCAAATTTTTCGCTAAAATCCTTTAGTAATGCCTTAAAGTTGGCTTCTGACGCTCATTTAACGACATTTCGGGGATTGCCATAAAGGAAAGCCTCGAGATTTTCGGCTGCGATGTCGAGCAGACGTTGGCGGGCCTCACGTGAGGCCCATCCGATATGTGGCGTCACGAATACGTTGGGAGCCTTCAGCACGGGATTGTCGGGCCGTGGGGGCTCCTCGGAAAGGACGTCTGTACACAACGCACCCAGTTGCCCTGTGCGGAGAGCCTCGCAGACGGCGTTCTCGTCGACAAGGGGGCCGCGTGCCGTATTGATGAGTATGGCGCCCTTCTTCAGCCTGCGTAGCCAATTGCTGTCAACCATCTCGCGGGTTTTGTCGGTCAGGGGGCAATGGAGGCTCACCACGTCGCATTCCCCGAGGTTTTCCTCATCCCCTTTCCCGGCCCATTCCGGAAGGGTATCAGCGGGTTTTGATGTGAAGGCGATCACCCTCATTCCGAACGCATGCGCTATCTCTCCTGTGCGTTGCCCTATATGGCCGAAACCTACAATTCCCATGGTCTTTCCGGCAAGTTCTATAATGGGGGAGACAGTGTAGCAGAAGTCGGCCGAAGCCGACCATCTACCCTCCCGATTGAGTTGGGTGTAACTTTCGACGCGGTTGGTGGCGGCCAACAGGAGGGCGAAAGCCATCTGAGCGACGGAGTCGGTGCTGTAGGCGGGGATGTTGCAGACGGTTATTCCGAGTTCGTTTGCCGTCACCACATCCACGAGATTGTAACCGGTGGCAAGGACCCCTATATATTTCAGGTCGGGGAGGTTACGGATGGTCTCCCCGTCGAGCGGAGTCTTGTTTGTCAGCAGGGCACCGCACCCTTTCGCGCGCTCCGGCAATTCTTCGGGTGTGGTGCGGTCGTATATGGTTGTCTCGCCCAGGCGGCGTATGGGATCCCAGGATAAGTCGCCCGGGGCGAGTGTATATCCGTCAAGAACACATATTTTCATCGGTCGTAAGGCTTTACTGCGTTTGTAATCCTTATGAAATCTTCTACCGAGAGACGTTCGGGGCGCAAAGCCAGAATCGGGTCTTCGCGGAGAGGTGAGTCAGGAGGAATCAATCCCGCCAGCGAATTTCGGAGGGTCTTGCGTCTTTGTCCGAATGCGGTCTTTATCACGGTCTTGAACATTTTCTCATCGCAGCCGAGTTCCGTTCGGCTGTTGCGCGTGAGGCGTATCACGCCGCTTGTCACCTTGGGCGGAGGTGAGAATACTGTGGGAGGGACATTGAACAGGTATTCGCAGTCGTACCATGCCTGAAGGAGCACGGAGAGTATTCCGTAGACCTTTCCACCGGGTTTGCTGCAAATCCTTTCTGCCACCTCCTTCTGGAGCATACCCGCCACAACAGGAATGTGGTCCTTATAGTCGAGCACCTTGAAGAATATCTGAGAGGATATGTTGTATGGGTAATTTCCGATGAGGGCAAAATCGCCGGGGAAAACCTCTTTCAGATTCATTTTCAGGAAATCGCCTTCGGTCACGTCGAGGGAGGGAAATACCTTTGCGAGATATTGCACGCTTTCCGAGTCAATTTCCACGGCCTTCACTTGCCTTCCGGCCTGGAGGAGGAATTGGGAGAGGACACCCATTCCGGGGCCTATTTCGAGCACCGGGAGGTCGCTCCATTTTTTTGCCTCGTCAGGGAGTTCACTCCGTTCGATGGTGTCGGCAATGCGCTTTGCCACGTTCAGGTCGGTGAGGAAGTGTTGTCCGAGGGCTTTTTTTGCTTTAACTTGGGTCATATATATATTATCAGAATGAGGTATTTTTTATTCAAGGCAGTCTTTTTCCTAAAGGATGCCAATATATAAACGAAAACATGCAACAAGTAGTTGCAGGGAGAGGGAAATACCTGAATCAAAAAAGGGACTGCCGAGCGGCAATCCCTTTTCTATTGTATTTGTAAAATTATTTGAGGCCTATTTTCTTTGCCACTGCCTGAGGCACGGCATCCTTGTTGACCATTATGCTGATTGTCTTAGCCAGGAGGAATGGCTCCGACACGTAGAAATAGCCGTCGTAGATCTGGTTTGTATCCCAGGAGTTCTTCACCTTGTAGAAACGGTTGCCGTTCTGGTCTTCCGCGATACCTACGATCACCATACCGTGGTCGTCGGTAGTCTGATAGTTGTCAAACCCTGCCTGACGGCTCTCCTGAGTTACGTTGATTTCCTTAACAGGGCCGTTGATGTCTGAGTTAGCCTTCTCACGGTCTTTGTCAGAAAGTTTTACCCAGCGTGAAAGTTCGGTGCCCTCAAGGTTTGCCTCCGATTTAGGCTCGGGAAGCACGGCGAATCCCTTTGCCCACTTGAAGCCGGGCTCGGAAACGTCAGCGCCCCATGCCACGGTGTAGCCGTTTTCGAGAGCATTGTCTACAACGGCCTTCATCTCATCAAGAGGCACATTCATGCTTTCCGCCCAGAGCCAGTTGTCGGGAATCTCAATGGCGAAGGGTTTATAGAAGGGGTGATGCGTGAAACTTGTTATGCTTATGAAATCGTCTCCCTTCAGTCCAAGTTCCTGAGCATAACTTTGGGGAGTGTATTTCTTTCCGTTGATTGAGAACTCTGTGGGTTCCGGTCCGAGATAAGCATCAAGAATACCGATAAAGCCGGGAAGCCAAGCTGTGGAGACCTTACGGTTCGGATTCTTGAGCACGGCATTCAGGTAAGCGGTCAGAGCATTGTTGAGCTCTCCGTGGACATGTTTATCCTCGCCATAGTTGAGTCCATCATATACTGCTTCGGGAACCACACCATAGGTGTCGACCACATTGATCACGTCAGCAAATGATCCGCCGGGAGCAAAGTTTACGTTGCCGTGAGTACGGATATATTTTTTTGCTTTGTCGATATAGCATTTGCGCACGGTGTACATCTCTGAGAGGTCGATGTTCTTGTCGCCTCCACGGCGCAGGACGTCATCCTCCAGGAAGGAGGTGCCGGAGAAACTCCAACAAGTGCCCGACTTGTTCTGGTCTTTGACAGAAGTTGTGGGGTTAATCTTGATATCCTTGAAAGTGAAACCGGTGGAATCCGGTTTAGCCTCCGGAGCGGGAGCCTGCATGTCGGTAGCGGCTGCGGTGAGGGGGCATACGAGCGCCAGCGCGGCGGCATAGATAAGTTTTTTCATTGTTTTTCGGGTATGTCCGGTTAGTATAAGGGTTTATTCACTGTCCTTTTATTAAGGGCCTGTATCAACCGCAAACTTACAAAAATAAATCCAAACGGCCAAATCAATATGCAGTCATTGCCCCCGATTCAGATATAGCTGCTTTATTAAGGTTGGTGCGGCTCACCTTCTTGCCGTAGGAGAGGGTGTAGGTGGCAGTGAGTGTGAAACGGTTGGCTGCGAAACAGGAGTAGCGAAGGGAAGTTCAGTGAGCGCCATCATCTGAATAAGGTTCACTGCATTGGTGGCGAAGTTTTTCTCCCTTTTAGTTGGGAAGAAAGCTATACCCTGGTCGATAGTTTTTCGAGAGGCAGCCTCGACCACCACTTCCTGCAGTTGCTCTGTTTTTTCTTTATTTCCAGTGGAGTCGTTGGTGGCAGCTACTTGCCGGGCATGTAGCAGAGGAGCATATAATAGGGATAAAGATGCAAGGGCAATTTTAAATTTCGTGTCAGAGATCGTCATGGTGCTGATTCAGTTTAAATTTTCTGTTGAATACAGTTTTCAATAGTTCGTTAATTTTAGAATAAATCAGGCAGAGTCTCTGACCCCAAAGAACAATAAGTTAGACGGAATCTCGTCCGTCAGGGCATAATTATTTTTCTGATTGTCGGATTTCTGACCCTCAATAAATTTCTTAATATGTTGATACATCGAGGCATTATGAAGTACTCTCTTGACGGATGCGACGGAAAGTCTGCGTCCGGTCGCCTCGAGTATCCTGTGGGATATTTCCATGGCTACATTGACCGCGGAGAGGGATGCGTTGTAACCGAAGGAGAGCCTGTCGGAGTCCGTGGACTGCCAATGCTCAAGGCCGGTGTTCTGTTTCGCATCCCGATAGAGGAACTCGATCTGGAATCTGGAGTGGTAGATAAGAAGGATTTCGGATGCCGTCAACTCAAGATCGGTACTGAAGAGTACCTTCCTCATCACCTTATCACCGCATTTGAGTTCGGCGACCACGACCTTGATTTTCCGCTTAAGCGCCTTCCCTTTGACCGTGGCGCTGAAAAGGGTCACTTCGTCGCCATCGAGACTGACAGTCTCCCTGACGAATGTATCCTCCCGGAGATTATGGATATCGACAGTCCCGTCAAGCTCTTTGGGACGCCCCCGTCCGACTTTCCGCGGGCCTGTGTAAAGATAATGCAGCACGACGTCATCACGCAGTCTGCTTATCACGTTGAATCCGAGCCTGACAGCACCTGTGACAAAGTTGTAACTCGCGAACAGGCAGTCTCCTACAAGGATGTCGGAGATGTTGAGAAGCTGCTCCCTGTGGTCGTATATCGCCCTGAGGCACTTCGCTGTCTGATTGTCGCGGTCTTCTTTCATATGCTCAAGATAGGACGGCGTACGGCCTCTCGTGGAGAGTGGCATTGTCTGCACCGCGAAAAGAAATCTGGCATCACTGACTCCTGCTGCCACCTGGGCGAATCCAAGAATCTCAAGGCCCCGTTTCGCCATTCCGGCACACCCCGACCAATACCTGCCAAGGCCGGGAGTCTTCTTTCCGGATTTGCTGATGAAGCTATGGTCAAGGGCTATGGCGACCCTGTGGCCGTCATCAGCAAGGAGCATGCCGCTGTTGAAGGCGCACCAGTCGAACTGCTTCTTGAAGTTCTGCCTGAAGCGGCTCTCGCAGGAGTCTCCGTGTCGGGACATCGACAGGAAATTCAGTCTTCCATATATTGTCAATATCAAAATCATTGTCTCGGTGAGGAAACTTTCGAAATTTTTACGTACCTTAGCAGTCCGATTGAGAGCAGATGCGACAATCGACCTTACTTGGTCAAGTGGCTGGATTTTATTCATAACTTATTGATTTGCAGCTTTAAAGTTATGAAGAATTTGGCACTTGACCAAATTTTATTGGCACTTATTTTACTGAAAATCAACAATATGAATATGTTTTACAGCATAAATTTTTAATTCAAAATTTTAACGAACTATTGACGTAATAGACCAAATAAAATTTCACCATAAATAAATTTGATTCTCACTTATCAATGGAGATATCGGTAATTTTTGCAAAATTACCGATATTTTTTGTGTTACAGTGGTGGTGGATTTACTGATATGGTATTGAAGGTTATTGGCTTGGAGGGTGACAAGAGGGTTAGAAAACAAAAAGCCGCAGATTCGATGAATCTGCGGCTTGTCGGGGTGAGGCGACTCGAACGCCCGACCTCTACGTCCCGAACGTAGCGCGC
>CAMWMD010000070.1 GCA_947175265.1 uncultured Porphyromonadaceae bacterium | reverse complement strand
GATTTAATCGTGTGATATTGTGAGCGTTGATACATACTCTTACATTTTACGCAGTGTATTGCGTATTTTTACGCAGTACACTGCGTAAAAATACATAGCGCAAATATAGCACTAATTTAAATATAGCGCAAGAGATTTATTAACAGGAGGGTTTTGGTGATTTTTTAGACAGGAGAACAGGGGGATTTGGGGAGCGGCAGGAGCCGCTTCCGGGGACGAGCTCCGCGCCACAGCTTTGCGCCAATTTCCTCTTGCCTTGAGCCTTGAGCCTAAAGCCTAATGTCTTTTAGACTGTTGTCGTGGATTACTTTAGTTGGTAGACTTCGCGGCGGAGTTGGGCGGCGAGGGCGAGGGGGGGGAGGTTGCGGGCTTTCAGTTCGCGTACGCTGACGGGGGGACCGAAGGTGATGCGGTAATGGCTTCCTCTGGCACGGCATACTTCCCCGGGGAGGAGTGCCTGCTCCAGATTGACCTTGATGTTGAGTTTTTTGCGCCAGCGGGCTGCCTTGTAGAAACGGCCGCTGTTGAGGCCTTCGAAATGAACCGGCACAATGTCGCGTCCGGTCTCCATGGCTTTCGCTACGAATGCTTTCTGCCAAGTGAGGTCGGAAACTGTGCCGTCGTCATGCAGGCGTGATACCAGACCGGCCGGGAACTGCAATATCTGCATATCCGATTCCAGAGCCGCGTTGATGGCCTTCGCAGCATCGCGTCCCTGTGCCCCAAATTTGTTTATGGGCAGGAAAACGTCTCTCAGAGGCTCGACATTCATGAGCATGTCGTTGACGAGAAAGCGTACGCCGTCATCGCCGTATTTCTCACCGAGTACGGCTATGAGGGCGATGCCGTCGAGTCCTCCCAAGGGATGATTGGAGGCGAACATATACCTTTTCCCTTCCTCAAGATTGTCAAGCCCTTTCACCTCCAGCGTTATGTCGAGATGCTCAAGAATCTTGCGGGAGAAAGCCGAGCCGCGCAACGGGAAGGCTACCCGCAGCATGTCGTTGAGGTCGTCCTGATGTATCACTTTCTCCAGACCGGAGATAATGAAGCCGGGTAAAAAGCGCGACACCTTCCGGGGAAGGCGGTCGCGCAGTATGTTGTGAAGATTGATTTCAAGGGGTCTGTCCATCAGCAGGGTAATGAAATTATCCGTTCACTTTGTCTTCCTCATCCCAGAATTCATCTTCCCAATCCTCATCATCAAGCGGGAGTTCGTCTTCCGCCTCATCGTCCTGATGGAAAATGAATTCGTCTTCCTCCTCCACACGGTGTCGCACGTCGAGATTGCGGTGGGTCATGGTGCTCTTGGCCTGATTCTCCTCCGAATTGATCTCACGCCAGAGCAGATCCTTCAACTCGGTGAGACCCTGTCCCGTCACGGCTGAGATGAACACTGTGGGGATACCCTCGGGGAGTTCTTTCGACAACTCCTCGCGCAGTTCATCGTCAAGCATATCCGACTTCGATATTGCGAGCACACGGCTCTTGTCGGCGAGTTCGGGATTGAACTCCGTCAACTCCTTGAGCAATATCTCATAGTCGCGCTTTATGTTGTCGCTGTCAGCAGGGATTAGGAAAAGGAGCACGGCATTGCGCTCTATATGGCGAAGGAAACGGAGACCGATACCCTTACCTTCGCTTGCCCCCTCGATAATGCCCGGAATGTCGGCCATGACGAACGACTTGTCGCCGCGATAGTTGACGATGCCGAGGCTCGGCTCCATGGTCGTGAATGGATAATCGGCAATCTTAGGCTTTGCGGCAGACATGGCTGAGAGGAGAGTTGACTTGCCGGCGTTCGGGAACCCTACGAGCCCGACGTCACCGAGGAGTTTCAACTCAAGGATAACGGCCTTCTCGATGGCGGGCTGCCCCGGCTGTGCATATCGCGGGGCGCGGTTGGTGGAAGTGGCGAAATGCCAGTTTCCGAGTCCCCCCTTTCCTCCACGGAGGAGTTTAATCTCCTGTTCATCCTCGGTGATCTCGGTGATGAACTCACCGGTCTCGGCGTCAAATACGGCAGTGCCTACGGGCACCTCGATTATACGGTCTTCCCCGTCTTTACCGAATGAGCGACCGGCTCCGCCGCTCTGTCCGTCGGTAGCGAATACGTGGCGTTGGTATCGGAGAGGTAAAAGGGTCCACAGATGGCGGTTTCCGCGGAGGATTATATGTCCGCCGCGACCACCGTCGCCACCGTCGGGACCACCTTTAGGCACATACTTTGCGCGGTGGAAATGACGGCTTCCCGCTCCCCCCTTACCGGAGCGGCATAATATCTTTACGTAATCAATAAAATTAGATTCTGCCATAAATTTTGGTTATTAGGTGTGGTTTCATTTATCTTCGGAGCAGCGGATGACTCATCATCTCGTTGGCATGACGGTAGTCATCCGGAGACCCTATGTCAATCCATGTTCCCTGCAGGGGGAAACAGCCGACGTTTCCACCATCGTCGATGACGGAAGTCACGAAATCGGGAGCATCAAGGAACTCACCTTTAGGAATACGTTCCATCAGGTGACGTTTCAATAGATAAACGCCCGCGTTAGCCAAATAGTTGTATGTCGGCTTCTCCTCCAATCCGACTACTTTCTCCCCCTCGAGACGCATAATTGCGAAAGGCACCGACACTGTATATGGGACGGCGGCTACGGTGATATCCGCTCCGTTCCTTTTGTGATGAAGATACATTGCCTCAAAGTCTATACCGGTGAGTAGGTCGGAGTTCATGAGGAGCACGTCGTCATTTGAGAAGTCGTCAATGAGTGCGAGGGAGCCGATTGTGCCGAGACGGCGAGGCTCACGCACGCAGACAATCCTCGCTGTTCCCTTCCGGCGGCTGAAATGCTCCATTATCTGCTCGGCGAGATAATTGACAGTCACGTATATATTCCTCACGCCACAGGCCTCGAGTTCATCGATGTTATAGTCTATTATCGGTTTGCCACCCACCTCCAGCAGAGGTTTTGGAGTGGTGAGGGTGAGTGGGCGGAGCCGTTCCCCCCGACCTCCGGCCATAAGGACGGCATCAATCGGCAGACGAGTCTTCACGGATTGGAGGTCAATGATGTCGCATATATGTCCGTCTCTCACCACAGGGAGTAGGGAGAGCCTCCTGCGGCGTCCCTCGGCAATGGCGAGGAATTCATCCTCACCCGGCGACACGGAGAGGAAACCGGTGTGCATGACCCTCTCCACCATATCGTCAAGTCCGGCTCCGGCGATAATTGCGCGGCGAATGTCGCCATCCGTCACGGTACCGGCCAGAGAGCCCTGCGGGGTTATTGCAAAAAGGGTCATAGCCGCCCCCGACAGATTGTTTATAGCCGCGAGGGCATCCCTTACGGAAGCATCTGTAGGAATGGCATGCCGCAGGAGCAAATCCCTGCCATGCTGCGTTATGTCGGAAAATATATTGTCAGGGAGATTCATCGGTATTGTTCAAGAGTCTTTTGGAGTTCGGTGACCACCATAGCCTTCAGTTCGGGAGGGTCAAGCACCTTGACGGCTTCCCCGAGGGCAAGGAGTTCGTGGGCGAGTTCATAGTTCAGTTTCAGGCGGTAGGTGAAGATTGAATAAGCGTCATGCACCTGTTCCTGCTGCGAAGGATGGAGCGGGAGAGCCCTGAAATACTTCGCCTGTGTGGGAGTGGTCTGAATCCTCACGGTTCTCACAGGAGCCTCGGAGGTGGTGACCCCGACGATATTCCCGAAAAGATTCGAAGGGTCGAAATCCTCAGGCATCGGGAAAGTCTCGGGCAGTATCTTCATCTCCCTTACGCGGTCGAGGGCGTATGTGCGTATTCCGGCATCCTTCTCCTTGAACCCAATCATATACCATCTCTGCTTGTATCTCTTTACGAAATACGGGCGGAAAATGATATTATGCTCAGCCCGCGAACGGTTGAACCCGGCATAGGTGAAGTTTAGCTTATTGCAGTTCTGCATAGCCTCGAGCACAAGGGGTAGGAATTCACGCGCCGACGGGACCTCTTCGAGTTCCACGCGGTCGATGGGTGCGTTGGTCTCCTTCAGGGCACTGCTCACAGCGTATGAGTCGAGCATCCAGTTGGTGAAGCCCTTATTTCGGGAAGAGTGCTCGTTGTCGATATAGTAGTTTCCCTGTCTGTCGCAGGCAATCTCAATATTGAAATTCTTCTCAATGCTTCGCCGGTAATGGAAGAATGTACGCTCGGGAAGCGGTTCCCCCTCAGAAATGGGGCTCCTCAGCCAAAGCCTGTTCAACTCCTTGCGCGACAGTTTCTCGTAACGAGTGAGAGTGTCGACAATCCAGACGTAACGTCCTATTAGGTCTCGGGCCATGACGAGGTCAGTTATTTGTTTTTTGAAGACTTCCTCGAGGTCCGTTTCGGGGCAGCATCTTGCGCCTCCATGAGTTTCCGGGCCTCCTCCAGAGACAGGGAAGCGGCGTCGGTAGACTTCGGAATCTTATAGTTGACGGCTTTACGCGCTCCTTCGGGTTTGTATGCGAGATAAGGGCCATATCGGCCGTTTAGCACCTCCAGCCCCGGCATCTCGGGGAAATCCTTTATCAGGCGGTTGGCTTCCTGCTCCTTTTTCTTGGCTATGAGTTCGGCAGCCTCCTCAATCGTGATACCCTGGGGGGTAAGGTCTTTCGGTATGGAAACGAACATGCCACCATACTTCACGTAAGGGCCGAAACGGCCGATTGCAGCCGTAACCTTCTCCCCGTCAATCTCGCCGACCACCCTGGGGAGTTCAAACAGTTTGAGGGCTTCCTCAAGGGTGATGTCGTTAATGCTCTGTCCGGCAAGCAGAGAAGCGAAGAGAGGCTTCTCCTCATCTGCGGCATCGCCTATCTGCACGACGGGGCCGAAACGACCGATCTTCACCGAAACCGGTTTTCCTGACTCCGGATGGTTGCCGAGGAGGCGTTCGCCCACTTTCCTCTCCATACGGAGAGCATTTATTTTCTCAATCTCGGGATGGAAATTGCCGTAGAAGTCGGAAATCTCCTCCTGCCAAGGGAGTTGGCCTTCGGCAATGTCGTCGAATTTCTCCTCCACCTTAGCGGTGAAATTGTAATCGAGGATATCGGGGAAATATTCGGTCAGGAAGGAGTTGACCACCATACCCACGTCAGTGGGAACGAGTTTACCTTTCTCGCTTCCCGTGGATTCCTGAAGTGTCTCTTCAGTGATTTTACCCTTTTTGAGACGCACCACCTCATAATCCCTCTTCACACCCTCTTTCTCACCCTTCCGGACATAATCGCGGGCCTGAATGGTGGAGATGGTGGGAGCATAGGTTGAGGGGCGCCCGATGCCGAGATCCTCCATCTTCTTTACGAGTGAAGCCTCGGAATACCTTGCCGGAGCCTGGGTGAATCGTTCTGTGGCGACGATTTCGGATGCTGAGAGTATGTCGCCAGGTTTCAGCGGAGGGAGTTCCACGAATTCCTGGTTACGCACGTTCTCGGTCTTCCATACTTTCAGGAATCCCTCGAATTTCACCACCTCTCCCTCAGCACGGAAAGTGATATCGCTTGCTTCTCTCTCAGCGCCGGCAATCTTTATGTCGACATTCGTCTTCTCGATCTCAGCATCCGCCATCTGTGAGGCTATGGTGCGTTTCCATATCAGTTCGTAGAGTTTTTTCTCCTGAGCCGTGCCTTCGATAGTGCGGTTAGAGATGTATGTGGGGCGTATTGCCTCGTGAGCCTCCTGCGCCCCCTTTGAATGGGTGTGGTAATGGCGAATCTTGAGAAAATCTTTCCCGAGGTCGGCAGTAATTGCCGATTCTATGTCGCGCAGGGCCATCTCGGAAAGATTTGTAGAGTCGGTACGCATGTAGGTTATCTTACCGTCTTCATACAGTTTCTGAGCCATCATCATCGTCTGGTTGACGGATAGGCCGAGTTTTCGGGAAGCCTCCTGCTGGAGTGTGGATGTGGTGAAGGGGGGATAGGGGGAGCGCTTGAGCGGCTTGACGGAGACGTCGGCCACCTCGAACACGGCATCCTTGCACTCCTGCAGGAGCGCGCGTGCCTCCTGAATGTCAGACAGGCGGCGTGTAAGTTCCCCCTTAATCTTGCAATCCTCTCCATTCTCCTCAAACACGGCATTTACGCGGAAGAATGGCTCGGGATTGAATTCGGCAATCTCATTCTCGCGCTCGCATATCAGCCTGACGGCGACACTCTGCACACGTCCGGCAGAGAGGGCCGGCTTAATTTTCTTCCAAAGCACGGGACTGAGTTCGAACCCGACGATACGGTCGAGCACGCGGCGGGCCTGCTGCGCGTTTACACGGTCGATATCAATAGTGCGTGGATTCTTTATGGCCTCAAGAATCGCCGGTTTGGTGATTTCATGAAATACTATTCTGTTTGTAGTGGCGGGATCCAGGTTCAAAACCTCCGCGAGATGCCAGGCAATAGCCTCACCCTCGCGGTCTTCATCGGAAGCGAGCCAGATGACATCGGCATCGGAAGCCGCCTTCTTGAGTTTTTTCACGAGTTCTTTCTTGTCGTCGGGGATCTCATAGATAGGCTTGAAACCGTCTTCAACATCTATGCTGAAGCCGTGTTTCCGGAGGTCGCGGATATGTCCGTAACTCGACAGGACGGTAAATTCCTTACCGAGGAACTTCTCTATTGTCTTAGCCTTTGCAGGCGACTCGACTATTACAAGATTCTTCATCTTCTTTAAGGTTTAACGGCTCCGGAAGCTGGAACCGGATGTTTGCCGGGGGTAAAAAAGCAAGTGTCAAAAACCCCTCGGATTCAAATGTGGCGCAAAATTAATACTTTTTTTCTTTAACACATAATTAAGGAGATAAGTTTTATTCGGTATCCGGCGGGGGCCATCCTAAAGGGATTGACGGAAAGCGCGTATGCGAAGCGGGATGTTTCGGCGTAAAGATTCCTTGTAAAGCCAAGGCTCCGCGCCATGATAGTCGCCGGTGTTGAGTATGTCGAGTATATTGGGTAAAGCGCTCCCGTCATATCCCTCAACGACAAGCACTTTTGCCCGTTCGTTGAGAGTCACCTTGATGGTGTCGTCAAGTATTGCGGTGGTTTCATCCGTGCGCCAGTTGACGGGATTTATGCACATCACATTCGGCTCACTCACAACCGGCTTCACATATCTGACATCGGAGACGGAATTATAGCATATCACCACACCGGTATCAACGGAATCGCGTGCGGCACGGATGAGGGGACAGGCATTCACGTCATCAGGAGAGACCTTGTAGCCCATGACATAGGCCGCCACCATCCTCTTTCTTGTGTCATCATCCAGAATCTTAAGTAACTCCACGACCGACTTACCCCCCTGGCTGAAACCTGCGAGGATGAAGGGGCGGCCGTTGTTCTCCGATTGCAGGAATCTATTGAACGACTCCTTGACATCCAGGAAACTGACATCATGATAGCGCCGGTTGATGGTGTCTTCATTAAGTGTAGCCCAAGAGTCGAGGGTGATATGCCGGTAGAATGGGGAATAGAAATTATTTCCGGGAGCCATATATTCTGCTATTCCGGTCATTTCGGTGCGCATATCGTCACGGTGGTCGGCACGGGAGGGGTCGGCATGGTGAGAGAGTCGGCCGTCATCCGTGTACCAGTCATATTCCCAAGTTGAGGGTATATAGAAAATGTCGGCTCCAAGTCCATCTGAGTCGTTTTTCTCCACATACCACATTGTCTGTTGGGTATAATCAGGGGGGAGGGGTACAAATATTGATTCATCTGCCTGAATGGGGGAGTTATCGTCGCTGCAGGCAATACCCGCCCATGCGATAAGCAGGAATGTCAGGATGTTATAAATAGGTTTCATGCTGTCGTTATCGGTTGGAATGACTATACTGTAAACAAAGGGATGCGCCCACTTCAGAAACCTTCAGGGGGCAAAAAGAACACACATCCCCTATAAGAACGTCGGATATATATTGGGAAGTATCGGATATGGTAAGGAAGTGTGGAAAATATTTGCTGAAGAGGGAATTTTTTAGTAATTTTGTAACAAAATAGGGTTCAGACGGATCCTGTTACGCTTTTCTAACGAAAATAATTGAATCATAGATAGATATGACAGAAGAGATAGATCTTCAGGATAATCAGCAGAATGATTATGTTGCTGATAATATCCAGGTGCTCGAAGGGCTTGAGGCGGTAAGGAAACGCCCGGCGATGTATATAGGCGATATCTCAGGCCGTGGCCTCCATCATCTGGTGTACGAGGTTGTAGACAACTCCATTGATGAGGCACTCGCGGGATTCGCCAATCATATAGACGTTACAATTCTGGCCGACAACTCAATCAAGGTTGTTGATAACGGACGAGGGATACCAGTCGACATGCATGAGAAGATGCACAAGCCTGCGTTGGAGGTAGTCTTGACCGTGCTTCATGCCGGAGGAAAATTCGACAAGGGCTCCTACAAGGTTTCGGGCGGTCTGCATGGTGTGGGTGTAAGTTGTGTCAATGCCCTTTCCGACTATCTATGTGCAGAAATCCACCGCGACGGAAAGATACACCGTCAGGAATACTCCTACGGAAAGCCAACTACGGAACTTCAGGTGGTCGGTGAGACTGACCATACCGGCACCACCATCATCTTCCACCCTGATGCAGGGATATTTACGGAAACTGTCTATGACTACGAGACTCTCGCCAACCGTCTCCGCGACCTTGCCTATCTGAACGCGGGGATAACCCTCACGCTCACCGATATGCGTGAGATGGATGAGAAAGGGGAGTACCGCCGTGAGGTGTACCACAGTGATGAGGGTCTCAAGGAATTCGTAAGTTATCTCGACCAGGGTAAGGAACCTCTGATAGATGATATAATCCATCTCAATACGGAGCGCAACGGTGTGCCTGTGGAGGTGGCGATGACCTACAACACATCATTCAGCGAGAACATATTCTCCTACGTCAACAATATCAATACCATCGAGGGTGGCACACATCTCACCGGCTTCAGACGCGGACTCACATCTACGCTGAAGAAGTATGCCGACGACAATCATCTTCTCGAGAAGATGAAGATAGAACTCTCCAAGGAGGATTTCCGCGACGGACTCACAGCCGTGGTGTCGGTAAAGGTTGCTGAGCCTCAATTCGAGGGTCAGACCAAGACAAAACTCGGCAACAATGAGGTCTCGGGCGTTGTGCAGACGGCAGTCAGCGAGGCACTCCGCAATTATCTTGAGGAGCATCCGAAACAGGCACGCGCCATAGTCGACAAGGTGATACTTGCGGCTACCGCGCGCCATGCGGCCTACAATGCGAGGATGAAGGTGCAGCGAAAGTCGCCCCTCACAGGTGGCGGTCTTCCGGGTAAACTCGCCGATTGCAAGAGCCGTGATGCCGTGGAGTGCGAACTTTTCCTCGTCGAGGGTGATTCAGCAGGCGGGTCTGCAAAACAGGGACGTAATCCCAATTTCCAGGCCATACTTCCGTTGCGAGGCAAGATACTTAATGTGGAGAAGGCTCTTGAGCACAAGGTGTTTGAAAGCGAGGAAATAGTGAACATGTTCAAGGCTCTCGGCGTGACCATAGGCACGGAGGAGGATTCCAAGGAGCCCAATATGTCGAAGTTGCGCTACCATAAGATAATAATCATGACCGATGCCGACGTCGACGGTGCGCATATCGCAACGCTGCTGATGACCTTCTTCTATCGCAAGATACGCCCTATTATCGACAACGGCTATCTCTACATAGCCACCCCCCCGCTTTACAAATGCAGTACGAAGGGTAAGAACAAGGTGCAGGAATATGCCTGGGATGAGCAGCAGGTGCAGCGTTTCGTGGATACACAATGCGACGGCAACCGCGACAAGATGGTGCTCCAGCGCTATAAAGGTCTCGGCGAGATGAACCCTGAGCAGTTGTGGGAGACCACAATGGACCCTGAGAACCGTATGCTCAAGCAGGTGAATCTCGTCAATGCCGCTGAGGCGGACCGTACGTTCTCCATACTCATGGGTGAGGAAGTGGGTCCGCGCAGGGAGTTTATCGAGGCTCATGCGACCTACGCCAATATTGATGCGTAAACAAGACTTACAATCATAGTAAAAGATATAAAGCGAAAAGAAGCGGGCCGGAAAAATTCCCGGCCCCCGCGGGTTGGGGTTTTTTTTTTTTGTTTTGGGAGTAGAGGGGGGGGCGGGGTTTTTTATTTTTAGATTTT
>CAMWMD010000069.1 GCA_947175265.1 uncultured Porphyromonadaceae bacterium | reverse complement strand
AAGCGGGAGAGTAGGTAATCGCCGCCTTAGAAGAGGCTCCGGCAGAATGCCGGGGTCTCTTTTTTTATGTGTTTTTAAGATTAGTATCAATTTTTTTATTTTGCAGATTGCAGAATATTTTGTAATTTTGCATGCCGATTATATCCAGTTTGTTATCCGTCCTGCCTCGTCACAACGCGATTTAGGCCTTTTTCGTTGTGACTTCTCCGTTGGACGGCTTTTTGAGTGTCTGACAGAAAGATGCTCGTAATTAATAAACTTTTTAAAACAACACATCCAAAGTGGATACTTTAAGTTACAAGACTCAGTCCGCGACACCCGCAACAATTGAGAAACAGTGGGTAGTCATCGACGCAACCGATCAGGTTCTCGGCCGCCTCTGCTCTAAAGTGGCTAAAATCCTTCGTGGCAAGTACAAACCCGATTTCACACCCAATCTTGACTGCGGTGACAACGTGATCATCATCAATGCAGACAAGGTGAAGATGAGCAAGGATAAGATGAACACACGCGAATATCTCCGCTACACAGGTTATCCCGGTGGCCAGCGTGCTTTCACACCTGCCGATCTCATGGCAAAGTCTTTCAAGAAGACTGTTAAGGCAGGCCGTCATCCCCTCTTCATCAAAGTGGTGAAGGGTATGCTCCCCAAAGGCCCCCTCGGTGCCAAGCAGCTCAAAAACCTCTATGTCTACAACGGCTCAGAGCACGGACATGAGGCAAACAACCCCAAAGTAATAGATATCAACAAACTGAAATAATAGAAGCAGATGGAAAAAGTGAATGCAATTGGCCGCCGTAAAGCTGCTGTAGCCCGTGTTTATCTCACTGAGGGTAGCGGTAACATCGTTATCGACAAACGTCCTCTTGACGTTTATTTCCCCTCTTCTATTCTCCAGTATGTAGTGAAGCAGCCTCTCAACACTCTCGAAGTGGCTGACAAGTATGACATCGTGGCTCACCTTGACGGTGGCGGCTACAAGGGTCAGGCAGAGGCTCTCCGTCTTGCAATAGCACGTGCTCTTGTAAAGATCAATCCTGAGGATAAGCCCGCACTCCGTGCTGAAGGTTTCATGACTCGCGACCCGCGTGCCGTAGAGCGTAAGAAACCCGGTCAGCCCAAGGCTCGCAAGCGCTTCCAGTTCTCAAAGCGTTAATCCTTTTCTTTTACGGAAGGAAATTTATTGTTTAGTATCTAAATCCGCCGGATGAGTCGCCCGGCTCCTACCGGTGGATTGGATTTCTAACGGAAATTTAATAAAGAATGTAAACAACCGCGCCCAAAGCGCACAAAACAGACAAAACAAAAATGGCAACACCCACTTTTGACCAACTCCTCGAGGCAGGCTGCCACTTCGGCCACCTCAAGCGTAAATGGAATCCCGCAATGGCTCCCTATATCTTCATGGAGCGCAACGGTATCCACATCATCGACCTCTACAAGACAGCAGCCAAAATCGACGAGGCTGCAGCAGCCCTCAAGCAGATTGCAAAGAGCGGCCGTAAGGTGCTTTTCGTAGCAACAAAGAAGCAGGCTAAAGAGGCTATCGCAGAAAAGGCTGCTTCCGTAGGCATGCCTTTCGTAATCGAGCGTTGGCCCGGCGGTATGCTCACCAACTTCCCCACAATCCGTAAGGCTGTGAAGAAGATGACCACTATCGACAAGATGACCAAGGATGGCACTTTCGATAACCTCTCAAAGCGTGAGAAACTTCAGATCACACGACAGCGTGCCAAACTTGAGAAGAACCTCGGTTCAATCGCTGATCTCTCCCGCCTCCCGAGCGCACTTTTCGTAGTTGACGTTATGAAGGAGCACATAGCAGTGGCTGAGGCAAACCGTCTCGGTATACCTGTATTCGGCATCGTTGATACAAACTCTGATCCCGATAGCGTAGATTACGTAATCCCTGCAAATGATGACGCTTCAAAGAGCATCGAGGTGATCCTTGACGCTGTCTGCTCAGCAATGGCAGAGGGCCTTGAGGAACGCAAGGTAGAGAAACTTGACGCACCTGAGGATAAGGAAGAGGGAGACACTGCTCCCAAGCGCCGTCGCGTACGCCGCAATGACGCACCGAAAGAGGTAGTGGCTGAGACTGTAGTTGAGGAGACTGCTGAACCCGCTGCCGAGTAATCATTTTAATTAAGAATACACAGACAATGGCTGTATCTATAGAAGATATCAAGAAACTGCGCCACATGACCGGCGCAGGTATGATGGACTGCAAGAATGCACTCGCCGAGACTAACGGCGACATCGACGCTGCCATCGAGATCATCCGTAAGAAGGGTCAGGCCGTGGCTGCCAAGCGTGAAGACCGCGAGGCTGCCGAGGGTTGCGTGCTCAGCGCCGTTAAGCCCGGCTTCGGCTGTATAGTAGCCCTGAAGTGTGAGACTGACTTCGTTGCAAAGAACGAGTCATTCCGCGCTCTTACAAAGGCAATCCTTGAGGCTGCCCTTGAGGCTGGCGCAAAGAGCCTCGACGAAGTGAAGGCCCTTACAATCAACGGTCGCACAGTTGAGGAAAACATTACCGATGAGATCGGTAAGACCGGTGAGAAGATGGAACTCGGCGCATACGAGTATGTAGAGGCTCCCACAGTGGCCGGTTACGATCACCTCGGCAACAAACTCGCTACAATCGTAGGTCTCAGCCTCGAGGGTATAGCTCCAGAGGTTGGCAAGGAGATCGCTATGCAGGTTGCTGCTATGAATCCTGTTGCCGTTGACCGCAACCATGTTGACAAGGCTGTGATCGACAATGAGTATAACATTGCAGTTGAGAAGACTAAGGAGGAGCAGGTTAAGAAGGCTGTTGAAGTAGCCATCAAGAAGGCCGGTCTCAACCCCAACCACTTCGACAGCGAGGATCACATCGCTTCCAACATCGCCAAGGGTTGGATCACTGAGGAGGATGCCGCTAAGGTTCGCGAGATTAGTAAGGCCGCTGCCGAGGCAAAGGCTGCAAACCTTCCCGAGCAGATGATCCAGAATATCGCTAATGGCCGTATCAACAAGTTCTTCAAGGAAAACTGCCTTATGGAGCAGGAATACACGCGCGATGCGAAACTGACCGTAGGACAGTATCTTGACAGCGTGGCTAAAGGTCTTGTTGTTGGAGAGTTCAAGCGTGTAAACCTCAATGAGGACTAATCTCAGGCTTTAAATAAAAAAATAGCGTCGGAATTTCTTCCGGCGCTATTTTTTTATCGGGATTGATCGAGAATAATCGGGAATAATCCCGATTTCTCTGCTAATCGGGATTATCCGCATTGGCGGGAGGGGCGAAGCGGTCAAGATTGGCTACGAGGTATTCCCAGGCGGCATCGTGGTCGTAGGGCACTTTCTTCTCGATGATGGCCTCTTTCACGAAATTCTTCATCTCCGAGAGAATCGGTCCGGGAGCATATCCCAGACGATCCATTATCTCGTTTCCGTCGATCGGGTTTTTCCATTTCCGCAGAGCGTCGGCATCTTCCACGGCCTTCATTCTCTCCCTTAGTTTTGCGAAACCTTCCAGTTGCCTTCTCACTTTCTCCGGCTGCTTTGAGGTGATGTCGCTCTCGGCGAGTATCATGAGGTCGTCGATATCCTCGCCTGCATCCGTAATCATACGTCTGACGCCCGAATCGGAGACACCCTCCTCGCCGACAGACTGAGGACGCATGTGGAGCCCTACAAGTCGGGCCACATATTTCATTTTCTCATTCAGCGGCATTTTCATGGCTTTGAAAATGCGTGGAATCATTTTCTCCCCGATGAAGTTATGGTTATGGAAAGTCCAGCCAAGTTTGGGATCATACCTTTTTGTGGTAGGTTTGGCGATATCATGAAGCAGAGCAGCCCAGCGGAGCCATTCGTTATCGGAACGACGCGCCACGTTGTCGACCACCTGAATGGTATGGTTGAAATTATCCTTATGCCCTTTCCCTTCCTTCATCTCCACCCCTTTGAGGGGAAGGAGGGAGGGGAATACGTATTCGAGCAATCCGGCTGTATCAAGCAGTCTCCAGCCAACGGAGGGTCGGGGAGAACGCATGATTTTCGACAACTCATCATTTATCCTCTCGCGGGTAATGATCTCCATACGGGATGCGTTACGGCGTATGGCGTTGAAAGTATCCGGGAGTATGCGGAAGGAGGTCTTGTGGGTGCTTCCGTCGGGATTCTCAACATCGCGGTAGAGTTGGGATGCGAAACGTATGGCACGCAACATCCTCAGAGGGTCGTCGGAAAATGTGATGTCAGGGTCAAGCGGAGTGCGTATGATACCCTGGTAAAGATCGATGAGCCCCCCGAAAGGGTCGAGGAGTCGGCCGAAAGTATCCTTATTTAGGGATATGGCCATGGCATTGATTGTGAAATCACGCCGGCGCATGTCATCCTCAAGGGTGCCGTCCTCAACAATCGGGTTGCGGGAATTGCGGTTGTATGATTCACGACGTGCTCCCACGAATTCGAGTTCAAGATCGCGCCATTTTACCTGAGCCGTACCGTAGTTAGGGAATACGGAAAGATGAGCCTTGGGGCCAAGACGTTTGGCAACGGCTTCCGCGAGTTCGATACCGGAACCGACCGTCACGAAATCGTAGTCCTTAGACTCTCGCTGCAGGAAAATGTCGCGTACGAAACCACCCACGGCATATACCTCCCTTCCCATATCATCGGTCACCTCGCCGATTGTCCTGAACACGGGGTTCTTTAAATCATCCTTCAGATTCATGTGATGGTAATATTTATCTCAGAGTTCCTGAATCTCTTCAGGGAATACGGTGAGTGCTTTCAGTCCGTTGTCGGTGACTACGTAAGTGTTCTCCACGCCTACGGCACCGACACCGGGAATGACAAATTTGGGTTCGAGGGCGATGGTCATATTCAGGGCGAGCACGTCGTGACTTCTTGAAGTGACCACTGGCAGTTCGTTGAGTTCAATTCCAATTCCATGCCCGATGAAGGGAGCCTGCTGGCGATGACCCATGAAGTATTTGTCGAATCCCTCACCTTTCGCAATTTCTATAGCCTTGTCGTACAACTCCGCCACCTTGACACCCGGACGCCCCATTTTCTCGCATTCCCTGAGAATGGAGCGGGAGCATTCATGCGCCCGCAAGGCGAGGGCGGAGATTTCACCGAGGCGCCAGACACGTGTCATATCGGTCTGATACCCATTGAAAGAGCCTGACATATCCACCATCACGGTCTCGCCTCTCCTGAGAGTCTTGCCGTTGGCACCCCCCGGGAGAGAAGGGTCGACGCCGGCACCACCCATAGTGAAGTCATACGGACTCGGGACGTCGGCATTGTCTCCGGCAATCACGGAACCCATATTTATCTCCATGAGGTTGCCGGAGGTGCGCATGAAGCCGAGATTCCCTTCAAGACGGAGGATTCGTTCGATCTCAATCTGAAACTCAAGGTCGGTCATATCCTCGCGGTAGCAACGTGTCACGCGACGGTATGCCTCGGCCTGATGGACGCCATCCTCGTGCATACGGTCGAGTTCCCAACGGGTCTTCACCATTCTTGCCTTACGCAGAGCGGGGAGGCAATCGTGCTGCCGAGCCTGAGGGAACAGAGCCTTGAGACGCATGACATCGGAATACGTCAGGGCACCGTACTCAAGACCTATACTTTCCGGAAGAGGGAGCCCCAACTTGGTGAGTCCTGCGGGAATCATCTCGGGCTTCCTGATGTAGGCCACATCCTTCTCCTCATCAAAACCTACGGGACGTATGACGAACCATACCGGGTCGCCGGCAAGGGGGATATAGACATATCCACGGAAGAAACGGGATGTGGTGTAGTAGATATTGGCATTCGATGCTACGAGGGCGGCCTCAATGCCGTCTTCCTTCATATATCTCCTGATAGAGTCGATTCTTTCAAGAATATCAGGCTTGAGATCTTCTGCAATCAGTTTCATAATTCTATCTTAATTTGTAATACACATTCAGTTGAGCGGGGAAGGGATATCAAGAGGGGATTTCCTGCCGCTTCTGACCAGCGACACTCCCACGGCATTAATCCCCACCGTCTCCGAGGAGGGGAGGGGGGAGGATACGGCCACTGAATACCCCTCATAGACGGGAACGGCCCTGTGGAGCGTGTCGGAAATCTCAAATAGGCCGAGGTTGCCGGTTCCCAAAGGTTTCCCCTCATCAGAAAATAATGTGAGATTTATTCGGGAGTTCACCGGCTCCATCTTCTCCAGGGAAACCTCCTCGACATCCAGCACCAGATTGCGTGATGATGTGCGGCTGTTGAACCTTACCGTCAGCACCACATCGTAGAGGGCGCGTCCCATATCGGCCGAGTCGGCGGGCACGGGATTGAAGTCGTAGACCCATCCGTCGGGAATACCTCGTGATCCGAAGTTGTCGAAATGGGAAAACTCCACGGGTGTTATTTCCGCACAAGCAGAGAGAATGACAGAAAAGGCAATCCATCCTGCCGACCGCCGGAATTCCGACGGGCGCAGAATGGATTTTATTTGGCTGAGACCGGGGGTCATATATCACTGTTTATGTTTCTTCTTCTGGTTGGGTTGTGCGCCCTGTTTCTGCTGCTGGGGTGGCTGTGCGCCCTGTTTCTGCTGCTGAGGAGCCTGTCCCTGCTGCCCAGCGGGCTGCTGTTTCTGACGCTGCCGGGGCTGGTTAGGCTGCTGGGGCTTTGGCTTCGCCTGCTTTTGCTGCTGCTGAGGGGCGGGGGCATTGGCCGGCTTCTTTTTCTTCTTCTTTTTCTTAGCCTTGTCGAAGCGGGTCAGGCTGTCCTGGCCGATTATGTCGCCATATTCCTTATTCTCGGTCTCCTCCTCGTCATCATCCGTTCGCAAGGAATCAACGCGTATCCCCTGCTTGTTGAGGGCGATGATCTCGAAGGCGCGTGAAGCGTCAATTGTCACGAGATTCGCCGGAATACCCTTATCGGTGGAATAAGTCACGGTTCGGGTCAGGATGTCGGTCTTGAACAGGTAATAACTTGCATCCTTAGTCTCGAGTATCATATCTTTGCCGGGCAACTGTTTCTGAGCCTCGGCGTAAGCGTCGATTTCGAAATTGAGGCAGCATTTCAGTTTTGCGCACTGTCCGGCGAGTTTCTGGGGATTCATCGAGAGATCCTGCACCCTGGCGGCCCCGGTGCCGACTGAAACGAATTTACTCATCCAGGATGAGCAGCACAACGGGCGTCCGCAAGGACCGATACCGCCGATGCGTCCCGCTTCCTGCCGGGCACCGATCTGCTTCATTTCAATACGCACCTTGAAAGTGTCGGCCAAAACCCGGATGAGTTTGCGGAAATCGACCCTTTCGTCGGCTATGTAATAGAAAATTGCCTTACCACCGTCGCCCTGATACTCCACATCGCCGATTTTCATGGCCAGGCCGAGTTCCTCTGCAATCTGTCGGGCTTTAATCATCGTGGAATGCTCACGGGCTCTCGCTTCCTCAAACTTTTCTATATCGGCCGGACGCGCTATGCGGAACACCTTCTTGAGTTCAGCCGGATTGCGCAGTCCGCTCTTTTTCATCTGGAGGGCGACGAGAGGGCCAATCATTGTGACTCGGCCTATGTCATGCCCGGGAGAGGCCTCGACAGCCACTATGTCGCCAATCTTGAGCGGTATGCCCGAAGGGTTGCTGAAGAATCCCACACGGGTATTCTTGAAGAGCACCTCCACGACACCCTTGGGGTCAGTGCCGGGGATATCGGCGAGCCAGTTTGTGGCAAGGAGTTTGCCACGCGGCTCCCTTTTGGCGCACCCCACGCAGTCGCCACCCTTGTGGCAACCGGGACAACCGCTTGAGAACACACCTCTTTCTTTATCTTCCATAAGCGATAGGGATAGAGGTTATTTTGCGAATGCCACGGCCCTTGTCTCGCGAATGACGGTAATCTTCACTTGTCCCGGATATGTCATCTCATCCTGTATGCGGCGAGCAATCTCGCTTGACAGTTTGTCGGTCTCCTCATCAGAAATCTTGTCGGCGCCCACGATAACACGGAGTTCGCGGCCGGCCTGTATTGCGTATGTCTTGAGGACTCCGGGATAAGAGAGGGCGAGTTGCTCAAGGTCGTTGAGACGCTTGATATAAGCCTCCACAATCTCACGGCGGGCACCCGGACGGGCACCGGAGATAGCATCGCACACCTGAACTATGGGAGCGAGCAGGGAAGTCTGCTCCACCTCATCGTGGTGGGCACCTATGGCATTGCATATCTCGGGTTTCTCCTTATATTTTTCGGCGAGTTTCATGCCGAGGAGAGCATGGGGGAGTTCGGGTTCGTCGTCAGGCACTTTGCCAATGTCGTGAAGCAAACCGGCACGGCGGGCCTTCTTTGGGTTCAGGCCCAACTCCGAGGCCATCACGGCGCAGAGGTTGGCTGTCTCGCGTGAGTGCTGTAGAAGATTCTGGCCGTAAGAGGAGCGATACTTCATACGCCCGACCATTCTTATGAGTTCGGGGTGAAGCCCGTGTATGCCGAGGTCGATAGCGGTACGCTTACCGGTCTCTATGATTTCCTCCTCGACCTGTTTGCGCACTTTTGCCACTACCTCCTCGATGCGTGCCGGATGGATACGTCCGTCGACCACGAGTTGATGCAGCGCGAGGCGTGCTATCTCACGGCGCACAGGGTCAAATCCGGAGAGTACGATAGCCTCGGGGGTATCGTCAACGATGATCTCGATACCTGTGGCAGCCTCGAGGGCACGGATGTTGCGCCCTTCTCGGCCAATGATGCGTCCTTTGATCTCGTCGTTGTCGATATGGAAAACAGTCACGGAGTTTTCAACCGCTGTCTCCGTAGCGACACGCTGGATCGACTGTATGACGATCTTTTTGGCCTCTTTTGAGGCCGTGAGTTTGGCGTCGTCCATAATGTCGTTTATGTAACCGGCAGCGGCAGTCTTGGCCTCATCCTTAAGCGACTCGATGAGTTTCTCCCTTGCCTCCTCTGCGGAGAGCCCGGAGACGCGCTCGAGTTCCTCCTGCGCCGAGCGGAGGAGTTCCTCCACCTCCATGCTTCTGCTCTCCACGAGTTGCTCCTTAGCCTCGAGGGCAGATTTTGCGGCGTCGAATTCCTTTTTGCGGCGGTTTAGTTCACCCTGCTGCTGCCCGAGTTGCTGCTCCTTCTGTCGTGCGCGCGCCTCGGAAGCCTGAGCCTTCTGGACTTTCTGTGTAGCCGTTCGCTCCGCCTCAGAGAGGATTTTCATCTCCTCCTCCTTGGCTTTGAGGATTTCCTTCTCCTTGATTACATCGGCCTCTCTACGGGCCTCATCGATGATAATGTTGGCTGTTGACTTGGCGTTACGTTTGGCGAGGATAGATGCCAGGACGTAACCGGCAATTGCCGTGACAGCCGCGATTATGATCCATATCGCTGTGTTCATATCGTCTGTTATTGAAGTGTTTTAATGGTTGTATCTGAATAAATTAAAGTCAATACCACAAAATGCTCCTGCCGGAGATGACGGGCTGGAGTCATCATATCCGGACACAGCGACAACGATATGTAGATGAAGACGGGGGGACAATCACTCACCGTCGCCGTCCAATAGGTTTTGGAGACGTGAGTCGCATTCCTGAGCCTTGGCAACGGCTTTTTCATGGAGTGAGAGGAGATCCTGGTATGATATAGCGAACTGGTAGGCCGCCATAGCGAGGATCCTTGTGTCGGAATGTCTTGGCCATTTCAATTTCCAGGCATCGAATAGTTGCGCCACGGCCTTTTCGGCATCGCGCACGGCATCCTGTCGGTTGAAAGGGACGGCGATCTGCATGTGTTCGCCGCCTATATTGATTGTCATTTTAACCTTGTCGGAATCGTTCATCGTCATTCCTCCTTAATCATGGAGATACAGTTGTCGATGGTTCGAATCAATCGGGCGATACGGCGTCGAGTGGCTATGATGGAGTCGGGATTTTCGGCCAGACGGTGAGACATTGTGAGAAACTCCACGTCGGTGTTAGCCTTGTCAAGCATATCGCGTGACTCCTTCAGTTCAGCCTTAAGGTTTTCGTTCTCCTTTTCGAGTTCGATGATTCTCTTTTTGAGAGCCTCCTGCACGCCTGCGAGGCGAGAAATTTTCTCATTGAGGTCAGCGAGGATGGAAAGAAGAGGTTGAGCCATTATTGCCTAATTTTTTACAAAAGTAATAATAAAGGGCGGAATATGCAAATTAAAGTTTCAGGGGGAGTGGGTTGATTCAATTGCAGTGGCGAAATTCGCGGAAGTGATTATCGGCGGGTAGCCGTTTCAGGGGTGGAACGTATTGCAGGATATGGTGTGAGCCATAACGTCTTGAGAAATACCTGCTAATGACGGTTGAGGGGGCTAAAAAACTGTGAAAAAGTGTGAAAATCGTTCCGTTCCAAAAAATAAAAAATATGCTTTTTTGCGATTTTGGGGATATTTTTGCGATTTCGATGGTAAATATTTTCCTGATTCAGGGGGAAAGCCGGGAGGATTAGATTGCGAATATAGCCGCCGGAGGTGGGAGGGGAGGCTTATCCTGCAATGGGGTGGGGAGAAAGATTGAAAAGGGCGGGATGATAAATCGCAATTTACCTCTCGCGGCATAACTGACACCTGACCGTTCATAAGCA
>CAMWMD010000068.1 GCA_947175265.1 uncultured Porphyromonadaceae bacterium | reverse complement strand
CGATGTTCGATACTGTCAATCCTATCAGGGAGTCCAACCTCAGAGGAATACAGCTTATAGAGAACATCGACCCCAAGAGGAAGAAAAAACCGGATAAGGCATCAGATTCTACTGCTGAAATGAAAGTTGAGTTTGTCGAACCGAACCCGACACAAGAAAATCCCGGCATACTAGAATCAGCCGCAAACGTTTCTTCCAAACCCGGTGATAACTCTACAGATACAACAGACAATATTACAGAGCCAACAGATAATAACTAAAATCAATCACTATTACCATAGATGAAAAAGGAAATTCCGGAAATAGACACATTGCTTGAGGGTATCAATGACCCTGACACAATGCTCGACCCATCAGCTGCACTTAAAGATGTAACGTCACAGGCTGCCGAACCACCAGTTGAACCTCAATCTGAACAGTCCGAAACTTCGAACGATAAGCAGTCCGTACCAGACGGAAGCAACGAAAGGTATTGGAGCGACTTCATGTGTCACCTCAATTCCTCCGACAAAATTACTGACAAGGATGAGAGGCTGAACTGCAAGCTTGACCGTGACCTTGCCGACTCGCTCGATGACTGTGACATTGGGAACCACTGCAGGTCTGACCTTGTGAATGCCATCATAAGGACTTTCTTTGATACGTTCATGCCGAGGCTCATACAGTACCGTCGTGAGAAGAAATCACTGTTCCGTAACTACATACCTTCCTGACATGAAGAAGAAAAAGATAATATGGACTGACGGGATGATGGAGACTTTGATGAACCTTTATCCTGTCGAGACAACTCCGTATGTCGCTTCTGTCTTAGGTGTATGCGAGAATACGGTAAAGAAAAAGGCGCGTGAGCTTGGCATAGAGAAGTATGCCAAATCTAAGTGGCTTGAACGTGCCGAATATATACGCGATCATTTCTACACAAAATCGTTTTCGGAGATTGGCAAAGTCCTCGGAATTACGAAGAACAGCGTGGGTAGGATTGCCGGGCAGCTTGGATTGAAGCGCACTACAAAGGAAACGTGTCATGTCAAGTCAAGAATACGGGGTGAACTTATTAAGAGAGAGAAGCGGCGTATGATATTCGGTCTCGACCCATTGACACATATCAAGGTCGTCACCAACAGACCCCGTATCAGACTCCGCTCATGGTTGAAGGCTCAGGGATACATCGTCAGTGACCAGAGGAACGTGATGTACTATCCCTCTGACATATCACGGCGAATGGAGCATGAGAGCCGTGGCAGGGAACTTGGACTCCGTTTCCTTCCTCTGCCGGTTGATGAAGAATTATTATTAACAACAGCAATTTAACGACTATGTATGGACAAATAATATCATTCCTGTTCGTGCTGCTCATCCTCTATTATGTTGTGATGATACTGCTCGACATTCAGAAAGCAAAGGCAGCGAAAGCCGCCGAGATGGAAAAGAACCCGGAAGAGGAAATAGACATATCGGACGAGGCGAATACTTTTCAGCCGATTGTCATATCACGCGACGAGCCGAAGAAATCTCAGGCAGCCGGACAGGAGACAGAAGAAAAGACAGGTGAATCAGCCGGACAATCCAAATCCGAGGATTGCCACCAACCTGATACTAATGAATCCGATAGGGATAAGAAGGAAAGTCCGGTTGATAAGCCAGCCCAAAATAACGGAACTCATGTGAAGCCTCCTGCCAGTCCTGCTATTCCGGAGACGGAGAAAAGGAAACCTGAATCTGAGGACACAGGTAAGAAGGACATGACCGAAGATGGTAAACGACAAGATATTCCTTTCAGGCGCGAGGGCTATCGTGAACCCCTCATGACTGGTGGACTTACGGTAGATGAACTCCTGCTCGAAGTTGACGAGCTTGCAGAGACAGGTTCCGGTCCCCTTGCCGAGATTATCCACGAGTGCAGGAGCGCACATTTCTGAACTGATTGTTTTGTTATTCATATTTTTACGTTTTAGAATCCAACCTTATCTAAATCATTGAAAAACACACCGATTTTTTAGCGACATCTGTTCCTTTAGCGACATCTGTTCCTTTGGCGATTTTGAACCTTCAACATCTATTTCAAAATGCAGAAAATCAAGAACAAATGTCTGCGTGCCGTGTCACGCATCAAGAACTCCGCCTTCGTCCGCAAGGCAACTCTCGCCGCAGTAGCCCTAACAGTGGCAACCGGAAACGCAATGGCAGCCAGCAAGGGTGCAGCAGGTTTCACAAAAGCGACTCAGGAGGTAAGCTCCTATCAGACACCGGTTTCCAACCTGATGAAAGCCATCGCTGCTGTCATCGTCCTCGTCGGCGCCTTCAATGTCTATTTCAAAATGCAGAACGGCGACCAGGACGTGAAAAAGACTATCATGCTGACGATTGGCGGCTGTATCGCCTTCATCGCACTGTCCGAGGCACTGCCCCTTTTCTTCAACTGATCACCGGCGAAAACAGACAGACATGGCGATGAATGAAGACGGCTATCCGGTTTTCAAGGGGCTTCAGAAGCCTCTGGAGTTCATGGGCATACGTGGACGTTTCCTCACTCTGGCCGCAGGTGCCATTGGAGTGTCTTTCGTAGGCTTCATAGTATTCTCGATCGCGCTCGGCAAGCTCGCCGGCTTCATCGCCATGCTTGTGCTGGCCGTCGCGGGTCTCGTGACTATCTATGTCAAACAGAGCGGAGGGCTTCACAACAAGAAGCGCCACCGTGGAATTTTCATCTACAACAATATTTTCAAACGATGAGACATGGCTAAACCGCTGAAAAAAATATTTGACGGAATCTACGCGCAGCTGGAGGAAACGGACGGCAATGTTGTCCTTTTCTCCGCCAAGGGTGAGCCGTCTGTCATTTTTGAAATGAGGAATCCGGTGCAGCAGCTATGCACCGACGCCGAGCAGTACGCCCTGTTTCAGGACGTGCTTGCAAATATCGTACAGACTCTCGGTGAGGGTTACGCCTTGCAGAAGCAGGATATACTCTGCCGCCAGTCCTACCGTCACGATGTACCGGAGGACGCGGAGTTTCTTACCCGAAGCTATTTCCGATACTTCGAGGGAAGGGAATTTACCGAGATACGCACATACCTTATAATAACGCAGGAGGCTCAGCGAAGCCAGTTCGTGCAATACGACCCGAAGAAATGGCTTGATTTCCATGCCAAGATTTCAAAGGTCAACGACATCCTTGCAGAGAAAGGTATCAGCCACAGGAAACTGACGAAGCCGGAGGTCAACGAATACTGCCACCGGTTCATGGCATTTCAGTTCCGCCACGGCTCTTTCTCGATGACCAACTTCAAGTCTTCGGACGAGTATCTGAAAATAGGTGACCGTGTGGTCAGGTCTTATCCTCTTGTGGATATTGACGAAATCAATCTCCCTTCTGTGATTAAGCCCTTCACGGAGACAAGCATCAACGGCTATGCCATCGCAACCGACCTTCTCTCCTTCCTTACAAGTGTGCCTTTCGCCGACTGCGTTGTTTTCAACCAGGTTGTCCAGATACCAAATCAGCGCAAGCTTCTCAGGAAACTTCAGGGCAAGGCAAAGCGACATGGCTCCATGCCCGACCCGAGCAACAAGATTGCAAAGGCGGACATCGAGGAAGTGCTCAACCGTCTGGCTGTCGATTCGAGCCTTCTTGTGAACACCAACTTCAATATCATCGTGAGCTGTCCGGCTGACAAGGTCACGCCTGTCGCCTCATATCTGGAGACCAAACTCTATGAGTGCGGCATCATGCCGTCACGTTCCGCTTACAATCAGCTGGAACTGTTTGTAAACTCATTCCCCGGAAACGCATACGCCTTCAATCCCGATTATGACCTCTTTTTGACATTGAGCGACGCCGCCTTGTGCTTCTTCTTCAAGGAGCATCTGAAGGAATCGGAGATTACCCCTCTGACTACTTTCTACACCGACCGTCAGGGTCTTCCGGTGTGCATTGACATAACAGGCAAGGAGGGTAAGGTGAAGATGACAGACAATGCCAATTTCTTCTGTATAGGGCCTTCAGGAAGTGGCAAGAGCTTTCATATGAACAGCGTCGTTCGTCAGCTTTTGGAACAGAATACAGACGTTGTGATGGTCGATACAGGCGACTCTTACGAGGGTATCTGCGGCTATTTCGGTGGCACTTATATCAGCTATTCCAAGGAGAAACCAATCTCGATGAATCCTTTTAAGGTGACGAAAGAGGAATATGACCTTAATTTCGGTGAAAAGAAGAACTTCCTCAAATCTCTGATATTCCTGATATTCAAGGGTAACGAGTTGCCTTCAAAGATTGAGGATATGCTTATCAATCAGACTATCGTGGAATATTACGAGGCCTATTTCCATCCGTTTGACAGGTATTCAGACCAGGAGCGTGAGAATCTGCGTCAGGAGCTTCTTGTGGCATACAAGATGGAGGACGATTACGAGGCTTATGCCCACGATATGGAGGACATCGAGGAACAGATAAACCATGAGCCTCCAAAGCTGGAAAAGCATGCCCTAATACTTCCTTCCGAGGAAAGACGCAACCGCATTCTTCGGCAATGCAGGACGTTCCGGGCTATGCTGACTGATAAGGGTGCCACTGAAGCGGAAAAAGAAAAGGCTGCCCGTCAGCTTGAACGGTATAAGAAGGAGCTTCACGAGAACTCTATGCTTATCAAGATTGACAAACAGATCGATCACATGGAGGAACAGAAACGCCGTCTTAAAGTCAGCGAACTCTCTTTCAACAGCTACTATGAGTTTGCTCTTGAACGTATCCCTCAGATTACCTCTCTTGAAAAGGTACATTTTGACATCCGGGATTTTGCCGCTATCCTCAAACAGTTCTATCGTGGCGGTGAACTTGAACACACGCTTAACTCCGACCTTGACATCAATCTCTTTGACGAGAAATTTATCGTCTTCGAAATTGACAAGATTAAAGATGATCCGGTTCTATTCCCGATTGTGGTACTCATAATCATGGACGTATTTCTACAGAAAATGCGCATCAAGAAAGGACGCAAGGCTCTGATTATCGAAGAGGCGTGGAAGGCTATCGCATCTCCAACTATGGCTGAGTATATCAAGTATCTCTATAAGACCGTGAGAAAATTTCACGGCATTGCCGGCGTCGTGACACAAGAGCTGAATGACGTAATCGACTCTCCCATTGTCAAGGAGGCTATCATCAACAATTCAGACATCAAGATACTTCTCGACCAGACGAAGTTCAAGGACAGGTACGAGGATATTGCAGCGATTCTCGGTCTGACTCCCATTCAGCGTCAGCAGATCTTCACAATCAACTCCCTCAATAACCACGACAACCGCAATTACTTCAAGGAGGTCTGGATATGCCGGGGGCAGAACTCGGACGTGTATGGTGTGGAGGAACCCCCTGAATGTTACTGGGCATATACCACTGAACGCTCAGAGAAGGAAGCCCTCAAAATCTATCTCCGTCACTATGGCACGATGCAGGAGGCCATAACACATATCGAGATAGACAGGAAGAAAGCCGGAATCGGAAAGTATCTCGATTTTGCAGTAAAGATAAATCAGAAACAGAAAGTAATGGAACTATGGTAATACTCCGATCACTCCTATATATAATAGGTATGCTCACGGCTATGTCGGCCGTAGCGCAATACCGCGTTGTCATGGACCCGTACTGCCTTAAAGCAGTCAGCACCAACATGGCGACTCAGAAGGCAATCGAGGACGAGCATAACAAGCGTCTCGATTCCATATCATCTAAGCAGAACAAGCTGGAGCAGTACACGGTCAGTATGGCTACCATCAAGGAACTCTATAAGCTGACTATGGAGAATGTAACCGGTTTCGGTACCGAAAGCAGGTATTATATCGAGATCGGCAGTTGCACCCTGGACATCATCAAGGATGTGCCGGAACTTGTCAAGGTTGTCAACAAGGCGAAGTTCGCTAACAAACTTCTCTGCCTTAACGAACTTGCCAATGTTGTTACCCAGACTCAGCAGCTTGTGGGTGACTTCGTGAACATCGTCAACAACTCCAAGGTGGAGAACCCGCTCAAAGGTGAGGCTACGGCTGAGAAGAAATCGGACGGCTACAATCTCCTTGACCGTTATGCCCGTCTGACCCTTGCCAACCGCATTTACTCAGACCTTATGGGCATCCGGTATAAGATTCAGGGAATGATGGCTATGGCTCAGTATGCAACCATGAACGATCTGTTCTTTGCGATTGACCCGGAGGGATGGGCTAATGTGATGGTGATGAAGAATCAGGTGAACGGTCTCGTTATGTCGTGGAACGGTCTTGTGCCTGTTCAGTGGGAAAGCGTGAAGATTGATCCTGATGTCGTTATCAATCAATTCAAATGGGGACAATGAAAGTCAGGATTCTTTTGACACTGTGCTTCATCGTAGTTGCAAGTCAAATTCACGCTTTCGACCTGCCAAAAGACCTGCCGACTTTTGAGGCACTTATGGCGCTTCATAAATGCGTGAAGAAGGACGAGGATGCAGCCCTGCAACGTGTGGCAACAAGTTTCGGGGAGCAGTCGCTTGTGACTAAAGGGGCCAAGAAGTTCAATGAAGTGCGCACTACCCTCGATACCAAGCTCAACAACGCATACTCTTATGTAGTGCTTGCCGGCGCCATTTCTTCCACTGCCAACTCACTCTATCTTCTCGCAAAGGAGTATTCCGACTTTACGGAGAACACCTATCAGACTGTACTGAAGAAACCTTTTGTCGCCTGGTACTACACGGAAGCCAACGTTGCCATCGCAAGGGAGATTAAGCACTGCTATACCCTTTATGCCGCTGTCGCCGCATCAGGTATCAATGTGATGAAGGCTTCGATGGACGAGAAGTTAAATCTCGTGATGACATTGAAAACCTCCATTGACCGGGCAAGATACATCATAGACAACGCAAACCTATACTGCTATATGATAACCGAATGTGGCTGGAAACCCGACTACATCTGGGAAATACTGACCTCGGACGTTAAGGACGAGATTGCGAAAATAGTAATCAATAATTGGAACAAAGGATATGACAACTAAGAAATTTATTCTGAGAAATCTCACAATTGCGGTAATATCGGCAGGTCTTTTCTCAACCTCCGTCCCGCTATTGGCTAAAGTGCCTTCCATTCATGATGACCAGAAGGAGAAGCAGTGGATTTCAATGGAGAATGGGCCCTGGGACTTCGCACCCGATTGGTACTATTATTTTCTGCACAAGAATTATTCCGGAGCGGAGATGTACTGGAAATGGGCTGGTTTCAAATCCGGTTATAGAGTGCGCTTCAAGGAAGAAAAGTCCAACGTCAAGCGGATAATGCCTGTTCGTGTGACGGCTGAGGAAACCCAGCGTCAGAAGCTGTCGCAAGTGGAGAAAGAACGCGCCCATGTAGAGGAACTTTACAAGGAGGAACTTCTACGCGAGGCTGACCGCACGGTGGATCTGACATACGCCACCTACAAGGACGAGTTCAACCGAATGCAGAATTGCATTTCCGACGGACTTCTCTACTGCCTTCACAAGAGCGACGGAAAGCTACAGTATCAGGTTGACGAGATCTCGCGTGTCAATGAGATTCTTTGTGCCGATATCGCATATATCCACAAGACCGGTCCCGGCTATGAACTGGAGAACGCCAAGCGTCAGCAGGCATATGAGGACGCCAAGAAACGTATGGGTGAACTGGTGAGCCGGACAGCACGGCTATGTGCTGTGGCGGCAACTCACTACTGATAGACAACATACGGCCAGTGACTTACATATCACACATCACTAACTTACAAATTCTCAACCGCTAACTTACAATCTTTTTCAGACAATGACTTTATTAAGCATACTTTGCACTATGGGTCTCCCTGCCATCGACGAGAGCCTTGACAAGCTGCTTGTGGCGATGGAAACCTTCCCTAATGTCGCGGTACTGGGCGATGCCGTGGGTCTCGCCCGTATCATCGGCCTCTGTCTGGCACTATGTGTCGGGTCATACGAGTGCTGGATGATGATGCTTGGCAGACGCGGCATGGACGTCATGAAGCTGCTACGCATCATCGGTATTTCAATCTGCATTTCATCATCTTCTTGGATATGTTCCGCCTTGCAGACTCCCGGAAAGGGTCTTGAAGCCGCGACAAAGGCTATGGCACAGGCAAAGAACAAGGAGGTTGCCGCTTTTGAACTGAAAGTGGCACAGAAGCAAGGTGAATACCTTGACCGCCTCAGGGCCGTTCAGGATTCTATCGCAACCGCACAGCAGGTAGCCGAGATCGGAGAGGACGCCCATTGGTGGGATAAGCTGATCTACAATGTCGAGAATCTTGGCAACACTATTAACAACTACGCCCAACGCGCAGCCGTGGCCGCAGAGACAAAGGTCAGCGAGTGGATCAATGATGTAATCCGATTCGTAGGCGAGCTTGTGTTCCAGATGTCATATTACGGCATACTTGTGGCTCAGAGGATATTCCTCGCCATAATGATGATATTCTGTCCGATAATGTTCGCCTTATCCCTTGCCCCTCCATGGAACTCGGCATGGAGCCAATGGATGTCGAAGTATCTCTCCCTTACGCTGTGGGGCTTCGTGACATATATGTGCCTGTACTATATCGACTTCATTCTTCTATACAATCTACAGCAGGACATGACCGCCTATCAGCATCTTCTCTCCGGCTCTGTAAACTCATGGTCCCAGATTGGCGCACTCGGTCTTCAGGGGATCGGCTCGAACTGCATGTACGCTATGGGTATGCTTGTGGGTGCATATATAGTGCGCTTCGTGCCGGAGGTTTCCTCTTGGCTCATTCCCGGTGGTGTAAGTTCTGGCGCGGCGGCTCCGGCAGGTGCCTTCGCTATGGGTGTGGCTCAGACCGGTGCTTCAGTGGCTACCGCTCCGGTTAAGGCCGCAGGAAAAGCTATAATCTAATTCATCAAAATATTATGCTTATACAATCTTTAGCACAGAAAACGAGACTCGCATTGATGACGGTGCTTGCCACAATTTGTGGCTGCGCCCTCATTTGTGGATTCACCGTTTGGCGTTGTCTGTCGCTGGTCAGCGAGGAACGTCAGCAGATCTATGTCCTTGACGGCGACATTCCTTTCCTTGCCGACCGTGCGAGGCTTGAAGCCAACTTCCTTATGGAAGCCCGTGCACACATTCAGCTCTTCCACCAGTACTTCTTCAACTTGCCTCCCGACAACGACTATATAAAATGGACTGTCGGAAAAGCTATGTATATGGCGGACGGAACGGCATTGAAGCAGAAACAGGCACTCGATGAGAACGGCTTTTACTCGGACATCATTTCTTCCTCGGCTGTCTGCACCATAATGTGCGACTCAATCAACTTTGACGAGCATGAGCGTAAGTTCACTTACTACGGCACCCAGCTTATCAAGCGCAGGACACGAGACCTTAAACGCTCGATGGTGACTACCGGATATATTGAATCTGTTCCACGCACCCAGAATAATCCGCACGGTCTTATGATTACCGGCTGGCGAACTATCGAGAATAAAGACCTTGACTATTAAAACGTGAGAGTATGAAAAGTTTGAAGAAAACGATTTCAGACAGCCGTCTCAGGACTTCCAATCAGATAAAGTCCTGGTTAAAGCCAAGACTCGGCTCTGTGGGAAAGAGATACAGACTTGGCGCACGAATCCGTATCGCCAACAGATGGGCGACAAAGCATCCAAAACGTACTTTCGGCTATGTAGTCGGCACTCTCCTGATGGTGCTCTTATGCGACGTAATGATTGCCGGAATGAGAGCTGAAATGAAGGAGCCGGACGTGAACATGATCGCCAATGTGGAGCCGGTCTTCAACGGATTCCGTACTATTCAGGCGAATAAGGACTCCCACCGCAGGACGATTCTTGAAATGACATCACAAGGTCAGAATCTAAAACACGAACTGGATTCTCTTATAGCCATTCCACGTAAGTCCCACGCTGATTCAATAGGTATCATCAAACGCTACGGCCAATTGGAAAATTTAGTAAAAACCCTAAAAAATAACGATAATGACTAAAATCAATTTCAAACAGCCGAAGTACATTTTCCCGGTGGTCATATTCGTGCCGCTATGCGCTCTGGTGTACTTCGTGATGCAGACTTTCGGTGGTGGCGAGGACGAGACAAAGAAAGTCGCCACAGACCGCATCAACATGGAGCTTCCCCAAGCCAATGCTGAGGAAGCAGGAGACAAGCTATTCGAGATGTCGCGGCGTTTCGGTGACGAGGACGCTTTCACAGCCGTCAGCAAGCTCGGCGAGGAAGTGACGGATGATGAGATGCTGGAGCATGGCTACTCAGAGGAGGAGCTTAACCGTATCGACGCGGCCGAGGCTGAACGTATCCGCCAACAGCAGGAACTTGAAGAACTTGAACGCTCCCTTGCAGAGTCGCGCCGACACATTAATTCCTATTCCTACGGAGGTGCAAACGACTTCTCAAATTCAAACGGCAACGACCCCCGAGGCGAGTATGCCCGTGAGCTGGAGGAAATACAGCGAAGGAGTTATGAGCGTCAGAAGGCTATCGAGGCAGGATTAGGCATAGGTCAGCCTGACCCGGAAGAAGTGGCCCGTAAGCAACGAGCCGACTCCATAGCCAAGGCAAAGGAGATAGAGCGTGAGAAGAACCGTCCGATGCTTGTGCTTAAATCTCAGAACACCAATGCGGAGAAGTTCAACACAGTAGGCAATGATGTCAACTCTGACGAATCACCACTTATACGTGCCATGATTGACCAGACCACAAAGGCGCATGAGGGCACCCGTCTCCGCTTCAAGCTGCTCGATGATGTGACTATCAGAGATGTGAGACTTCCCAAGGGCACTTATCTTTATGGAACAGTCGCCGGGTTCGGTCAGCAGCGCGTCCGTGCGACCATCACAAGTATTCTTGTTGGAAGCAGGTTCCTGAAGGTGAATCTCTCGGTGTTTGATAATGACGGTATGGAAGGCTTCTATGTTCCAGAATCAGCTTTCCGTGACTTCATGAAAGATGCAGGGTCAAGTACCGTCCAGCAGAACATCAGCTTTGAATCGGAAAGCGGTTACGGTTCCGGAATATCGGGTGAAGCTATCGCATTGCAGGCCCTTCAGAACATGTATAACTCGGCAACGTCCGCCCTGTCTGCCAATATCCGTAAGAACAAGGCTAAAATCAAGTACAATACAATCGTTTACCTTATCAATTCCGACGAGGCAAGATAAAGGATAAATAGGTAAACTATATTATCAGTAATCTAACTTACAATTTGAATAACTTACAAATCATCAAATCACATAATATGAAATCGAAGATTCTTTTGGCTGCCCTATGTGCAATCGGTATTGTCGGCAGCGCGAGCGCAAAGGAGAAGATCTATGTCAACAGTGAGGTGACGACCCACATCGTCATGCCCGAGAACATAAAGATGGTTGACATTTCGACCACCAAGCTCATCGGCAACCAGTGTGCAGACAATATCGTGCGCGTGAAGC
>CAMWMD010000067.1 GCA_947175265.1 uncultured Porphyromonadaceae bacterium | reverse complement strand
AATAACTTATCCCCAAATTATTAAGTATGAGAAAATTGTTTTTAATCCTCACGGCCTTAGCCATTTACACTGTCTCTGCTTTAGCGCAGAACAGGACTGTGAAGGGTGAGGTGGTGAGTGCGTCTGACGGCGAACCGCTTGTGGGCGCTACCGTTTTCGCAGTCGGGACCAAGACTGCCACTTCCACTGACATTGACGGTAAGTTTGTCATTTCAGTACCGCAGAATGTGAGCAAACTTCAGTTCTCTTATGTGGGTATGAAGACTCAGGAAGTGCCCGCGTCTTCCGAGTATATGAGAATCGCCCTCGAGGATTCCAATGCTCTGAGCGAGGTTGTCGTCACCGGTTATGGCGTCACAAAGAAAGCCGCTTTCACAGGTGCTGCCTCTACAGTCTCCGGTGCTGAGATCGACAAGAAGAACGATGTCAACTTCGTGAAGGGTCTTGAGGGTAACGTGACCGGTTTCCAGTACAACAACTCCACCTCAATGCCCGGTGCTTGGGGTAGCGTTTATGTGCGCGGTATGGGTTCTCTCTCTTCAAGTTCACAGCCCCTCTATGTGATTGACGGTGTGCCCGTAAGTTCAGACTACGACGCGATGGGCACCAACAACAACTATTTCGATCCCATGGCGGCCTACAACCCCAATGATATCGAGAGTGTCACTGTGCTCAAGGATGCAGCCGCTACCGCTATCTACGGTTCTCGTGCTGCCAACGGCGTCATCATCATTACAACAAAGAAAGGTGCCGAAGGTAAATTCGAACTTAACATCGACGTTAAGCAGGGTCTTACAAGCACTGCCAACAACAATATGAAGTATGCCGACGCTGCCTCTACAATGAAGCATTTCGCGCGTGGCTATGCCAACCGTACCGGTGACTCGTTCGACGACTGCTACGACTTCCTGACAGACTACTTCGAATGGGACGGAATATCAAACTATGACTGGGTAAACAAGGTGCAACGCACAGGTTATTTCCAGGATTACAACGTAAGTTTTGCAGGCACAAGCGGCGACACCCACTATTATGCCTCTTTAGGTTACATTGATAGCGAGGGTATTGTAATCAATTCAGCCAACGAGCGTTATTCAGGACGTGTGAACCTCGATACCAAATATAAATACTTCTCAGCAGGTTTCAACGCATCTTACTCCTACAGCAAGAACAACAACTTCTCTCAGAGCACCGGCGGCTCAATGGGTAACCCTATGGTTGGTGCGGTTTCATCCATGCTCCCCTTCGATCCTTTCTATAATGAGGATGGCACTTACTATGGCGCAGGGCAGATCTACAACCCCCTCGCCGTGAACGACGAGAAACTCGGCGACCTCAACGAGGTAATCAACCAGACCATCGTAGGCAATCCCTGGTTGCGCGTCGACCTGCCTTTCGGTTTCTGGGTAAAGACAAATTTCGGTATGAACATTGTGGACCAGAGCGAGTATAACTACTGGAGCGGTGTCTACAATCCCCAGGGCGTTGAATACAACGGTCTCGGCCAGAAATACAACAGCCGCACAAGCACACTCACTTGGACCAACACTATCGGTTGGAACAAGACTTTCAACGACATCCATTCTTTCGATGTGCTTCTCGGTCAGGAGATGCAGCGATATGAGTATCACTACGATTACTATTCACGTACTGATTTCCCCTTCTGCGCAATGGGTAGAAGAGACATGACTACCGCCGCATCTGATAACAGTAGCGAATATTATCAGGCTCAGTCTCGTCTGGCATCCTATTTTGCAGATGCCCACTATTCATTGATGGACCGCTACTTCCTCTCTGCTTCTTTCCGTCGTGACGGTTCGTCTGTCTTCGGTGCTGACCGTCGCTGGGGTAACTTCTGGTCTGTAGGTGCAAAATGGCGTCTTTCCCAGGAGGCATTCCTTCAGAGTCAGACTTGGCTCAGCACTGCCGACGTGCGCATCTCTTATGGTACTGTAGGTAACCAGTCTCTCCCCTCACTCTATGCAGCCCGCGGTTATTACGCTACAGGCTACAACTACTCTCAGGTGCCCGGTATCACTCCGGTTCAGATTGATAATCCCGACCTGACTTGGGAGACTTCACGTAAGTTTGACGTTGGTTTTGATTTCGGTATCTTCAACCGTGCAACTCTTACTTTCGACTTCTATAACGAGGATACTGCCGATGCCCTCTACGAGGTGCCTCTCTCCATGACTACAGGTATGACCTCTTATTATAAAAACATCGGTAAGATTCGTAACCGTGGTATAGAGATCGGGCTCAATGGTGTGATCTTCACAAACAGGGACCTTACTGTAAGTGCTTTTGCCAATCTTTCCTGGAACAAGAACAAGGTCATCAAACTTGCTGACGGTTCAATCGAAGGAAACTACAGCATAATTGAGGAAGGCCGTCCTTACCGTCAGTTCTACATGGTTGAATATGCAGGTGTTAATCCTGAGAACGGTCGCGCACAATACTATCTCAATTCCGAGGGCGACGAACTTACAGAAGATTACACGGCAGCCGCAAAGCGTTATGTAGGTTCTGCCGAGCCTAAGGTGTTCGGTGCTTTCGGCATCAACGCCAAAGGTTACGGTTTCGACCTCAGCCTCCAGTTCAACTACCGTACAGGCAGCAAGGTATATGATACCGGTCACAACTTCACCGGTTGGGGTAGCAACGCTTTCCGCGTACCTCTCCAGACTGTGGTCGACAATTCATGGACTCCCGAGAATCCCAACGCGCAGTATCCCCAGTATATCTACGGCGACCCCTACAAGGATTCAAACGGCAACTACTCTTCTCGCTGGCTTATGGATGGAAGCTACCTCCGTCTGAGCAACATCACCTTCGGCTACACACTTCCCAAGAAGATTACTCAGAAGGCGCTCATTCAGAAACTGCGCATCTACACCACATTCGACAACGTCCACACATGGACAAAGAAAGAATTCATCGGCTATAACCCCGAGACGTATTCAAGCGGTGTGATTGCATGGCAGTATCCTGCTGTATTCACTTTCACAGGTGGTATACAGCTTACATTCTAAAACCTCACTCCAAATTTAAGATTAATATGAAAAAGACATATATCAAAGCACTTGCGGCACTCATGTTGAGTGTGGGAGCGACAAGCTGTGGCGACAGTTTCCTCGATACTGAGATTTCTAACGGTATCGATCTTGAAGGCGGTCTCAGCAATGTCCAGAATATCGGCTATGCTCTCAACGGTACATACTACCGTCTGTTCCACTACTATTTTGCGGGCGATTACGCAACTTCTGTCGGCGACCTCGCTTCCGACATCTCCTACTGGAACGGTTCTACCGGACACCTTTCTGATTTCTACCAGTTTACCCCGACTCCCACAACCTCATATCTCGGTTATATCTGGAACTACGGATACAAGGTGGCTGACAACAGTTCCCGAATCATCAAAGCAGGAAAGGAATTGACCGATCTGACAGAGGAGGAGCAGTCGGATCTCGACGAGTTCATGGCTGAGGCTTACGCTCTGAGGGCATACGCTCATTTTGTACTTGTCAACATCTTCGGCCACCAATATATGGTGAACGGCACAAGTTTTGCCGACCAACCCGGTATCGTAGTCATCGATGAGCCTATCCCTGCCGGTGCGCAGGTGGCCCGTTCTACTGTAGGCGACGCTTACAAGCAGATTGAGAGCGACCTCAAGAACTCCCTCGATTATTTCGAACGCGCAGGTTGGGAGAACGACGGTATCTTCTATTTCACCCCTGCCGCTGTGCAAGGTCTCCTCTCAAGGGTCTATCTCTATGAAGAGAAGTATGCCGATAGCGCCGAGGCTGCGCAGAAGGCTCTCGACCTGAAAGGAATCTCCGAGCTTGCTTATACCGACGCCTCCTATAAGGCTCTTTATAACGGCGGCGCAAGCAACAACGAAAGTTTCTTCGCTCTCAATATCAACACCACCGACAACTGGAGCGCGAACTCTTGCGGCACTCTGTGGTCGACCTATTCCTATAGCCCGAGCCCTTATCTCCAGTCTATCATGGCTGATGACGACGTGCGCAGGGCCGTATGGGGTTGGGCCTCCAACAGCACTCCCGCCACTCCTTTCTTCACAAGTGGCAAATTCGGTGCCTTCGGTCTTGGCGGAAACTCAGCCTACGGTACGAACTACCTTATCAACGCTCCCGAGATGTTCCTGAATCAGGCTGAGTCTTACCTCAAACTGAATAAACTCGAGGAGGCTAAAGATGCGCTTCTCGTAGTGGCTAAGAGAAATCCCTCAATTGAGACTGTAGCCGATCTTCCCGCCACTTCCGATGCTCTCCTCGCTTTCATTCAGGAAGAGAGGGCACGCGAACTCTTCCAGGAGGGTCTCCGTCTCTATGATCTCCGCCGTTGGGATGTGAAGGCTCACCTCAACGCTACCGGGGCTCCGGAGGTAAAGTGGTTCATTACCGATTTCAAGGTCTCTGACTGCGTTTATCCGATTCCGGCTGATGAAATCAATGCCGGATATGGCGTAACTCAGACTCCGGGTTGGGCTTCTACCTTCCCTTCAATCTAAGACCGGGTAACTAAAAAAAGGAGGCGGGCAATGATCGACATTGCCCGCCTCTTTAATTTCCACTGTTAATGTCATTTTACAATCTTCAAAGTGTGGCTCTTTCCATTGGCAGTGGTGATCCTTGCCACATAAACACCTGCCGGCAGTGAACTGAGGTCTGCGCTGGCATTAGTTACTGAAATCATCACCTCTGCATTGCAACGTTTCCCGCTCAACGAATAAACCTCTATCGATTTGATTGCCGATTCGGAAGAGACAATGATCTCTCCTGTGGCATTGTTGTAACGGATTGACGCCTTATCATCTGAAACGACTTCATCCACACCGGCCGTATTGACCTTGAAATGTACCAATGACAAGTCGTTTACAGTTGAGGGAATGAAATCCCCTCCCTCAAATAGCGCGCCGTAATATTCTCCGTCATCAAGCCCTGTCAAATCAAGTGTCGTCTCTATTGTGCCTTTGGCATCATTCTGTATTTCAAGCATGCCGAGAGAATACTCAGCAATCGATCTGATGTATGCTCCATCCGGAACCATTATCGCGATAGATACTACATTGTTGAAATATCCGCCTTTGTTTGCGATGGTGCAATTGAAAGGAACTTTCGAGAGATCATCGACATAATATGTTAACATTCCGGAAGAATCAGAAGTATTGCGGAGTCCCGGCATGGAGAACGCCTCTGTTATCAATTTCGGTTCTGCCCCGACACTCATGGTCACATCCTTGGAGAATCCGGGATAGAACGTAAGGTTAGTCGGATTATCCATATATGTAAAGGTGGATGGATCATAGAAACGCAATTTATATTGTGTGGTACCATTAGGAGCCGATGCCCCCTTGATTGGGGTGAATACGCAATTGAAACTGCGGGTCACGGTTTCGCCGGCTTTAAAATTTAGGGTCACGCCTTCGGCTGTCATCACAGGTGTAATGCCGTCGCATAGCACCGGATAGAACGACTTGGTGATACTTCTGTCCGTAGGATTGCTCACCGTAATACTGAGAGAGCTTACCTGGTTGTAGACGAGTTGGCTTACGACATCTCCTCCGGTGACCTTGACTGTCAACGCCTTGTTATGCTCTACCGTGTATTTTGAACCATTCTTATTTATAATCACATAATTGTATGAAAGTTGGTTCGCCTGAACAGGAATCCAATCCTTCTCTCCAAAAGGCTTGCAGCAAAGCACCACCTTATATTTCCCATTTGCAAGCGTTGTGCTCACAATCACGGGGAGTTTGAGTTCCTGAAATAGGTAGCCTAACCGGAGACTGAGATCACTCGCTCCATTTATGGCCTTATATACAGGTTCCCCACCGTTGACGGGTTCAAATTTGACACCGAGCGCGAACGAAAGATCTTTTCCCGAATAATTAATCAACTCAGGAACAAACATTGTAAGTTCATTCCCTTTCATTTCTCCGGTGATCACTCCATCCACCAGCATTGAGCATCCTAAGAAGGCACTCTTCGTAGGTTGAATGCCACGTACTATATCCTGGTAGAAGTTATATCCTCCACCGTTGGCACCTATACCAAGTGAACCCGGGTCAAGTGCGTTGAGAAGGAAATAGCCGTCGCTCATTCCTCCCCATCCCCAGTTAAAATGATAATATCCGTCGCCGCTATAACCGTCGCACACGAAACTGTGTCCACCTATGGTTGACTGTCCGCTGTAGACTATGGGCCGCCCTGAGTAAAGTTCTTCATACACCATATTGTCCCATTCCTCGGGAGTATAGTAGTCGCGTGCACAATACTGGATATTGCTGTTATATCCGAAATTTGATATGAGTGCCCTCGCCACCAACAGTGATGCTGCTCCCGATTCGTAGGATGTGTAGTTCATCTCCACACTATATCCGCATGATTTCATCAGATAGGCCACTGCGTCTTTCTGCGCTGTAGTGGCGGAGGATGTGTAGACATCCAGCATATTCGACCAATCGAATTTCTGTTCATCGAGCATCATGCTCTCCTCGGTCGTACCGTTAGAGCCTGTAACAGTGCATGTCCCCTCACCCTTTCCTATTTCCGGGTAATTCCAGAATTTCATCACCTGAGCCATGGCGGTGGCAACGCAACCTGTCACGCAATGCTTGCCGTTTGCCACAGGTGTCATACCGTTGTAGGGCGCATCCTGATTCCACTTGGTCTTCAACATTGGTGAGATAGCCTTACGGTCTGCGCGTGTCGCGGGAGAGGTATAGGCGGCAATGCCATTCTCCTTTGCATACTCTATCTGGCGGGAATATTCATCAAGCCACCATTTCAACTCCGGCGACATTTCCCCCTCCTTGAATGCTCCGCTCTCGGAATAACCGAGCATCGGCGCGGCACAGTCATCCGCACTCAGGAACACATATCCTTGCGCCCCTACCTTGTTGAACACGTAGACCGCAGCCTCGCCGTCATTTTGACGGGTGGTGAAAGCGAGGCGCAGATCCTTCTCCACGTCGGCTCGCGTCATCCCTCCGAGACGCTGCAAAGCCTCCTGAGGACTTATCGGCGCAGCATATAATCCTATTCCGGATAAAGCCGCCAATGCTAAAAGTAAAGATCTTTTCATTATTTATATGTTTGGTTGTATGTAGCAGATTTAAAGAAATACCACAATTAAAAATTATTATTCTCCCCGTTTATACTTTAAGTTGACTGGAGCACAGTCCTATTTGATAATAATTTAAAATTTTTCGAATGGATAGGATTCATTTTTGAATTATCCGGTCGTAAAGTTAGCAATTATTTCTGAAAGGGAAAAAATAAAATTCAAATAAAGTAATCCTAACTCTCCAATAATCAACAATCCATAAGTTAAATAAATAAGACGGGCGAACATATTTAAATATGCTCACCCGTCTTATTAATTAGTATTGGAATACTTAGTTATTCCAGTTGAGTTCAAACGTTATCTTCTCATAATATGCCGGAGAAAGACTTCCACCATTTGGAGAAGCAGCGGCTGCCATAAGTCCATAGAGGGTATAGACACCGTCTTCAAGTACGAAGTAACTTCCGTATGAATCAACCATTCCAAGGAAGAAGTAGTCACCATCTTCAGATTCACCCGTGTACTGCCATGCAGGAGAAAGACCTATTGGCTCATTGTTTGCAGCATCCAGAACGAATTGAATATTATAGCCCTCATCTGAATAATCAGGATCCATAATATAGTATGGGCTGATGAACCGCAACAACTTCTTAGTGGAGTCATATTCAGCAGCCTGCTGTACCTGAACCTGAACAGGTGTCTTATTACCGGCAAATGTCGAAATCATATTAGCAACGGCAACATTTTTCCAGGTGTAATCCATGCCAATAACGAATGCAAATGACTCATTGTCTTCAGGAATTACAACCTCTGTCTTACCTTCTGTCGGATCAGGCTGGATAAGAGTAATGGTAGCGGAATGCTTGGATCCGATCTGGATTCCATCCTCAATGTTCATTACATAATCTGCTGTCAAGGCGCCATCTTCAAAAGTGACAGTCTCAGGACCTGAAAGAAGAGGAGACTTGGTTTCAAACTCCACCTCTAAGGTCTCTGCCGGACCTGCGGCACTACGGGATACCTGTACGGTGTATGTTGAGGGTATCTCATCAGAAGGCACATAAGAAAGAGTGACCTGTGACTTCTCAAAAGCATATACTGTATCGGGATTTGAAACCTCATCCCAATATTGCCCCGGCTGACAAGATGCAAGCGCCATTGCAGCCATTGCAGTGAGTGATAATGCTATTCTATTTAGTTTCATATTTTTTTCTTTAAATAATTTTGATTAGATATCATCCACCGGTGAAGGCATGCTCCACGCATCATTATTAGTAGTAATGGCAGAGTTTGCTTCCATTTCTCCATTAGGTATCAGAAGAGGTTTAAGCGGAGCAGGCACATTGTATACCCACTGGCTTTCCCAACCTGCACCACGACGGTCAAGTCCCTTTCCAAGACGGAGAAGGTCGGTATAGCAGAAACCTTCACCCCACAACTCTATACGGCGCTGCATCCATACCGCATCCTGAACAGCCTCTTTTGTGGTAGCCTGACATACATAGGACGGGTTTCTGTAGGTGGTGACGAAGTTTTCAAGAATCTGTTTGCCGCCCGCGACATCGCCAGCCATTGCAGTGGCCTCTGCCTGAATAAGATACATCTCCTCAACTCGCATCAGGGGCACGTCGTTTGAATTAGTGGTCGTGCCTACAACACCCTGATAGGGACCAATCTTCACCTGCTGGTAAGCCTCGGGGGCGATACTGTTGATGAGTGCCTGCTGTGCTTCTGAAAGGTTGGGGCTTGTCAGATTCTCATCAATCCACCAACCTTTGCGGCAATCGCTTTCAGGTATTTGCGCCCAAAGCGACTTGCTGATCATACGGCTGGTAACGGTCCAGTATCCATTGGAGTTGAATGAACCTATCATTGAAGGCCAATTACAGATACCGGTGGTCACTACACGGTCGTTAGGCTGAATATAGACCGCCCACATGCAGTTGTGGTCATCACTTGAAGCGAATGCAGGCTGAGATGCCTCTGCTATTGAATAGGGAGTGGCGCCTGATTTCAGAATTGCATTCTTAGCATCATCTGCGGCAGCCTGCCAGTTGTTCATCACAAGATTTACACGAGCGCGAATGCCATAAGCGGTGCCTAAGGAGATGAATCTCTTCAGACCGACATCAGCAATCTTGTCTACTCCAAGCCCACATTCCGAAAGGAACTTGATAGCCATGTCAATATCAGAAAGAACCTGGTCATATACTTCCTTAACCGAAGAACGGTCAATGCCACCCGATGCATCGTTCGAGTTCTTGTCTGTAATGATTGGCACACAAGGGAGTGACTCGTTTCCTACGTATGTTTTCTGGAATAACTGGGCAAGCATGAAATAGATGTATGCACGATTGCCATATCCCTGGGCAGCATAAAGCTGAAGGGAAGGATCTGTTGTCTCGGGGTCAATGTTGGCTATAACATCGTTTGCTGCCTTGATAATCTTATATCCATGTCTCCATGAAAGATTATTAAGGTAATTGTTGTTGGTGCCAAGATTATATTCTCCGGAAACGCTGAACCAGTTATAACCGGCATCACGGCTCACAAGGTCAGGGCCTATGCAATCCATGAAAAACAACACGGCGGGCCAACCGAAATCGCAATGTGCAGAAGAATAAACCGCACCGTAAGGAGTATAAGATGAAGGAATACCTACCACGCCGGCAGCGGCCAGTTCCGGTTGGGCTGAAATGGCCTCAGCTTTCTCTTCACTTGTCACGTAGTTGTTCAGTGGCTGAGTGTCAAGGTCATTACAACTGACAAGACCAGTAGACAACATCAACGCTGAAACTCCTATATATATAAATTTTTTATTCATTGTTGAATTTTCTGTATTATTTTAGAATTCAATTCTTAGACCACCGGATATAGAACGTGAAGACTTATATGTCGCACCGTTTGACTGAGTATAACCCTGACGGGGATCAAGACCCTTACGTGCTGACCAGAGGAATAAATTCTCGGCAGAAGCATATATACGGATATTCTGCAGACGAATCTTGTTGACAATATTCTTGGGGAAAGTATATCCGAGAGTAATATTGTTCAGTGAAAGATAGTTGCTGGATACAAGCCATCTTGTTGAGGAGGAGGAAGCATACTGATCCTGTGAATCAAGACGGGGAACATCAGTGAAACGGTTCTCAGGAGTCCACGCATTTAAAATATCCTTGTGCCAAGCCTCGCCAAGATCTCCGGTGCCAACATGCATAAGGTTCTGATAGGTCTTATCCCAGATCTTTCCACCAAACTGATAAGCGAATGCAAGAGAGAAATCGAAACCGAAGAACTGGAGGTTGGTACCAAAACCACCGTATGCCTTAGGCATCAGGTTGCCTGTGCTCTGACGGTTTGTTGAGTATGCCTCATTCCAGTCGGTTGTCACATATTCATCAGCGATTATCGGATTTCCGAATTTGTCAGTCATGGGTTCATCATTATCATCATAAAGATAGTTGGCTGCATAGTATTGAGCCAGACCGGTAGCGGGGTCAACACCTGCATACTTCACAAGATAAAGCTGATACATTGACTCTCCTTCACGATAGATAACGGGGTTGCCATCCTGAGGATCGCTGCCTATGAGCTGGCCGTGGAGGTCCGGATCAAGTTTGAGCACCTTGTTAGTTACACCTGTGATATTGAAGTTAAGATCCCATGTTACGTTCTTTGTAGCGATAGGACGCACGTTAAGTTCAAATTCCACACCATTGTTACGCATTGAACCGATATTCATCGGGATTGTGCTGTAACCTGCTGAAGGAGATACAGGCTTGTTGTAAAGCATGTTGGATGTCTGACGGTTGAAATATTCGATTGTTCCGTAGAACATCCCTTTCATAAGGCTGAAGTCGAAACCGATATTGAAGTTATTGGAAGTCTCCCAGGTGATGTCAGGATTACCCTTACGATACATCTCGCCGTCGCTCCATACTCCGTTGGCACCGATAATCTTGTACTGATCCTGCCAGGGATAGTAACCTCTGTTAAGGTTATCATTACCCTGCTGACCGAAAGATGCCTTGAACTTCAACTGATCAAGCCATTCGGCAGACTGCATGAACTGCTCTTTTGCTATATCCCAAGCACCTGACACTGACCAGAAGGTACCCCAGCGCTTACCGGGAGCAAAACGAGATGATGCATCACGACGTACAGATGCGCTGAAGAAATAACGGCTATCAAAGGCATAGTTCGCACGTCCGAAAATACCGCGTGTTGCGTATGTATCAACGGCGCCGTAAGTGTTCTTCGCATCTGTCTTATTGGTATTGTTCATTACCCAGCTGTCAGGAAGATAAAGGTTGTAGCCCACACCCTCTACCCATTCATAGTTGTAATCGTAACTTTCATAACCGAGCAGGATATCAATATCGTGCTTTTCGGCAAATGTGCGGGTATAATTTACAAGGCCTTGCAAGTTGATTGAGCGGCTACGTAATGCTTCCTGAACAGCAGAACCCTTATAGGCTGCGCTCTGACCATACCATGGATTGCCCAGGCTATGGTAACGTGTATTGTCAAGGAAATAGCCTACGCTACCTGTAATGTTCAGGCCCTCGATAGGATTAATGAGGAGATACCATTTGCCGTTGAACAAATCAGTAAGATACTCTTCTGTATTGTACACAAGGTCGCCGGCAGGGTTAGAGTTTGACATCCAGTTACGTGAGTAAGGTACAATCTGTTTGTAGCCATAGTCGTAGATAGGCTTCCCGGTCATTTCATCATACATCACAGAACCATCTGCGTTACGTACATACATCGGATAAACAGGAGCTATCTGGTCAGCCATAAGGAATGCATTGCCTGATGAGTTGGTCTCTGTCTGATCGCCGGGATAACCGCTGTTTGTGTAGGTATAGGCAAGGTTTGTGCCTAACTTCAACCAAGGCTTGATCTGGTAATCAAGTGTAGTACGGGTGCCGAGACGTTTGAAATGAGAATTCTTGATAAGACCCTGATCGTCAAGGTATGACCCCGAAACATAGTAATTAAACTTATCGTTACCACCGGTAACGCTCACGTTATACTCCTGACGGAAACCGTTTCTGAGCTGTTCCTTATACCAATCATCGGGTACATAATAATACTTGCCATCGCTGTATCCGAGTTTCGCATTCGGATTAATTTTCCCGTTAGCCGAGAAAAGAGTCTCACCATCAGGAACTGTATATATAGGATAGCCAAGAGCGCTGAATATATTTGCATTGGCGGCTGCATGAGCGGCTTCCGCACTCATTGTGCCGTTATAATAGTAACCATTACGGAGGCTGAGGTAAGCCTGCTCCATATAGGCATCGGTATCTCCGATTATGTCATAACGACCCACTGCACGTGAATTGCCACCCCAACGGGCATCTACCGTAACTTTTGCATTTGAGGCAGTACCTTTCTTTGTGGTGATGAGGATCACACCGTTGGCACCACGAGCTCCGTAAAGGGCTGCTGCCGCAGCATCCTTAAGCACGGTCATCGACTCGATATCCATTGTATTGATACCGGAGATATCACCGTCGTAAGGAACGCCGTCGAGAATATAGAGAGGGCTGTTGCTTGCATTGATTGAGCCCACACCACGGATGCGGATTGTAGGAGAGGTTCCGGGCTGGCCGTTTGAACTCTGCACCTGCACACCTGCCACCTTACCGGAAAGAGCATCTGTAGCTGTAGAAACGAGGGCGTTCTCAATAGCGTCTGCCTTTACTACTGATGCCGAACCTGTATAGGCTGACTTCTTGGCAGTACCGTAGGCCACCACCATCACCTCATCAAGGTTGTTGGCTGTCTCTGAAAGCGCTACTGTCATACCGTTCTTAAGAGTGACGGTCTGCTCGATATAGCCTACGTATGACACGCGGGCCTGCTTCACGTTGGTCGGAACATTCAGCACGAAGTTGCCATCAACGTCTGTTGCCACGCCCTGGCCTCCACCTATAGGCATGACTGTTGCGCCTACCAACGGTTCATGGTTGGCGGCGTCCACCACGGTGCCACGGATGGTCTGCGTCTGGGCCATGATGCCCGGGATGCATGCCATAAGCGCCACCAGGATTAAAAACAATTTTCTCATACTTAATAATTTGGGGATAAGTTATT
>CAMWMD010000066.1 GCA_947175265.1 uncultured Porphyromonadaceae bacterium | reverse complement strand
ATGAATATGTTTTACAGCATAAATTTTTAATTCAAAATTTTAACGAACTATTGTTATAAGGATAAAGCATCATATGATAAAGATATTGAGAGACGAAGTATGAATTTTGGTGGGTTTTCTATTGTTGAAGCGTATTATCCAAAAAGTATTAAATAAAACCATAAGTCAGGAGATAAACAATGTTTATCTCCTGACTTATGGTTTTATAAGCTGGCATATGTTATATTAAGTCTTGAATACAAGACTTTTATATAAAATTTTCATACTGTGATTGATAAGCATTTTAACAGAATAATTGGAGAAACAGAAAATATATATATCACAAACTATGGTGCTAAAGCCTGTTTTAACGAAAAATACAATGGATATGTTAAATGCAAGTTAATACACAGCCGTAATGACTCACTAATATTTGCTGAATATATTTTTTTACCAGACAATAATACTAAGTTTCATTGGATTCAGCCTTTAACTTTTTTTGCGAATTTATTGTGTGAAGATAATGACAATGATATTATCTATTGCGGATTTCATATAGATATATCTTCGGGTAATACAATAAGGGTTGATTTCACTAATAAGGATTGGATTCGCAATTTTGAAGATAATAGTTCACTTTTCAAATGTATTATCAACGGTCCCCAAAATCTATATGACTACTCTACGGGGACAGGATGTTTCTATAATAATATACCATACCTGACATTATATCACCACACTACCTCAGAATTTAAATCTTTAATTCTTAAAAGCAAAACTCTTAAACCATCGAAATGGAATATTCAAGGAACAAAAATTCTTACCAATATTCATTACGCTTATTTTACTTGTTTAGAAAAAATTGAAAAAGATGCCGACTTAACACAAATTGCTATGGCATCCAATGGAGTTATCTCACTAATCCCAGACAATGTGGATTTGCCTCCTATATTGTATTGTCATGATAAGGAAAAATACAAAGATCATATCCTGAATATAAAAGTATACAGAGAAAGTACATACAATCGAAATGCAACCCTAAAATTCTTAATTAGTACAACAATCTTATCGCCGAAACATTTATGGAAGCACCTCCCCAAAGATGGTTTTGCATTTTATGAAATATGTATGCCATTTATATTCCGAGTAGGCGTGAAACCTAACTGTTCAATAGATATAGACAAATTAGTAATTGACAAACAAGAGGATATGGAAACGCCCAGCTATCATGTTGTTGGTTTGGCTACAAATATGGTAGGCTTAGAAGCTCCTTTTGATGAAGAGAATACAGAATATTTATTTAAAGTAGAACCATTAGATTCTTATTTGAATATTCTAAATTTTTGGTTTGATCATGCGAATAAAGATCTTTATTCACCTAAAGATATTGATTTACAAAAATTTGATAATACTTCTCAGTAATTATTTTACTACAACATTGACAATGAAAGAAATCTCCTAATTCATACCAGAACTTAGTTCCGTCTGCAAGATATATTCCGGCATAATCTACGGAAGTGGCATCGCTTGTGAAGATGCTTTGACCTTGGTTGCTTTTATTAATTCTTTCCCTTCTGTTCACGAAGTGGAATCTGGAATAATGGACTTGGTTCTGAAAGCACCAGCGGAGCGCATGGAGATTGTTCTTAAAAGTCTATATGCCGATTTAGACAAAATTGTAACGCTATATACGGATAACAGCATATACTATGATCGTAGGAATTTGAGATTTCTTTGGGACAAACCGTTGTCGTATGCAGATAAGGATATTGAAGCCCAACAAAAGAAAACACAAGCATCAAACGACGAACTGAAAGAAGCCTCAAATTCGTATGAAATGACCCCGTTTAACGGTATGTCGCAAGATGAAGCAGCCGTATTGGAACGAAGGGTAGACAAGCTGACAGCCGAATACCAAAAGGAGAAAGCGAAGCTCCAAGACCTTTATGCAAGGAAGAAAAGCCTCGAAGAGAAGAAATGGAGTGCGCCGACCGATATTTTCCGGCTTATATATCTTAAATGCAATGGTCTACTGCCTGTCTTAGAAAAATACTATAATAGACCTGTAGAAAAGAACAAAGAACAGTCCGAACGGACTGAATTGTATTTATCAATGTCGCTTTTAGCGTCCGTTCATGAGTTTTGCAATGGACGGCAGTTTGAAGATATGGCAGCCATTGATTTTTTCCATGCACTTAACCTGCATCAGGCCTCAAAGCCTTTGGAGGTTTGCAAGAATGAGAAAGTAAGGGTTTGCTACCTCATCCATCAGCCAAGCGAAAAGATTGATAAAGGTGTGCGTAGCGAATGGATCGGAGCCATGCTCCGGAATACAGGCATTGGACAGGATTATTACCGTTCAAAATACCGCGAACCCATAAGCGATCCACCAAGCAAAAAGAACAAGGAGTTCGCAGAAGCCTTAAAAGAAATCCTCGGCTGACACTTTACTTTAATATCGTAATCTATATAGACGGCGCTAAACTAAAGGATATAATGGCTATGTGTGCCGATCTATTGGAAATAACAAAAGGGAAAATAAAGTTTTGCTCCTTCTTTTCCCTTTGGTCCTCCAGTAGTATAGAATCTCTCATTTTAAATTGAGGATTAAAGATTGTCAAGTATAATCGCAGGCGAAGCTTCCATTTGAGAGAAAGCGAAAAGCTTTTTACCAAGGTCTTTTATTCAATAATTTGTGTTATACTACGATTTTCTTCTTGGCGAACTGTTCGGAAATTACGAACAGTTGCCTCCTCATTAGTTCTCCAGAATTGAACATATGTTTAAGATGCTCGCTTATGCTTGCTTTGCTTGAATCTCTATGATTTTTTAGTAGAAATTAATGAAGTGATTTTATAAAAAATGTTAAAGCATTAGGTTGAATACGTGGATATCTTAGAAATCTGTTGTATATTTGTAAATTAATATCACAGCACATTTACAAAATGATTGATGTTAGGACAGCAGCAAAGTATCTGATTCAGCGATACGAGCAAGAATCAGGTAGTACTATGGATGAAATGAAGCTCCATAAATTGCTTTATTTCACCCAGAGGGAGAGTTTTGTCCTATTGGGAAAACCTATGTTTCTTGACAAATTTGAAGCGTGGAAATACGGACCAGTAATGCGCTGTCTTAGAAAAACACACTGGGATCGTCAGGTTCAATCGTTATCAGCAGACTCAGAATATATTCCTGTTCTTGAAGACACATTAAGGAGATATGCAGGGATGGGGTCTTGGACATTGAGCAATATTTCTCACGGCGAGACTTGTTGGCAAAAGGCCAAAGATAAAGAGGTCGGTTCATACCCTATGGAAATTGAGACTTCCGATATAGAGTATGATGCCAGGGTCATCAAGTACAGACGATTCATGTGTCCCCAATGAAAATTACCAAAGATCAATTAGACATTCTGAATTCATTCAGTGTCACACGATTGAAAGAAGACGATTCATTGCTCAGAGAAGTCAGTGACTTTGAGAACTCCAGAAACGAGAATTTGGTTGACTATCTTGTAGGAAATGCATTTGATGACGATGCTGAGAACAGGTGTGCATGCTATGTAGTTAGGAATGAAGACGGCGAAATCCTCTGTTATTTTTCAATCAAGTGTGGGCTCCTTTACTCAGAATTTGAGGAATTGAAGAAATTTGAAAAATTCAAGAACCATAAAATAAAGCTTATGGAACTTGAACAAAGAAGCGATCAAGCTGTGGTCAAGGAGTATATAGAAGAAATCAAGACGAAACTCAAGGAAGCAAAGGAAGACATCGAACGATTATTGGGTAAATTCGACTCAATGCCTCCCAATAAGCAGGTCGCCAAATCTTTTCCTTCTATAGAATTGACCCACTTTTGTGTCAATGAAGCTTACCGGAATAAATGGCAAACATACGGGTTCTCAGCAAAAAACAGAATAGGATCCACTATGTTCTGGCATGTGATTGTTGGCATTGTTGAAAAGATAAGGAGCCTCACTGGTTGTGAATTCTTATATCTCTTTGCAGCCGACTCCACTTCCGACCGCCATTTGGTGAATCATTACAAGAACATGATGGGACTCCGTGAAGAGATGGCAATGTCAGCGCTTCAGCCAATTTATGACTTCAACTGCACATTCCTGTGCGCGGACATCGATTCGCTCCTCAAAGCCAGAGAGGATTTCTACGAAAATTTCAATGTTACCGAAGATCTTGTCTGAAGTTGCAATTGAATTCAGTCTACAATAAAAAGAGCGGCCTTGACCGCTCTTTTTTCGTTTACCAGCCATGTATTTATGGCTATAAAGATCAAACTTCGGTAAACCCGCAAATTTTAGTATGTCAAACTACGATAAATAGGCATATTTGGGGTATACGTACTACGATAAACCGACATTCATGACATTTTTTTTGGATGAAGCTTCATAAAATTGGTGGCACGATGAAGATTTTTTCATTGAAAGCCTGCATCATAGCCGGAGTTACATTAGAGATGTAACCTGCGAGAAGTGCCGACACTTCAGATGTGGCGTGACCTACGGCATAGTCAATGTAAGCAGTCATCACACCATGATGCGCCAAAGCTGAAATAAAAGAATTACGGGCATATTGTGGCGTGACACATTGGATACCGAGCGACTCGCATACGTCCTTGATGTTCTTTGAAATCCTACGGTTGAAGTCGTGAACTCGGATAGTCTTCTGTTCATCGGTAACGGCATTTAGAAATATGTCAGGAAAGACAAGCTCTCCGGGATTATATGGCGAGGCATATACATCAAGTAGTTGACGAAGCTGTGGGATTATAGGAACAGATGTCTCGTCAAGTTGCTTTCCAATAGGTTTATTCGCTCTGTCAATCTTAGACCGGATAAAAACAAACTGCGGATATTTCTGCCCGACAGCTGCTTTCTCAGTCCATACGAGTTTAGCCATATCAATGGTATTCATGCCATTTAGACAATAAAGTAACAGCCATCGTCCTACTGCACGGGCATATTTCGACTGTTTATCAGGTGAAGCAAGCCAATACTCCCATAGTTTCAATACCTCCTCCACTGTCAAAGCATTCAGACGGCGACGATTTCCGGCATGGATTAACCCTTTAAAATTCGGAGCAATCATAGTATGTCCGTCCTTCTGTGCCTGATTGAATACTGCCCGAGTAGCACGAAGGATTACCATTCTGGTATCAAGGGAAAGAGGCATATCCGTGCCATTACGGGATTTCTGTCCATCAAGCCATTTAGAAAAGCGTGTGATTATAGCGGTATCTACTGCACCGAATGAAATCGGCTTATCCTTGCGGAACAGTTTGAACCAGTCAAGAGCAGACATATACATGGCACGCGTCTTTACCTTTTCTTTCGATGCTCCAAGAGCCTCCCAATAAGAAAAGGTATCGTCCGCTTTCATTGTCTTTTCAGTCACCTTCCCTTCCGATCTTTCCATATGGCTTTTGAGGTCGACAACCGAAAATCGATTGAGCAATATAAGTTCATCCGTTTTAGTACATACCTGATCAAATATTTTTCGAAGACCTTTCCGAGTTTCAATCGCTGCATTCGATTTGGAGAACAACGCTTCGTATTCTTTGATTGACGATACCTTGACCCCGGTCGCAAAATATCGTCGTACCCTCTGATGGGTGACGCAGACCGTCAACGGCACAGGTTTACCTGTATCGAATTTATATCTATTGTCCGGAGCAAGAACGATATATATTGTCGCTCCTGCAAATCTTCGTGATTCATCACTGAAAAGAGCCTTATTCATGTTGCCGTGTTCAAGATTATGTTCAAGTTTCTATCTAATCTCTCAAACCAATCAGGGAGCGTGTTCAGATATTAGTATCTGAAATCCGGCTGTAAACGCCATAAAAAAGGATTTTTCTGCACAAAGTTGTCCATTCCTGCACATTGTTGCTGACAAACGCGTGCTACTGTGCGTGCAACTCGCATGCAGACTAATCCGACCGTAAAGTTATGGCAAGTACCAGATTCTACCTTGACCAGCGCAAAACACGCGAAGGTCAGTCGGCGATACTCAAGCTGGCGATCGCTCATCGGCATCAGACAATTCTCATCTCCCTTGATGTCCGACTACTCCCCTCGCAATGGGACAGTGACAAACTCACAATACGTAATCATCCAGACAAGCAACTGCTCACAACCTATCTTGATCAGGTAAAGAACACTGTCAGCACTCTGTTACTCGAACTTACACGCACCGGCGAACTCAATCGTCTTTCTTCAAAAGAGCTGAAAGCTACAGTGGAGGCAACACTTCATCCGGAAGCAACCAAATTTCCAGATGAATCGTTGTTTCTGCCTCGCTTTCGGAAGTTTATTGACCCAAAGAAAGAGAGCACCAAAGAGGTTTATGAGCATACACTTAACCGTATCAGAGCATATATTGGGGAGGATGCACTTAGTGCCTTGAAGTTTGAGGACATAACTCTTGACTGGCTACACGATTTCAATGCTTTCATGGCGAAGACATCCCCAAGTCCCAACGCTCGCAACATTCATTTCCGTAATCTTCGTGCAGTATTCAACAATGCCATTGAAAATGAGGTGACCACTCACTATCCTTTCCGTAAATTCAAGATCAAGGCTGTCGAAACTGCGAAGAGGTCGCTATATGTGGAAGAACTACGCCGACTATTCTATTTTCCCTGTGAGGAACACCAGGAGAAATATCTTGACATGTTCCGCCTGTCTTTCTATCTTATGGGAGTTAACATGATCGACCTTGTAAAACTGACAGAGATTGTAAACGGTAGACTTGACTTCAATCGTACTAAGACCGGACACCTTTACTCGATGAAAGTCGAACCGGAAGCGATGGAACTATTTGAAAAGTATAAGGGTGTTAACTATCTGCTATTTGTTCTCGACCATTGGACCAACGACGAGTTCTTCCGTCGGAAGATGAACAAGGAGCTACAGAAGATAGGCCCGATGCATAAGAAGCCCGGACGTGGAGGTAAGAAAATCTATGAGCCTATGTTTCCTGAACTCACTGCCTATTGGGCGCGACACTCATGGGCAACCATCGCATCAAGCATAGACATACCCGACCGCGTGATAGCCGAAGCCTTAGGACACGAATATGGAAACCGAATCACCAATATCTATATCCGTTTCGACATCAAGAAAGTAGATATTGCCAACCGTAAGGTGCTTGATTGGGTACTCTATGGTAAGATCGATGGCAAGGAGGTCGTAAGGCCCGGCTCGCCGGAGTTTTTCGGACTCGATCTGCCCAAGACAAAGAAGTTAGGACTTTACCTACCTCCGCCAACAAAAGATGTCAAGAAAACGCGCACAAGAGGTAAATTGAAGGGGTAACATCCCGTAGAAAATCATGGTGTAAATCAGCGGTCAGTCCGACATACGATTTTAACATATGCAAAAGAGCCAATGCAGAGCCTAAACTACTCAGTATCGGCTCTTTTCATACCTCATTTCAGCGGTCTATCTATCGGTCTAATGAGCGGTCTAATTTGAGGTCTAAAAAGGGGTCTAATCTGAGGTCTAATTAGGGGTCTACATAGAGGTCTATTTTGAGATCAATCGTTAGGTGAAATCTTCGGTTGTTCTTAGCAGAGAATGATGATGACTTAGGCTTGTATGATTCCCGATCTTTACAGCATTAGAGCCGTAAGATTTTTTTCATTGGGTCTGCATAAAAAGCTTTTCCCAACATAGAGGGAACACAAAATCTCTTACTTCAGTGATTTTGTGTTTCAATGCTCTGAGTTTATATAATCCGCCATTCACACGCCTTAGTCACCCCAGACATCCTATATAATCATACCTTATACCCACATTCTAATATTATCCAATCCCGGCTTCTTTGGCCACATGATCTTAAGCATCCACGCCATCAAAACCAACTTACTTCAAATGAACAACACCCCATACCCATATACCTAAGAAACCTATGTAATCGATAACTTGGAGCAATAGGTCACAAGACTTTGGGTTACATCCGTATCAAGAATCTGGCCTGAGAAGCCGCGAATAGTGACAAAAACACCCATGAAGACCTTCCGCACCAAGTGCAGAATTTTCCAAGCAAGTTGTACTTTTGTCCGTACAAAAGTGATTTGCCGACCGCTACGCACCGGAGCGATTTCATCGCTGTTTCGCTCCGCGAAAGAGTTTCCGGGAGACCTCTAACAAATAACTATATAAACTTAAGGACACGTAAACTTCAAATCCGACTGATCGAGGAAGAATTAACCTACATCATGGAGCATTCAGCAAACTACTGCTCAATGAGTCACTGTGCCATCAAAGAATCCTCCGATCATTCCGCCGATCGAAAACTACAGTTAATCAAAGCTATCGGACACTTCTACCACGCTAACAGCGACTCCATCTCCCAAGTATCAGCCAACCTCAAAAACGCAGTAAAACGAGCCAACAAACCCGCTCTTTCCAACCACCTCACCCAAACCTGCTACTCCGCAACCTTTCTTCCCTAAATCATCAACACACGTATCTTCATAGAATTTAAAATCCTACACTGGGAGACTCCCATATCTGGCTAAAAAAGGCGCGATAATCTGAAACATTAACATCCATGAAATATGATGCTCTCCAAAGTTAAGCAATCTAAATAATACAAATGACGACCATGAGTCGCCATTTGGGTTGTCAGTTTTCCTTCTGTGGCCAAGAATCTATGCCACTCATAATCGATCTCGTCTTATTATACCTACTTACTCAAATAGTGAATAAATGAACATAACATCATCTAATATCACTGCACAGACTCCTATAGCTATAGCATAATTTGGGAACAAAAACATTCCAGAGACTGTGAGAAGAAGAGATAATATGGACATTGCAGACTACCACTAAAATAATTTATGCCTTTTGAAAGAATCCATTAAAGAATATCCATCTAAGAACATGCTTAAATACCCCATCGTTCCCAATGACGGGAATACTGATAAGAAGGTTATTATCAATGAGACAAGAGCCAATTTATACTATTTGTCTGCCAAAATACTTCTTAGGGTGGTAAGAATCATTCTATGCAGATAATTACCACACTATTTTAACAATGAATATTTCTTCATAGTCATAATAAGTAAAAAATTATCATTTATAGGAGAGTCAATTGATATGCCGTCAATTTTCGTCTCAACCTCTAACTAACATGGCGATACCTACTCTTCCGCTTTTGCAGTACCATTGGCGTATACAGACTTAACTTCTCTGTTCGGAATGGGAAGAGGTGATCCCTGTATACTATCCTCACCGTAGCATATTATTTTTTTAACGCAACTTTAATGAGAATATTTTACCTACTCATAGCTATTGGAATTAAAGAAAGATGATGAACTTTTGAATATACCTAATTATAATTTATTCGTGAACACTTCTATTGCATAGGTGATCTCAACATATATACTTGATCCAAAAATCATAAGTCTACTTTCTCTATAGTCTGTAAATTAATACCCTAAGGCATCCATCATATCATCCACGTCTCCGCCATTATTTTTCCACTCATCATAATCGTCACCACCTAAAGCGTAAAATGTATCTCTTTCGTAGTCGTTGGTATCTTCTTCGTACCAATCATCTTCTTCAATTAAATCATCTAATTCAGTAAATTTTTCTGATCTCAAATCAAAATATAAATCATCAAATAATAGGAGATCATAATGCTTCAGCGAGTATTCAGATAGTTCTGAATCATCAGCTTCACAATTTACACTATCTATTACAAAAATTTCGCCTTTTGAGTTAATATAAACACACACATAATCCCCGATACCATAATCATTCTTCTCCTCTTCCACCTTAAAAACATATGAAGATTCGGATTGATCAAGGTACCTAAATCCTTTTAAATCCATTAACTTACTATAATTATCCCCATCAATATAATATAAGGAGTCATCCCCAATAAATGAATTTTGTGCGACCGCCTTGATCTCAAAAAAAGAATTCGCCACAATACTGTTCGTAGCGGGTATATATACTCCAACCCTTTCATTAGCCTTCAGCAAAATATAATCCTGTTTCATTTGAATTTCATCATACCTCACTTCAGAGAAGTACGTAGACTCATACATAAATCCAAATTTACAGTCTTTATTAACTATAAATACCGCCTTCTTATGAAAACTTCCTAATAAGGCAACTTGATCGAATTTGACGGGGACTGTAATTCGATTATCTTGGAATAATCCATAAACATATTTATCGGGTGAAACCGTGAGATTCAATATACCTAAAATCGCATAAAACGTAGAATTATTTGGAACTTTTATTACTTCAATCGAATCATATCTAATGGGCAATGCTAGTTGCATCTCGGAGAGCCTAAGCAGTCCATACAAATCTTTTTTATCTGGTGCATTCGAAGAAATTACACGTTTTAAAACAAAATACTCATCGTTTAATGTTGGTGCTGTCCCAAGAATATTCATTTCATAGTCTCTAAAATTGAATATTCTCTTCTTTTCCCTTAGCATCCACCATTCTTTCCGTTCTTCATAGCTATGCTCTGTAATAACGATGTTATTCTCAAACTTGATAATATTATTTTTTACTGGAAAATTTCCATGATATTTTTGTTCAAAATTCTCGTAAATTGCGTACCAAGCATTTACTTCTAGATAGTCTTCATATTCCCCAAATTCATACATATATTCATCTGCCTCATCACTATACTTAGAAATGTATCTTCTGAATACGCAAATAATATCATGATTAGAGCAGAAAAACGAACTTGAATTATAATTAGAATATTTGTCTTCACGTGGCAAAGCTAAACTGACCTCTGATAATGTCAAAAGATCCCTCAGTCTTATACATTTTTTATCAGCCTCTATCTTTACAGAATTTAGAGAATTACCTACGCGTATAAGACCCCGAATATTAGAATCAACAATATCTCCATTTTCTTTTATTATGAAAATCCCATTTTCTTTGTTACTTAGAATATGAATATTTTCAATTGTTCCTAAATAAGAACATTGTTTACTTCCACCTATAAAAAGGCCTTCAATTTCTCTGTCCCATACAGTATATTCTCTAGTATAAGGATGAGGATTAGACATCGATTGTTCCCAAAATCCACAAACGAAATCATCAGAAATATTAATTCTTGGTGACCCCAATGCATAATATCGGTCAGATATTTTGAAGTATCCCTTTATGTAGAAATTAATTATTTCATTATTTTCGTTTACCAGCCACCCTTTCTGAGTCTCGAATTCGTCACTGTCATCATCATTACTTCTGACCTCAATATTTTCTGGTAACAAGGAATACTTCTTATCAGTGCTAAGAATGAACAATGCACCCTTATCAATACCTAAATCATTTCTATCTATTTCCTGTAAGTTAGCGTCACAGAAATGTAATATTCTTGGAATCTTATCCGTATAGTAACAGTACACATTTTCTTTTCCATTAGGCGCAACAAACGATTTAAATTCTAAATATCCTTTTTCTTTTAAAAGATTTTTGATTACTTTATCACTGAGGTTCATACTGGTATGAGGTTTGAATGAGAATTAAACATAATTTATTTGGGTAAAAGAATTTTCCACTGACCGGTTTTGGAATGACCGACCCAGACGATATCGTTTGCTTTCATCCATCGTTTGAGAGTCGAGGAAGAGACACCGAATAATTCTGAAAGAGCAGCTTTAGTGATTTTAGGGTTCATCCTAACTGCTTCCAATAACTTTTGGGGTACGTCTTGGGATTTTTGAACCTCTTGAACTTCATTTTGGGTTCCATTAGCCTCTTTTTGGGGTTCATTCACTGTTTTCTGGTCACTTTTGGGGTTAGTCTGGGTAGTTTCTTGGTCGTTTTGGGATTCACTTTGGGGTTCAGGGGTGTCGATGAGGTAGCTGTAGAGTTCTAGCATGGCTTTTACGTCTTGCTCGTTGCCTCCGGTGGAGAGGGTGAGGACGGTGCGGTCTACGCCGTCTTTATGGGTTTCTTCAATAGTGACGGGAGTGTGATAGACCTTTTCCCAACCTTTGCAGATACCACTCAGCCCGCTCCCAGCTCTTTCTCCAAATTCTATCAAGGAGAAAATCTTCAGCATGATACCGTTTCGAGGGTCGGAGATGCCGCCTTCAATAGCATCGGAAATTGAGATGCGCACTGTACCGGGATTGGAGAGACAATAGCCGTCTTCTGACTTCTGAATCACCAATCCTTGACGGCCATAGAAATCAGCGTGGACGCAGGCGTTGGTTATTGCTTCACGAAGGAGTTTATGAATCGGGGTATCATCTACGCGGAGATTGCCTTTCAACACGAAGGGGACTTTGAGACCCTGTTGCATACGTCGTAGCGCTTCGATTACGAAGTCAAACACATTACCGCTCCAGTCGCCGGAAGTCGAAACGATGCGGTCAGTCCATCGGGTGGCGCCTAATGAACGGTTTTCCTGATAGTCGAGAAAGTAGTTGGGGAACTCGCGCGTGATTTCATATTCATAACCGAACATCAGGAGTCCGGCAGCCGTGGGATGGTATTTGCCATCCTCACCTATTCCGATAGCACCAATTTTGCGCAAGAACATCTCATCATCCTCGTTGTTCCAAAGATGATTTGTATGAGTGGAACGGAAGAAGTTGCGATAGCCTTTGACAGTATCCTTACAGAATACTGTCATATCCATCTTGTCAAGAACCTTTGCATCCTGAGTGACATAAGCTGCATCACGAAACATGAGTGACATTTCGTCGAGTGAGCAATGATAATCTCCTTCATGGTTGCGACGATAAGTACCTGATTTTGGATCCGTACCGACGTATACAGGACGGGCAGCTCGTTCTGCACGAGGAACACGCACAACAAGAATATTCTTACCATCGATCGGCTCGATCTTCACCATATTTCGAGTTACGATGTTAGCGCTTATCTTCTGGCGGTTGTTGACCATGTTCCAGAAGTCCTTCTCAAGTTTCTCAGCATCAACATCCTCCGGCACAAGTCGACCATCCTTCTCCTCGCGAACTCCAAGCAGAATGATTCCACCATCGGTATTGGCAAAAGCAGAGTATGTTTCCCAGAAAGATCCAGGGAAACCACCTTTAGCCTTCTTAGCCTCAAGCTGATTATGTTCTCGGTATTCACCGAGCTTGCTTAAATCGAATTCTGCCATGATTAAACAACTATTATATAATGCGAGAACTTACTGCCATATATATGCTTATTTCAATCGCAAATGTAGATAAAAATCTTGTGATTTCTACACCGGCAGAATAAAAAACAAGGC
>CAMWMD010000065.1 GCA_947175265.1 uncultured Porphyromonadaceae bacterium | reverse complement strand
CGTCATTCCATGAAGCCGTGACAGGGGGATTGACATCCAGGCGGTCTTTCCGGACTGTGACGGTGTAGTGGTTGTGGTAGCCCGCAGTGAGGTCGTCGGCGCTACTTGCGGTATAAGTCAGCGTCTTGTCAATCAGGTGACCATTGACATTAACGGTTATCGTCACAGTGATAAGAGGTTGATTATTCATAATCCGGGGCACAAGAAGGGCTGAATTTACAGAGTCGGGAGTGATAAGGCCGATATTTTCCGCAGTCAAAGCTGTCTCAGAAAAATCGGCGGTGGTAAACCCACTGTAGTACACCCGTGCGGTAGCGAACTCTTCTTCCGAGATGCCGTCGCCGCGCACAAGCTGAGTAGAAACCTTGGCCATCTGGTGCTTGAAGGTAAGGTTGACTGTTTCTTTGTAGTGCGTACTGTCGCTTTCAGCTCTCATGAAATCAATGTGGTGATACCCGCGTGACTGGTCTTTTAGTGAATAAGTTTTAACCTCGTTCATATCCACGTAGGGATACCATGCCTTGACGATGTCTTTGGGCCGGGGCCAGCTGAGAGGGGCGGGTTCGTCCATGACCGTACCGTCGGCATTGAGAACGTAATTACCGATTCGGTCAAACCGCCCGATCACACCGATACGCACGGCAATACTGTCACTGTCTACCCAGCTGCAGGATTCATCCGCGCGCGACTTCATTCCATCAACCGATGCTGTGAGCCTGAGCGGGTAATCGCCGGAAAGCATATCGTCAGGTGCGATGCCGTATTCATCCTCCGAGCAAGAGGAAGCACCGAGACAGAGCGACAGCGCCATGACGACGCGCGATATATATTTATAAAAAGTGTTCATAACTGAAAATAATCAATCGTTTTCTTGCGGAGTCTCTTAGTCCTCCTCAAACTCTTCAAAGGCACCGTCGATAGTAGATGTGAGCTTGACGTCGCGTTCCACCTTCCATGGCTCGATCGACATCTCGCCTACAATCAGACCAACCTTGGAAACTCGGATAGTATATTTATAATTACAACCCGGCTTAAGCTCACCGTCTCCGAAAGTAAGGGTGCAGGTATAAGTCTGCAATTGCTCCTCATTATTGAGTTCGTTAAGATAGAGGCGAAGAATCACCTTATCGTTACCCGGTTTCTGAGGGAACATAATTATTGGATCGAGAAATTCTTCATGTTTAATATGCTTGTAGAAGGGAGTGGTGCCATCCTTGAATTTCTCAATCTTGATACTGTCGTTGACAGCAGGATCATTGATAGCACACTCACCGGTGTAGGTGTTGAAAGTTCCATCGAAACCAAGACCTACGATTTCGTAGGCGGTAATATTCTCCACTAATACTTGTTGCTTGGCGTCACCAACGGCAGTATTCAGGAACTTGAACGTGAGCTGCGACATCCGGTGGGTGAAAGTGAAGTTGACATTCGGGTCTTTTGCGGTGAATCCGTTCTCACTTGCCCAAAGGAAATCGATGAGGCGTTGCTCATTCTCCTTCTGATTGTCAGGACGGGTGTTTGCCGTGATAATACCATCGGCATCAGGACCGTCAGCTTCTCCCACCTTTCCGAAAGGATAGTAAGCATAGAGGGTCATGGGCTTGTAGAAGTACAATGGATCACCTGTAAAGGTCCCGTCGCCTTTCTCTGTTTTATATTCTACATTGAAGTAAGGGCCAATGACTTTGCTTTCACCATCCTTGCCTACTATGGAGTGGATTCCGATCACGTCACCGGCATCCCATGAAGCTTCGCTGGCACGCGTAGGATTGTTATTGTCGATTCTGGCAGTGATTTTCGCTGCCTGATAAGAGGTTTCCGGATTATCATCGTTATTGTCGCAAGCAGCCAGTGTGAGTGAAACTGCTGCGAGGAGAAATATCTTTTTCATATAGTAATATATGGTTAGGTTGCTGTATTATTATTTCAAATCCGTTTATTCGGATTGTCCCTCAGAGGTTAGAAATGTCTCAGTCCAATTGGTAATTGTATATTGCTCAACATTCAGAGCCGTTTTTTTCACTACGATAGTATAGACATAGTGGTTGCCTGAAACGAGACGGTTATCAGGGAACTTGAGTTCGCAACTGTATTCCTGTTCCTCGCTGTCAGTGATTTTCATTATCACTCTCTCAACGGTCTGAGGAAAGAGGATGACAGGAGAGAGTTTCCGGTCGGGGTCAACGCTCAGCGACAGGTCAAGAGTAGAAGCAGTTGTGCCACTCTTTGCTGCGCAATCTCCGGTCGCAGTGTTGAATGTACCCTCCAGGGCCAGTCCGCTGATACTGCAGGAAGTTATCTTTCGTACATCAGTGCCACCGTTGCCGTTGTTGAATATAAAAGTGAGCTTGCTCATTTTATGCGAAAAATCCAATGTCACATCGGGCCGGCTGCCTGATACGTTCTCCTTTTTGGCAAAAAGGAAGTCAAACTTTGCCTGTTCAGCAGGAGTCTGGTAAGTCCCGCCGGTATTGGCATCCACTGTTCCCGGGACAGTCCCTGCCATACCGGAATAAGGATAATAAGCTGTAATCGTTTCGGCATCCCTTTTATTCCGGAAGTACATGACCTCCCCTTCAAACGTACCGGTACCATCTGCGGTGGTATAGGAGAGATTATTGTATCTACCCACCATGGTCACGCCGATGATGTCGCCACTTGCCCAGGATTCATCACTCGCACGGGTAGGTGAGCTGTTTTCGATTGAGGCATTTATGCGGATTTTTACGGGTTCGTCTATATCTATAATATTATCTTCGTTGGTACATGCGGCGAGTGTGATGGTTGCCGCAGCAAGAAGAAGTATTTTTTTCATGCTCTATTCGTTTTTACGTTTCTACGTTGTGCAATTATACGGGCTTAAATTCAATCTACGGTAATCTCACTGCCTGTAACCTCAGCCCAAGGGTTTATGGCACATGACGCCACTGTAATTTCAGTCTTGTTAAGGGTCAAGCTGAGATTATACTGACGACCTGCGACCCACTCATTTTTTGCGTTAGAGCCATCTTTGCCTCGGTTTGCTGCCGTGAAGTCAATATTGGCTTTCAGAGAGAGTGATTTATTGTCAGCTGTTGTCACTGCAGCCATGAGTTCCATCGGAGTGGCAAATGTCTGAGGGAAAAATATCATTGAGAATGATACTTCACCAGCAGTGACATTATATTGTGCAAAGTCTGTGAATGACCAAAGCTCACTCTGATTGCCTGCAATTGCCGACCCATTGGAAATATTGAAAGAACCGGAATGTCTGAAGCCGTTCATTGAAAAAACTGCATTTTTCAACTCATCATATGTCATGCCCGTACCGGGCTTTATAGAGAGTGACAACCTTACCATTTTATGTGAGAAAGTAAGGGAGACGTTGGGTCGAGCTTTGCTTCCGGAAGATGAAGCCCAAAGAAAGTCAAAGTTTTTCTGGCGAGCTTGATCTCGGGTGTCGGCATTGATTACAGTTGTTTCCTCCGCCAGAGCATTCCAGGGATAGTAAGCTGTGAAGGATACTTCATCATCGTTCTGAAAATATATTTGATTACCGGAAGTCTTGACAGTGAAGTTGCCGTCCCCTCTCGAAGTGCGGTATGCAACATTTTTGCGTCCCTCACAGTTTATACCGATTTCATCACCCGCATCCCATTGGCTATCCACGGCACGCGTCTGAGCATCAGAGATGATGGCAGTGAAAGAGGGGGTAGCTTGAGGGACTGATGAAACCGGCTCATTGGCTTCGTTTCCGCAGCCTGTAAGTGTCATGACAGCCAAGGTGGCAGTTATGTAAGTTTTGGATTGATGTCTCATAGAGGATTCATTAATTTTTTCTGTGGATGAATTTTTATATCAACGTGCATCGAAGTTGCCGGCATCAAGTTTGTCCCAGTCTGTTATGGCTGTATTTGCAACCACAAGACCGGTCCTGTTGAGTGTTAGCCTGTAGTTGTAGCTTTTGCCGATTGCCCATACAATACTGTTCAACGGCATAGTTACCTTCTTGCGGGTCGGATCATCATTGATAGTATAAGTCAATGTTAGTTTCGCCTCCGAATCTGCGGAGAAAGTCTGGGGAAGCATAACCAAGGCATCATTATCGGCAAAAAGCTTGACGTATGCACGGTCATTCATTATTTTCACCGGAGTTCCGAATTCTACTGTCATATTTCCTGCTCCACTTTGAGCCGTCACAGTTATGTCTCTGTCATCTGTCTGACGGTTTGAGAGCAATGAAGATGGGAAGAGTGAGAAAGTTGCCTTTGTGTTGAATCCGGACAATTCTAATGTATGGAACTCGATATAAGCCTTTTCATCCATTATATTGTCGTCAAACGCCGCTGACAGGTTTATAAGACTCAGCAAATGTCCGAACTTAAAGGACACGGGACTGGCGGGATCGTCAGAATGGTAAAGTCGGCGATGAGTTGCTGCGAGTATATCGTTGATATTTCCCTTTGAAACTTTGCCATCATTTGTTGAGGGGATTGCATAAGTAAAGCTCACTTGTGAATTTGAATAGTCAAAGTTGTCAGGTTCTGTCACAGTCACCGGGTGGATTGCGACAAAAGAATGCTCGCCGTCGTTAATCCAATACTGGATGCCTTCATAGCTCCAGACGCCGTTTCTGTATGCAATCTCCGCTTTATTAAAAAGCACCATTTGATTTCTATCGCTATTCTCAGGGAATTTTATGTCGCCGAAAATAACAAACCTTGAGCCTTCTGCATTGATATCTGATGTTGAGGTGACGGAGGCGCGGGTGTCGCCGGCGACTTCAAACGTCATCCTCGAACCCTGCACAAGTTCCCCCACACGCGATTCGTCAGTAGAACATGAAGATACAATACTTGCGAACAGGATAAGTATTGATAAATATGTCAGTTTATAAGCCATTAATCTACAATATTAGGTTAGCAGGCAATTATTTTCTCAAAATTCCATCTTGAAAAAACATTGTATACCGTTTGTTTGTAACTATTCGCTGAATAGTTACCGAATTTTTCAAAATTACTAAAAAATATTAACACGCACACTATATTTCAGACATTATTTTGAGTTAGAGCCTTTTTCAATAGTGTTACATATTGGTTGTACGCTATATAGCCGGCGTTAAGAATGTGATTGATTATAATTTCTTAGACCAGATATAGAACGTATCAACTGATGATTTATTATGATTTCTTAGACCAAATATAGAACGTAACAACTGATGATTTATTATATCCGTATGTCCGAGGATCTCCACGCCGTCCTATATGCCTGTAAACACAATATCTTTGGCTCCCGCAGCCGAACTTATCTGGATCGTAAACGTCGATGGAAAAAGTATCGAAATGGCCGGTTAAACTCAGTCAGGCATATAAATCTTAAATCATCCGGAATTCAAGGGAACTGCTTTGAGGGACTAACCTGATTATGAGATTCCTATAAATGAAGGAAGCTCACCGGTTTGCAGTGAGCTTCTTTCATGGCGGTTGCGGAAAGACAGGGATTCGAACCCTGGGTACCCGAAAGGGTACAACGGTTTTCGAGACCGTCCCGATCGACCACTCCGGCATCTTTCCTTGAGAGTTTTCGATAGCATTGCAAAATTACTAATTTTTTTCCAATTGGCAATCTATACAGCCCGTTTTTTTATCTCAGCCTATGTTTTATAACATAATTTCTGACATTACACAGCTTGTATTTGTTATCCCCTTTGAAGGAATTTTATCCCAAAACCTTAATTTGATACCTTATGGCAGACTCAAGAATTATTCCTCCCTCCCAATTGATAATCAACGATGACGGGTCGGCTTTTCACATCCATCTTCGTCCTGACCAGTTGCGCGATAATATTATTCTTGTGGGTGACCCCGGAAGAGTCACACTTATCGGGAAGTTGTTCGACCATATCGACTATGATGTGCAATCGCGCGAGTTCCATGCGATAGGTGGAACTTACAATGGTAAACCGCTCATGTGTATCTCCCACGGTATTGGCTCCGACAACATAGAAATAGTACTGACAGAACTTGATGCCCTCGCAAATATTGACTTTGAGACGAGACAGGTGAAACCTCACCATCGCACTCTCAATCTCATTCGTGTCGGTACATCCGGTGCATTGCAAGACAATCTGAAAATTGGAGATTTCGTAATAGCTGAGAAAGCCACAGGCACAGACGGTATTCTCAATTATTATAAGGGGCGCGACGAAGTATGCGACCTCGAATTTGAGAAAGCATTGATGCACCATACCGGCTGGGATCCAACATGGGCTGCACCGTACACTGTTGAAGCCGACACAGAACTTGTGGAAAAAATAGGCCGTGACGACATGAAAAGAGGATTCACCATAGCCGCTGTCGGCTTTTATGCGCCACAGGGTAGGGAAGTGCGGCTGCATGTGAAACATCCCGACTTTATTTCAAAGATAGAAAGTTTCAGGTTTGATGGCCGTCCTATCACCAATTTTGAAATGGAATCAGCCTGCCTTCAGGGTCTTGCTAAATTGCTCGGTCACAGAGCAATGACTGTATGTTGCATAATTGCCCAAAGACGGGTCGAAGATGCCAATACAAATTATAAAGAAGGGATAGTTAGATTGATGCTGACAGTTCTTGACCGTTTTTGATAGCCATTAGGAGATGGAGAAACGGTTACCCGGATGGCGGATGATGATGCCGTCAAATTCCATTTCCCCTAAGAGAGCAGTTAGTTTCGGCATAGGCAATAGAGTTTGGTGGTGGATGCGGTCAGCCTGCATGGGTTCTTGTGAATATCTCAGCGCATCGTATACCAATTTAGCATCCCCCTCCATTTCCGGGAACAGATTACGCTGCCGGGTGTCAACGTTCATGTCGAGCGGTTGCCACCCGGTAAGTTCTATTAGATCCGCTCCACATGTTATCAACCCGGCTTTCTGTTTGCGGATGAGTAAATTACAACCGCTGCTTAATTGATCATTGCTACGTCCGGGAAGTGCCGCCACATCCCGTGAATAATGAAATGCGTAATTTGCCGTTGACATTGCCCCTCCACGAAGATCGCTTTCAGCCACGACGGTCACATCCGACAATGCCGCTATTATTCGGTTACGCTCCAGGAAACGTTGTCTATAGGGGGTCGCTCCAAATGGATATTCGGTCACGATGGAGCCGCCTTTGGACAGTATGGCACGCGCAAAATCCCTATGTGTGGCAGGATATATCATGTTGAGGCCGTGTGCCACCACCGCTACTGTCGGCACTCCTGCCTTAAGAGCAGCTCCATGCGCGGCCGCGTCTATTCCGTAGGCCAGACCGCTGACTACTACAAGATCCGGAAAATATCCCGCCATCTCTTCCACAAGTTTCTCCGTGAAAGAAATGCCGTAAGCCGTGGGTTTACGTGTGCCTACGACATTCATGATATGTGGGGCATCAAGGTCGGTGGTGCCCAACTGATAAAGCACAACAGGTGCCTTTTCTGTCTGATAGAGTCGGGTAGGGTAGTCGGCATCAAGAAGGAAATATATCCTGACGTTATGACGACGGATCTGTTCTATCTCCCGGCGAGCGTTGAACAAAGCCTCCTCTCGCGACATTTGCTCAAACTTCGCACTTTTCGCCAGGTTCAAGACATTGGAGAGTTCGCTTGTCTCCAAAGTGAAGAAATCTTCAGGAGAGACTCCACACTCTTCCATCCGCAAGACAATCTCGCGGCTAACCCCCTTCGTCATTGATAACGCCACCTTATAGGTCTCTGCCGATTCTTTCATAGCCTCCGACTCGGATATTTCAACTGATATACCTTGCAAACACTTTTGCAAGTTCGTCTCCACGTGAGAGTTTGCCGTCTTTCAGTACCACCACTGTCACAATTCCCTCAGCCATCACCTCACCTGTTGATTTGATAATATCCTGGTGGAAAATGAATCGTGCGCCTTTTCTTTCAAGCCGGATGCAACTGAGGAATGTATCGCCTCCACGCAAGGAATTCTTATATTCCACCTCAATTTTTCTCACCACCGCATCAATTCCTCGCTTATGCATCTCTATGAACGACAAACCCGCGTCGGAACAAAACTTATGCCGCGTATGCTCCATATAATGCAGATAGTTGGCGTTGTTGACTATCTGTTCGCAGTCAAGTTCATAATCGCGCACCTCCATATCCATGATGAAGCAGTATCTTTTATTTTTCTCTTTCAGTATTCTCATTTTTCTATCTTGAAGTCAGATTGATTGTTGATTATTGTCGCGCAGACCTCGACCAAGCATTTCAATGGCGCCAATAAAAACCGTCCGTTCCGCGAACCCCTCTTCCGGAATCCAGATAAAACCTCGTTTCCTGTCTTTCATCGGCACCATAACGCAATCTTTGGCTGTAAAGAAGCGGTCAAGGTCGGAATAGGGGAGAAGCCAAGATTTTATTTCTTCCTCTCCTTCATACTGAGTCAACACTATTCCCCTTGGAATAAATCTGAGTTTATGAGGAAGAGTATTAAGCACCGTGACTTCTCTCAGACCATGGTTAAAGTAAAAAAAAGCCGTAGCCATCGGGATCAGTAGAAACAAAATCATCAGGCAGACCACAAGCCAGCGAAGATCTAAAAAAATTGCCATTGTGGCGGTGAGGAGAAGTAAGACAACTGCCACACCAATCCACGGCAAAGCATTCGCTGACGCTATAAGGCGAAGGAAACCTCCCCCTTTCAGGCGGATTATTTCGCTCTCCGGAGTCTGGCTGAGGGTTTCCATCCTATTTTCCGTCTCTCACTGCTCTCTCTTTACGGTAAGTCTCGAGATTACGGGGTACAAGGGTCTGCACATAGCCCGTCCCTTCCTCGTTGAAAAGTTGGGTCATGTCGATATACTTATCGCCGTTACCCTTTGTAATTGGGAATACCTTGGCACGGCGTGCCTTCACTTCATCACCCAAAACGCTGTGTCCATTCGGAAGTGTTCCTTGTAATGACTTGTCTACTCCGTCGGGTGTGCATCTCACTGCCATGATCTCAGAACAAGGAGGATAGCCCAATCCCGTCCACATGATATATTCCTTTTCCACCATCTCCTTTGAAGGCTTAGCCTCCGGTGAAATTGGCTTACATCCTTCGATAGCAATGGTAGCCGTCGATTTGAAACGCGGAATAAAATCCTGATCAATCACCCATCTGTCAGGGCCTTCGGAGTAGTCGCGTTGTTTCATGTCGTGCCAGAACGACCTGCTCAGGGTTTCCGTCAGAATTTCCGGGGTCACTTCCCCTTTTTCCGCGTAAGGCGCAAGAAGATGGCAGGCATTCGCTTCACGCACAAATCCGAATCCTTCGTTGGGTCGGCCGGATTTGCTGTAGTTGGTACGCACCAGGATGTGATTTTCTGCATCCTTGAGGTCAAAACGTGTGAAACTATGGTTGTTAGTCTCGAAATAGGCTCCGTTTCCGTAGGCATCAATTACTCCGAAATTAGCCTCAACTCCCATTGGTCTGGGCAGTTTCTTAAGCAATTCCTCGAAATCGTCTACAGTGATACAGTTTTTCAAGGCCTTTGTCATGACGAACCCTTCTTTGTCCATCTGTTTATTGCTCACTTTGTCATCCTTAAGATTATAAGAGGCCGTATTCATGATCGCGAAGCCTGCATCGTTCATACCCATCCATGCCTCTTGCAATTTTTTGTCGGCTGCATTGAAAAGAGCGACGTATGAGTGTTCTCCCGGACGGGTGGCGACGTATTCCACTTTATTATCAATTGCGCTCGTATCACGGTGTTTCCATAAAATCGGACGTCCGTAAGGATTAGCCTCCGCGCCGATGATTGCGGAGGTGCAGCCCACTGCAGGAATCAACGCCGCAGTCAGCAAACAAACTGTCAGTATGAGTCGTTTTATCATAAAGCATATTTTTTTACAAAGTTAACTAAAATCTTTAATTCAAAAAATATTTATGAACCTACCGCAAGATCCTAATATGCTCGTGAGTGTCATCAATATGAAACTTCGCGACGGAAACTACGACTCTCTGTCCGATCTATGTCTCTCTTTAGGCATAGATGAGGCCGATTTGAAAAACAGATTGGCTGAAGCTGGATTTGAATTTGATCCAGTCTCTCGCCAATTCAGATGAACCTTGCCTTTACCGAAGGCTGCCGCTCTTCCTCCCCCCTCAGATCCCCGCAGAATAAATCCCCACAATTTTCTGCGGGGATCAATGTTTATAGGGGATTAGAGACTACAAATCGGAGTAAGAGCCGGAGAATGTCGTCCCGCCTCTGACATCGCCTGTTGAGGCACCTTTTTTAAGCCATTTTACTCGTTGCGCTGAAGTCCCGTGGTTGAAACTTTCCGGCACGACGTAACCTTGTGCTTGCTTCTGCAGATAATCATCCCCGATTTTAGAGGCGGCGTTTAATCCTTCCTCGATGTCGCCCGGTTCAAGACTTCCGAACATCTCGTTGTCATGATACGCCCAGACTCCTGCGTAATAGTCTGCCTGCAGTTCTGTCCGCACACTCAGGCGGTTGGCTTCAGTCTTTGATACTTGTGCCATTTGTTGATGTGCCTGGTCAAGAGTGCCGAGCAGATGCTGAACATGGTGGCCCACCTCATGGGCTATGACATACGCATAGGCAAAGTCACCCCCGGCGCCCATCTGTTTATCCATCTGGTCGAAGAAAGACAGATCTAGGTAGAGGGTCTCGTCGCCGGAACAATAGAAAGGGCCGACTGCCGAACTCTGACTTCCGCAGGCGGATTGAACGCTACCGGTGAATAATACCATCTTGGGGGCGCGATAGGTGAGCCCCATCTTTTCAAACTCTTTCGTCCAGACATCTTCCGTCCCTGCAAGAATTTTCTTGGCGAACTCAGCGTAAGCCTCTTCTTGAGCCGTGGGTTGGTAGTCGCTCTGTATCTCCTGACCGCCTGTAAGCCCGCTCCCCTGTGTCACAACCGAAAGAGGATTTCCTCCCGACAGCCATACAATAAGGGCTGCGATTATAAGACCGCCAATGCCTCCTCCGGCCAGTTTCATACCTCTTCCCGAAGAACCTCGTCTGTCTTCAACATTGTTGCTTGTCCGTCGTCCGTCAAGTCTCATAAAGTTTCAAATTTTATAGTGGAATGTAAATTTATTATATATAAGTAACGGCAAAACGCCTCGTATGTTCTGAGAAAGTCAATTTCAGCCGTAATTGTTAAGGGATGTTGAATAAGTTTAAACACGTAAAAGAGAGTCAACCTATTACGATGCGAAGCGTTTTATAAGTACAAAAAGCAATGAAGCAATATGGATAAGCATCCAAGGTTTCGGGAGAAAGTTTGAATGCGGTTTAAGTTTAGTTAGATATAGTTTATAGTGGAATCGTGAGAGAGGCGTAGTGGAAGCGCCTCTCTCTTTTTTTTCAAAATTTGTTGGATGGAATTTGGGAGATACAGGGAAAAAGGGTAATTTTGCGGTCTATTTGGCCGCAGTGTCTTTATTTCCGTATGCCTAAAGAGAAATCTTCTGAAAAAGAGGGTAGAGGCAAGCGGAAAAACAACGTAAGGAGGCCAAATGATTGTGTGGAGGTTTTTAAATCAACTGTTCAATTAATTATTCCTATTTAACTCGATGAAATCAAGTTATCTGGCACTCTGGCTGCTGCTTGCCGGTGCTCTCGCAATATTTCTTATTGTCGGTTTTTCTGATGACATCAAGCTGGGAGACTACACGGTCAAGAAGGCTCCTTTTGCCGAGACCCTTTTCCCTGACTCTGCAAAGGTCGAGAGGGAAAACTATGGCCTTGAGGCGTCAGGTGGAATGGAGGCGACCTTGCCGGAAGAAATAATGCCTAAAGAAGTGCCTACTGACTCTCTTCCCAAGAATATACTGCTCTTCGGCGACTCAATGACAATGAATCTTGCCTTGCGGTTCGCGAAATATGCCAAACAGAACGGTCATCAGATGCATGCCATCAATTGGGATTCAAGCAATACAAAGATATGGGCCGAGACCGACACTCTCTCCTATTATATAAATAAACTTAAACCTGACTTCATTTTTATCTCTCTCGGAAGCAACGAGGTCTATTTCAAGGATCCTTATAAACGTCACCCATATGTAAAGCAAATTCTAAGCGTAATCGGGGATGTGCCTTATGTGTGGATCGGACCTCCCACTTGGGACAACCGCACTGCAATCAATGATATGCTTGAGGCCACCTGCCGTCCGGGCTCTTTTTTCCGCTCATCGGGGATGGAGTTCAAGAGAAAGAAAGACAAGATTCATCCAACTCGTGAAGCATCCGCGTTATGGGTGGACAGTATAATGCGGTGGATGCCCAAATCTGCCCATCCCATACTCGCCGACTTCCCCTCGGATTCTCTGGGAAAGGTCAATAGCAATATTATTCTCCTAAAAGCCCTCAATAAATGAATATTCCGGAGTTGCTTCAATACATTCCCGATAATTTCCTTACGGCTATCCGCAGTATAGGCCGGGAACTGCTCTACGACCCGAAGGCACCCATGCTCTTCTCAAGCGGACTTTTTTGGATGCTGTTCCTTTTGTTTCTGCCTATCTACGGGCTCGTGAAAGGCACGAAATGGAAGATGGTGCTCTTTGTGGTAGTCTTCTCGCTCTATTTCTATTATAAATCGAGCGGCCTTTTCTTCCTCATGCTGATTGGCACGTCGCTGATAGACTGGGGTCTCTCCCATTGGATATATAGAATTAAGGGTAGGGGAGGGAAACTCGCCGTCGTTTGGCTTTCTGTGGCCATCTCCCTATCGATTCTCGGTTATTTCAAATATGCCAATTTCTTCCTTTGGAATTGGAATCAGATGGTGGAGGGTAATTTCCAGCCGCTTGATATTATTCTCCCGGTAGGTATCTCCTTTTATACATTCCAATCCATAAGTTATATTGTGGATGTATATAAGCAGAGGATCGCCCCGACCAGATATTGGATAGACTATCTCTTCTTCCTTTCGTTTTTCCCTGCCCTTGTGGCCGGACCGATTGTGAGGGCCGACTATTTTTTGCCTCAGATTGAGAAAAACGAACGTCCGAGCTCGCAGAAAATATGGGGTGGACTATGGCTGATAATTGTCGGGGTAGTGAAGAAGGCGCTTATAGCCGACTATATCGCCCAGTATAACGACCTTATATTCAATGAACCTTCTCTTTATACGGGTGTGCAGACGTTGATGGGTGTGCTTGGATACACTATGCAGATATATTGTGATTTCTCCGGATATTCCGATATGGCTATAGGGCTGGCTTTGATTATGGGATTCAGGTTGGGCATCAACTTTGATTCCCCCTATAAGAGCAGGAACCTCACTGATTTCTGGAGAAGATGGCACATTTCCTTATCATCATGGCTTCGTGATTATGTGTATATTCCTTTGGGAGGAAACAGGAAAGGCACTTTCAGGACTTATCTGAATAATTTTCTGACAATGCTTATAGGAGGTCTGTGGCACGGTGCCGCATGGAAGTTCATCTTCTGGGGTGCGATGCATGGAGTGGGCCTGGCAGTCCACAAGGCTTTCAAGCCGGTGCTTCAGAAAATACCCGACAACTGGTTCACGATATTCATCAGTTGGGCGCTGACATTCGTATATGTGTCGCTTCTGTGGGTTTTCTTCCGGGCTGCCGATTTTGAATCCTCCATTCTTATTATTAAGAATATTTTTGAAGATTTCCAGTGGAGCCAGATCCCTCAGTTCGCACAGGCACGACCTGCATGGTGCATAATGATGGCGGCTCTGATAGTGTTCCATTTCTTCCCGCATAAATGGTCCGTAGCCGTGCAATGGGCATTCATAAGGATAAATTGGGTGGTGAAACTCATAATTTTCCTCATTGCTGTCCAATTGGTGATTGAGTTCATGTCGGAAGAGGTATCTCCGTTCATATATTTCCAATTCTGATATCCGACAACCATCTGAATTGTAATAGGGGAGGGGGCTAATCGAACCAAATAATCTGAAACAGTGTTGAAAGGACATGGATGAGCATAATTTATCATCCATGTCCTTTCAACTTATTATTATATTAAACTATGAACTTTATCTGGTACATTCTTATTGGAATCGTGTCCGGCGCTGTAGCCGGGAAATTAATGCGTGGCGGGGGATTTGGTTGGATTGTCAATCTTGTGGTGGGAATTATAGGTGGTGTTTTAGGCGGATGGATATTCGGAATACTCGGAATTCACACCTCAAGTATAATAGGTAGCCTCATCACATCTGTTGTGGGAGCGATTTTCTTGCTCTGGATTGTAGGATGGTTGGGTAAAACGTCACGTTGATGTAACTCGTGTGTAAAGAAATAATGGCTTCGGAAGGAGAAAATTCTTCCGGAGCCATTTATTTTGCATGAAAATAAGCGCAAACTTCGTGGTGATATAACGCATAAATACGGGAAAAAGTTCTGAGTTAACAAAACGAAACAGAATTTAACATCTGTTG
>CAMWMD010000064.1 GCA_947175265.1 uncultured Porphyromonadaceae bacterium | reverse complement strand
TTTTTAGGCTCGAGGCTCAAGGCTCAAGGCTCGAGGTTTTTTTGTTTAGGTTATTTTTAGGCTCGAGGCTCAAGGCTCGAGGTTTTTTTGTTTAGGTTTTTTTAGGCTCGAGGCTCGAGGCTCGAGGCTCGAGGTTTTGGGCTTTATTTTTTTAGACTTCGGGCCAACTGTCTTAAGGGTTATCTGAAGGTGTTGATCCGGGGAAGGGGGGTGTGGGGGCTCCCATCATCGGATTGTGCATGTTGATTGTCATCGCGGTGATCATCTTCTCGTATACGGCGTTCAACTGGCGCATGTAGCGTGCCATGCGTTCGGTCTCTTCGCAGTAGCGTGAAGATTCGTTTGCTGATTTCTCATACATGTCGCGCAAGTCCTTCAGGCCACGGTTTACCCGTTCGATGCTTTCCAATTGCCCGGCAACACTCTTGAGTTGTATCTCATAGATTGTATTGAGGCCGGATATGTTGCGGTTTAGGTCAGACATGCGGTCGGCGTAACCGGTCGCGCTGTCGGATATCGCGTCGGAATTGTCGGTAATTGCCTGATAAGACTGAAGGAGAACGGCACTCACCTCATTGAGGCGTCGTGTCGTCTCGCGCAACTGTTCCATCTGAGCGGCCACAGCCACGATGTTGTCGTGGAGGGAGGCCAGCGTGTCAGGGTCGGAGGCCGTGGCATCCGCCAGAGAGACGGCCGGAGAAGGGGCGGGCGCGCCGACAGTTATTACCTGAGGACCTTCCGGGTCAGGGGCAGCCGTAAAGGCTCCGTCGGATGAGCCCCTGCGCTGCGCGGAGGCCATTCCCGCAGGTATTCCCTCGCCGGAAGCGAAGTCGGGGCGGTCGTCAGGGTCGCGAGAGTCAAGGACGGGGAAAACCTCCTCCCAGTGGTAATCTTTCGGAGGGCGGTCGAAAGCCGTGAGGAGGAACATCGCGATTTCCGTTCCCATACCGATGCAGAGGAGTGTACTGCCTCCGGGGAGATGAAGAATCTTGAATAGAGCCCCCCAAATAACGATAGCCGCGCCGATTGAATAGGCGAAGTTGAAAAACCTCTGTCCTCTTTCGCCGTGCAGGAAACGCTCGATGAAATTGGCGTATTTTCTAATCTTGACCATTTTATTTCTTTTTCTTTTGAGTGCCCTTCGCAAAACCTATCTGCGAGCGGACGTTTCTGAAACCGATATAAGAGCGTTGCTCATTCTGATATTCCCATTGCCTGAGGTCGCTACGGATGCTGTTGGCGACATCCTTCCAAGAGCCACCGCGCACCACTTTCCTCTTCATGCGGTAGGGGTCTTCCTTAGCCGCGTCATAACGGTATTCCGGGTTAAGGTCAGATGTAAGGCGGTCGATGCTCTCTGTGAAAGCGGTGGAGGTCCATTCCGAGACATTACCGGCCATGTCGTATAGTCCGAAATCGTTGGGGGTATATGTGCCGACGGGTGATGTTATGACATGACCGTCGCGCACGTAGTCGCCATCCATCGGCTTGAAATTGGCGTAGAAGCAACCGCGCTCATCGTAGGGCAAGGTCTCCTCCCAGGGGTATGCGCTCTCCGAATTACCTGCCCGAGCGGCATATTCCCATTCGGCTTCTGTCGGGAGGCGGTAAGGCTCCACGTAGATATTGTCTTTTCCGAGAGAGCGGCGCAGGAAGTCGGTGCGCCAGTTGGAGAAAGCGTTAGCCTGCTCCCAACTCACCCCCACGACAGGGTAATTGTTATATCCGGCATGAGAGAAATACATGCGGGTGTAGGTCTCATTATAAGCGTTGTCAAAATCGTTGATCCAACAAGTGGTGTCGGGATAAACGTTGACGATATAGGTGTTGAGGAAGTCGAAATCACCGGAGAGGGGGCGTGTGATGGTCTCGCGGACGATCTCACCGCCATCGGTCAGATATGCGGTGTCTTTTGAAATCATCGGCACCTCGGTGGGGGTTGGGACATCCGTGTTGTAGACACGGGTCTTCGGGTCAAGACGGTTCTTGCGCCTTGCCGCCTCGGTATGGTTGTATATTTCGTAGCGGTAATTGAGCTGGGTGGGGTCGAGTTCGCGCTTCCCGGTGATGGGGTTCACGCGATAGACGCTCTCTATGGCTCGGAGTTCATCCTCATTGGGATTGCGCCAGGGTATGGCCTTGTTCCAGTTCAGGTAAGGCTTTATGGGATTCCCCTCCTTATCCTCCTCGATGCGGAAAGCCTCATCGCCACCGTAAGCGGGGTCAGCGAGACGTTCGCGAATGATTGAATCGCGCACCCAGAAAACGAACTGCTTGTATTTGGAGTTGGTTATTTCGGTCTCGTCCATCCAGAAGGCATCAACGGAGACACCCCTTGGATTAGCCTTTATGCCACGCACGGAATCATCCTTAGAGGGCCCCATAGCGATGTTTCCACGGTCAACGAGCACCATTCCGTAAGGAGCGGGTTCGGCCCAGGAAGTGCCACCGACCCCAGTCACCTCACCGCCGGCCGTAGAGCCCTTGCCGCCGAAGCAGGAGGAGAGGGACATGGCGAAAAAAGAGGCGGCCATGGCCTTCATGCAAAACCGCTTGCATGGAAGCGGGAAATATTTCTTATATCTGAGAATCATCATTGCTGGATAGTTCGCTACATTAATCTTATGGACCGCTGTCTGTTCCTGTTCTTGTTTCCGAGATCGAGGCGGAGGCTGTAACCGGCAACAATCTCATGGCTTCCGGAAGAAGCCTTGGCGATGGCCGACAACGGATAGGAATAGGCATAGCCGAGGAAGAAGTTCTTGTATTCGCCGGCCACCAACACCGAGAGGGCCTCTTTCCATCTGTAACCCGCTCCGAAAGAGAATATGCGGTTGTATGAAGCCCGGAGTGACACATCAGCGACAAAGCCCGAGAAATCAGAGGCAGCCATAAGGGAGGGATGCAATTGAAATAACGAATTTCTGATTGCAATATTGCCGGAAGCGGTGAAATAAAGAGTGCGCCGGAGTTGAGTCTCGTATTCCACAGTCTCGGTATTCTCGGAACCCTCTTCGCGCAAGGTCGCCGTGGGGGAATTGAGGTGGAGCAGGGAGAGGCCGACGTTGAAGAGGGGGTGGGAGTAATTCGCACCCAGGGAGAGGTCGAGCGCGTGCCCGGCGATATCCCTCTTCGGAATCGAGGGGTCGTCGGGCTCATGGTAATCATCGCCGTCGGGGATATATACGTCAGAGCCTTTGAATTTGGAGTTGTAGTAACCGGCCTGTATTCCTATTCCGAGCCTCCCTTTCCATAAAGGTATCTTATAGCTTACCTGCGCGTTGACGAGGAGAGTTGAGAAAAGGCCGAGAGATTCCTGCATGAAGGATATACCGGCTCCGGCTCTCTTGTTCAACACCTTGAAGGGTGAGTCGGCGGTAGCCACGATGCTTTTGGGAGCATTGTCGATTCCTATCCATTCGAGGCGTCCTCCCGCACGGAAACGCACGAAGTCGGTATCACCTGTTGCGGCGGGGTTGTAGAGTGAGGGGAGTGCCCAATGCTGAACGAAAATGGGGTCGCTCTGCGCGAATGCGGAGAGGGGAATGAGGCATGCGAATATGACGAGCAGGCTCATCAGGTGGCGGAGGTGGAGAGCGGTGCAGGTCATTCGAAATAGAAAGTTAAGACAACCATGTTCTGTTTCACTTTTGACAGGGCCTGCGTCATTTTGAACGACTCGGGATCGTCGGTGAGATCGGGGCGGTCATGCTTGAGGATATCGGTCAATCCGAAGCAGAACTTTATCTCGGGGTTAAGCTTGAAGAAGGGGAGATAGAAATCCACACCCAAGCCTACGCAGAGGAAGAGGTCGGAGGCGTTGAACATCAGGACCTCGGTGCGTTTCTTGCTGATGTCGAATGCGGCCATGAGCCCGGAGGAGAGATAGGGTCGTATATTTCGCATACGGTCGCCGGAGATTTTCAGGTCGAGGGGAAGGGCGACGTATGCCCCTTTCACATCCTGGGTGCGTGAGAGGTCGCTGTCGTAGTCGCGCATAACGACTCCTTTGCTGCCGAAGTACATACCGGGAGTGAATCTCAGTTCAAGGTATTTGTGTAGCCTCAGGGCACCGAGTACGTTTACGCAGAAACCGGGGGAGAATGAGGGAACCTCGGCAACCCACCTCTGGGCGTCGTCGGAGATGAGTCCGTTGTGGGTGAAGGAAAGGTCCTGCACATGCATACCGACGGAGAATCCGAGATGCCATCGCTTCAGGTCGGCGTATGGCCTGTTCATGAGTTTGTCCTGTGGCTTTGCGTATGCGGGCGACGAATAGGCCAACGCCAGGAATAGCGTCAGAGCCAGAATCAGCCGAAATGATAAGCTATGCAGAGAAAAGCGTTTCATTGTTATATTAACGTGATATTATATCGTGTTATTGCCACAATAAAAGGGTAACAAAGAGGTTAAAAATCTATAAAGGGGTGGTTGGGCGTTGGGCGCGAGGCGCGAGGCTCAAGGCTCAAGGCGCGAGGCGTTAGGCGTTAGGCGTTAGGCATTAGGCGTTAGGCTTTAGGCTTTAGGGGCGAGGGATTGGGTTGGGAATGGTTTAATAAAGGAATGAAGAGATGAATTGGGAAAGGCTTATTAGCGATAAGAGACTGGGGATGGAGCGTTATCACGATCCTCGGGTGCATATAAGGAGTGATTTTCAGCGCGATTATGACCGGCTGATCTTCTCTTCCCCATTCCGGCGTCTTCAGAATAAGACTCAGGTGTTTCCGCTGCCGGGGAGTATCTTTGTGCATAACCGTCTGACCCATAGTTTGGAGGTGTCGTCGGTGGGGCGTAGTCTGGCAAGGGAGATATGGCTCCGGCTGGGTGCCCGTTATGAGGGGAGTGAGGCCGGGCGGGCACTTGAACATATACCGGATATCGTGGCTACGGCTTGTCTGAGTCATGATCTCGGGAATCCGCCTTTCGGGCATAGCGGGGAGAAGACAATCTCCACATGGTTCAGCGAAGGGGCGGGGCAAGGTCTGCGCGGTGAATTCAGTGATTCTCAATGGGCCGATTTTGTCAACTTCGAGGGTAATGCCAACTCTTTCCGCCAACTCACCCATCAGTTCGTGGGACGTAGGGCGGGAGGATTCGCCATGACTTACAGCACACTTGCCTCCATAGTGAAGTATCCCTGGAGTTCGCTGAATGCGGGAGAGAAAGGTAAGTTCGGATATTTCACCTCGGAAGAGGAGATATACAGGAAGGTGGCCGGGGAACTGGGTATACCGGAGCGGAAGCCGGGGGTGTTCGCGCGTCATCCCCTTGTCTATATAATGGAGGCGGCGGATGATATCTGCTATCAGATAATGGATATCGAGGATGCGCACCGCCTCGGGATACTTTCGCTTGATGACGTGAGGCGACTCTTATTAGCGTTTTTCGCGGAAGATGACCGGGCACGTCTCGAGCGTGGTATGGGGCATCTTGATGATCCGAATGAAAAGGTGGGTTATCTGCGTTCAAACGTGATAGGGACGCTTGTGGGGTGTACGGCAGATGCATTCGTCCGCAATGAGGAGGCGTTGCTTGCCGGGGAGATGATACCACCTCTGGTGACACTCTCCGGGGAGCGTCTCAGTGAGGCCTATTCGCAATGCTCCGCGACGGCGCAGGATAGGATTTACAATGCCGCCGACGTTGTGGACGTTGATATAGCGGGAAACAGGATCCTGACTTACCTGATGGATGTGCTTATGGACGCTGTGCTGCACCCGGAGAAGAATTTCTCGCAGTTGCTGTTGCTGAAGATGCCCCGCCAGTATGATATACGTGCGGAGGGGCTGTATGAGAGGGTGCAGAGTGTGCTTGATCATGTGTCGGGTATGACGGATGTCTATGCGCTTGACCTGTTCAGGAAACTTAACGGACACAGTCTGCCCGCAGTGTGAGGGTTCGGTTGTCCGGAGCAGGGTAGTGAGAATTTGGAACAAAGCGTTGTTTAGATGATAAAGAAAACGAAATATATGAAGGAACTGAAGATGACAGGGAGGATAATTGGGCTGCTGCTGATGATATTGGTGGCCGTGCCTCTCATGAATGCGAGAGATTATACCCCTTCGGAAATAGAGAATCCTAATTTGGCTGACCGTAGGGTGTACGTCTCCGATGTGGGGAATCTTGTGGGCGCTGAGGCGCGTCGCAACGTCAACGAGACGCTTTATTCCCTCCGGCAGAAGACGGGCGCAGAGGTAGTGGTGGCTGTGGTGCCTTCGATCGGGGATATGAGCATAGAGGAATTTTCCGAGAAACTTTTCACCGCATGGGGAATAGGGAAATCGGATAAGGATAACGGCGTATTGATTCTGATTGCGCCGGAGCAAAGGCGAGCGCGAATCACCACCGGCTACGGCGTGGAGGGTGCTCTGCCTGATATTTCGGCTAAGAGGATAGTGGAGCGTTCGATAGTGGCCAATATGAAAAGGGGTGACCTGGATGCGGCCGTCGAGGCCTCGGCGGCCGATGTGGCTGCGGTGCTGTCGGATCCGGCAGTTGCGGAAGAACTCAGGAGTTCGGAGAAGGATGCCTGGGAGCGGAGCCGGGAAAGCGACATAACCGACGGCACACTCCTCAGTTTCGCGGGGTGGGTAGCCTTCGGTGTGTTTATGGTGGCGCTGGGGCTTTTCATATATGACACGGTGAAGAGCAGGCGGCAGCCTGACCGTTACCATAAGGCCTTGGTGTGGCATCATCGCCGTGGCTCGTATTGGCTTCTCACTCTCTGTTCGCTGGGGGCGGCGCTTCCTATCGCCCTTTTGGCCGAATGGAAACGCCGCAGGGAGCGCAACAAGCCTCTTATCTGTCCTGTGTGCGGAAAGAAGATGCGGAAATTGAGCGAGGAGGAGGACAACGCCATGCTCTCGGCTTCGCAGGACTTCGAGGAGCACCTGAAGACGGTAGATTATGACGTGTGGGTGTGCCCGGAGTGTGGGGCGGTGGAGAGGTTCGCCTACAAGACCCCGCAGAATAAATATACGGAGTGCCCTTCATGCCATACGATAGCGATGTGCGAGGTTAGGAACCATACCATAGTCCCGGCCACGACCCGTCAGGCGGGAGAGGGGGAGAAAATCTATGAATGCCAGTTCTGCCATCATCAAAACCGCCGCAGATATGTTATACCAAAGAGGGATGACGGAGAGGCAGCCGCGGTGGCTGCGGGAGCGATACTCGGCTCGATGGGGAGAGGCTCGGGTTCAGGAGGATATGGCGGCGGTGGCTTCGGCGGCGGTTTCGGCGGCGGCTCCACGGGAGGGGGCGGCGCAAGCGGAGGCTGGTGAGTCTTTTCGGGGGTTAGGAACGGATATTAGGAGAAATAAGAATTAAAAATAATATGAGACACGGAATATTAAAGGTATGTTTTTTTATGCTGGCCGCAGTGTTGGCCGGCTGCGGAAATGATAAAGCGGAAGGTATCTCCTCAAGTGTGCAGTTTGAGGGATACGAATACGACTGTATACTCGAACTCCCCGACAGCCTCGCCCTGGAGGGTGAGGGGGGGCGCTATGTGCGCGTGTCGGGACAGGGTGTGTTGCCGGTGGTCATAAGCGGCGAGCAAACGGAGAGCGTGCGCGATTCTCTGATGCGCCTTGGAGGGGTCGCGGAGATAGACAGGAGCAGTGTGCTCCCGATTGTCACACCGGGTTATAAAATGACTTCGCTTGATCCTCTCAAGGATGCGGCTTGCAGCACACGTTACAATCAGTTGACAGTGACTTTGGTCACGCCCCGTCTTGTAGTGTGGCGAGACTATGCCTATGGCTACCTTTGCCATTCGGCGCATGGTATGTACACGACGACATACATCAACTACAGTATCCCTCAGAAGAAAATAATCACCCTTTCCGATCTTTTCAAAGCAGGGTATGAGAAAGGGCTTACCGATTTGCTGCGGGAAAAACTTAAGGATGAGGAGGTGCCCCTCTCCGTACCCTTGGAGGAGGTGGGTATCCCCGGAGATTTCGAGATAACGGAAAACGGTATACGTTTTGTCTATCCCCTTTATGAGATAGCACCTTATGTGGAGGGGGAGGTGATGGTGGATATCGCCGGTTATGAATTGTCGGATTTGCTCCGTGAAGGTGTCGAGGATATGTATTGGTCAAGTCCCGAATGACGAGTCGTGACGTAAAAACGGAAGAATATTTAACTTTCCGGGCTTTCGGTTGTCTTAATAGTAAAAGAAGGCGTCGAAGATGACAAAATCACCTTCACGCCTTCATTTCTTAACCCTAAAACAGTATAGGCTATGAAAAGAATGTTACTCATACTCCTCGTTGGGATATGTCTCGCGGTGAATCCGGTATATGCCGACCGGCATGGAGACCGCGGGAAGCATAATGAAAGGAGGGAGCATCGTGACAACCGTGGGCGGCATAAAGACCATGGGAAGGGTAAGGGTCATGACAAAAAGGATTATGGATATAAATCGAAAGACAAGTCGTATAACAAGCATAGGAACCCGGGGCATTCCGCTCCGCCTCCCGGGATACATCGTCCGCATCCGCGCCCTGTCCCCCCTCCACCGCCCCCTCACAAGCATAAGCATCACCCCCGTGCCTACCACATAGACCGCGACAGGGTGTATTATGACGGGGTAGTCATCACAGGGTTGATTCCTACGGCATTCCGTATTCTGACAGACGGATATGCCCTCAATCCGGAAATCGTGTATTATGAGGGTCGTCCGATAAGGGGAGCCTATCCCGGTTCGTTCAGAGTGCTCGGCGGCGGGTATGCGATGGATGGATTCGGAGTCTATTTCAACGGCGTGAAACTTATCGGGGTCTCCCCGGCCGGATTCAGGATTCTCGGTGGCGGATATGCAGTGGATCCGCATTACGTCTATTATGGCGGAGTAAGGTTGAAGGGAGTCCACCGTGCGTCGTTCCGCTATGACAATGGATATGGATATGACAACTGGCACCGTTATCACCACGGAAGACGGATACGTTGAATCGCAGATAAAGAAAAAGCCTGGAAAGAACAGCATGGTCTGTATTTTCAGGCTTTTTTATTCCCGGCGGTCACATTTCTTCAGACGTATCGTGGAGTCCTGGCGAGGGAACTGGATTGTGATGAGTCCACCCTCCTCCTGGGCTATCACTGAATCGGAAATGGGATTGCCTTCTGTATCAAACCATGTCACTTCGTATACCCCTCGGAAGGGACCGGGTGTTAGGATTCCCTTCAGCATCCCTTCTCTCCAGCGGTCTTTGTTGACGGCCGCTCCTGAGACGTAGATGATATTGTAAATGTTCTCTTCACGGATTATTGCGAGGCGGTAGTCGCCCCCTAAGCGAAGGAGGTTTTCTTCAAGGGTCATGTCGAATATTGCCCAGTAGCCCTCCATATTGTCTTTGCTTTTCTTCAGGATGGCATTGAGATGTTCCTCGCCTTTCCATTCCGGGGAAGAGGGGGGAGGGATAGGGGAATCATCGGTGAACGATAGGTTGGAGACGAGGAGGTCGGCTGCCGGATTTGCTTCGAACCCGAACCCTGTGAGGGGAGAGTCGGCGACTTCGAATGCCATTATCTCTGAAAGGGTATTTTTTCCGGCTGAGATGCTGAGAGTGTTGCCGGTTTTGGTGAAGTTCCAAGTGTTGGTGCCCGTGTGGGGATCCAGTCCTGAGTCGGATGCTACAGAGGTTGTGTGTCTGGTGCCGGATGATGAGAGGGCCGTAATCTCTGTGGCGCGTTCGGAAGATAAGGTGTTCTTTATTTCCGTCGCCCTCACTGTTATTCTCAATGTGTCGTTACCTTCAAGAATCAATATCGCTGACCAAGCGGGCGCTGATACGCTTTTCCGTCGTCCGTCGGAATCAAGGTGGGAGAATCTTCTCGAGGGATGTGAATGACGGTTTGAGGCACGGAAAGAGAGGGAGAAGAGGGTGCAGGGTGAAGGGAGGGTGATGATATCTGCGATCGGGGAGGGGGATGTGTTGTCGATTATGATTCCTTCCGGGGAGACGTGCTTAAACGGCGCATAGCCTCGTGCCCTGTTCCATCGGAGAGTATAAGGTGAGGCAACGTTGATATCGGGTATTTTTATAGATTGGCTCTCCGCAGAGGCGAGAAGGGAGAGAGGGAGGAGGAGCATGGAGACGCAGCGCCGCATCACTTAACAAGGTTGGTTATACCCGAGACGATGCCCACGACAGCAAAAATCATTATCACCACGCCGATAATACGGTTGATTATCAACATTGAACGCATGCTGAAATGTGCGCGTACCTTGTCGATAGAGAAGGTTACCATCCACCACCAAGCGAGGGCACCGGCCACGATGGCTAAATATCCGACGATATAATGATAGAACTTGACGTCGGGGACGGGGAAGTTGAAACGGGCGAAAAGACCGATTATCAGGAAGAGTATAAGGGGATTGGAGAAAGTGAAGAGGAAGCCCCGCAGGATGTTGGTTTTCGGGGAAGCCCCTTCCGGCTCATCGGTGGAGGTGATTGATGAAGCCGGGTTTTTCCTGAATATATATATGCCGAAGCCTATCAGGACCGCGCTGCCTAAGAGTTGTATCACGTTCTGGTTGTGCTCCAGGAACTCCTGAATGAATGAGAGTCCGAACCCGGTGAGGAGACAATAGAAGAGATCGGAGATGGCAGCGCCGACACCGGTGTAGAATCCTTGGCGGCGACCCTTGTCGAGAGTGCGCTGTATGCAGAGCATCCCCACCGGCCCCATTGGGGCGGAGATGAGGATGCCTATAGCGACACCGCGCCAAATCATATATATCAGACTTTCAATAAAGCCCATGCAAAAGTTTCAGTTTGTTATGATATATCCCCCCTGAGCCGTCGGGAGACAACGGTAGCGGCGTAAGGCGCATGGCATTTCCGCCGCGGGGCCGGAGAGAGGTGTGCCTCCCGCTGTAGTTACGTCGTAGACTGAGCCGCAGGCGGGGCATTCGGCATTGAATGTCTCGCTCTCGATGCGTACCCTCACAGAGGGATCCCTCTCCACGGGGCATGCGAGGTCATACGCAAGCGGGATATCGGTATCTCCGGAGAAGGGATCCATACCGGAAATCAGCAGGACACCTCCGAATCCGGTGGCGGAAGTCTGTGAATAATGGAAAGCCTTCGGTTCGTGCTTTCCGTCGCCATAAATGAAATTTCGGTAAGAACCGAATCCGGATACCCCGAAAGTATTCCATAACCCGGCATCGGCAAGCGCGATGTTGACGGGCATATTCTGTATGCGGTCGTCGTCGACGGAGGAGCAGGCGGCGAGAATCATGCAGCAGAGAAGTGCTGTCAACGCTCCCAGAGTCCTCATTCCCCTCATGCGAAGGGGATTGCCTTCAGCACCTCGCCAAACTGGTCGGCCATCTTTTGGATGTGTCCTCCGATCATTGGCTTGAGCATGGCCGGAATCTCGATATCAATCTCAACCTTAGCCTTGCAAGATGACTCACTCTCAGGAGTGATGTGCATGGCCAGAGAGAGAGGCACGGGCGAGCCTTCACCGGAGAGGGCGATGAGGGTAGGCTCCACTTTTTCCGTCATGCGGAAAGTGAGTGCTCCCACGGGTCCGCCCGGGACGGTGATGGAGTCGGGTGTTATGGTTATGTTGTCGAACATAGCCTTCTTGTCTTCCGGTATCTTGTCGGCCGGCACTCTGTCAAGAAGAGAGCGAAGATTCTCGAGATTCGATAGTTTTGAGAATACCGCCTCAGCGGATGCCTGAAGGGTTTCCTCTGAACTTTGATATTTAGCCATCGTTTGGTATAATCTTTTATGATTTATGTTATAGGAGAGCGGGGTTTCATTCCTTCATTGAAGCCGGGACCCAGTCAGCCGGATCCTCACGCCACTCGCGCAACTGGTCGGCCTCGGAGGGACTGAGATATGACGTCTCCTCGGCCACTTCGAGCATTGTCGAATAGTTGCACAAAGCCACGAGATTAATGTTCGCTTCATGGAATCTCTTCACGGCCATTGGGAATTGATAGTTGAACAGACAGGTCATGCCGATCACCTCTCCGCCGTATGTCTGGAGTATCTCCACGGTCTTGAGAGAACTTCCACCTGTAGAGACGAGGTCTTCGATGACCACCACTTTCTTACCCGGCTTTAGGTTTCCTTCGATGAGATTCTCAAGGCCGTGGTCTTTAGGTGTAGCCCTCACATAGACATAGGGGAGACCGAGGATGTCGGCAACGATAGCACCGATTGCTATCGCACCGGTAGCCACCCCGGCGATCACCTCGACATCAGGGAAATGCTCGAGGATAACACGGGCAAACTCCACTTTTATGAAGTTGCGGATATCGGGGTATGACAGGATACGGCGGTTGTCGGTGTAGATAGGCGAGTTCCATCCGGAAGCCCATACGAATGGGTTCTGGGGCTGAAGTTTTATTGCGCTTATCTGCAAGAGTTTCTCGGCAAGAATTCTTTCCGGTTTTTTCATAATGGTTTATGTTTTAGTTGGTATGCCCCCCGTTTCCGGGGAGGAGAGGCGGGACTTATGGTCTCCCTTAGAATGCAAAATTACATCTATCTTCAAAAATATCCAAATTATAAACATCAAATGGAGATGAAAAATGTATGAAAGGGGACTGAAATTTGTGAAAAATATGTTAAAACGTCACTCCTATCGTTAGGATGTGTATGCGGCAGGATGGAGCGGCGGCTATAATTGCGGAGCCGGCTTCGGAGATGGTCGCTCCGGTGGTGCAGACATCATCGACAAGAAGTATGTCTTTGTCGTTGAGAAGGGCCGGATCTTTAACGGCGAAGATGCCGGAGGTGTTCCTGAGGCGTTCTTCACGTGAGAGGGAGGTCTGTGTGCGGTGTCCCCTTATCGCCTTGAGAGGGTAGGAGACGGGAATTGATGTGGCCCGGCTGATACCTTCGGCTATGTAGTGGGTCTGGTTGTAACCCCTCCGGGCCTCTTTGTGGAAGTGCATGGGCATAGGCACTATGAGTTCAATGTCGTTGAAAAATCCGGTGGGGAAGAGTTCGGTGGCGGCGAGTTGGCCGAGCATTGTGCCTATGTCGGGAAACTTACGGTATTTCAGATCCTGCATGAGGGATGAAAGGGGCGATTCGCGGTTGTAGAAGAGGAATCCGGTAGCCTTTATGAAGGGGAAATGACCTGCGAATCTTTCCTCCATGGGGTTGAGACGGCGGCGATGGAAGCCGGTGCGCGGGAGTGCGTTGAGGCAGTGTGTACAGACGAACCTCTCGTGGGGAGCAAGCGAGGCGTCGCATATATGGCAACGCGCAGGGAGGGCGAAGTTGAGGAGGTCGTGAAGCCAGTGTAGGAGCGACATGGTGCGGTCATTCTTCCGGTGAGCCGTGTTCGGCCTCACGCTTCAGTTTTTTCATATAACTCTCGGTCGCTTTTGTGGCAAGGGGGGATTCAAATCCACGGGAAAGGATATGACGGTAGAGTTTCATGCGTTCCTCGCGGCTGTTTTCCCCCAGGAGGTCGAGCTGGCGCCCCTTGGCGAGCGTGACGCGGCGCAGGGCGTCGAGATAATCCTTTTCGTCGATTTCCCTCAGTCCGGCCTCGATGTCGGCTTTCGGAAGCCTTTTCATCATTAGGCCCATCTTTATCTTATTCTTTCCCCAGGATGAGAAGCGGCATTTGTCTCGTGCGAAACTTACTGCGAAACGTGTGTTGTCAAGAAAGCGGTTCTCTTTAAGGAAACTAATTATGGAATCTATTTGAGAGGGGTTCAGACCGAGACGGATAAGTTTTGTGCGGATGTCGTATTCGCACTGTTCGGAGCGGGCACATAGGTCGGCCATGCGCAGACGGGCGGCATCGGGAGTGACAGGTCGTTTCACTGACATGGTTTGCGGGCTTTAAGGAAACGGTCTTTGCCGAAACTGTCTTTTATGATCTCGGTTTCTGTAAGGCCGGATGATGTGGCAAGGTCAGCGAGGGCTTCGGAATGGCGGGGATTTATCTCGAGAAACAGGTATCCCCCGGGTGCGAGGAGGGTATCTGACAGCGTTGTGATGCGCTTATAGAAGAGAAGGGGATTGTCGTCGGGTACGAACAGTGCCGTGTGGGGTTCGTGGAGCAGGACGTTGTCTTCCATATCCTTTTTCTCCGATTCATCCACGTAAGGGGGATTGCTGACAATGATGTCGTACTCTCCGTGTGGGACGCTTTTCAGGATGTCGGTCTGCAGGAATCGTATGTTGGTCTTGAGGGATGTCGCGTTCTTCCGTGCGGTGTCAAGGGCTTCGGGGGAGATGTCGAGTGCTGTGACCTGAGGAAACTTCAAAGCCCGGGCAAGTGATATGGCTATGCATCCTGAGCCGGTGCCTATGTCGAGCACGCGGAGGTCAGTGCGGCCGTTGACGGTATCGGTGATTATATCCACCAGTTCCTCAGTCTCGGGACGAGGAATCAGCACGGAGGGATTCACGGAAAGTTCCAGGCCATGAAAACGAGCCTCTCCGGTGATGTATTGGATAGGTTCATGGTTCAGGAGACGCGTCAGGATTTTGTCGATTTCGCTCTTGATGAAAGGGGAGAGTGGTTCCGGCTCATGCATGATCATGTCAACCGTATTCCACCCCTTGAGGTGATGGAAAATGATCTTTATAATAGCCTCGGTTTCCCCGTTTCCATAAAGGGGGCGTAGGGCGAGGCGCAGTTTTGTTAAAGTCTCACGCATAAGATTCTTTTTATTGAAACTTTCCGGACACGCTAAGGCGAGCAGATATAATAGCGTGCTCTTCTGGCAGTTATATACTGCCGAAGATAAGGAGCCAATTGTCGGCTCAACCTTAGGCAAAGACAAAATTAGGGATAAAAAGATAAAAAAACAAAAAATAATTTGGATAATTGAGAAAAAAGGAGTAATTTTGCACTCACAAAACGGAAAGCGGAGGCAACGACGCAGCCAAAGCCGGACGATGGTCCCATAGCTCAGTTGGTTAGAGCACCTGACTCATAATCAGGGAGTCCTTGGTTCAAGCCCAAGTGGGACCAC
>CAMWMD010000063.1 GCA_947175265.1 uncultured Porphyromonadaceae bacterium | reverse complement strand
ATATGAATATGTTTTACAGCATAAATTTTTAATTCAAAATTTTAACGAACTATTGTTTATAACTTTATATAGATTTAAATGTGAATTTTGAGTGAATTTTTACTTCCTCTATCAGTTGGATTCAGGCAGCCTTTTACGAATATTTTTTAAGATATAAAAATCGAGGAAAACCCACAATAAGATGGGGATGGTGGATAATGATTGTGTAAGTGGTGGGAGTGTTGCCGAGGTTAGGAATAATTATGTAACTTTGCAAAAAAATATTACCATTATAGCCGCCTGCCCATGTATACAGATAAAACTCCGCTCGTAAGCCGCAGTTATGTGCTTCCTTTTATCCTTGTAAGTTCCTTGTTTTTCATCTGGGGCTTTGCAAGGAGCATACTTGATGTGCTCAACAAGCATTTCCAGCAGACGATGGATATCACCATCGCCCGCTCATCCATGATTCAGGCCACCACCTATATAGGTTATTTCCTCATGGCTATTCCCGCCGGCCTTTTCCTCACACGTTTCGGTTATCGCAGGGGAGTGGTCGCGGGTCTGCTTCTCTTTGCCTTGGGAGCCTTCCTTTTCATCCCGGGGGAGGCCGGCGGGGGATTCGAGTTTTTTCTCTTCGCACTTTTTATAATAGGGTGCGGACTGGTCATGCTTGAGACGGCCGCCAACCCCTACATCACCGAGTTGGGCGACAAGAGCACAGCCGCCAGCCGACTCAATCTGGCGCAGGCCTTCAACGGCCTGGGGTGCCTTCTCGCGCCGGCACTCGTCGGACAGTTCCTGCTTACTCCGGGAGGAGGAGGAAGCGTGGCGTTGCCCTATACCGTAATGGGGGTGGCGGTGCTTTGTGTGGCCATCATCTTCTCACGCGTCCGCCTTCCCGAGATAGGGGGGGACGGGGATATTGAAAACGGAGAGGAGAGACTTTCCACGGGAAAGACCCTCCTCTCGTTGCTCCGCAACCGCCGCTTCATCACCGGTGTAGGGGCGCTTTTCTTCTATGAGATAGCGGAAATATCGATCAACAGCCTGTTTATCAACTACGTCACCGGCGACGGGTGGCTCTCACCCTCCACGGCGGCTGTGGTGCTGTCGTTTGGCGGACTCGGGCTTTTCCTTCTTGCCCGCGTGGCGGGAAGCGCCGTGATGAGCAAAGTCAGGGCTGAGAAGGTGCTGGCCGTATGCACGCTGATGACGGTGGTATGCTCCCTTACCGTGGTCATCAATGCCGGACTTGCCTCCCGCATCTCCCTGTTCGGGTGCTATGCCTTCGAGGCGATAATCTTCCCCACCATCTTCGCCATATCAGTACGCGGCCTCGGCTCCTCCACGAAACTCGCCTCCTCGCTCCTTATGATGACGCCACTCGGAGGAGCCGTGGGGACAATGATAATGGGCACGGTGGCCGATGCCGTAAGTATATCAGCATCATTCATCGTGCCCTGTATCGCCTATTTCGTAGTATTCATCTATTCCCTCACAAGGGTGAGACGTGGTGGCTTCAATCCTGATTGAGAGCCTGGAAATAGCAGTCGGCAATAGCCATCCATTCCTCCAGAGTGCCCTGAGTGGTGTAACCCTTCACGGCTTCGGGGTCACCCAGATCCTTGCGCGCTATATCTTCCGTCAGGGTGACAACAGTAGGAGCGGCCTCCGTATCCTGATTCCAGAAGTCGTCAAACTTTATTGGTGCCCTGTCTTCCTCAATCAGATATAGCACGTCGTCATATCGGTAAAGCCCCATAATGTCAGCCACCCGGGTCTTCTCAGGGTCTTTCTTGGAGTGATGGAGTATCGCCGGAATATTGGGGAATCCGGCAGTGGCGAGATTCCAGATTATAGCTCCTATCTCACGGCTCTTCATGTCGGCGATGAGATCCTGTTTTGCCTTGGCGAGGAGTCCTGCCACGGCTTCCTGTGTGTTTTCCATAATTTCAATATTGAGTTATATGATGTAATTGTCTGTGTTATTATTACGCTTTGCATCGGCGAAATGTTTAGAGCGTGTTCCCGGTCGGGCCATCATTTGTTGAGATAAGATATCCAGAGGTCCTTGAGTGTTCCCCAGGGAGTGACGGTGCTTCCGGCAGTCTCCACCCATTTCCCGTTTAGACGCATGGCCACGAAAGGGTTTCCCTCCTCATCCTTAAGCACCACCATCAGGAGATTTGCCCCGAGAGGGGAGATGTCGCTGTCGTTCCAGACAGAGGCGAGCCCTTCAGGTGTGGAATCAGGGGCGTAACACCCCGGCAGACGCATCAGGGTGAAGAGGGGAATGACGGTCTCCGCATGTCCGAAACGCAGGAACGCGGTCTCATCGCTCTTCCCCGAGAGGAAAGAGTCAGTCGAGGTCATTATGGATTTCAGCAGAGGCTTCGCGCTTTGGATGGGGATTGAGGAGAAGCTGCTTTCCGACCTTTCATAGTAGTGCTCGAGATTGGAGACCTCCCAGCATCTGCGGTATTCCTCGGGTGTGAACCATTCCGCGATGTCAGCGCATAGTCCGGCGGCTTTTAGAGATTGCAGTATGCCGTAAGCATCGAGTGATAATTTCTGCAATTCGCGGTTATCCCTTCCTATCGTGAACATTGAGGCAGCAGGGGATGTGGGTAGTGTCTTTGAGGAGAATCTGTCGTATTCCTTCTTCCAATCGGGATGACTGAGGAAATTCACATACGTCGAATCAGTGGTGAAATACCTCAAGAGGGAATCAAACTGCCTCCCTTCGGAAGTTGCGACCTCCAAATCTGAGGAGTAGCAGGCAAGTTGATGGCAGAATTCATACATTGTCATCACCACGCGAGGCACGTATGTGGCTATGGCTTTCACTTTCCCCTTCTTGAGGAGTGCGGGGGCTATGGCGGCCATTTCCTTTGCCAGCCTCTGCTCCTCCTTGATCCCTACGGCATTCAGGGCTCCCCATCTACCGTCGGTGACGGAGTCGACCCTCCCTATCAGACGCAGGAATGCTGCGCCCTTGGGTGAGAGAGTCCCCTCCTCACGTGCGGCTTCAAGCGTGACGCGCAGTTTTTCTATCTTCTTCTCGGAAGAGAGGAACCTTGCGCCGTGGCGGGCTATATAATTGATATACACGGGGCGCATATTCGCTCCCCAAGGCACTGAGGGATCCGTGCGGGAGAAATCGTAGGGTAGCATGGTGCCGGCGAGCTCTGCCGGGAAATCCGCGTTGGTCTTGCATCCCCGGCAATCTCCGGAGGGATAGGCCGCCACAGTCATTGCGGCGGCAGTCATCACAGAGAGGATGAATCTGCGAAAGATGTATGCTTTCATAGTAATATGTAGATTGGTGATAAATTCAATATTCGTAACCCCCTTCGCTGATGAGGCGTTTATCTTCCTCCACTTTGGAGCCGACCGTGGTGAGCATGTCGCCCATTATACTTCCGTTCATACCGATTCTGAGGGCACGTAGTTGCACATCTTTCGGCAAGGCTGCGCGTCCGCCGGCAAAACGGAGGGTCTTTGTCGGATGGATGAAACGGAAGAAGGAAATCGTGTCGAGCACCTCCTCGGGGGTAAGGGGGGCGGCGTTCTCCAGCGGGGTGCCGGGTATGGGGCAGAGAATGTTAATGGGAATGGAATGCGGGTCGACGCGCAGGAGTTCCAGAGCGAGTTCAATGCGCTGTAGCGGAGTCTCCCCCATACCTATAATACCCCCGCTGCACACTTCCATACCTACTTCCTTTGCCATGAGAATGGTGCGGATCTTGTCTTCCACGGAGTGTGTGGAGCATAGGGTCGGGAAGAATGAGGGTGCGGCCTCGAGGTTGCAGTGATAACGAGTCACCCCCGCATCATAGAGTTTCTGAAGTTCATCACGCTCAAGTAGTCCCATCGATGCGCAAAGGCTCAATCCCCCTTTTTCATTGAGTTCGCGGTAGTAACCGCATACGGTGTCAAGGTCTTTCCCCTGCATCTTCCGTCCGCTTGTGACAAGTGAGAAACGCCTTATCCCGGCTTTACGGTTCATGTCGGCTACCGCCATGCAGACATCGTGTGAGACAAGGGGATACGTCTCGATATCTGTGGCATGATGCGCAGACTGCGCACACCACTTGCAATTTTCGGGGCAACGGCCGGAGCGTGCATTAATGATGGAGCAGGAGTCGAAAGTCTTCTCGCAGAAGGCACGAGTTATCTCCTCGGCCCCCTGCCAGAGTTCCTCCCTCTCCTCAGGCGCAATGTCGGCCAAAGAGAGTGCCTCTTCGGGAGAGAGAGAGCCTCCCTCCAATATCTTATTCTTGAGAATTGCTATGCGTGTCATATTTATTGAATCGAATGGTATGAGGAATCGGTTTCGTATGTCGTATATCGGTATGCAAAGTTATATCAATTCCATAATTTATCAGCAAACGATGCCATAAAATCCGATTTTTACTCATAAACGCTCACTTTTTTGAGCCGGGGTGTAATAAACTACGGAAATCCGTAGTTGCCGTATAGCCTACAATATTATAATTTTGTAAGAAAGTTAAAAGTTTCGGCTAATGTCGATTATCAGGCAATTTACGGCCACCATGTTTAACCAATAACTCCGGCGAAATGAATTACAGAAAACTCTTCGGCGCGGTGTGTGCAGCCATAGTGACGCTTCTCGGGTCAGTTTTCCCGACTGTAGCCCAAACCCCCTACATCACTCCCGGCACCCTCTATCTGGATGCCAATTCCTCCCTTCTCGACAATGTTGGCGACAGTGTCTTCTGGGTCATGCGAGGCGATCCCTTCCGGAGCCCTAAATACGAATTTTGGAAGGTAGACGGCACACGTCTGTCGGGTGCGGATTGGGAAGCCGTATTTTCCGGCCACCCGGTGTTTGACAGCGGTGTGGTAGCCATGCGTCGCCCTTCGGAAAACATCATGCGCAAGGGTAACGTATGCCTTCTCTATACTTACGGAAGGGTAAAGGATTTAAATGAGAAGTGGGATAGGGTCAGCAACTTTAAGGATGGTGTGGCAGTGGTAGTTCCCTCCGCTTCTTCGGCGGAGGCCTTCTATATAGATACCACCGGAAAGAGGATATATCCGAATGTAAAGGTAGACGGGACAGGTTTCAATATCATCCGCCCGCTCCGTGACGGCATGAGGGCTTATAAGGCATACGGAGGAGGCTGGGGCTTCATAGACGGGTCGGGCGTTGTGAAACTGTCGCCGAAATATCAGGAAGCAGGCAACTTCTCTGAGGGTCACGTTTGGGTAAAGATGTCTGACGGGTCGCAACATCTTATCGACAAGACGGGTAAAAGTGTATTTCAGACCTCCGACGGGACAGCGAGGGTTTCGGAGGTGGTCGACGGCAGATTCTACGTGGAGGACGGGCCGAACACTTGCTACTATGACCTTGCGGGAAACCGTTTGGGATGTTTCAAGGCCGGAAACTGCTTTTATGGGGGATATGCTTTCGTGTCGCAGCCGGAAGCATTCCTTGACATAGACACCGAGTTGATCGATACGGATATGAAAGTGGTGCGTAAGATAGACTGGAAAGTCGTGGATGAAAGTGTGGTGACTGAGAACGGGCCTGTGTTTTCCGGGTATGGACTTGCTGCGGTATCAACCATGAACGGCAGTTACATTCTCAAGCCGAACGGCGATGTGGTGCTCCGTGATTATGAGGACTATAACTGCAACGGCATCAAAGGGGTGACTATAAATCATTTCAAGCCTGTATCGGATTGCGGATACCTTGTCGCAGACATCAGAATAGAGGATGATGCGTGGAAGCATACCACAGGGAAGGCAATATTGCGACCTGACGGGGAAGTGGTGATGATCGTGTCGGAGGATAAGTCGTTCTGCAGAACCTACGACCGAGATTATCCGGTGCTTCAACCGGTACTTGACGCCAACGGAGGATCTTTCACCATCAAGGCAGTTGACGTGAACCAGACCCCTCTCAGCAGGAAGAAGACCCCACGTTAGACAATGACAATGACTATGCCATTAGGTGAGGAGGCCCGCTCTGATTTCCGGAGGGGGTTTCCTCTTATTGTTTTGTATCATGTTTTTTTATAAATTCGTAGCCGATAACCTTACCTTTTCAGAAATGACAATGAAAAAGATCTCGTTACTATCCCTATTTTTTCTGCTTATCCCCTTTTTATGTGAAGGGTCGGAAAATGAAATTAGAAAGATAGCGCAACTTAGGGAGGCGGCCGACAGTCTGCATAATGTAGGTCGCACCGATTCCGCTGTCATCGTAGGTGCGGATGCGATACGCCTTGCCGAAAAAAGCGGCGACCCCACGCAGATAGTAGGCACCCATTCCGCGCAAGGTGTATTCCTGAGGTCGTTGGGGCGTGTGGATGAGGCGCTTGAAAATTATGGTCAGGCGCTGGAGATAATCACCTCCGGTAAATTCCGTGAGAACCCCGACTCGGAGGCCATAGAGGAGATAGCCTCGCTCTATATCAATCTGGCAGTTCTTAATCTTGACACACAACATAAGGAACAGGCTGCGAAAAACGCGGTTCTTTCAGGAGAATGGATTGGAAAAAGTGAGGATGCCGAATTGCGTAGCACCATCTACGGTGTGGTGGGATCTGTATTGACCGGATGTGGCGAACTTGAAAAGGCACGCGGTTATCAGGATCTCGCCTATCGTGATGCCCTTGCTTCTGAAAATAAGGAGGCCGCATTCAGGGCGGCTGCCTATACCATGCTAATCTCCGACCGACTCGGAGATAAGAAAGAGGCTCAATCATGGAGAGAGAAATGCAATGTGCTCATCAATGATGTCAATTCGATGATGGCGCGTCTGGTCTATTATCAGGCCGAATGTTCAATATGCCTGAAGAATGATGATAAGAGAGGATCTTTGGAATGGTTTCAGCGTATTTTGGATTTGGATGGAATCGACAATCTCCCTTTTGTCAAGTTTGATGCATACAACAATATGCATATAGCCTATGCGGGGCTGGGTGATTACAGGGAGGCATATTCCACGCTTCTCAAAAGCAATGAACTGAGGGATTCATTATGGGAACGAGAAAAGACCGAGAGCCTTCGCGACCTGACGGTGAAGTATGAGACCAAGGAGACGGAGCTTGCCCTGGCACAGAGCGAGGCTAAACGCGCCAATATTTTGATGTGGCTTTTTGCCGTGTTGGGAATCATGCTTGTCGGTGTTGTCGGATTCGTGGTTTACGCAGGGCGTCAGCGGCGCAGACGGATGCAGAAGGAGATAGAGTTTGCCAATTTGCGTGCCGACATAGGGAGGCAACTTACGACGCAATATGTGGAGGGTCTGGAGAACGAGCGGCGGCGCATGTCGCGTGAATTGCATGACGGGGTTTGCAACGACCTTCTTGCTATACAGATGAATATCAGCAACGGCCAATCGACAGAGAGCACAGCGTCGCTTATAGAGTCGTGCCGGGAGTCAGTGCGCCGTATTTCCCATGAACTCATGCCTCCAGAGTTCGCGTACGCCACAATCGATGAGGTGGTGCGTTTCTTTGTCGGGAAACAGGGTGATGCGAATGAGGGAAAGGTAGCGCTCTCCTATGTCTCCGTGGCGGAAGGGGGAGAGTGGAGCCGTGTGCCCGATGATGTGGCGCTGGAGGTCTACAGGATTGTCCAGGAGGGTGTAGGAAACGCCATAAAGCATTCCGGGGCTTCCCGGATAAATGTAGCCATGAATCTTGACGGCGACACCCTTGGTGTGGAAATCAGTGATGACGGCGTCTACAAGAATACGGGAAGGAAAGGCCTCGGTCTTGATTCCATGCGTAAACGTGCAAATTCCATCAACGGACAACTGACGATAGAGGCACTTCCCGGCGGGGGCACCGTATTGAGATTAAGAGTGAAAAACTACGGAAATCCGTAATTGACGAGCATTGAAAGGTATCGTAATTTTGCAAAAGTTAGATTATTGCAAAAATTACTGCCTGACAATGACCGGAAAATCAGTCTTATCCCAGATGAAAATAGCTGTTGTTGACGACCATGATTTGATTAGGGAAGGTCTGAACGCCGTCCTGGTCAATAATGGAGCCGACCATGTGGAGAAATTCGGCACAGCAATGGAGCTGATGGAAAAACTTGATGCGGGCGAATCTTTTGATTTCTATGTCATTGATTTGGAATTGCCTGATATTGATGGCTTTGTGCTGATAGAAATGTTGCGGGCCCGAAATCCGGTGGCAAAGATCATCATAAGCACGGTGCACGATGAGATATGGACTCTCCGTAAGCTTATGGTGCGCGATGTCAATGCCATTATCTATAAATCGGGCGATGGCGGAGAGATTGTGGTGGCCATAACGGAGATATTGAAGGGAAACAATTACTACTGCGAACCTGTGCATAAGGCTCTCAAACAGGCATCAGATACAACCCTTCACCCTTCGGCACGCGAACTCGAGGTGCTCCACCACATAGCGAAGGGGAAGACCTCACGGGAGATCGCGGCGGCGATGTTCGTCACCGACAACACGATTGAAGCCCACAGGAAGTCGCTCTTCTCCAAACTGGGCGCCGTGAACGTGGCCGACCTTATAGTGAAGGCAATCGACAAGGGATACCTGAAGAAGAGCGCGACACGACACTGACCAAATAGTCCCTGACCCATGACCGGAAAAGAGAATGACATAAAAGCCGATATAAAGGATATCACAGCCGACGCGACGCGGACGCTGGATGAGCGCATAGATGCCCTGTTTGCCCTGAAGGAAGGGGTGGATGATGATTCTGAAAAAGCAACCGATGCCGCCGTCTACAGGGCGGCGATCGACATGATTCGCGGGGAGAATGCCCTGGCCACACATATACGGGATTTGATGCAGCTTTATGTGCTGCTTGCCGAGACTCTTGATGAGATGGACGATTATCCCCCTCTCAACGACCTTGCCTTCGAGGTGAGGGAGGTGATGCGCGATGAGAGGATAGCGTGGGAGGTGCTTGCGGAGACTCTCCCTCGATTCATCGATGCCATGAGTGAGTCGGTATTTCACCATGAGACCTACAACCTTCTTCTCGTATATCTGCGTAAAGCATACGAAGCCGGCAGTCTGTCGGAAGATATGAAAGGTTATGCCCGGCATCTGCTGAAACTGAGAATCCTTCTCGATGATTGCAGATGGGGCTCCTATCTTTTTGACAAGGATTTACAGAGGGCCATAGCAGCGCTGTTCACTCAGGAGGAGTTGGTGCATATAATATGCAATCCCTCGATAGGGGTTCTCAGGGCCGATCCCGTGGAATACACATGGAAATGGGAGGATATCTATTACGAGGTGGAGAAGCGGCTTGAGGATCGATTCGCCAACGCGCCGCGCCAAATGGGTTTCTGTTTCAGGTACTGGAATGCGAAGAGGGATTTGCTCAAGGAGGAATACGGGATAGACTGGCGCTCCCCCTCGCAGATGAATCCTCGCGTCATATTCGATTGAGAATAAGGGGGATAGGGAAACTTTAAAATATTAAAACCTGTTCATTATGGGCCTTTCAGAAAAATTTGAGGAAATGCTCCGTGACTCCGAGTGCAATCCGGAAGTTATTCCCGGATTGGTCAGTATGGTCATGGATGCCCCCGATTCTCCGGAACGCGACGGGCTGCTTGCCATGATGTATCATGACGGAATCGGTGTGGAGAGGGATCTTGACAAGAGTTTCGGGTATGCGGAGAAGGCCGCTTTTTCCGGACAAGGTGACGCCCTGGGATACTACATCCTGGGGTTTATGTGTGAGCATGGGGAGACACCCGATCAGGCCGATGGGGGACCACGCCAGAAATATGACCATTATGATGCGGAGCGATTCTATGAGAAATGCGCCGGAATGGAGGGCCCATGGAGGGATGAGGCCGTGATATGGCTCGGTGATTATTTCATGGATTTCGCGAAAGGGGGCGACCCGGAGGTCGGTGTGGAGTATTTTGAGTCGATAGCGGAGGATAATACTGAAGCCGCCGGCAGACTCAGCGACTATTATTGGAATCTCGTCATGCCGGACCATACGGATGATGAGGAATGGGTGGCTCAACTTTACAGATGGACCACTGTGGCGAGCCGTCTTGATCCGGAGGAGTATGCCGTGAGGATGGGATGGCTGTATGCCGACGGGTTGGGGTGCGGGAGGGATTTTGACAAGGCCCGCGGATGGTTTGAAGAGGGATACAGGCAAGGTGACTGGCGTGGAGCCGATGCCATGGCAAGACTCTGCGAGGAACGCCTGGAGAGCACTCAGGGACTCGGTGCTGAAGAGAGAGAGCGTTGTGAGCGGGAGATAGAGAAATGGGATTCCCTTGCAGGAAAAAAGTATGAAGAAGGGCTGGGCGACCCTGCGAAAGAGGGTGATTTTGAGATTGAGGAAGATTAAGGAAATTGATATAAAGGGGGCTAAAAAACGGTCAGCGTTTGCATATCAATTCAAAAATGCCTAATTTTGGCAAAAATACAATATTTTTTGCAAATATGTTTGAAATTGTCAGCAAACGGGAGTTGGCTCCTAACATCGTGGAGATGAAGGTTCATGCCCCTCGTGTGGCGGAATCCGCCAAACCGGGACAGTTCATAATTGTCCGCACCGACCGTTTCGGTGAGCGCATACCGCTCACCATCTGTGATTACGACCCTTCGGAGGGTACGGTCACGATTGTGACGCAGTCAATAGGGCTCTCTTCCCATAAAATCAACGACATGAATGTGGGTGAGGCTTTCGCCGATTTCGCGGGACCTCTGGGCCGACCGTCAGATCTTCTTGATCTTCCGTCAGACGTGCTGAAGGGGAAGAAGATCCTTTTTGTGGCCGGAGGCGTAGGCACGGCCCCTGTGTATCCTCAGGTGAAATGGCTTAAGGAGCAGGGAGTGGAGGCTGACGTCGTGATCGGAGCCAAAACGAAAGATCTGTTCACGTATGTCGACGAGATGAGAAGCGTCGGAAACGTCTATCTCTGCACCGATGACGGTTCGGAGGGTTTCCACGGAATGGTCACCGGTCTTATGAAGGACCTTATCGACAACCAAGGTAAGGAATATGACCATTGTGTGATAATCGGGCCTATGATTATGATGAAGTTCGCAGCCCTGACGACTAAGGAATATGGCATCCCGACAGTAGTGTCGCTGAATGCCCTGATGGTTGACGGCACAGGTATGTGTGGTGCGTGCCGTGTGACAGTAGATGGCGAGACCCGTTTCACATGCGTCGAGGGTCCTGAATTTGACGGCCACAAGGTGGATTTTGACGAGGCCATGCGTCGTCAGAACATGTATCGTGATAATAAGAAGACTCATCCGGAAACTGAAAATTGCAAGTGTAATGGCTAACAGAATACCACGTGTTCCCGTCAGGGAACAGGATCCGGCCGAGAGGGCCACGAATTTTGAGGAGGTTTGCTTCGGTTATGATGCCGAGGAGGCGAAATTGGAGGCATCCCGCTGCCTGAATTGCAAGAAGCCGCGTTGTGTGGAGAGTTGTCCGGTGCATGTCGACATCCCGGGCTTCATCAGTAAGGTAGCGGCGGGAGAGTTCCGCGAGGCGGCCATGGTGATTGCCAACGACAGTTCGCTTCCGAGTGTCTGCGGGCGTGTATGTCCGCAGGAGAGCCAGTGTGAGGGTTCATGTGTGCTCGGTGTTAAGTTTGAGCCTGTCGCGATAGGCAAACTGGAGCGTTTCGTGGGTGACTGGGCCATAGAGAACCATGATGCCATCCCTGCTCCGCAAATCGAGCGTAACGGCAAGAGGGTGGCTGTGATTGGTTCGGGTCCTGCCGGACTCGCGTGTGCCTCCGACCTTTCTAAACTCGGTTATGACGTCACCGTATTTGAGGCTCTCCATGAGTATGGGGGTGTGCTGGTGTATGGTATACCGGAATTCCGCCTGCCGAAGGAGAGGATTGTCGCCAAGGAGGTAGAGGCTGTGCGCAATCTCGGTGTTCATTTTGAGAAAGACGTGATCGTAGGGCATACCATGACTGTCGATGATCTTCTTGACCATGAGGGGTTTGATGCGGTGTTTGTGGGTTCAGGGGCCGGTTTGCCGCGTTTCATGGGTATCGAGGGTGAGAACCTTAACGGAGTTTTCTCTGCCAACGAGTATCTCACACGTGCCAATCTGATGCATGCCTACGATTCCCATTATGATACCCCTATATATCAGGGACGTAAGGTCGTGGTTGTAGGTGGCGGTAATGTGGCCATGGATGCCGTGCGCACTGCAAAACGTCTCGGGGCAGATGCCGTGATTGTCTATCGCCGTAGCGAGGCTGAACTTCCGGCGCGTGTTGAGGAGGTGCATCATGCCAAGCAGGAGGGTATAGAGTTCCGTATGCTGACCAACCCTGTCCGTGTTCTCGGTGATGAGTCCGGGAAGGTGAGAGGTCTTGAATGCGTCGAGATGGAGTTGGGCGAGCCGGATGAGAGCGGACGCCGCAGTCCCAAGGCAAAGGAGGGGAGCAACTTCACGATAGACTGCGATGTCGTGATTATGGCACTCGGGACGAGTCCGAATCCCCTCATCAAGTCTACCACCAAAGGATTGGAGACCAACCGTCGCGGATGTATCGTGGCAGACGAAGAGGGTCGCACGAGCCGTGAGGGAGTGTTTGCCGGAGGTGACGCCGTCACCGGAGCAGCCACCGTTATTCTCGCAATGGGGGCCGGCCGCAAGGCAGCCAAGGCCATCGACGAATACCTTCAGGGAAAGTAAGGCTCTGACAGATAAAATTGTAAGGTTATGGTTTTGTGCCCATGACCTTTCTGTTACCCCTCCCTACAAGACAAAAGTGACGATAGCAGCCAATCCGGAATCATCAGAGCGTACAATCACCCTGACATTCGGAGAGGCCTATACCTACACCGACCTCATACTACACCAGGCATCAAATTCCCAGAAGTAGATAAAATTTATTCAAAGGAACGGACTTCGTGGCTCTATGCGGGGTCCGTTTTTTAGATTTTTCTCAAAAATAATAGGGGAGGGTGTAACAAATAGTGGAGGTGGTGTGTCATTTGGGTGTAAAACCACAATTTATTAAACGTCGGCATCATGAGATTTGTATTCCTTATTGCTTTGATAGTATCCACTACACTGTCACACGCAAGAATTTTATCAGCCCTTGACTCGGCTGCAAGGAATCAGGATACTGTGCCTGTTTCTGAAACCAAGGCTTTGGAAACAGCGGACAGCATGATGACCAGGGAACTGGATGAGTTTGTGGTGAGTGCAAACAACAGTTATGTCAAACTAAAAGGCACAAATCTGAGCGTCGATGTCAGTCACTCCCCGCTCGGTGACCTGCCGAGCACTGATGACCTTCTCAGCCAGTTGCCATTCGTGAAGGGTTCGGACGGAAGTTTCTCCGTCGTGGGACGCGGCCATGCTGTCGTATACATCGGCAACCGCAAGATGCAGGACAGTTCCGAACTCACCCGCATCCAGCCCTCCGATATCAAGAGCGTGGAGATAATACGAAATCCCGGAGCCGAGTATGACGCCGGATATGTGGCAGTGATAAAGATCATCCTCAAGAGAAGGATTGTCGACGGCCTCGGCGTGCGTGCATACACCAAGGAGACGATGGGCAGACGCCTCACCGACTATCAGTTGCTGTCGCTGACCTACGGTGGCGGCCCGACCGACTTTTTCCTGACCGCAGACAACGACTCATACCGCGTGAGGGGAGACCAGACCAACCTTCAGACCTTCTACACATCAGCCAACCTGTGGGAGATGACCACCGCCATGCCGGGATGGAATGCCGACTATTACCAATGGACTGTCACAGGGGGAGGAAACCTCAACCTTCCCTCGGGACATTCCGCCGGTGCAAAGGTCACATATACAAACGACACTCAGCGCAATTCCGGCGACGGGCACACGGAGATGACAAGGGACGGCGAAGGATACGAGACACTCCTTACCCACTCTTCCCAGCCACAGCATTACCACCAGTGGCAGGTCAACGCCTACTACGAGGGGGAATTCTCCGAAAGATGCAGCCTCAGTTTCAACGGCGACTACGTCTCGCGCAGGGCTTGGGCGACTTCGATGACAGAGGAGGAGGGCTCGTTCACCCCGTACCATGAGGTTGACAACAGCACATCAAGCAGGTATGACCTGTGGACAGGTACCCTGAAACTCCAGTGGAATGCCAGCGGGAGGTCGGTGTTCAACTTCGGTCTCGACGGAAGTCTTATAAACCAGGACCGTGCGTCAGTACAGAACCAGCCGGCGGAACTATCCCTTCTTGACTCGCGCGAGGGGAAATACGCCCTGTTCTGCCAGTATGCCCTCTCCCTGGGCAGATGGCAGATGGATGCGGGACTGCGCTACGAGACCATGACTCTTGACTACAGAGACGGTGCCGACAACAGCAGGATACTCGACCGAACATACCGCCGGCTCTACCCGGCCTTCACCCTCTCCTCAACTTTCGGGGCAGTCAACATGGCGTTGGGGCTCACTTCGCGCATAAGCCGTCCTACTTTCTATCAACTGCGCTCAGGTAGCGAGTATTTCAACCGCTACATCACCGTCAGGGGAAATCCGCTACTGCTACCTACCTATACCTATGAACTATCCTACTCCCTGCAATACAGGGATCTGGTGGTTAACGCCGGGTTTGAGTGGGTGCGCAACCCGATAGGGGAGGAATCGGTCACGGACTCCACCGATCCGCTTCATCAGGTACACTATCCTGTGAACTTACGTTCATACAGGGAGTTCAGCGTGGGGGTCAACTACAGCCGGGAGGCGGGCCCGTGGAGAGGTAAAGTATCGGCCAACATGACAAAGACCTTCTATGATGTGCCTCGTGATTTCCCCGATATGCCGCGGATAGGGTCGACCCCTTACATGAACTTCTCGATGTCAAACTATCTCACCTTCTCCGGAGCAACGGCATACGTCAGCATCAACTACAATCCTGCCGGGGCTTACTGCGACACATGGGTGAAGCCGTACACCGGGATAAGTCTGGGCATCTACCGGCGATTTCTCAGGCGTGCGCTGTATGTCTCGCTGAAGGCCGGTAACATCCTCGGGGCAAAGTCAAGATCTGTCACTTACCAGAGGAACTATGTTTTTGATCGTACACGGTATGACGATTCACGGAGAGTGGTACTGGTCGTGTCGTACACCTTCAGGCATAAGAACAAGTACAAGAGAAAAGACTCTGCTCAAGATGAAATCAGGCGTATGCAGTAATAAAAATCAGGAGGCTATGTCGTAATGAACTGCACCCCAAAAGTTTTGTGTTCAACTTTTGGGGTGCAGTTCAATTTTGACACAGCCTTTTTGTCTTTCCTCCGGCGGGTTAAATGATGTTGCCGGGATCATGACTGGTAAA
>CAMWMD010000062.1 GCA_947175265.1 uncultured Porphyromonadaceae bacterium | reverse complement strand
AATGTCCTATTGTGGCTCCAGACCGTCTGCCTTATCGGTCTGGCTTCCGCCTGCAGCGACGACATAAGTAATCCCGAGCCTATCATTCCCGATTTGGATTCATCCACAGGTATTGTCCTCCGCATTCCGAATGTCAACAGTGAAGGTGGATTCGATACCCGCGGAGAGAGCGATCCCACCACTGCCGCCAACACCACCGGCGACGAGGGTAAAGTGAATGGGGGCGACATATATCTTTACGTGTTCAACACCACTGACTCGGAGTATAGCAAGTGCATACATCTCGGAGCCAGTAACTTCGGCACCGCATACTCCAAGTTGCCGTGTCTTGACACGAACACCGGCAAGAAGAAATATGCCGGAGTCAAGGCCACTGTCGGCACTACCGAGACCTATTACAGTGTGCCGATGTACCCCGGCACATACAAGATCTATATCGTGGCGAATCTCAAGGATTATGTCACCCTCCCCGACGGCGTTGAGGATTTCACAGACCTTACCGAAAAGCAGCTCAATGACCTTACACTCAATTTCACAGGACCTCTCAGTGCCGACAAACTTCCCATGGTATGTATGCCCAAGGATGTGGACCAGGCTGACGGCTACGGTGTGTTCGACATCCTGACAACCGACCTCACCACCCTCACCTGCAACCTCCGCTTCCTCTGCTCCAAAGTGCGCTATACAGTCCTCTTCGACAATACGGATGGTGGATTCTCCAAGGCATCTTTCCAGAATAATCTCCTCAGCTTCACAGATAAAAACGCTGTCTCAAAGATAGCAAAACAGACACCCTTTGAAAAACCTGCAAGCACACCTGACTCCTATACCACTACTTCCAATAAAATCAATCTGCTCCCGGTAGGATATCCCGGCGGCGACTATCCGTCAACGACTGAGGGGGATAAAAACGCCATTGACAATGATAAAGTCACCAATCTGCAAGGGAACAATGGCGCTTGGAATCCTGATGGGCAGCGTGCATGGCAGGGAGTGGTATATCTCCCTGAGAACCTCAGTACGGACAAGCGCACGCAGTTATTCTTCGACGGCGTTGTCAATGGCACGCTCTCCAACGGCGTGGCATCGGGAACTGACGGCGCTGACAATCCCTACACTATCAACCTCATTACAGCCGAAGGTATGGACAAAACCTCAACGCTTGAGCGCGGTTTCTTCTACGACCTCACCATCAAAGCCTCAAAAATGGCTAAATATGACCTGAAATTCGAGATCAAGCCATGGGAGCGTGATCAGCTCATCTACGACCTCCACGGACCCAACTATCTCTACATAGACAAGACTGTCGTCAATGTGGAGGCTGGAGAGAAAAGTTTTATTGAATATGATACAAATGTTGCGAAACTGGATTTTAAGTCGGCTGTATATATGAGGGGGAAAGAGGCAATCCCTATCTATGAATTTAAGGAGGTAGACGGAAAGATAGAGATCACCGTCAACTCAAAACTTTCGGCAGATGAGTGTCAGGCAATCACTGATGCCACCAACCGTGCAGAAAATCCCAGCATCGATTATAATTATTTCCATATCAAGGCGGGCAACATCAACAAGAAGGTTACGGTCTATCCCCTGAGCCTTGAGCCGTTCCTGACTGTGGAGCCTGAGGAAATCACCATCAACGTCCGTGAGCAGCTTTCCTCCGGCAATTACGACAACACCAAGAATCCGTTCCAGATAGTTGTAAAGACCAACTTTGCCAATTATAAGATAACCTCAGCCGACTGGGAGGAGGAATTAGGTGTGGAAGGCAATATAAGTGACATTCTTTATCTTGCCTATAAAGATGCCAGCGGGAATTATCAGAAGGTAGAATTCGATGATGAAATTGGTAAGCCTGAAAGCGGACGCAATGAGTATTATCTAATATATAAGGGACTGAACGACGGAAATACATTCTGGTCGGAGAAGGATCATGAGCTGACCCTTACCTTCACTCCGGAGGGTAAGACTGACAAGGCAAAGACCGTCAAGATAAATACTCAGCGTTCGTCAGACAACTATATCATATATTTCAAGGCTCCCGAGGGATGGAAGAATCCTCATATATACGTTTACCAGTGTCTTGAGATTCCCGCTAACCATGATTATAATAAGACCTTTCATGGCAAGACATATAATATGGCAGGGAAACCGGTCGGTTATTATAAAGGAGAGGCTGCTACAACCAATGAGGCATGGGCAGCTCTGGAGTATAGCTTCACAGGAAAAATAGCTTTTAAAGGCTGGAACTACGGAGACAATAAGAAAGCCCTCGAAGATTCCAAGTCTAAATACTATACTTGTAATTCCGCTCAGGGTTTCTTCGCATTCACTGATGGATGTGGCACTGATGATAACTCCTGGAATGCTTCAAAAGCAAAGTCAGATAACCGCTATGAAAAGAAGATGGATTTCTGCGCTGAGTGGAGAGGGAAGTTAAATGGAGTATGTAAGGATTGTGTAGGCGCAGGGTATAATTCCCTGTGGCCGGGAATAGCAATGATCAAGGAAGGAGATTGGTATAGATTCGACCTGTCAAGTGTTGCGACCCCCGGTAAGGCATTAATTATGTTTACAGACTTACACAACCGAATAGGGAGTGAATTAACAAATGATTATGATAGCCGTCGTTACCCGGAAAAGGATATGGTGGGTATTCCTCTATTTGATTATCCTAACCGTACCGGTTACTTTAATCTGGCAGATGGGAAAAAATACTTTACAAATACTCCGGATGGAGTACAAAATGTGCAGAACAAGAAGTACGTCATTTACTATGAGAATGTGGCGAATTGGTCGCAACCGTATGCCTACTGTTGGACCGGCACAAATATAAACAACGAATTCCCCGGAGAAGCAATGACCCGGGTGTCGGGTAATCTATGGAAATATGAGTCTGATATTAAATATGAGAATTTGATCTTAAATCAAGGCAATAGCAACGGGCAAAGTAAAAACCTTACTTTCTCTTCCGGATATAAATATAAATGGAATGGAAGTGATTGGGATATCACCAGATATAATTAATTGAGACATAAGAGTCTGATTTCTTCCTAATACTCATAAAGACGATGATAAAGAGATTCTTGACATATATGGTCGCCCTGTTTGCATTCGCAGCGTGCAGCGACGATTTCTCCGCCCCGATGGGGGGTGGCATAGATGAGGATGGCAATCTGCATCTGGCGTTCAACATGACGCCGATGCAGACGGTCAGCACACGTGCCGGCGAAACTGCGGTCGACGGCATGACCTCTGTGTGGATGTATGTGTATGACGGCACAGGTGGCTTGCTTGACAGTAAGGAGATCACAGTAACGAATACCTCCGGTTCTCTCTACACCGGCTCCGTGCCTCTCGATAAGAAGATTACCTCAAAGAAATCTTCCGCGAGATTTGTATTCGTTGCCAATCTCCCTGAGTATTCCGAGACAGGACAGACTCTCGAGACTCATCAGAAGGAGACGACCGGCTCGCTTTATGACTCTTCCACCAAATGCCTGGCACTCAGCAGCAAGGATTTGGGCTGGACTGATGTGATCGGAGATAATGTGAAAATCGATCTCTATCATAACGCTGCCAAGGTGAGCGTCAATCATGGTGTGCTTGATGCTTCCGGCAATCTGGAAAAGGATGAGAAGGGAGATTACAAGTTAGACGATAATAAAAAGTACAGCTTCAATACCCTCGGCACTGCTCCTGAATCAGCTGTGCTTACCGGCGGTATGGACAAGACTGAGAATCCCTCCGACATCTCTTTCAGGAATTTTTCTCATGATGACAAGGAGAAGTTTGTGCATCCCACCACCAACACCGGCTCCTACGCCAACCGTTCTTACGTGATTGTGCGGGCTGAGTATGGAGGAAACAACTACTACTACCGTCTTGACTTCCAGAAGAAAGTCAAGTCTAATGATAATCAGACTGAAGAGGAGGCATTGGCAAGCGGAAACCTTACCACAAGCCCTCTCGACATCAAGCCCAACCACTGGTTTCAGTTCATCATAAAGAGCGTGAAGGGCCCCGGCTATCTCACGGTTGAGGAGGCAGCCAAGAACCCCACCCCGATGATTGACTATCAGATTCACGACCATGCCCCTGTCATCTACGACATGATCTCTGACGGAAGCCGTGAACTTGGTGTCAGCAAGGAAGTTGTGAATATGAACGGTAACCCCACCGATGTTGACCCCACCTCCACTGCCATACTCAATATCAAACTCTTCTCCCTTGTAGAGGGTGAGGATGGCGACCTCGCTCTTACATCCGAGGAGTTTGCCAATGGCGACTGGAAGAAATATATATCATTTGAGGATGACTGGGTGACTGTGCAATCAATCAAGGAACTGAGCGGAGAGGACAATGTCGGTAATAATCATCCCGATACCAATAATACGGGTAGGGTCTATGCCGTCACTCTTGCTTTCAAGAAGACAAATAACCCGGGTGTGCTGAAGACCAACCTTGCTGTCACATGGCACGGTCTGAGCCGCGTGGTGCCGGTGGAATGGCGTCGTACGTTTGATACGGACGCGCTCCTCAAATCCGTTGCCTTCAAGGCTTTCAACAGCGCATCAACAAATTGGAACACCGGTGCACAGTTCTCAAGTGATAACTATTTCGGCGATTTCCTTAAAAATAAGGTTGTGGGTGCTAACCGCGAGGCTAATAATGACATTGAGCGGGCAGACGGTTTCCATTTCCCCGTAAGATATGGCGACGGCACTCACTGGACATATATGTATAAGGTGACGGTCAATCCTGACCTTATGGCTGCCGGACAAGGCTGGAAAATATCCGTGACTGACAACCGACTCTCTGACGATGTTACAGATCCCAACAACAGATCGGATATCTATTTCTCCATGAATGGAAGCTCCGACTGGAAGAACAGCGCTATCACAGGCGATAAGAATAACACAACATTCTATATCCGCTGCTCGGATACTGACTACAATTATTACACGGCATATTTCAACCTGTCTATTACGGACGCTGCCGGAAAGACCTTGATAATATACGATAACATCAAGGTGCATCATACAGGCTTCTTCCATAAGGATGGAAAAAATCCGACAAATGTCTCTACCACTTCCTTCATTAAGGATGGAGAGAGCAATAGCGATGGCTTTGGAGATATCTATACCTACTACGAAGTTGTGAAGGTGGGTGGTGACTATTGGCTTGACCGTAACATCGGCGCGAAATCCGCCAACGTGTATATAAAGAACGGTTATGGAGATTCAAAAGCCACAGGCTATTACATTGTGGCTGCTGATTATTTGAAGCATAACGACCCCAAGATATATGAGGGAATGACCCCTCCGGGTTACGACGTGCCTTCAGTCGAGCAATGGGATAACCTCCGTAAGTCGTCGAATTTCAAGATTCAGCTCTTCCAGTCGTATTACAATCCCACCTGTGTGAGCGATGACGGAAAGACCACCATGTATTTCCCCAAGGCACAGTATTATGAGGGAAGTACCCTGCAGGGAGAGAACCGCGCAGGTTATTACTGGACAAAGACTGCCGCAACCGGCACAGAGAAGGATGAGATAGGGAACTGGCTGAAATGTATGACCATGGCAGGAACCGCCACATCATATATCAACGGACGTGTAAGAGGAAAGGATACCCCCTATTACATGTCACTGCGAGCTGTATCGAAATCGGAGGGCTCAAAAATGCAGCGTCTGTCGTTCTGGGTGGAAGGCGCTACCCATGTGTTCCTCTATACGAAGAATGGAAACGAGCGTAATGCCGTCACCACATGGCCCGGACAGTCAATAGGCAACTGGCAGACAATGACGGAAGGTCAGGAATTCAACTTCTCCTATCAGTATTCCTCCAACCAGGCACAGGAATTCTATGTAATCTTCAACTACGTCAATGACAAGGGTCAGATCTACACGATGAGCAACAACAACTTCACCGGAAGCCTCACTCATACCAACATCCGTCCGGATGATGCCGAGGGGTGGAAAGTGATAGGCACCTCCAGCACCGCCTTCACATCTACCTCAGGAGTTGAAATTACCGGTATTCTTGACAGCAACAAAAGCACCGATGGCACCACATGGAAATGTCATCCGGTATATGCTGAACTTCCCAAGACACAATTTGAACAAGGTGATAAGATCCGCGTTAAATACACTTACTCTTCTAAGAAAGATATATATATGTGGTATGACGGGACTTCTGATCATGTTAATGGCGTTAAATGGGAAAATGCCTACCAAGAAATGAAAAAAGATGGCAATACCTACTACAGAGACATTACTATTGATCAGGGAAAAGATGGTTGTACCTTAAAGTGGAAGTTTACAGACTCTTCACGTGAAGGCACAATTGAGTTCAGTGATGTGAACTTTGATGAATCTCTGGGTATGTATGTGGTGGATATCTCTTGGAGATTCAACGGAGGGGAGACCATACGATTCTATTGGCTGAAATCGGGGGTAAATACAAAGAAAGTTCATATTTGGGGTTCAAGTAATCATGCCTACACAGGAGCTTGGAATGCCACTGATGGTGAAGATGGATCCGGTAAATTCTCTGACTATTATTACCGTGATGTGACGGTGATATCCCAGGGTGAGGATAAATTAAATTATATCCTTGATAGCCAATCTGACTGTGACCAAGATATTGAATGGAAGGATGTTAAAAACAACTACGATGCTTCCATTGGTAATAATGGTGGCTATTGGGTGATTGTGAAGAAGAAGTAAGCACTTACACCAATCTATTGACTTGCCCCATGCCGGCCCTCGGGTCGCGCATGGGGCAATCGTTTACCCGCCCCTCTCGCTCTGCCATAGGAGGGCGCCAGACTCGCGGCCCTCCATGGCGAAATCGCGGCAGGCACGCGCGAAATCGTGCCGCGATTCCGCGTAGCCGCCGCGATTTCCGGCGCATGGCCGGCGCGCTTTACCAGATGATTTCCAACTTCCGGCCGGAGGCTATCCCCTCGGCCAGATTGTTCATATTCAGGCAATGTGTGCGGCTCAAATCCTTATCCGCCGGAGGCATGGAGATTACCAGCAGTCGCCCTTCACCGCAGATGTCGAAATATCTTCCCGACGGCTTATACCGATCTCCCATCCTTTCAGTTGTAATGTCGATTATGGCGCCCCCGTTGTCGGCTGCCCAGTCCCTCACCCTCTTCTCAGCCTTCGAGATGAAAGCCGACACGAGCACACCATCGTTCTCCACAGCCCTCTTCCAGCATCTCTTCTGCCTTATCAGTTCATTCTCATCCTCGTAATGCCTGTGGATTATGACGGCATTTAGATCCCATTCATTAAGCAGACTCCAGTTGCCGAATGCATCATATACGTTTTCACCGTCTGTCAGGCGGAAACGCCTGAACCATCCCGGATGCTGCCGTCTCACGAGCCAACGGCGAGGGTTGTCGCTGATGTAATCCAACAACACCTTCAGTTGACCTTTGCCTCTGAGAATTGTGTCGTAATAATTATCTTCGAAAAAACAGATGCCGGGAGGGTTTCCCATACTTTCCCAGATGTCGGAACACGCAAGTTTGAAAGCCTTAATTATCTCTCCGAGGTGGGTTGAGGTTCTCTTCCTCACGTAGATTGCGAAATGCACGTGATCAGGCATGATGCAGCGGCGCCTTATCCATATAAAGGGATAGCACTCCTTGATAGCCTGGAAGGCGCGGGCAATGACCTCCCCCGCGGCATGCGGCACAGCGCGCGGTTTCCATTCACGCGAACCCGGAATACCTTCGATATGGGAGAAATCAGGGAACCCGGGGGCTTTGTTCAGGATAATATGATAGATGCAGCGGGAACGGTAGTCGTGCCCCGGGCAACGACGGTAGGCATTTCTTCTTTTGCGACCCATGATATACAAATGATTATCAGCAAATTTAGAAAGAAAGGCGCTTCTGCGCAAGAAAATCCGGGATTTTCTTGCGTGGCCACGCGGATTTGCGGCGGCTAGGCGCGGAAATCGCGGCGGAAATCGCGGCGGCTACGCGGAATCGCGGCACGAGCCGCGTCACCGACGAGCTCCGCGCCGCCGCCTGTCTGCTGCCGCCTGATCGCTGTGGCTCCGGCGGCTATTCAGCCGCGGAAGGCCGCAGGAGGCCGCGAAGCGGCGGTCTTTCCCTCGGTAAAGCGGGCAGCCCTGCCGTGGCGCGGAGCTCGTCCGTGACGCGGCTCGTGCCGCGATTTCATCCCACCCTCTCTTGCTAATCATTCACAAACCAACGGCGCCTCGCGAATCAGCAAGGCGCCGTCTGTTATTACATCTTAATTGGAACTATACACTTCTTGATATTTCTTAAAGTTATTATCTTTATATTCCTTTCCTCCGGATCCATTAGAACTTGATTCATTATTGACTTTGATTCCAGTTCTATCATTTGGAATGTCCTTATACCAATACTTTGTTGAACCAATCTGAGTCATCATATCTCCAGGCCAATTGGTTCCATCTGAACTACCACCCCAATGATGGATCTTTACAAATGACCAATTACTATTATTCTCACAATATACCCTACGATAATTTGCAGTTATTGCAGAAGGCCTTGAACTCAGGAATGCAACCGGTTTCTGATCGTTATAGATGAAGTAAGCACAGTAGTAATCTCCTACCTTATCTGTGAATAGTTCTTCAACAGTCTTACCGCTATCAAACTCCTGACCGCCATTTTGATTCTTAAATTTCATCTTGAAATTTCCAGAGTCATTACTATAATTAGCCGGCTCAGCTTCAAATTCAATACAAACAAATCCATTTAAATCGGAAGCTACTTTTGCATTATCCGCTCCATTATCCCAGTTTGTAAAATCCGTATTATTCCAAATGTGGAGAGCCCTGCGATCATCTGCATTCTGCCAGTAAATACGGAATTTACGTTTTGTGCTTACCGGGGCGGCCTTGAGGCTCTGTATCTGCACTATCCGGCGGCCCTCCACCTCCGTGGTGTAGTTGGAGAGGGTGTAGGCGTTGTCGGGATCGGGAGTCATCTCGGTGCCTGCCGAGTTCTTGAACCTGAACGATACCGACGAGTTGGTCAACGTGACATCGTAATAGTAACAGGAGATTCCATCATAAAGCATTGTGTTGCTTACTGACGTATAATCGCTGACTATGTCATTGCCACTCTTTATCTGTATCTGATTGTAGCTACCCGTTAACGGCCAGAGGATACGGAATTTATTGTTGGTAGGAGTAACCGGAGGTAATCCTGCCTTCGGATAATTCACATTATTCTCATCTATGTAAGCACAATAACGGCCATTTGCCTGTAAGGTGAATACATCACGGATATATTTGTCCGGATACTTGTCCCCGCTTCCAACGAAGCAGAATCCGAACGGCCACTCCGGCTTGCTGACATTACCGTCAGAGAAGTCATAGTACATATAATCTCCATATTCCTCGGAGGCTTTACCATATCCGCTACCGAAAGTATTGATATGACTGTGATCGCTGTGATTGCCACTATTATATGTAAAGATATAAATCCATGAATCATTAAGCGACTTCTGCCAATAGATGCGATATTTACGGTTTGCTTTACCCGGTTCATAGTTGTAGCAATAGAGAGGGGCGGAGGAAAGACCGGATGCGGAGGTGTGCTTCCACTGCCAGTAGTAATTGTTACGAGTGGGCACGCCAATCCAGTCTTCCATACCGGAAGTGGTATCCTTGATACGGGAATCATCATCGCCGACAACTTTCCAACCCTCCACATCTGTGAGGGTATATCCCTTGCCGTTCTTGGCGTAGGTGTAGATAGTGCCATCGCTATTCAGGAAGTTGAAAACCACGTATAAATCCTGTGGTCTAACAGTCTTTGACTGAAAATTATACTGGAACCAGTTGTTGCAACCATCCATAGTGGAATAGTTGCCCACAGCCTGTCCCGGCCATGCAGTCATACCCACCGGCTTTCCATCCTCTATCGTATAGAGATATACATGGGTCGCACCCGCCACGTTGATGGTAGTCTCGTAGGTTGGGAGAGTCGATTCATCCATATAGTTGATGCAGCGTACCGGCATTTCAAAATCCTCCACATTTGAGTTGATATATGAAGTGGAAGAACCGGAGAAACAGAGTGCTCTCAACCATCTGCCTATTTCATCTTTCTCAAGGCCGCTTGCCATTGTTGAACTCCAGTAATAGCCCGAGAGCGACTGTCCGCTCCATACTCCGCCATCCTTATATTCCATCTTCGGGAAATTGATGGTCCCGGCATTACCGGCAATGTAGACAGGCTTATAGAATGCATCCACACGCTCATATTTATAACTGGATGAATTGCGGATCGCATCCCATGCCGCCTGTGACGGATAGTCATAACCCGGAGGACAGATTCCATCAATCATCTGCGTACCCCCATAGTTAGCCATCTTAGTTGCCACCCTGTAGTATCCACCCGGAGCCTTATCCGGGCCTGCTATACGGGTTCCACCGTTGGAAAGATAGAACTCCGCAGTCTTGGACCCAAGGTTACGGTCAAGCATATAACGCTTGCCGGAAGGACCGTCCACAGGAACGACCTCATAATAATACCAGTTGTTAATATCATTGTAGCCGTCTCCGTCAGTATCCTTACGATTTATTTGGGATACTGCAGTATTCTTATGGAAGAAACCTGTATGATAGAGGTCAAGGTCATAATAGTCTGATTCCTCATTAGTGGAGGGATCCACTATATGAAGGCGCAGATAACCGGTGCCATAATCATAATCGGAATTGGAGACTTTGCCGACGCGCTTCACAAGCAGTTTCAGATCCTGACCGGTGGCCTTGGTCTTTGCCGTCTCCACATCCACAGCCGTATTTCGCGAGGCAGAATTACCATCATACAGAGAGATCTCGACATAATTCTTCAATACGGGATCACCATGCAGGGTGATAAACCATTTGAATCCCTGATTCTTGAGGGAAGAGAAAAGGATGTCATACTCATATCTCCATGCTTTTGACGCGGAGGTACGCCCATACATAACCGGGAAGTGAAGGCCCTCAAAGCGTACCATGCCGCGGCAGGCATCACCGTTATGCTCCTGATCGATTCCGAAGAAAGACACACCGCCTGCTTCTTCACCCTTGAGGAGATTCCAATACTTGGCTGTCTCGAACTTCTTCACATCAGATTCATCATACATCCTCATGGTGATATCGCAGAGATCGCTGCCGTTGAAGTCTCGCATCCATGTGATAGGCACCTCCCTGAGAAGGCCACGCCAGTTTACCTTTACTTTGGTCTCAAGTGTACCGAGTCGGTTTGTGCCCTTGAAACGGAGGCGGTATTTCAGCACGACACCACGGCTGTTGGCGGCATTGTCTCCGGCAGGCACTCCTCCACCTACCGTAGAGCCCTCAGTCCCGGTGTATGATGACTCCACAGGATCATCAGAAGCATCGACGGGTGAATCGATCTCCAGCCAATCCTCGCTTTCCTCTATCGTTATGGCATTGTCACCCTTCAGTCCGGAAAATGACAGAGATTTATTATCATTATCATAGACCTTCACATAAAAGTAGAAGTTTGACCATTCCCCATCTGCATTGGGGCCGAGATGGTAGACTACCTGATGCGACACACCCAGCTCGCATGTACCATCCGACACCATATTGTAGACGTTGGGTGAATGATCATGTATTTTCCATGTGATGAGGCCATCCTCATCTTCCGACGACATTATCGGATTCAGAGCCGCCTCTTCCGGAGAATTGGCTCCGGGAGCCTTGATCTCCTTTATCAGAATCTGATACCAATGGTTTGGCTCATAGTTGATGGGAATGATCTTCTCAACCTGATTCTCCGTCACCTTCTTCTTCATTGCGAGGGCATAATAATAATCCTTGCCGTCTGTGGCATAGTTAGCCTTTACAATGACGATCGGAAGAGACCCGGAGTTGGTGGTGGGATTCACATATTCAGCCTCGGAATTGCCGTCAAAAGGGAATTCCTGAATGGCCCGGGCAGCCCCTGTTGTGCCGTCCGCACCCGCCACAATACTTGTAGAGGCTGCGCAACCATACACATCAAACGGATATATGGCATCGCCGAGCACATAGTTTCCATTCTCATCCCTTTTATAATCGTTTCCTTCGCGCACCATAGCATTCACCGTCACCTTCACCGCATTACGGTTAAGTTGCACGGTAGTCCCCTTCAGGTTACCAAGGGAACCTACATATTTTCCGCTGAGAACGAACTCATTGTTCACAGAAAGGATCTTAGCCCTCTTATTCTGAATCTCACCAAGTTTAAGGCGGTCGATATCATCATCGGTGATATTCATATCTTCCGGGGGATTGGCGATGAAATAGAAGCCGAGATTTCCCTGGCTGATGAGAGAGGCGGAAAGGTCAATATGGACCATGTATTGGCCTTTCTCCTGATCGCCTGACAGAAGACCGTCACCAAACTCCAGTTCGGTATTGTATTTGAGCACAGACTCAGCACTCGTACCGTCAAATACGAGCAGACGCATAGTCTCTACCGCACTTGAGGGCTCATTGCCCGTACGAGTCACAACCGTCATCTCAGGCACAGACAACATAAAATCGACCGAACCATCAGGATTCAGCACAGAACCCTTGTCCCACGAAATTTCGTCAGAGCATCCCGCCAGCATCAGAAGCAGGAAAAGATATGAGGTCAGTTTCTTTATCATAATTTCTATTGAATCTCTTTATATGTTAGGACGATCATCCGTCTCATTCTGCCATTTATAGTATACGTCTCCACTCGTTCCGATGGCGTAGCCTCCATTTTGGGGAGATTTCCATTCTTTACCGTCAGGATAGTCGACGAATACGATACGGTCATATTTCTTATTTATCTCGACATAATACCAGTTATCCCCGTACTCCTGCCATTTCAGTCCGGGCCATGCAGCAGCCTTGCTGTTGCCGTCACGACTCTCGTATGCATACAGAGCACCACGGTCGAACCAGTTTTTATTATCCATCCAGCACCATACCCTCTTCTTATCTGAAACGACGGTCACACTCTGCTGCTCACAACGGTAGTTGGGTGAGAAGGCAGGATTCGAGACAGTTAAATCAATCCATCCCTCACGGTCAGGATAATCGAAAAGAGGTATACCGGGTTCCTTGTCTTCCGGATAGCGTCCTCCAGCTCCGGTATGCCAGTTGGCAAACATTATCAGAGCCTTACCCGGTGTCGCTGTACCTGTGAGCTCAAATTTATACCAATCACCATCCTCGTGTTCCATACGGATACCGGGCCATTGCTTGTGGTAGTTCGCATTATTGCAATCCGCACATATATTGTCGAGGGTGCTTCTATAGTCGCTGCAAAAATCATATACCGCATAATGGTCAGGACTCTGGTTCTTAGTCTCCCAATCCCCGTTATCCGTAAAATAATAGAATCCCTGTACCGGTCCGCCTATCGCGCCGTCCTGATCATTCTTACCCTTTCCCCAGCCGAGGAAAGCCGTTTTCCCTGTGAAGGAATACTCCAAGGCTGCACGGTCGCCGGTATTATCTGTGGCAATCGGCTTCCCGGCTCTATCCTTATGGTCCGGATTGTCAAAGGTCTGCGGGAATTCAAGACATTGATAGACATAAATATGGGGATGATTGTTATTGGCTTGCCAGTTGCATTTCGCATGAATGATATAAGTATCTCGGAGAGCCTTGATATTCACGTCTATTGTCTTCGTTATGGTCTTACCCCCTGACACAGCGGTATAGGTTATCTTCAATGTATGGTTTACCTTCCAGAATGCCATTTTTTCGGGATCATTGATTCCGGAGAATCCCAAGATATCGTTGATCACACCATTGACGGTAGTCTTTTTTGAAGGAAGTGATACCTGATTGGGCGATGTACCGAATTTCTTCTCTGACTCGTCATCCCATTTATATGAAATGTCGGTGATCTCCATATTTGTAGAAGCCGTCACATCAACATTGCCGGAATACTCTTTTGAACTGATAAGGTCGCGTACGTTCCATTCCACCTTTTCCGGAGAAAGGGTGAAGAATGGCTCATGACGAAGCGGAGAAACCTCTATCCTCTTCAAAAGATTCTTAGCCCTGATATGGAAGAAAGTGATCGTTTTGTCATCTTTGTCAAGAGTGCCGGGTGCGAAGTCGGGATTCACGCGTACAAAGATACTGTCACCTACGAAATCTCCGAAATATACCTTTTTCCCATCCTTTTCGGGGGATACGAATTCAAGTTCATCGGCTGCCGGATTACGGTTTACGTTTGTCTCAAACCACATCTTGTTCTCCTGACCGGCCACTACCGGGAGCACTGTCTGGTCGACATGCAGGTAGAAGGGGCCTTCGAGGGTATAGACAAGTTGCTCGATATCCCATTTGTTTACGGAGAGGTTTATGTCGTAGCCGCCACGGTGCTGCGCAAGAGCCACGATGTCATACTGGAAACCTCTCTTCAGTTTTGTCTTGTCGGTGTCTGTGGCGCTGAGAGGCTCGTTGAGTGGTATGGTGAATGAGGCGGCAAATTCCTCATCGACTATACCGTTGATGAAGAGTTGCGTGCGATTGTCAGATGCGGTGGAGAGATTCTCAGGAAGATATGCCACACCTTGCCATGCGCGGCGGGTGTCGCTATTCTGCCATTCACCATCATGTTCTGTGAGTGGGCTATATTTCTCCTTATCGGTTGAAGGATAGTTCACGCTCCAACTGTTTCCGCTCTTTGAGACTTTCGTAAAATCAAAATCCACTCTCCGCAGGGTGAGATCTGTGGATCCGCTGGTCTTTGTGTAGGTATATTGCGGTGTGGAAGCGGGGGTCTGGATATTGGTGTATTGCTTCACAACCTTACCTACCGATACCCCGTTTATGTCAAAGTCAAGAGTTGAACCCGGCTTCTGGAACTGCTCGTAGGAGAAACCGTCGCTTGTCTTGTCGAACAAGATTGTGTAGCGCACCTTTGAGCAGAGGAAGCGGAGATTGCAGTGGAGGTTCTTGACGTCATCGTCAAGAACGTTGAAGTATCCCCCCTCGTCGGCCTCGTCAACATCACCGGGGAGGCAGACCATGGGAAGGTTGCCGGCCTCCAGCGGACCGTTGAAGTGAAGTTTCAGGGCCTCAATCTCGTTTTCTGAAAGTTCATCTATGGCCTTGCCGCTCGGGAGGTCAATGTAGTCGCTGAGGTTTGCGAGTATGTAGACTTTATATTCACCGGGGACCAGAGGCACTTTGTAATAAGTGGCCCCATCCGCCTCATCAACGTAATAGTTTCCGTCAGCGCCGGCGTAAATCTTATCTCCGTCATCATCAAGCGAGGGGAGGTTGCTGATGTTCCCCTTGTCGGCATCACTGAGCCTGATTGACTTGCGGAAACCAGCATCGTCCTTACTGAAGATGTATAGCCACATGTCGCCGTCTCCGTTGCTGTCCTTGTGGATTCCCCCCTCGTTGGCAACTGTGTTGGCATTCGGCACCGGGTCTTCGGCGCGGGAGCGGGCGAAGTCGGCGGCGCGGGAGAGGTTGGGGATGCGGATGGAGATGCCGGTCTCGATGTCGTGGCCGGCGGGGTCGTCGGCGGGGACGCGGATGTCGTCGCTGCACGATGCCGCGAGGCCGAGCAGGAGCGCGGCCCGGAGGCAGGTCATGATATG
>CAMWMD010000061.1 GCA_947175265.1 uncultured Porphyromonadaceae bacterium | reverse complement strand
TTCCGGCCCGCTTCTTTTCGCTTTATAATGTGATTCTATCCGTATAGGCGTTCGTCACGTTTATTTCAATTTAAGCATTCTTCCCGGCTCAAGGGGGGTGTGTTCGGTTATGAAATTGAGTTGACAGAGGCGCAGGGTCGTGATTCCGGCTCTTGCGGCTATGGATTTCACGTCATCGCCCGGAAGCACCACGTATGTGGATTTTGAGCGGAGGTTTGTTTTCGTGGCGTTGAAGCCGGTGGCCAACTGTTGCCCGGAGGGGTATTCAAGATCATATCCCTTTTTGAGTTGGCGGGAATTGAAATCAAAAACCGAAAGGGGATTGACCGCCACCCCGAAATGGCGAACCTCAAAATGGAGGTGCGGCCCGGTGGAGTTGCCGGTGTTTCCACCCAGGGCGATAGGGTCGCCGGCATATACCCTCTGCCCCGGAATCACAATCGCTTCCTGAAGGTGGGCATATCTGGTCTCGACACCGTCGCTATGCTTTATCACTATGAAATTTCCATACCCTTTGGCCTCATATCCGATTTTTCCGACGATGCCGGGTAAAGCGGCGGCAACAGTGTCGCCTACATTGAGAGCAAGGTCGACACCTTTGTGCATTCGTCCGAAAGAGGGTCTGTAACCGTAATTTGAGGTTATATGCCCCCATACGGGACGGTAAAAATCGGATGTGTCGAATTTCGGGAAACTCCCTTTGAAGAGAGAGTTGCCACTGTTGTGCCTGTCTCTGTAATCATTGGCACTGTCGTAGTAACTTGTGCCACGGTAAGCTGAGGAGATGAAGTCAAGGATACCCCCTGCCGATGCGTTTGCCGAAGAGGTTGATGCCGGTGCTATCACATTCAGGACACCCTCGTAGGGAGTATCGTCTATGGTATTCAATACTCCGAGAATGCCGTCGGAGGCACTTTTCCCCGCTGATGCCGAGGGTTGCTCCAAAGAGGAGAGTATACGGCTCATCTCATCTATGCTTTGGGCATGCAGAGGAGCGGCCGCAAGAAGCATGGCAGCCGGAAGAATAAAGGAAACTAATATTTGTCGGAGTCTACTTGTCACTTTCTAAATTATCTTTCTTTTCTCCCTTTCCGGCTTTACGCTCGGCAAGCAGAGGGGCACCGAAAAGAATCCATGCCGCACACGCCACGAAAGCGAGGAAAGTGAATCCCACGAGAATCATGACTTTTCTGGGTGATGAAGGCTTTACAGGCACCGTAGCGGGGGTTACGACAGCATAAACCGGAGTAGTCTCCTGCACCTTAGCCTTAGCCTTCTGCACCTGCTGGGCAGTCTGGTTATAAAGATTGAAAGCCAATGTAGCCTCATTCTCAAGACGGTCTCTGGTGATTTGCGCGGAATGGAGCACGATGCCCTGATTGCGGTCGAGGTAGTCGGCGTAGCGCTGCTGGGCTTTGTAATACTCCTGCTGCGCCTCTTCGTTCAGGGTCTCGGCATATTCAAGGTCTTTGCGAGCCTTATTCGTACGGTATTCGGTGATGAATTCCTGAAGACGGCTGACGACGGTATCGGCGAGGACGGCCGACACGAGAGGATCCTGCATGTTCACGCTGATGCTCACCACAGAAGTCTTCTGGTCGACACTTGCCGAAATCCTTTGGTTAAGCGCTTCGACAAGTTTGCTTTCCTCTTTCGTCAGTTGGAAAGTGTTCAGTTTATGGCCGGCATCCTCCGGCTCACTGCTTTTGAGTGCGGCCAGAAGTTTGAAGGGGAGCCCCATTACGGCACTCCACCAGGGGGAGGATATCTCCTCATCCATATACTGCTCCACAGTCATCTTCTTACCCGGTTCCTCAGGGGTGCTCATGGTGGTCACCTCCACGTCGAATAGGTCTGTCACGAACGGCACCGAGCTGACTACGTCGGGGTATAGTTGAGGATATAGCGCATCGGCTCCGGACGCTGATCCGGCAGAGAGACCGGCCATTGAAGCAAGCGCACCGAGACTACCGCTTGATTTGTTGTCGTTGGCCTCAGGGGCAAGTTTCACGGTAGTGTTGTATTCCTTAGGAATGCTGAAGGCGATTATCAGGCCTATTACAGCACCACAGACACTCCAAATGATAAGTTTCTTCCGTTGGGCCCAGAGTTTGGATGCGAGTTCGAGAAGGTCAATTTCCTTCTCTTCAGAATCCTGACCGTTTTTATGCTGTTCGTCCTGCATGTCGTTGTAATATTGGAAAAGGAGAGGATGATTTAACTGTTATTTCTTGAAAATGTTGGTGATGGTAGCCGCCATTGCCGCTACAGAAGAGAAACTGGTGGCGAAGGCCAGAATCTTAGTCCAGTCGTTGCCGTTCCCTTCCGGTTTTGAGGGTACGATGATCTGGCAACCCGGTTCGATGGGTGTGTTCCTTTTGGCTTTTGCTACGGAGCCGTTCATATAGACGATGAAGGCCTTACCCTTTTTCGCACGCTGGCCGTAACCGCCCGCCTGGTCGATGTAGTATCCGAGTTTCTTGCCGGGGATATAGACCACCGTGTTGGGGAACATCACGTCGCCGGCGATTTTGACTGTGCTCTGCTCCTCGGGGATGAAGAGACGGTCGCCCGGTTTCATCACAAGGTCATAACTGCTACCGGGATGCTCAAGGGCGAGTGCAAGGTCGATACCTACGTTATAAGAATCCGAGAAGTTCATCTTGGAAATTGAGATTGAGTCGCCTCTTTCCGAACTGTTGTTGCTCTGAGCGAGACGGAAGGCCTCGTTGCGGCTTGCGATCTCATCGTCGGTAAGACGGCGAGTCATGTGCGCCCCCTTTATATATGCGCTCTCGAGCAAACCTCCTGCCCTGCGCACCACATCGGAGATTCTCTCATTACGCTTCACCAGGGCGTAATTACCGCCGAACAGAATCTCACCGTTCACGGCCACGATTTCCTGGGGCACATAGTTAGGGCTCTTCCTGACGTTGACGACATCGTAGGGCTTCAGGAGGAATCCTTTGGCATTGCCTACGGCCAGCCCGTTCTCAATATCAAGGCTGAAGGTCTGTGCAATCTGGTTTGATTGCTCGGTCGCCGTGGGGTCGACAAAGCGGCGGGCGACGTCGATACGCACGGTAGAAGCGCCCTCCCTCAGGCCACCGGCCTGCATGATGAGGTCTTCGAGAGTGGTGTTTTCCGCGTATGGATAGGAACCGGGCTTATTCACCATACCGTCGATAGTGAAGTTGCCTTTCTCCTGAATATCTTTCATGCTTGATATGACGATCAAGTCGTTGCGCTTGAGTTCGAGATCGGCGGCACGTCCGGAAAGGATATCCTTTAGATTTACGCCTATTACCTGCAACTCGAGGTTGGGACCTTCACGGTAGATGAGGATTCGGTCGGTATAAGCATCGTCAGTGACACCTTCGGCAAGGCGTATGAGGTCGCCGAGGGTAGATACATTCTTATTCAAGGCGTACATGCCCGGGCGGTAAACAGCGCCCTCGAGGTCAACGCGGTTCGCGTAGCGGTCAAGGATAGTGCCGATGGTGAGGACATCGCCGTCTTTGAGTTTATAACTGGCGAACTCGTCACGCTCGATGTTGAAGAGTTGGTTCTCAGTACCATCCTGGCGGGAAAGGCGTACCATGCCGGAATAAGCGTCTCCGGTGAATCCACCTGCGTAGTCAAGGATTGACTGTATTGTCTCATTAGGCTTAATCTCGTAGAACATCGGACGCTTCACGTTGCCGTCGATGCTGACAAGTTGCTCGTAAGGGGGCACGATAATCACGTCGCCCTCCTGGAGGCGGATGTTCTTATCAGTTTTCCCTTTGAAAAGGTAGTCGTAGATATCTATACCGGCCACCTTCTTACCATTTCGAAGCACCTGAATGTTACGCAGTGTACCGATGTCGTTGATACCGCCTGCACGATAGAGGGCGTGGAACACGGAAGAGAAAGGTGAGAGTTGGAAAGTACCGGGAGTGGCTACCTCACCCATGATGTCGACCTGGATTGTACGCACCTGGCCGAGAGTGACCTGCACGTCGGTGTCGGCCTCAGTCATTCCGGCATATTTGCGGGAGAAAGCGTTCTTTATGTATTTGTTCGCGTCGTTTATGGTCATCCCGTTGAGATATACGGGGCCGAGTTGTGAGATCATGATGCTTCCTTCGGGAGATATTTTCTGGCGGAGATGATCTTCGGAAGTTCCCCAGATGTCGATGATCACCTCGTCGCCGGGACCGAGACGGTAGTTCTGCGGGGTTGCGATGTTCTCACTGGGTTCGAAAGTCAGGGCCCTGTTGTTGAACACCTGATGGCCGTAGATCTGTTTTGCGGTAGCCTCAGTGTCGGGGCCGGACAATGTCACGGCGTTTATGTCTACGGCTTCGGGATTTTCCCTCTCCCTGTCGTCGGTGGTCAGGGTAGGTTGTTCCTCGGTATTGTTGTTCCCCTGTTGTGATTCGAATTTCGCTTTGATTCTTTTTGCTTGTTCAGGGGTGACGCCTTTAGCAAGAAGTTCCTTACCGATCTGCTGCTCGGTTTTGCCGAGGGCAGTCTGCTGTTTGATGTAGTTTATCACTTCCTGGTCGGTCATGGCAAAGGCCGAGAGGGAGCAGAACATTAACAATGAGATAAGGATTCGTCTCATTTTCATATTAAATGGGATGTGTTACTTGATTTATATCAGAGATTATAGTGCCCACACAGTTCCTGATGAAAGGAGTAGATGAAAGCGTATGCAAAATTAATAAAAAGTTTTTAGAATTGAGATAACAAATTGAAAGATTTATGAGTATTTAAGAGAATGCCTTCTCAGGCGGGGAAATAATGAAGGGTCAGGGTAGGGGCAAACAAGAAAAAGGCTGACTCACGTCAGCCCAATTTCTTTCAATTAAAACAACAATAACAACTTATTTCAGAACGCTTATAGCAGTTAATATCTTTTGAACCCCGGAGGGTTCTTTAATTCTGATTTTTAGCATTGTAGGCTTTTCAATCGCCTTACGATAATATAACACGGGGAGGGTGCGGATGGTTCACTCTCCCCGTGTCATATCGGCAATAAAAATCAAAAAAAATCATTCCCCCATGATATCCCTGTAGATGTCGAGGGCTGCCTCGATATCCTTTATCTCGGGGAGGCAGTCGATTACGGGTTCCCCGGGAGCCTCGAGGAGCGTGAAGTTTGGTTTTCCGGCCACGGCGTTTTTCTTGTCGTGGGCCATGAATTCCAAGAGGAGGGGTATGTCGTCGCAAGTCACTCCTGTGCGTGGGTAGAACGGTTTCAGCACCTCGTTGGCGTAGCGGTGTGTCTCTTCGGAGGGGAATCCCTTCAGGAGGTGGCTGAGGATAAGCTCGACCAGCATACCGTGAGCCACGGCCTCACCATGTGCGAGGGGCACGTGACGCTCTATTGCAAGGCTCTCGAAGGCGTGTCCGGCAGTATGCCCGAAGTTGAGTATCTTCCTCAGACCTTTCTCGGTAGGGTCCTGCGCCACCACATCCTCCTTTATCTCCACACATCTCTTTATTGCCTCCTCAAGAGCATCGGTGTCTGACAGCAATTTGTCTACGTCAAGGAGGCTTTTATATAACCCGGCATCGGCTATGAGGCCGGTCTTTATCATTTCGGCATATCCGGAAAGAATCTCACGATGCGAGAGGGATGCCAGCGGGCGGGCCGTTATGATAACGTCGGAAGGGTTGTGGAACGCCCCGATCTCATTCTTCAGTCCGTTGAAGTTGATACCTGTTTTCCCTCCTGTCGCGGCATCCACGGCGCCGAGAAGCGTGGTAGGGACATTTATACAGCGTATCCCCCTCTTGAAAGTCGCGCCGGCGAAACCGCCTATGTCAGTCACCAGTCCGCCACCGATATTCACGACAAGGCTTTTGCGTGTTGCTCCGGCCTCCTCGAGCGCTTTCCAGATAAGTGTGACTGATTCAAGGTTCTTATGGTCTTCGCCCGGAGGGATAACCACTTTATTTGCTTTTGCAAGGGTAGATGACAGAGAGAATAAGGGGAGCACCTCGCGGTCAACGTTCTCATCGGTGACCACGGTGACAGTAGCGGGGTTGAGACGCTCTACCGCCTCGTCAAGGAGCACGGCGGGATGGGGAGGAAGGTTCTTCTCCAGCCAATCCGCGAAATCATCCATTGAGGGGAAAATCATGTCGGCACCCTCTTTCTCAAACTCCATGCGAGGTATAGGGCCAGTGGTGACGGCCACGGTAAATGCGCCGGCACTTTTCCCGGCTCTCACGCCGAGGGGAGCGTTCTCTATCACGATAGCATTCCCGGGTTCCACTCCCGCTATGTCCGCCCCTTTGAGGTAAGGCTCGGGATCCGGTTTGCCCTTTTCCACGTCAAGGGCGGTCACTCTCATGCCCGGGAGGAATGCTCCCGGATAATCTGATTCAAGACTGTCGAGAAGGCTGTTTTGAGCAGACCCCGTCACCAGTACGCGGGGGATACCGGCTCTGCGGAGGGCCCGCAGCATACGGTCGGCACCCTTCATGGGTTCCTTTTTACCGGAGGCGACAAATAGTTCGGCCTTGCGGGCGTAAAGGTCACGGGCCTCCTCCGGGGAGGCGGTGCGTCCCAATTCGCGTTGGAAAATGAGGTCGATTGTGGCTTTGCCGGTCATCCCTTCATAGAGGAAAAACTCTTCGGGTGTGGTGTTTACCCCCTGTTCCGACATCATCTGATGCCAGGCACGGGTATGGTAAGGCATGGAATCATAAAGCACGCCGTCCATATCGATAAGTGCGGCCTTGATTCCTTTCGGGAATGTTGTGTTCATGTCATGAGTCTGTTTTATCACTCAATTAACGAACGTTCAAACCTTGCCCCTAATTGTTTTTGAAATCATATTTGGCAGCATTTCCCACAAAAAGGAGCCATCCGTGACTGAGATTCCTCATGATGTTGACGTGGACATCGCTTCCCAGGTCGGCGGCTATCTTCCTTTCCCTGCCATCTTTTATCCATCGGCCGCCGAAACGCAGTTCAGGTTTGCGGTAATAGCCCACGATGTTGACACCGAAGGGGAGATGAAGGGGGTTGTGGAGGAGACCGATGTGGTAATACATCTGGCCGCGAAGATTGTTGACACCTCCAATCAGGAGTTTGTACCCACCTCCGTCGATTGTGAAGGGGTCAAGTTGGAGGAGATTGTCATGGAAAGCGGCATGAATGTCGAGGGAGTCGATGGTGATGGGACCGTCGCCGCGTATCATCATCAGGTGAGTGTATTTCAAGGCCTTCTTATCCCTGACAAACGAGAAATCCCTGATGTTGAGATTTACGTCGCCTTCCATTGACGGGGCATCTACAAACATGTCGGGATCCATAAGGAAGTTGCCTGCCACATTGAGGTCGGCATTCGCCGACAGATTATTGAGTTGCGACGAGGAGGCGGCTACTTCGGGGAATGCCTTTAGGAAACGGGTGAAGTTGAAATTATTCACGTCGGCATTGATAGCCATGGATATGCTGTCGAGATCGGATGTGGAGTAGGTCCAGTCGATTTTGTTGCTACAGAAAGGTGTCCCTACCGACAGACCCTTTAGTGTCGCGGTTCCCCCGTTCATGAGAATCTGTGTAGACAGAGGGGAGAATGAGTATTGCATGTATTCAGCCGAACGGGCCGAGAGGGTGGCATCTACCGAAAGATTACGAGGAAGGGCCACGCAAAGTGAATCGGCTGCGGTATAGGGACCCGGAGCCGGGGGGATAAGGACGGCCGGTTTCCCGGTGAGCAGTTCCACACCACGGAAGTAATTGCCGGCAAGGCGATTTATGTCGACATCGTCAAGGTCGGCGTCGAGTTTCACATTCAGGGGTACGGCAGAGGAGGATGAGAGGAAACTTCTCAATCCATCCACTTTAGCGGAGATGAAACCGGCCAAACCCCTTGTCTGCACCCTTACGGAAGAGAGGAAAAGGGTGTCGAGGTTGGTGGTGAGTCGCAGATCCGAGAATTTGTTTTCCGCCGGGTACGCCTTTGTGGATATGTTTCCCTCTTTGGCAGATACGGTGGCCTTCAGGTCAAGCAGACTGAGCACGGATTGTAGCATGGGAGGCACGGAGGGTATCAGATAAAGAGGGGTGTGTTTGACGTCAGCCGCCACAGCCGAGTCACCGCGCGAGGTAGGATTGGTGGGGTAGTAATTGGAGGGTGAGAATGGTATCTGCCTCAGTTTCCCGTTTAGGTCAACGTCAAGGCCTGTGGTGGAGAAGCCGTTGGAAGCCTGCGAGATATTGATGTTTCCGGCAGAGAGGTTTATATCACCTCCGGCCACCGGACTGCTCATCGAGCCCTTCGCTCCGAAATCACCTTTCAGGGTGGTGTTAGAGAGCGATGCGTTGAGATTAGAGGAGGGTATCCTTATTTCCGATTTGCCGGCGTAGGTGAGGAGAGTCACCTTTCCGTCGGAAACGGATGCCGGGGATAGTTGAGGCACATCCGCGCCGATTTTCAGGGAGAAATCGGCGAGTTTGGCGGAGAGACGTGATGCGGCATCGCTCAGTGACAGGGCGGCAATCTGGAAATCACCGTCAAGTTTCAGGTTTTTGAGCTCTTTCTTGCTGAGATCGGAGAGTCGGCAGGATAGGGAGGATTTTCCTGTGAGATCACCTTTGACATCGAACCCGGATGAAGGGAGAATCTTTTTGAAGGCTTTATCAAGGTCGGCCGCACATTGGAGGTCAAGTCGGATATCGGGATTCGCCGTGAGGGCTTCGGAGGCGCGTCCCGAGATATGCAGGCTCGTTCCGTCGGTCTCCATTCTCAAATCAGAGAGATTGACGTGGCTACCCATAGGGTCGGAGGGGTCGATTATTGCGTCGGCCTCGAAACCGAGACCCGAGAGGGCAAGTATCTGATTCTTGGTTATGGGATATGAAAGCGTACCGCCGTCGGAGTTGACGGAGGCTGCCACGGCCGGAATCTGCGGTCTATCACTGAATTTATAAGGGGCGAGGAGTTCGGCCTTCAGGTTTAGGGGCATCATACCCTTTAGGTCGGCCATCTCTTGCGGGAGGAGGTTGGCGGGAATGAAGGGGATGACCTGCATTACGTCGGGAGCATCGACTGAAATGGAGAGGGGGTAGACAGCAGGGTTGCCGGCCATAGCGATTGTGGCCGACAGAGTGGCTTTGATATCAGCCACTTCCGCACGGAGATCGGTTATTTTTATTTGCTTATTATTATCGGTGATGAGCACGTCGCCTTCGATAGCCAGGGGGAGGGGAGTACCTGAGGAAAATTCCCCGGCACGGGCGGATACGGCAGCAGAAGCAGAGGCATGCCATTTGCTGTTCTTGTCGGCAGTCCCGGAGACAGAGAAGCGGTCTATTATCGCCGTAATATCGGCATCATTCTCAAGGCTGAGATATTTCACTTTCATGGGTTGGCCAATCCTGATGGTGTCGAGAGAGATCTCAGGCATCGACATATCCTTTTTCATCTCAGGGAATATGAGGTAGTTTGCCACGGAATCATTCACGGCGACAAGATTCACCGAGGGATGCTCGATGCCGAGCCCCCGCAGGTTGACGTCGCCCTTCATGGCCTTGAGGATATTTATGCCACCTTTTATCCTGCCGGAGGAGGCAAGCCTGTCGGCTCCGGGGGGGAGCAAGGCTTTCAGAGGCTTTCCGATACTGTCGAGAGAGCGTGAACGGACAGACAATGAATCAATCTCCACATTGAGCCAGGGGAAGGAAGACCAGAGAGTCCAGTTTACATCGGCCACCTTCACGTCTGCCTTCAGATATTGCGATGCCTCACGGTTTACGATGGAGGCTAACCGCGAGGGTGTAAGATAGAAGGTCGCACCGGCAGCGGCGACTATAACGAGGAGGATTAGGCATCCAAGAGTCCACAGGATAATCTTCCCTGCTTTGGCTAAAGGGGATTTCTGTCTCTTGTCAGGGACAGGTTGCGGCTCTCGTGATGTATCTTTATATGGAACGGTGTCAGACATGTGTGGAATTTTTATAGTGTTTTAGATAATAACACCGGGGGCGGAGCAAAGGTTTTTTATTAAATTTGCATTGTTAAAACATAGAGAATATGGAAAAGGAAAGTTATTTGGATAAACTTCGCGGAAAGGATAAGATAAGGATACTGTTCGTGTGTCTCGGCAATATATGCCGGAGCCCGGCCGCCCACGGGATAATGGATAAATTCGTTAAGGAGACGGGTGAGGAGAACAGGTTTGAACTTGATTCGGCCGGCCTTTACGGAGGACATGCAGGGGAACTTCCCGACCACCGCATGAGGGTGCATGCACGCAGACGCGGTTACGAACTTACACATAGAAGCAGGCCTGTGAAGATGTCGGATTTCGACGACTTCGATCTCATCGTGGCAATGGATAACAGCAACTATGACCGGTTGCGCGGTTTCGCGCCTACACTTGAGGCGGAGGAAAAGATTGTGAGGATGATTGACTTCGTGAAGGGATTTCCCGGCTATGATTACGTGCCTGATCCCTACTATGAGGGGGCTGAGGGATTTGAGCTTGTGCTCGATCTTCTCGAGGACGGCTGCCGAAATATGCTGGAGACGCTTGCTTAGAAGAAATGGGAGAGGGAGTCTTGATTCCGAAATTTTAAGGAATGCGCTATTAAACTTTATAACAGGAGAATTGTCAGAATTAAAAAACAAAGACAACTGAAGGTTATGAAAAAATTTCTTATTGCACTCGGAATGATGGCCGGGATGGCTTTCGGAGCCCTTGCAGGTGATAAACCGGAGTTCCCGGGTGGTGAAGCCGCCCTGAAATCATATATTGAGAAAAATCTGCAATACCCCGCTCCGGCAAAGGAGAATGGCGTTGAGGGTATTGTGAATGTGCAGTTTGTGGTTATGCCCGACGGCACAATCGGGACTATCAAGATTGTAAGGATGGTTGACCCTGATCTTGAGCAGGAGGCTATCCGGCTTGTGAAGACCATGCCCGCGTGGACGCCGGCAGATAAAAACGGAGTGCCGGTAGAGGCTACGGCGCAGGTAGCGGTGCCTTTCGTATTGGAATGATGCCCGCTAAATCCTCCGACAATTGGGCGGGGCTTGAATACAAAATGAATAGGGAGCGAAGTCAACTTCGCTCCCTATTTCATTTATTTTTGGCCACCTTTATTCAGCCTTCTCAGTCTGAGTAGGGTCAAGAGTGGCGGTTATATCCATCACGATCACATCTTTCGGAGCCAGATTGAACTGTTCGGAACGACGACCGAAGAGGTCGTTGGCTGTAGTGATGAACTTCCCGGTCTCACCGTTTTTCAGAGTTTTGATAGCATCTGAAATCTGCTGGGGAAGATTGCGAGAACCTATCTTGAGAGATGTCGGGAGGGGTATATCCAATGATTTCCCGGCAATGGTCTTGAGGTCGAATTTTACAATCACGTCATCACCGTCTTTTAACTGCTGACCCTCTTTCTTGTCAGTGGGACCACCGTAAAGGCCGTCGGTCACTTTGGCAAGCTTCATCTTGGCAGCCTCTTTGGAGAGGGCAGCGGCAGCGGCTTCCTTATCGATAGATTCCTTGCGGTTGCTGAAGTCGGTCATGATTCTGTTGAAGGCGTTCTGCACGTCGCTCATGTTCTTCACGGAATCACTGTTGAGGATTTCCACGAGACCCTGGATGAACACCTCCTTGTTGAGTTGCACGTCGTAGTCTTTCTTGAACTCGGAGATGTTGCGGGCCATCTGGAGGCCGAGGTGCATACCGCGGTTGAACGCCTCATCGTTGGGATTGAAACTGTTGAGACCAGCCTTCACACCGTTGACGTATGAGCGTTTCGCAGCGTCGGTAGCGAAAGTGGAGTCGCTCTGGGCCATGGTTAGATACTGTGAGCCGTTGATTTCGCCGAAGAAATATACAAGAGAATCACCGGGTGTGGCATCCTTGATCTGGTCGAGAGATTTGCCCTGATTTCCGGAGCAAGCGGCGAGGAGCAAGCCTGAGGCGGCTATGGTAAGAAAAGATTTAAATTTCATTGTTTAAAGAGTCGGTTACTGATTGATTGGAAATGGAATCGGCTTCAGTAGTGGCGAAGACTACCTCCACGGTATCTCCTGTGGGCACCACATCCTTGGCCGTTCTGCCTTTACAGGCGGAGAATAAAAACGCCGTCACCCCGGCGAGCATTAGCGCGGCGGGGAGAAGGCGTGTATAGTTTGAAAGGGATTTAATCCTCATCAGCAGGGTGTGTTATTACTGAACCTGGATAAGTTGAACCTCGAAGATGAGGGGAGCGTTCGGCGGAATCGGGCCACCGGGTGTGCCTGTCTCACCGTAAGCGAGGTCGGATGGTATGTAGAATATCGTCGTGCCCCCTTCCTTCATGAGTTGCAACCCTTCGGTCCAACCTTTGATCACACCGTTAAGAGGGAAAGTGATAGGCTCACCACGTTCAAATGAACTGTCGAATACGGTTCCGTCGGTGAGTGTCCCGCGATAGTGCACAGTTACGGCATCAGTTGCGGCGGGGCTTTTGCCGGTTCCCTCTTTGATTACCACATACTTGAGGCCAGAGGCGGTCTGGGCGTAGGTGGAGTCGGTGGCGGCATCACTTTTGTTGGCATCATTGGTGAAGAAGGCGGCTCCGTATTTAGCGGTAGAGTCGGCCTGAGCCTCCTGAACGGTAGCCACCATCTCCTCGACTGCCTTCAGGGAATCCTCCTGAGAAGCCTTCTTGCCGTTGTTGCATGAGGCAAGTGTGCCCACAGCGATTACGGCAGCCATCGCTGCCGGGATGATTTTCTTGTTCATATAATTAAAAGTTATAAAATTCATTTTGGCGTGCCGACTATGCAGACACGGAAAAGGTTATAGCGAGGGGAGTTATGCCCGACCCTATAACCTTAAAACTTTCAAAAGGGGTTTTTCGTATGTAATTGCCTAATTATTTCTTTACAACCTTTATCAACTCCACCTCGAAAATAAGTGTAGAGTGGGGTGGGATTGCATTAGGCACACCCTGCGGACCGTAAGCGAGGTCTGAAGGGATGTAGAATGTGTATTTGCCGCCTTCCTTCATGAGTTGCACACCTTCGGTCCAACCGGGGATTACACGGTTGAGAGGGAATGTAGCCGGTTCGCCACGGCTGACGGAACTGTCGAATACGGTGCCGTCGATGAGTTTGCCGGTGTAGTGTACAGTCACTTCGTCTTCAGCGGTAGGCTGAGCGCCTTCGCCCTCTTTCTCCACAACATACTGGAGGCCGGAGGGAGTGACTTTCACATTCTCGTTTTTCTTGTTCTCCTCGAGGAATTTCTCGCCTACGGCCTTGATTTCGGCTGTCTTCTTGGCGGTAAGTTCCTGAAGATATTCCTGAATTACTTTCTGAGCCTCCTCGGGAGAGAGTTTGGTTTCTTTTCCTTCGAAAGCTGAGCGCAAAGCCTCTGTGAAATCATCAAAATTGAGGTTTGTGACGCCCATACCTCTAAGTTGGCTGCCCATGGCCATGCCCCAGGCATAACTAAGTTGATCCATTTTCTTTATCTCCTTTAAAAACCCCGGAAGCCATCCGAAGACGGTATCCGAGGATTAGGGTTATATATATTATTTTCTATTTTCTATAATTATAACGCATGAAGGGTGGAATAGTTATGTTAAAATTTGTTGAAAGTTTGCAAGGTTAGAGTAAATGGATTAATTTTGCATCGGCTTTAGGAACGTTATGCCCGCCGGCGTAAGGTAAGCAGGCATAAGGCGTTCTTGGGTCGTAGGATTGTCTTATGGTGTAATGGTAGCACTACAGTTTTTGGTTCTGTCTGTCCAGGTTCGAATCCTGGTAAGACAACGAAGCAGCCACTCAATTTGCTGACAAATTGAGTGGCTACTTTTCTGTTACTACCGATTTCAACGAAGATTACAAAGTGTGAAATATTGAATTTAAACCCGTTTAGCGTATAAAATTTACGAAAATGGCCATTATAATTGATAATTTGCAGAATTTGATATATCTGAATACACATTTCCGGGAAATAGATTCCTCTTTGCATAAATAGGTTTTAATTTTATCTCACGGAATCAAATCTTATGATGGGGTGTTTTCGGGGTTTATATCCAAGTCTTTGGGTGAGACCTCGCCGAACCATTCGTTGAGGCGAGCGCGGGCTTTCCGGAACACTTCCGGAGTGATGTTATTCCACACTTTCTTTACTACGAAAGCCAAAGCCCCCATATCGTCGGCAAACCCTCCTGGTATGGCATCAGGAATTAAATCCACAGGACATATAAAATATCCCAATGCCGCCAGAATCATCATACGGTCTTTCAGGGGGATTGATTTGTCGAACGAGGCGTAGTAAAGCACAAGCACGACATAAATGACCTTAACCCCTGCCTTTTTCGCAACTTTCTTAATCTTTTGAAACAGGTCGGCCGGTTTGTACATATCCTTGAACTTGTTGAGATGTCCGGTGAAATAATCGAGATTGAATGCCATAATTTTAGTATCTGATGAAATGAGGATAGGAATTTCCCTGTCAGGAAAATACAGTAGAGGAGGAGTCTGCCCCATTCCATAGACAGGGAACGGGGCATATCATCCACATCACAAAGATACAGTTATTTATTCATTCCACCAAACATTATTCCATAAGTTTCAAAATGGCGATACTGTTCTTATATTCAGGGAATGATACCGTGCCGTTCTCTACCTTTGCGACCTGCCCGGTGTATAATTCGACTACTGAATCTCCGTCGGCAAATGTATCAAATACCTTGACAGGTTTCCCTTGTTCCGGTTTGAGACGAATCAATATCCTGTCTCTGCCGTCACTGCGTAAGACGGTATGCACATCCATGATAGTCTGCCGCCCTGTGGCAATCACCGGATTTTGACTGCGTATACTTCCAAGACGGCGGAAATGGTCAAGAAGCGATTCATCCATATTCTCCCAGTTCATGTCAGACCGGAAAGCCTGATTACTATCCACGTTATATCTGGCATCACTGAGCGGGCGTCCGGTCTCATCACCATAGAAAATCTGTGCGACACCCGGTGCGAGCAGTAAGGTGGTGGCGCAATCGGTCATGTTGTCCATATCGGCATCACGGTGATAGGAGTTGTTGAGGTAACTGAAAGGGTGCCAATCAGGATGTGCCGCAATACTGTCGGAATACACCTGCCATGTGTAGACGATATTATCAAGGTCGCCTTTCTTCGGGAAGAAGAAATTGACGAGGCTTGAAAAACCGGCATCGGCATATTCAGGGATGTAACCGATGGAAGCATTCTCGAAATCGCCGGTCATGTAGAAAGGGTCTTTCCATTTAGAGGCCGGATCATCGGGGTGCTCCCGCCTCCATTTCTTCAAAGCGGCGTTGCAGGCGGCATTCAGTTCTTTCCATCTGCCGATATGCACATTCTCCACAATATCGCAACGGAAACCGTCGATGCCGAATTCCTCCACCCATGATGAAATCCAAGAAATCAGATAACGCATTGGCGACCATGGACGGTCGTTTCTTAAATCTTTGGCCGAAGGATTTACCCAAGCGTCATTGGCATCACCTTCCGCCTTCCATTTGCGATGAAGGAACTCAGGAATCCTGACAGGTGTTTCACTTTCATCCTTAAAGTCGGGCATACCATAGAGTGTGGCCTCAAGAGGATTGTTCTCATCCCAGCCTTCGTCAGGCATACGTATCCAATCTCGGTCGTACCAGCCGTCCCATCCCGTACGCCCTTCATAGAAATCATCATAACTCCATTCGCGAATATGTCGGGCGGCCTGTTCAGCCGATATCCCGGTATCAGCAAATCCGTATTGGGCCGCATCCAGAAGTGTAGGATAGCCCGGATCATTTAGATTGGCACCCAGCATCACCCTTATTCCCTGGGAATGTAGTGTATCGACAAGCCTTCGAAATTCATCGGCTGTGCCGTAATTCTTATCAATCTGGGTGTAATCGAGAGGATAGTAGCCGTGATAGCCGTAATGAGGGAAATCGTTGATCGAGCCTGAACCGCTCATCCATCCGTGAATCTGCTCATACACATCGGTCAGCCATACGACATCAACCCCTAATTTGGTGAAGTAACCTTCTTCCGCTTTCTCTAACAGACCCTTGAAATCGCCACCATGGAAAGTGGCGGCGTTCATGCGTTCGCTGCCATAGTCTATTATTCTTCCGTAGTTGGCATCGTTGGTTGTGTCGCCGTTGCAGAATCGGTCGGTTATTACGAAGTAAACGGTAGCTCCTTTCCAGTCAAACTGCTTTTGGGAATGGAGGGAGGTGGAGCCAACGATTGAAAGTAAGGAGAGAGAGGCAAAGATAAATTTCCTCATTGCAGTGTTTTATTGGTTTGCTGCAAAGTTAGGGGGAAATTATCTTACCGGCAATGCTGATTTCTAACCATTCATAACAGGTTCATGGCGGTGGCCGCGTGGATTGCCTCGACGCAGTTACCGACGCTCAACTTCTCTATGATGTTCTGACGGTGACGGTTTACGGTGTGTATGCTGATGTTCAGTAAGTCGGCAATCTGCTTACTTGGTTTCCCTTTCTGTATGAGGCGTAAAATCTCTTTTTCCCTTTCCGACAGTATATGGTTGCGCTGTTCGGAGAATGATACTGCCCTCACTTCGCCCGAGGAGTTATCCACGATATGTGCGTCAATACCCATTGAGGGTGACTGATCCGGAGCAAGGTCGTAGCAACAGAGTATGAGCCATAAATTCCCTTTAGGGGAGAGGTGTAGGATCTGCGTGCTGTTGTCGATTATGCGGTATTGGCCGTTAAGGTCTTTCATCCTGAGACGGCATGTGGCCTTCAGTGCCGTTTTCATATTCTCGGGTAAACGGTCGGCGAGTTTGAAGAACTCGTATTCGAGCAGCCTTTTCTCCACAAGGTCTTCCGGGTGGATGCGGTTGTAAATCTCATCTTCGTCGCTTGAATCCACCCGTTTATTGAGGTCGTGGGAATCGGATATACCCAGCAACATACCGAACGGGCCGGCATAGATGAACGAACGGTCGTCGGAGGCGTCCGTAAGCACGGCACACGCATGATTTACCCTGACGACAGTCTGCGCCCACTCCTTCATCAATCCGAGTGTCTCGGAGGGTAATTGCTCTTCATGCAGTCTTTGGGCTTCGTAAATGCTGTTGAGTTCTTTTCTGAGAATATCCATACGGTAGATTTTGAAAGACAAAGGAGTCGTACAAATGTACAACGTCAATGCAAAAATATAAAAAATGAGGCTGTGTCGTAATTAAGGTTTACGGTGCAGCCTCATTTTTTAGAGC
>CAMWMD010000060.1 GCA_947175265.1 uncultured Porphyromonadaceae bacterium | reverse complement strand
ATTTTTTTGCTGAATGCCGTAAAAAAAGAGGCTACGCCTATTTTGACACAGCCTCGTTTTTTATGGTCTATATATTGGTTATTTAATGTTGACGGTGAGGGGAGTATTGGCGTAGGGGAAGCGCACGTAGAGCGTGCGTGTCTCCTCATCGTAACTCCAGCCGTATTGGCGAATCATCTTCACACTCATCATCTCATCAAGTTTCGTACCGTCGGAAAGGGTCACTTTCTTAGGTTTGGCCACATCCATCAACTGCATTGTGAACATGCGTACGGCGGGCATATCATCATATTGCCCTTCGCTTGATATGTTGATTTCCGTCTCTTTCCCTTTAACTTCACCGGTAAAGCGCGTCAACTGGAATGCCCCGTCAGCAAGTGAAGTGGGGGAGATGCGGTTGTCGTCATACATAGTGTAACTGCTCTTCTCCCCTTTCTTGCCGGGGTAATAACGTATGGTCAACACGCCCGGGTTGTATTGGGTGACGTTCTCAATGGGCATCTCAAACTGAGGCACGAACGAGCCGGCCTTCACGAAGAGAGGGAGCACATCAAGAGGGGCAGCCACCACTTCCTCCTGCCCGCCATGATAACGCTGCTTGGCATCATACCAACTAATCCACTCACCGGCCGGGAAGAGCACCTTGCGCGACACCGCGCCCTGCTGCATGACAGGAGCCACCAGCACCTCGCTGCCCCATAAATATTCATCGTCTACACGCGCATACTTCTCTCCGGGATTGGCACCGTCAAAATTCAGCGGACGCACAAGGGGATAACCCTTCGTGGAGTTTTCGAAAGCGAGGGTATAGTTATAGGGGAGCCATTCATAACGCATATTTATGAACTTTTTGAGGATTGATTCGCTATCGGGATAATGATAAGGCTCGGCCTGCACGGTGGCGTGAGTACGCATCACGGGTGTGAATGCACCCATAGCCACCCAGCGGAGATACAACTCCTCGTCACGGGGATTCTTCGGGTCGACCGCGAATCCCCCGAGATCGGAACTCATATACCCGAGTCCGGATAGACCGGAAGAGAGCATGAGGTTCACCTGAGGCTGATATCCACCCCAGGAACGGGAAACGTCGGTTGTCCAAGGGAATACGCTGTAACGCTGAAGCCCAGCCGTGCCGCCACGCATCATGAGGAGGGGGCGCATATCGGGATAATCCTTGCGGAGACCTTCGTAGATGAGACGGCTCCACTCGTTGCCATATACATTATGATATTGGGAAGCGGTCTCGCCGTTGGCATGTACGATGCTGCGGGGATGCACCTCAGGTTCGCCGAGGTCGCCCCACCAGCCGGAAATGCCGTCAGCCGTCAGGCCTTTCAGACGGTTCCAGAGCCATTCCCTTGTCTCGGGATTGCTGACATCGATCATTCCGGCATCACCTACCCACGTAGTCACATCGTGAGTGTTGCCTGCGGAATCGCGAGCAAGCATACCGCGCTCAGAGAGGTAGTTGTAGTTGTCTATGGCGCCGATCTTGTTCATATAGGGCTGTGAGATTGTCACAGTGTTGACGCCGCGTGCCTTGAGGTCGGCGAGCATCTTCTTATGGTCGGGCCATTGGTCTTTATTCCATTCAAGACGCCCCATGTCGGTCTCAGTGCCATACCAATAGAGGTCGAGCACGATACCGTCGACGGGATAGCCGGCGTTTTTCAGGGAGTCGATTGCACCCACGGCTTCCTTTTCATTATGGTATCCATATTTCGAGGTTATATATCCCAGACTCCAGAGCGGGGGAAGATCCTGGCGCCCCGTGAGCAGGGTATATCCCTCAGTGGCATCGGCCATGTTGCCGTGTCCATTTATGAAATAGTAGGATAGGGGTTTCGGAGTGTCGGAGGAGTAAGTCACGGTGTCACCGAGCACGAGGAGAGCCTCGTTGTAGTCGTCGAAGAGCACTCCGTATCCCTTGTCAGAGACATAGTAAGGTGCGGAGATACCCATCTGTGAGATGCGCGGGTCGCCGGCTGTATAACCATAATTCTGACGGTTGTACATCGTCAGGGAGTCGCCGTTAAGTACGGGGGAATGGCCCCTTTCGCCACCTCCATACACGAACTCACCCTCCACACCTGCAAGGGTGACAGTCTTGAGATCGCCGGAGTTGTCCACACCCTCCACTTCAGAGAGTATGAGGTTTCCGGCGGGGTCATGGAATGTCACCACGCCGGTATTACGGTCAATCCTGACCACTGTTGTAGGTGTGGAGATATAATATGCCTCGGGATTGGCTACAGTCTTCACATCCACCTGAACAGGTGTGAGCACTGCCGACTGGGAGGGGGAGTAGGTGAGTTTTGAGTCAGCCGGGAGGGAGGTTACGCGGAATATGTCAGCCGTCAGTGGCTGAACGCTCACGATACCTTTCTTAGTGCTGACCTCATACCCCCCTTTCCTCTCCTTGATTTCCGATTGGTCGGCATACACCACGGAGAAAAGGGAGACAGCGCCGAAAGCGGCTGCTGTCATTATCATTTTAGTTTTCACGATTATTATTGTTTTTGGGAGATTTGGGAGATTTGGGAGATTTGGGAGTACTGGGTGATTGGGATTTTTATTGGGATTTAATCGGCATCCTCATCGTCAAACTCCAGGTCGCCGTCTACAATGACGTGCCAGGGAAGTCCGGATTCTGCCAGTTTCTCAAGGAACGGATCGGGATCGAACTCCTCTACGTTATGCACACCCGGCATTACCCATTTCCCGGTCAGGAACATGTAGGCACCGACCATAGCAGGGACCCCTGTGGTGTAACTTACAGCCTGTGCGCCAGTCTCTTTATACGCCTCTTCATGAGAGCAGTTGTTGTAGATGTAGAAGGTCGATTTCTTGCCCTCCTTGTCAAGGCCAGAAATGCGGCACCCTATTGAAGTCTCGCCCGTATAGTTTTCTCCGAGCGAACCGGGATCGGGGAGGACAGCCTTCAGGAACTGGATAGGGATTATCTCACGCCCCTCATACATCACGGGGTCGATTCGCGCCATGCCTATATCCTGAATCACACGGAGATGTGTGAGATATTCCTGGCCGAAAGTCATCCAGAAACGTGCGCGGCGGATGCTGGGGTAATTGAGCACAAGGCTCTCCAACTCCTCGTGATAGAGGAGATATGACTCACGCTCACCAATGTTGGGATAATTCAGCGGACGGTGCACCTCGAGGTTCTCGGTTTCCACCCATTTACCGTCTTTCCAGTATTTACCCTTCTGGGTAATCTCGCGGATATTTATTTCAGGGTTGAAGTTTGTGGCGAACGCCTTGCCGTGGTTTCCTGCATTGCAGTCAACGATGTCGAGATAGCGCATCTCGGAGAAATGATGCTTGGCGGCGTAAGCGACGAATACAGCCGACACACCGGGGTCGAAACCGCATCCGAGAATGGCGGTCAGGCCGGCCTTCTCGAAACGCTCGCGGTAAGCCCATTGCCAACTGTATTCGAAATGAGCCTCATCCTCCGGTTCGTAGTTGGCGGTATCAAGATAGTTCACGCCACATTGCAGGCAAGCCTCCATTATTGTGAGGTCCTGATAGGGGAGAGCCACATTGATGCAGATATCGGGTTTGTGGCGGCGGAAGAGTTCGCAGAGTTCCTCTACGGAATTGGCATCGACACGGTCGGTCGTGATGTTGGGAGCGCCGATACGTTCAGCGAGACGGTCGCACTTCTCCTTTGTGCGGGATGCGATTACAATCTCATTGAAAACGTCCGGGTTTTGGGCACACTTGGCCGCTACCACTGTGCCGACACCGCCGGCTCCTATGATCAATACTTTTCCCATTTTATTATGCTTGTAATTTTGAGTTATATTAATCAGGGGGCTTCGCATGAAGCCCTTTTTACACATGCAAAAATAATAAAAAAAGTTCACAAACCTATCGTGCGTTATGTAATATTGGCATATAGAGAGTCTATTTAACTTTGATTTGAAGAAAATTTACTAAATTTGCACTCGCGGCATATCACCGCGAGCAGACAAATATGGAAATAACGTACACACAGGATCAACTTCCCCAGGCAGCCCGGGCCTTCCTTGAAGGTATTGGGGATCGGCGGCTGTTTGCATTCCACGGAGCCATGGGAGCCGGGAAGACCACGCTCATAGCCGAAATATGCCGCCGTCTCGGTGCTGATGACGATTTCGGAAGCCCGACGTTCAGCATAGTCAATGAATATGTGGATTGCGAGGGGAATCCTATCTATCATTTTGATTTCTACAGGATAGACTCCCCTGCGGAGGCAATGGATATGGGGGCGGAAGATTATTTCTACTCAGGGAAACTATGTCTCATGGAGTGGCCCGAGAAGATTGGTGAGATACTTCCGGAGGAGACTACGGATGTAGACATCACGGTAAATCCTGACGGCTCACGCACACTCAGGATGACTGACTGAAAAAGGGGATGGAGATAATAGAGATAGAGAGCGCGGGGTCCACCAACTCATGGCTGGCAGAGAGGGTGCGCCCCGATTTCCCTGACTGCCTCGTGTTCGCCCGGGAGCAGACCGCAGGGCGCGGACAGCGGGGGAACTCCTGGGAGGCGGAGCCGGGAATGAACCTCACGGCCTCGATGCTGCTTCACCCGGAGGGGATAGAGCCGGCCCGACAGTTCGCAATCTCGGAAGCGGTGGCTCTCGCCGTGGTCGATCTCCTTTCCGAACTCGGTGTGGAGGGGAAGGTGAAATGGCCTAACGATATCTACGTCGGCGAACGCAAGCTATGCGGCATACTCATAGAGCATGCGATAATGGGGCGGGCGATACTCCACACCATAGCGGGAGTGGGTATCAACGTCAATCAGATGATATTCCGCAGTGATGCCCCCAATCCCGTGTCGTTGCGGCAACTTACAGGTCGCGACTATGATATAGGGCAACTTGCCGGGCGTCTCGCCACCCTGACACGACAGGCCCTCGCTACTGCCGAGCATGAGCCGGAAGCCCTGCATTCACGTTTCATGGCGAAACTCTGGCGTGGCGACGGGAAACGGTATCCCTTCCACGACAAGATACGCGGTGAGCGGTTCATGGGTAGGGTGCATTCAATAGCCCCTGAGGGGACACTCGCGGTCGAGGATGAGTGGGGAGGGCTCCGTGCATACGCCTTCAAGGAGGTGGAGTTCGTATTGGACAACGAGATACTAAAGGCTCAGACAACTTAATATCAGAAATATGGAGAATAACAACGATAGCACAGCCACTCCGGCACACGGATGGAAACGGTTTGTCGGACCGGTGGTGAGATACGTCCTGCCGCTTGCCCTGACCGTGCTCCTTCTTGTCTACATGTTCAAGAAGGTGAATTTCGTGGAGATGTGGGACCTCATAAAACATGGTGTAGACTATTGGTGGATTCTTGCGGCCATGGGGATAAGCATCTTTTCTCACGTCTTCAGAGCAGCCCGTTGGCGGCTTCAACTTGATGCCCTCGGGATACGCCCCCCCTTTATGGCCTTATGCTGCTCCATCTTCGGATGCTATGCACTCAACCTCGTTTTTCCGCGACTCGGGGAGGTCTGGCGCTGCACGTACGTGGCCTCCTCGCAGAAGGCATCATTCTCCTCGGTGCTCGGCTCAATGATAGGCGACCGCCTTGCCGACACGCTCATGGTGCTCCTGCTTCTTCTTCTTTGCCTTGTTGTGGCCGCGCCCGCTCTTGAGGCGTTCCTTGTCCGTTACCCGGTGGGACGCGATATCATGGGTCTGCTCTACAACCCCTGGTTCTGGGTCTGTGCCGTGGTGCTTTGTATCGGTGCATGGGTTGTGCTCCGTATATTCCGGGAGAGTGTCATAGTCCGTAAAATGAAGGAGATGGCGTTGAAGATGTGGGAGGGATTCAGTGTCGTGGCACGCATGAAGGGTCGCTGGCAATTCCTTTTCCTGACGCTATGTATCTGGGGATGCTACTATTTCCAACTTTATGTGGCCTTCTACGCCTTCCCGTTCACGCGTGCGCTTTGTCACGGCGAGGGTATGGCATGGGGTCTGACCCCATGTCTTGTGGCTTTCGTGCTTAGTTCCATAAGTATGGCGATACCCTCCAACGGAGGTTTGGGACCCTGGAACCTTGCCATCATGTTCGGCCTCTCCATATATGGCGTGACCGATGCCGAGGGGACGGCCTTCTCCATGTTGCAGTGGAGCGGGCAGACCGTAATGCTCATAATCCTCGGGATATACACCATGGTCTACATCTCCATGTCAAAAAAATCGGCCAAGGGGGAAAGTAAGGGTGGTGGATTCACCCTCTGACCATGCATCAAACATTCCTGACAAAAATAGATTTCGGAAAAATGCTTATAACACCAGACGATGACGAAAAGGGGGGTACAGACTTCTTCGAAAGCGACGAACAACCCGCACCCGTGCCTAAGCAGCCAAAAAAACCGGTATACAAACCCGACGATCCGGCCTATTGGGAAGAGGAGGAGGGAGAATGGGAACATCTCAAGCCTCAATCGTCAACCAAGATATGGATTTGGTGCGGAAGCGCTGTTGTGGCGGTATGCCTTTTTATCGCCATCTGGCTCCGTTTTTTCTCACCCTACGTTGAAGATGCCGTGCAGTACGGGTATGTGGAGAACATAGAACGCCGCGGCATAGTGTTCAAGACCTACGAAGGTGTGCTGATACCCTACAAGGAACTCATGGACACTACGCGCATCTACCGGCGCGACTTCATTTTCACGGCCGTAAACGAGAGTATAGCCATACAGTTGAAGAAGGCACAGTTTGACGCCCGTCCTGTGCGTGTGGGGTATATCCGCTATCATGCCACGGTGCCCTGGCGCGGATCGAGCAACATCGTGATAACTTCAGTCGACAGTGTGAGCCCGGCCCGCATCCTTCCCCCCGAATATACGCCGAGCCTATGAACCGGGCATTCATAATCCTCATACTGTCAATCCTGGTTTCCTCATTCTCCGCATGGAGCATGGAGCGGAATGACTCGGTGCTCGTTCTGACGGGGAGGGATGTTAAGCCTTACGGATATGCCGACAGAGACGATGTGGCGAAGATAATCGTAGAGGAGGGGGTCACGGAGATAGGGGAATACGCTTTCCTTGGATGTGGCAACGTCAGGGAGATCACGCTCCCCTCTACGCTCCGCAAAATCGGGGAGGGTGCTTTCCGTGAATGCGGGTCTTTGCGCAGCCTCGCCATACCGTCAGGGGTGACCGAAGTCCCCCGGTATATGTGCGCGTGGTGTACGGGGCTTCAGAGTGTGACCCTTCCGAAAGGGTTGAAGGATATAGGGTCGCATGCCTTCGCCTATTGCAGCGCATTGGAAGGGGTGGCACTCCCCACGGGTCTCACCCATATCGGGAGCAATGCCTTCAGTTTCTGCAGTTCTCTCAAGGATATTGACGTTCCCTCTACCGTGCAGGAACTTGAGTCGTATGCTTTCTCCGACTGTGTGTCGCTCGCCCGTGTGGTGCTTCCGGCAAATAATAAACTCCTCGGCGAACTGCTCTTCACCGGCTGTCATTCACTCAGGGAGATAGTGTGCATGAGCGCGTACCCGCCCCCCTTTGACTGCGACAGTCCGCTTTTTGATCCTTCGGAAAACTTCATGTATAGAGAGATCAGACTGGTGATACCTTCCGCCTCCGCATCACGCTACCGGAAGGCTAAGGTGTGGCGGATGTTCTTTGAAAAATGAGCATCCGGTCACGTGGGCTGATGAAAACATTTTTAAAATAAAGATTAAGAGAGTATATACAGATGAAAAAGAAAATTGCCATAATCGGTTCCGGAAACATGGGCTCGGCCATCGCGGCCTCCCTCCCCTCGGAGCAGTATTCCATAATCTGCACTGCGGCATCGGAAAAGACACTTGAGAAAATAGGGAATGAGATTCCGTTGGCAGCACTCACCTTGAGCAACGGGAGTGCCGTCAGCGGTGCGGATATCGTTGTCCTCGCAGTCAAGCCATACATTTTCCCGGAGATATTGCCGGAGATAGCCCCGGCATTGGAGAAAGGTGCGGTCGTGGTTTCGGTCATGGCCGGGATTGGCATAGACGATCTTGAGAATATGCTTGACGCCTCCGCAAAGGGTCTGAGTGTAGTGAGGGTGATACCCAACACGGCTATACGCAACGGCAAGAGCGCCACTTTCGTGGCCGCCGGCCCGAATGCTTCGGAGGGGGCAGTGGATGAAGTGATGGATATCTTCAATCTCTCGGGGAAGGCATTTCTGATACCCGAGAAAAATATGGCAGCCTGCACGGCACTCGCCTCCTGCGGGATAGCCTATTTCCTACGTTTCATACGTGCTGCCGCAGAGGGTAGCGTGGAATTGGGTCTACGTCCGGATTTCGCCACCGAGGTGGCTGCGCTGACGGCAGAGGGAGCGGCCTCCCTGTTGAAAGATGGCGCTCATCCGGAATCGGAGATAGATAAGGTGACCACCCCCGGCGGACTCACCATAAAGGGCCTCAATGCTCTTGAGGCAAACGGATTCACCGCAGCAGTGATAGCGGCGCTCAAAGCCTCGGTGAAATAATGCCAGATCGGAAATGAGCACCATAGTTGTAAAAATCGGAAGCAATGTCATCACCCGTCCTGACGGGACTCTCGACATAACGCGCATGTCGGCACTTGTGGACCAGGTGGCGACGCTTCACAAGAGGGGATTCCGCGTGGTGATGGTCTCCTCGGGAGCGGTGGCGGCAGGGAGGAATGAGATACATCCCACCTACAGGCTTGACACGGTATCGGCCCGGCAACTCTACTCGGCAGTAGGGCAGGCGAAACTGATCAACCGCTATTATGAACTTTTCCGCGACCACGGACTCGTGTGCGGGCAGATACTCACCACAAAGGAGGGTTTCGGGTCGCGCACCCATTACCTGAACCAGAAGCATTGCATGGAGGTGATGCTTGCGCAGGGGGTGATACCTATAATCAACGAGAATGACACCGTGTCGGTGACCGAACTTATGTTTACCGATAATGATGAGCTCTCCGGGCTTGTGGCAGCGATGATGGATGCCGACCGGCTCATCATCTTGAGCAATATCGACGGAATCTATGACGGCAACCCCTCTCTCCCCGGTTCGAAGGTGATAAAGGAGGTGCAGCCGTCGGTGGCTGATCTCTCGGAGGTGGTGGTGGCCGGAAAATCCACTTTCGGGCGCGGGGGTATGCTCACGAAGAGCAGGATAGCCCTGAAGGTTGCCTCAGAAGGTATCGAGGTGGTGATAGCCAACGGGAAGCGCGACGGCATTCTCCTTTCAGTGATTGATGATGCCGACACGGTATGTACGCGGATACTTCCCGGAGAGAGGGTGAACGGTGTGCGGAAATGGATAGCCCATTCCCACGATTTTGTGAAGGGGAGCCTGATCGTCAATGAAGGGGCTGCGGCTATCCTGCTTGACCCCGAGAAGGCCACGAGTCTTCTCCCTGTGGGTGTTACGGGGGTAGAGGGTAATTTTGAGAAGGGGGACCTCGTGGCCATAATGGATCAGGATGGGAGACAGTTGGGGCTTGGATGCAGCGAATATAATGCCGACGCACTCCTGAAATGCCTCGGGAGCAAAGGGAAGCGTCCGGCCGTACATTATGATTATCTTTATATAGAGCGTCAGGGTGATGAATGATATAAAAGCGATGATACAGGAGGCGCGCACGGCGTCGTCATGGCTCCCCCGTCTGGATGCGGAGCGTAATTCTGAAATATTGAGCAAGGTGGCCGACAGGCTTCTTCAGCGAGAGGAGAGTATCCTGGCAGCCAATTCCGAGGATTTGGCAAGGATGAGCCCGGAGAGCCCGGACTACGACCGTCTGCGCCTGGATTCGGGGCGTCTTGCCGGGATAGCGTCTGACATGAAGGCGGTGGCCTCCCTTCCGGTGCCCTGGGGAAATGTAATCCGGGAGTGGGAGCGTCCGAACGGGATGACAATACGTAAGGTGTCTGTGCCGTTCGGGGTGATAGGGGTGATATATGAGGCGCGCCCCAACGTTACGGCCGATGTGTTCTCACTCTGTTTCCGGAGCGGAAGCGCATGTGTGCTTAAAGGTGGGCATGATGCCGACAGTTCGTCGCGTGCGATAGTGGAGGCAGTGCGTGAGGTGCTTCGTGAGGAGGGTCTGCCGGAGGGATTGTGTACCCTTCTTCCGGCGGGGCGTGAGAGCACGGCGGTGATGCTTGATGCGGTAGGGGAGATTGATGTGATAATACCCCGTGGGGGACGCGGACTTATAGATTATGTGCGTGATAATTCACGGGTGCCGGTTATAGAGACCGGGGCGGGTGTGTGCCATACCTACATATCCTCGTCGGCCGATGTGGGGAAGAGCCGAGATGTGGTGCTGAATGCCAAGACACGGCGTGTCAGCGTCTGCAATGCCCTTGACTGTCTTGTCGTGAATGCCGACCGCCTTCCCGACCTTGCGGAGATATGTGCCCCGCTTGCCGGCAAGGGTGTGGTAATTTATGCTGACGAGCCCTCTTACGGGGTTCTCTCCGGCGTATATCCCTCAGAATTGCTTCGCCACTCGGCCGAGGAACATTACGGCATGGAGTTCCGCGACTATGTCATGGCCGTGAAGACTGTCGACGGTCTTGAGGAGGCTCTTTACCATATCGCCCGTTTCGGGTCGCATCATAGCGAGTGCATCATGGGGGAGGATGTGGAGGAGACGGAGCGTTTCGGGAAGGAGGTAGACGCATCGTGCGTCTACACTAATGTGTCTACGGCCTTTACGGATGGGGGGCAGTTCGGATTCGGTGCAGAAGTGGGGATATCGACTCAGAAACTCCATGCACGCGGCCCTATGGGTCTGCCTGAATTGACCACCTACAAGTATCTCATCACGGGCGACGGGCAGACGCGCAATCCGTGAGAGGAATTTGAATGAAATTACGGTAAAGTATGAACCATTGCATCCATCATCATGTTATAAATACAGAAAGCCGTCAGAGACATGCAAGAAAATCAGAGACGACGGTTTTCTATTCATGATGTTAGGTTAGTTCGAAAAAGTATTATGGAAAAAGAGGGATAGGCCGATGCGAATCGGTCTATCTTTGTTTATGTGGTTAAACCTTTTAATGTTAATAAATGTTTTTATAGTTGAACAAAGGGATATGACCTTGCCCTTTAGTTGTATAAACTTCTATTCCAATAAATTAAGAAACTGATTAAATTCCACATTACTGTTATGACAAACCTTTATGATCGGCCGGGTGCGGCCATGAGCGGTCTCATCTTCATGGTGATGAGCGTTGTACTCTTCTTGGGGGCGATAGGCATCTTCGTATGGATGGTGGTAGATGCCACGGAGGAGCATCTGATAAAGAATATCCTCTACGGTTCGGCCTTTATCGCCTGTACGGCGGGATTGCTGATTTATGTGCTTTTCGTAAACAAGTCGCCCCGTATCAGTACCGTAATCCTTTGGGTGGCGATGGCGCTCGGCACCGCGTCGTTTGTCGTCGGGTTGTGTCTGAATTCGGCCTCGGATAAAGGGAAGGTATCGATGGAGAAGGGTTGGGAGATAACCCGTGTAGCCTGATCCTGTGCGCGTCACAATATAATAAAGGAGGATTCAACCGTATCTTGACGATATGATGAATCCTCCATTTTCTTTATCTCGGCCTGTCAACGGTGGTTGTTGGTGCCGGGTCGACCGGGAGTAGGAGCGGGTGCGGGTTTCGACGGGGTCGGTTTTGGCTTCGGTTTCGGTTTGGGTATTGGTTTCGGCTTTTGTACAGGTTTCGGTGGATAGCGGTGGTGGCTGAAGTGTGGGTTGTCATCATACACCATAGGTGCGCAACCGGTGGGAAGTGTTGCGGCAAGAGCGATCAGCAGGATCGGGATAAAACGTGATAATCTTATTTTCATAACAATGATTTTCCATTCAAACAAAGGAAGTGTTGATTTGGTTTTAGTTGGCTCTTTGGTGCAGACTGTGAGCCTCCACAAGCTGGCTGATGCGATGCCTACGTCCGTTGACAAGGATTCCAACCTCAGACGGCTGCAGAGATTCTTCGCCAAGTATGTTCTAGACCTCGACATCATAGCCCGTATGATTTTTTCGCTGCTTCCTGTCAAGACCGGTCTTGTGCTCAGCATGGATCGTATCGCAAGACTTGTAGCGATGGTCTTCATGGCTCTTGTATTGGCGTATCTCGTTGGTGAGCATAAGGATGTAAATGTTAACCGAACTATTGTAAATGTTTTCCTTAAAGTGTCGAATAATCGATGTTCTCGTATTCCCAACCCTTGTATTTATCGAAATACTCACGGCTTGAGGGAGCCCCTTCATACACTATTTCGCCGTTGCGGCATACAATCAAGCGCAGAAAAGGCACCGGCTTCCAGCCTCCGGAGTCAAGTGGGGTCGTAGCGAATACAATTGATTTCTCCGGCAAAATCTCCCTATAGTAAAGAGAGTCGGCATAATTAGTATGTATATACAGATGTTCGCCGTCCCATATCAATAGGTTGAGTTTATTGCCTTCGCTAAGTGTAGAAACAAAATTCTCCAACAGAAAGAAACGCTCATCACTTGTCAGGCTTCTCCCCAATCTTGACTGCTCTTTGTTGATTTCTTCAATCAGATAATATAGGATACGTTCCGAGTCTGTCGATCCCTCCTGAACATCAGTGTACTTATCGATCGACTCTACTTTCTCATCAAGCAATGATGTGGCGGAAGGGTTAAAGATTGTGCCATTGTGAGCAAGCGTCCAACTCCTGCCCATATTATCATGCTTTACGAAAGGATGACAATTCTCATAACTCATCCCCCCGACACTTGCCAGACGTATGTGGGCAATGGCGTTGGCGGCCTTCACTCCGTTACGCAGACGTGCCCTCAAATAAATGCTCTCAATAGCCTTCACAGGCTCTTTTTCAAGCGAGACTGCATCGTCATAGAAAACGGCGAGCCCCCAGCCGTGGGCATGAATCTCACTATGGCGGAAAAACTCCTGCAGGATTGGAGTAATGTCGCACTTCTTTTTTCCGTTTATTCCAAATAATTCACACATTGTCAGAAATTTCTTTAATTATTGCATCGGTCTCCCTTTTTGCCCATTCCAACCCTTTCTCAACAAATGTGTCGGAAAACGTCCTCCTAACGATATGGGCATAATTACAATTCTCGACATCCTCCATTTTAGTGCGCTGATAGCGTAATATAGCCGCTACCCTCTCCTGTCTCCCCACATCTTCTATTTCCGGAATCGATTTGAAGAACTGCTCCATTTCGTAGAGTACTCTCACGATGGCTTCGGTAGCAGGAATTGTTCCCTCCTCCCGGAATGAAATGTAACTCTTTCCAAGATCGAAACGGGCGGCATTCTTGAAATTCTGGATAGCCATAACCTGTGCTGCCGACGAAAGTTGCTTCTGTCGTGTAGAGGCCAGCCATATTATCAAGAGTTGAAGAAATTCTATATCCCTCTCGTCGATACCCCCTTCAGCAAACGGATTCAGGTCGATACACCTTATCTCTATATGGCTCGCACCATTCTTGATAAGTCCCTCAAGCGTATTCTCTCCGCGTGGTTTGAGCCTGACTGGATAATATAGTTCGGAGGGGGCGACGATCCAATTTTTCTTTACATAGTTAGCAATACTGTTAGTATAGGAGGAGATATCAGTATAGTCAAACACCGGCACAAAGAGATTCCAGTAGCCCAATTCCGAACACCTCACCGACGCCATCCCCAGACAGAGATCCTTACCGCGGACATCTGAACGGAAATAGGAGCAGTCGAGGAGAGGGGAGGCCGACATAAGAGCCACGACGATCCATCCGAATTTGATCAACCCCTGCAGCACGTCGATATAGAGGCGGTCGACGTAACGACGGTAATCAGCAGTCTCCTTGCCTTTCTCTATTCTGATGGAGGTTTCAGCCTCATAAGCAGCCCGAAGAAGGTCGCCGGAGAAAGAGTAATTGAAATGAATGCCGGAAAAGGTCATCTTGTGGCGCCCGTATTTCCTGCTAAGGTATTCACGATAGTGTGTTTTCTCCGCCAAATCTCCTTGAAATAGGGCGATAGGTATATTGGAGTCTGATGTAAGGTAGGGAGGATTGCTGAAAGGCCAAAGTAGTTCTACGGGTTGCATTGAGGCAACTTTCCTCACAATCCGACGGTGATGCTCGCGTAATTCCTCCACCACTTCCCGTGCTGAACGATGTATGCCGGTGTTGATTTCTGTCTGACTTTCACAGAAATCCCTTACGATATTTGAGTTTGTGGCATCGAAAGGATGAAGCGAAGTGGCTATTTCCCCCTCCTCTGTCACACGCAAGGCCTCTTTCTCAAGTCCGAAATTCCCTTTAAAGAGCGACTTAAGAACCCTATTATCGTTTATCTGAATCATGTTGAAGGATTATTTCCGATTGTTTCTTTAGTTCTTCCGGCGTGTCAGCCTTCAGGATGAATACCTGTGCCCCCATCCCTCCTGATATGCTTTTTGGGGGAATACGCTCTATGAGTATCTTTTCAGAGAATATCTTCCTTATCTCATCTGAGGAGAAAGTGTAGGCAACCCCGGCTCCTCTTCCGAAATGGGTGGCGTAGCGGCGGAACTTATAATCAGGGAATGAACGGTTTTCTCCAAGCAGCAATGCCTCTGCCCAAATTTTGTAGACATCAACGTCGTAGGCATAATTCATCTTGTCGGGGATATATCCCCCGGGAGCCCTCATATTGACTTCAAGGCCGATTATATCGCCTTTTTTCCCAAGACCTTTCTTGTCGGCATCGAGTCGGAAAAACTCGAAATGGAAGAATCGTCCCTTCACACCGAAGGCCTTCACTGCTCGAAGACCTGCCTCCCGCAGGTCGGCAATACGCTCCACAGGTTGAGTGTAACTTATGTTTTCACCTACACCGTTAAGCATATCAAGAGGTGTCACAGCCATCACCTGTCCGGTGAAGAAAACAACTTCACCGGAGGGAGCGGTAATTCCGTCGAATGTTTCGATATGACCCGGAACAAATTCCTCTATTATATAACTTTTGTCGGTATGTAGACGTCTGGAGCCAAAAAGTTGTTCAAGTTGTTCGGCTGCATCAATCCTGTATGTGTCGGAGGCACCCACTCCATTGTCAGGTTTTATTATAATTGGGAACCCCACTTTTACAGCAAATTCTTGTGCATTTTCCAATGAGTCGAGTCTTGTGAAGCGGGCAGTCTTTATTTTCGCTTTGCGGTAGCCCTCCTTCATTTTCGACTTCAGTTTCACCCTCTCCAGTTCCTTCGGACGCCAGCCGTTTGCGACGTTGAAATCTTCGCGGAGCCGGGCTTCTGTCTCAAGCCAGTATTCGTTTTGCGATTCAACATAGTCGATTCGGCCATAGCGGGAGATGTAATAAGCCGTGGCACGAAGCACGGCTTCGTAATCCTCCAGCGAGCCTACATAATAATACTCTGTCACACTATTCTTTACCTCCTGAGTAAGCGCATCGTAGGGACAATCGCCTATTGCGAGCACATTGGCTCCGAGATTCTTTAGCCTGCTGCAGAAATTATGGAAATGAAGTGGAAAATTCGGACTTAGAAAAATTATGTTCATAAGTGTATTTTTTAATCAGTAACATCTTGAAAATATCTCGTCAATATTCATCCTTCCCAGATGAAGCGCATCCAGTGTGGCACCTCATATCGCCACGAACGTTCGTTATGGTTGCCCCCTTCATTACGCAGAAGATAGGTGGTTATCCCCTTTTCCTGCGCGAGGCATTCAAGATGGCGGATACGATTTTCGAGGTCGCCCTCATCGAAGAGTTCGTTCGAACCCCAGGAGAAGAATATGCGGGTGTCGAAATTAAAGACTCCGGTCAATATTTCATGGCAGAAGGCCTCCATCGCAGGCCTGAATGCCGGCGAGATAGCCACACCTTTTGAGAAAATATGATTGTAATGGAGCACACCATAGAGAGCCATCATTCCGCCCAGAGAAAATCCACCTATTGCTGTGGCCTCACGTTGAGGCCAGGTGGGAAACCGGGAGTCGATGTATGGTTTGAGTTCCTCCGTAATCCAGCGGAATGTTGCGTCGCCCTGCCCCTCCACATATCCGTAGATGTTGGAATGGATGTTATATGGAACATACTCGCGGACGCGATCATAGTCTCTCCCGGCACATTCGATTCCCACGACAATCAGTTTTTTCCAATACAAGTCGATGAAATCCTTCAGACCCATAGAGGTTCCGAAAGTGGCATCACTGTCATAGAAAAGGTTTTGACCGTCTAACATATAAAGCACTGCATACCTCTCGTCGGGGCTGCCTCCTTCGGGAAGATAGAGGTGGATCCGACGGTTTTGACCTGCATATCTGTTATAGTAATCAAATTTAAGAATCTTTCCCATAAACATTACATTTTGAAGATGTGTCAAAGAATTATTTGACAATCCTATATAAACAGAGCCTTATTTAAAATCGCTGCAAAGTTCTAAAAATGTGTCAGCGTTCACAATACCGCACATGTGGTATAATTGTCATCGGTAAAAAAACTTCTTTATTAGATAAGAAAATCCACGAAGTAAGAGGATAGAACGGGAATTAATCTTGAGGATGGACATGGCAACCAGTATCCTCACCGGTGCCGTTGGAACTCCCATGTTCCCATTTTGTACAAGACGGAGAATATACTCTCGTCAATCTTGGACGTAATCTGATTAAAAATATATTGTGCCATCCCTTGGGATCGGAGTACGACTTCATTGCTCTCTTTCCCAGAAACATTTTCCGGAGACGAGAACATATCCATCTGGGTCGATGCGCTTGATTTCCTAAACATCTATTTATTTGTTGATAATCACAAAGTCAATTAATTATTATGACTTATGCAAACAATTAATCAATTTAAATTCAATACAATATCAAAAATATTAATCAACTCGTCGACTTTTTAAAGTGGACTCAATAATGAGTAAAAGTTTGCATAACCGGAAAACAATGACTATCTTTAGGCCGTGAATCATAAAACGTTATCAACTCCCTCAACCTTTCACCATGAGATGCTTGAATTATGCACGGTTCCCTGGCGGTTATCTTTCCGATGGGAAATATTACGGGTATGTGACGGATTACCAGGGGAACAATGCTTATAGAAGCCATTGACTCGGATATTATAGTTAATGTCGTGTATTACTGAAAAGCAGATATAGTCATTTTAATTATCAAAAAAGTGACGAAGTCAGGAAAAAGGGATTTAAAAAGTGAGTATGCAAATATTGAGGCCGCCGGATGAAGCACAAATTTCTCTTCACCGACGGCCTTTATAAGATATGCACTACTACAATCCGTAGTTGAAGGTAAGTTTTATAATGAATTGATCTCTTCTGGTGTCAATCCGGTGAACCGGCAGATATCATCTACCGGCATACCGCGTTGCTTCATCGTCAGAGCGACGCTCACTATGGCCTCTGCACGGCCCTCTGCACGGCCCTCTGCACGCCCCTCTGCACGCCCCTCTGCACGGCCCTCTTCTCTCCCTTGCATGAGCCCTTCTTCTCTCCCTTGCATGAGCCCTTCCTCTCTCCCTTGCATGAGCCCTTCCGCACGCC
>CAMWMD010000059.1 GCA_947175265.1 uncultured Porphyromonadaceae bacterium | reverse complement strand
TTGCTGAATGCCGTAAAAAAAGAGGCTACGCCTATTTTGACACAGCCTCATTTTTCATTTAGATAATAAGAAATTATCCGCGTCTTGCCAAGCAGGGAATTTATTTCTGAAATTTATCAGTTTTTCCTTATTCAACACAGCATATAAGAGATTTGTATCGGAGGGTCTTACTGAAACATCCTTGCCTTTGAAATCGAAAACCATGGATTCCCCGTTATAAATATTACCCTGGAAATCTTCTCCGATGCAATTCACACCACATACGTATGAAAGATTCTCCAGCGCTCTCGCCTTTAGTAAGGTCTGCCAGACATCGCTTCTGACTGTTGGCCAGTTAGCCACTACTATCAGAAGATCATATTCATTATTAACATTTCTGCACCACACAGGAAATCTCAAATCATAGCATACTACAGCCGCAATATTCCATCCTCGGAACCTAACTTTTATTCTTTCTCTTCCCGGTTCAAAAAGTTTATCCTCACCTCCCATCCGGAAAAGATGCCTTTTATCAGAATATGTTATTTCCCCGGAAGGTTCAATGAATAAAAATCTATTGAAGAGTTTTGATTCTTTATTAATGATGATTGAACCCGTGATCGCGACATTATATCTTGATGAAATATCCTTCAGATAGGAAACCATCTCACTGTCACCTTCGGTTTCTGCATATACTTTCACATCATCAATATCAGACCCGGTCGGGAACCCTGTCGAGAATGTCTCGGGAAGGACAAGAATATCCGTATCAGGATGCATTCTCTTCATCGCGTGTTCAAGTCTTTCCTTATTGACTGACTTTTCTCCCCAAGCTATATTCATGGGAAGCATACATACATTAAGATTATTCAGATTCATTGATATAACATTTCAGACAGAGAATTTTTCCGGATATAGAGCGGCATTAGCAAAATCTTTATAGTATTTCCTTATTGCCTCCATATCTCTTTCTACATCTCCGGTAGGTTGGTATTCTTCCTCAATTATTATCTCCTTTGTCAAATAATTAATGACACCTAACTGAATAGGAACGTCCGCCCCGTATGCTATATAAAGGAATCCCGTTTTCCATTTGTCGGTCAGGCTACGCGTCCCCTCCGGTGTCACTGCGAGATTTATGTAATCATTCTTTTTGAAAAGATCAATTACTTTATCAGTTAAAGAACCGTTTCCCTTCCCCTTCCTTGGAACCGGAATCCCACCTAATGATTTGAGAATATATTTCAAAGGGAAGAAAAACCAGAAATCCTTCATCAGAAAGTTAGCCTTTCTACCTAATGAACGATAAGCAAAAAGCCCTAATATAAAATCCCAATTTGAAGTATGGGGAGCAACACAAATAACACATTTATTCCTTCTTGGAGCCGTAATATTTACATGCCATCCAAATATCTTCAATATGAGACGCCAGATATTCATTTATGATAATATTGAAAAATTATAATAACATCAGAGTAACCATTATATAATCAAAAACCCATCTGAACCGTCTATTAGTGATTCAGATGAGTTTAATTTGACTATTTTTTATGATTATTCAGATACAGTTTGTTTCTGGGCCTCTTTAATAGAAGAGGGGATAGCAGCATTGAATTGCTTCAAGGCTTCGTCTAACTCAGCGTTAAAGTCTTCACTGATTTTCACAAACAATTTTTTGTAAAAATCGGATTTCGCCTTTGAATATTCCTGAAGGGAGGAGAAAGCCTTGACTCCTTTATCAAACGTAACATTTGCATTGCTGCGTGCTGCACCGGTGGCTCCGAGTACTTTAGCAATAGCAGCCTCAATAGCAGACTTATCCACACCTTCCGTATTATAGTACGTAGTCATCATTGACTCACAGACTGAAGCACCGATTGCTTCGGCAGCCTTCTTGAATTCTCTTTTATTACCCATTTTTTATTATTTTGATTTTTGATATAAAGCAAACATCAACTTCTTTAACCTGATATTTACTGTCGTATTCAAAAATAAGTTTATTTATATTTATATAACAAAATAGAAAAGAAAAGTATCATTAATATTCCAATTATTGTTTGGTAATTAATGATACCTTATGAATTTAAGAGAATATAAATCCTGAATTGAAATCAAATCAGAATTTTAGAGCAGACTCTAATCCCTCCGTTCTTTTCTTGACGCATCTATTCTCAACAATATGAATAGAAATATCGTGAAACCCCATAAAGCGGATCCTCCGTAACTGAAGAAGGGTAGTGGGATACCAATCACAGGACATAATCCTATGACCATTCCAATATTGATACATAAATGGAATATAAGGCATGAAACCACACAGTAGGCATATACTCTTCCGAAAGATGTCCGCTGGCGTTCGGCAATATAAATCAATCGTAGAATAAGAGCAGTAAAAAGTGCCAACACCGTTATAGAACCTATGAATCCCTCTTCTTCTCCAATCGTGCAAAAGATAAAATCCGTATGCTGTTCGGGCACATACTTAAGTTTAGTCTGTGTTCCATTCAGAAATCCCTTACCTGTCAGTCCTCCGGAACCGATTGCAATTTTTGATTGGTTTACATTGTAACCTGCACCACGGAGATCCTCCTCGATTCCTAAGGCAACTTTAATTCTCGTCTGCTGATGCGGCTCAAGTATATTTCCGAATACGTAATTCACCGAAAAAAGAAATAGGACTGATACAACCGCAAAACATATCGTAATAAGGAATTTTTCTATCCGATGATGGAACATTCCAATCAACGTATAACCGACGGCAAGGGAAAGAATAACACAAAAATATATGGTTCCATTTATTGTCACGCCACATAATGATAATATTGTGACAAGTATTCCTGAGCCTACAAAACCAAGTATGACATTTCTTGCAATTATAAAATCCCTACAGTAAAAGATCAGCATCAATGAGAAAATCAATATAATAATCAGAAATACTGAAAACTCACCTACCGGAATACCTAGAATTATAGGTTCAGAGAATTTTACTGCAACGACAAAATATACAATCGCGCAGACCACAGAGAAAAGCACAAGTCCACTCATTCCCTCTCTATACAATACGAAAATCAGCGAAAAATAGACCAAAGCACTACCGGTCTCCCTCTGCAAAAGAATTAAACATATCGGGAGGAAAATTAATATCAATGCCCTGAAGTAATTGCTGATTTTAGCATTTAGGGAGAAGTTATAGGAATTAAAGAGTTTCGCCAAGGCGAGGGCAGTGGCAAACTTTCCGAATTCAGCCGGCTGGAGGCTCACAGGCCCAAATACCAACCAGGAACGTGAACCTTTAATATCGGGAGCCAGAAAAATTGTGGCTATCAATATTAGAATCACTACTCCATAAATAGGATAGGCATAGGTCTCATATATCCTATAATCCAATAGAAGAATGACGCATCCTATTATCAGTGACAGACCTATCCATAAGAACTGTTTACCCGAAAATTCCGAAAAGTCAAATATACTTGCATTATCGAAATCATAACTGGCTGCATAAATGCTCACTGCTCCCGCTGAGACCAGAAGGAGATATATGAAGATGGTAAACCAATCAATAGAACGGAATACCGACACATTCGCTTCAGTGTTTTTTGACGCCACTGCTGATTATTGTATTAGAGTTCAACATTCTTTCCTCAATACCCTTACGGGCCGGTGATATGTCTCCGGTCAAATATTTCTCCATCATCAGTGAACCAATGGGTACGCCAAAAGTTGCACCGAATCCCGCATTCTCAACGTAGACAGCTATGGCAATCTTTGGATCTGAGTAAGGAGCAAAACCCATAAATGCCGAATGATCCTTTCCATGAGGATTCTGCGCTGTTCCAGTCTTACCACATACCTCTATGCCGGGGAGTGCAGCCCCTCTGCAAGTACCACCAAGAACCGCCATCCTCATACCTTCCGCGATGTCATCATAATACTCCTTATTGATGTGAGGAGCATGTTTCGTGCGGTATTTTTCGTCTATGACCGTATCCTGAACAGACTTTACAACGTGGGGTGTATAAAAATAGCCTCTATTCGCTATAGTGGCGCATAAATTTGCTATTTGTAGGGGTGTAGCAAGCACCTCTCCCTGACCGATAGAAACAGAGATAATAGAATTCGCACTCCACCTTGGACCACGGAATGATTTTGAATAGAATTCCGAGTTGGGTATAAATCCGCGACTCTCAGAAGGGAGATCGACTCCTAATCTATACCCATAGCCCATCTCAACAAGATAATTCTTCCACTTCTCAAACTGATCATAAGCACGTGTGCCACGCTTATCGATCATATTCTTAAATCCCCAACAGAAATAAGCATTGCATGAAGTCTGAAGTGCGGGTTTGAGAGCAATTGGTGACCCATGACCGTGACAACCGACCCTAATCTTGTTTATATAGCCGTGATAACAGGGATATTGTGTAGAGGTTGTTATGATTCCCTCCTGCAAAAAAATTAAACCCTGAGTAGGTTTAAACGTAGAACCGGGAGGATAAGCACCCTGAAGTGCCCTGTCATAAAGGGGTTTGAAAGGATCTTTAACGAGAGTAGAATAATTCTTGCCTCTTTCTTTCCCTATGAGCAGAGAGGGATCATAACTTGGAGACGAAACAAGGGCAAGAATCTCACCTGTCTTAGGTTCTATGGCCACAATAGCACCAATCTTATTCCTCATCAATTGCTCTCCATAAGCCTGGAGTTCCATATCAATTGAAAGTTTAAGATTTCTTCCTGAAAGGGGAGAGATATCATGTATTCCATTTTCATATTTACCCTTAATTCTTCCGTAAGCATCCTTCATCAAGATTTCCACACCCTTAATTCCTCTCAGGTGGTGCTCATAACTTTTCTCAACACCGAGGTCACCAGTATAGTCACCTGATCTGTAATATCTGTCACGCTCAACATCTTTGGCAGAGACTTCCCTAATATTACCGAGCACATTGGCCGCTGCAGCGTAATTATACTGGCGGATAGTTCTTGTCTGAATAAAGAATCCCGGGAAAAGATACAACTTTTCCTGAAGTCGGCCATAATCTTCCGGTGAAAGATGTGAGATCAGTTTTTGAGGAGTATAGGCTGAATAACCGGGATTTTTCCTCGGATTTTTCATCTCTGCCCATTTTTCCAGCAACTGTGATTTTGTTAAATTCAGAACTGTACACAGTGTTGTTGTATCAAATTCACCAACATCTTTTGGGATAAGCATTACATCGTATGCCGGCTGGTTGAACACAACAAGGCGGTCTTCACGATCATAAATCAATCCTCGAGCAGGATAAATGACACGCCGGAGGAAAGCATTGCTCTCAGCATTCTCCTTATACTTGTCATCTCCCACCTGCAGGCTGAAAAGCCTGCAAATATATATGAAGACGATTAGACATATAAAACCACCAATTACGTATCTACGCTTCGCTAACTTATAATCTTTCGTCACGATTTTGTAATTATTAAACAGTCAAATGCCAATAGAGAGAGAAAGGTGAGCAGTGAACTGGAAGCCGACAACAAAACAATTTCCTCAATGTCGGCAAAATTAAAATACTCAATCGAAAAGACGAGAAAACAGTAAATTCCCACCAAAGAGATGAGATATTTACAATACACACCTACTCCCAGAGATGAAATTGATGGAATCAAATCTTTTGTCTTGTCATCCCTTGGCACATAAGCATAATATACCGGACGGCGGAATGCTGCCAACAATGTACAGGCAAGAGCATTAACACCCGGCGTATCAGAGAAGATATCAACCGTTACTCCAAGAAGAAATGACAATGAAAAAAGTACACTCAGACTTAGAGATATCGGAAGGCGAATTATGAAATATATAAAGACTATAGGCATTGCGACATTGAATAGGGCAATATGGTTGCAAATCAAAACCTGAACCAAAACCATCACGACAAACAATGCTGCAAATTGAAGTACCTCTTTATTCATTTCTTGACATCAGAATTTAATTTGACGGGACAAAATCAAAATTTTGAAGAGAATCTAATTCCGCTTTATATTCGTCCTTGATAACCCTAACAGTGCTCAAAGCCTTGAAATCAGAATTTAACCGTATTTTTAATATGAAGAAGTTATCGTCGCTTCCGTGAATCCTGTTCATAACGACGCCAACAGGTATATCAGATGGAAATGTCGTTGAGAATCCACTGGTCACAACTGTATCTCCGGCATGATACCTGGCATGACGCGGCACCTGCTCCATATAAGCGACTGATGGATCGCCTCCTTTCCAAGACAAAGACCCTATGAAATTGGTTCCTTTGAGCCTAACTGAGAAATGCTGGGTCTCATTAAGAATAGAAATAACACGGGATGTCTTGGGACCGGTCACATTCACAATACCCACAATGCCGTTCTGATCAACCACGCCCATACCGACCTTCACTCCATCTTTAGAACCACGGTTTATTGAAAAATAATTCCTTGGATGACGCACACTGTTGTTGATTACAGCAGCCTGCACATAATCAAAACGATTCTTTGCAGGATCGGCAGCCAAAGTATCAGCCAGAAGAGTCTTATACTCATTTATCTGGTGACGAAGATTCAGTACTTCCGTTTCCAACATTGCATTATTGACCTGAAGGCTTTCATTAATACTTTTGAGATGGAAGTAGCCTGTCACCTCTGATGCCAAAGAGTATACAGAATTAGAAACGATATTGGCCGAACTTAAAAAGATGGATTGCTGATAAGTGTTGTTACTGAGAAGCAACAGACAACTTATAATAACATAAAAAGCAAAGATGAACCACGTTCCGTAACGGATAATGAAATTAAATAAATTCCTCACCTTACTAAAATATTTAAAAGCCACCTAACGTGCGACACCGAAAATATCAGTGTCGCAGCAGGCAGCATTCAGTTTATTTTTTCCACATCTCCATCTTCTCACAATGTAACGCGGAAAATTATCTAATCAGGAAGGAGAACTTATTAATATTTTTGAGAGCCACACCGGTTCCCTTTGCAACCGCGTGTAATGGATCCTCCGCAATTTTGAATTCAATCCTTATTTTATCCGTAAATCTCTTTGCCAAACCTTTAAGAAGCGCACCACCGCCGGCAAGGTAAATGCCATTTTTGACAATATCGGCATAAAGTTCCGGTGGTGTTTCCTCCAAAGCAGCAAGTATGGCCGCCTCCATTCTTGATATGGACTTATCTATACAATGAGAGATCTCTTCATAAGTCACAGGGACTTCCATAGGAAGGGCAGACATTCTGTTGGGTCCCCGTACAATAAACGGTTCCGGTGGATTATCAAGCACAGGGAGGGCAGAACCAACATTTATCTTAATCTGTTCAGCCATAGTAGCACCGACCTTAAGGTTATGGACACGACCCATGTGCTCCTGAATGTCGGCAGTCAGATCATTTCCGGCGAGCCTGATACTCTTATTGCTGACGATACCTCCAAGAGATATCACAGCGATCTCGGTGCTACCTCCGCCTATGTCGACAATCATATTACCTTCGGGGGCCTCTACGTCAAGACCGATACCGAGTGCAGCAGCCATAGGTTCATATATCATATATACGTCCCTTCCTCCTGCATGCTCCGAGGAATCTCGCACAGCACGGATTTCAACTTCCGTGGAACCTGACGGAATACATACCACCATCCTTAGAGAAGGGGAGAACCATCTCCTTTTGGAACTTACCATCTTGACCATACCTCTGATCATTTGTTCAGCGGCATTGAAGTCGGCAATCACACCGTCACGAAGCGGACGGATCGTGCGGATGCCGGGAGGTTCCTTGCCCTCCATAAGATGTGCGGTATTCCCGACAGCAAGAAGTTTATCCGTTTTATTCTCGATTGCGACAACAGATGGCTCATCAACCACTATCTTGTCATTATGTATTATAATGGAATTGGCGGTACCCAAGTCCATTGCTATTTCCTGTGTAAAAGAAAAGAGTCCCATTTTTTAATAACAGTTTACCATTTGGGAATTCAAAAGTGTTTCTAAGAACACCTTATTTTAAATTCAATTGCAAAGTTAATCAAAAAAACTCAGTCACTGAAATAAAAAAAGTAGTTAATTGAAAAAATGCGTTAAAAAAAGGTACAAGCTGAAAAAACCAATGAATTCCGGGGCAATCTTCCTTTGCTATCTATGAATCACAAATGGAGATATAAAAGAAAAATCGGATACGCCTTTAAGACATATCCGATTTATTTTGATGTTTAAAATCCTTTCGAATTAATTGCTGAAATAAGTCTCAAGGGCATAATCGATACTTTCGATTACGTTTCTCAAATCAGCGTCATCAGCATTCATTGCCTTTGCCTGTTCAGCGATTGCCTTTGCAGCCTCAAAATAGTCAGACTTAACTTTCTGGCGTGCTGCGGCAGCTTCGGGAGAAGCACCCTCAATTTCATTCCACTTGTTAGTGCCTATTCTGAAGATTTTCTTGCTGGCATTCTTCAAGGTCTCGAAATCCACAGTGTCAAGAGAGGCCGCTTTTCTGTAATCAGCCTCTGATTCTACGTCTTTCCCTTCACGGTCGTAGACATATCCACGCAGGCCATACAAAGGCGCGCTTTGGGGATTCTGTTCGATAATTGCGTTCAACTGAGCAAGCGCTTCGTCAACTTTTCCATCCACAACCATCGAGTTGATCATGTTATTGATAAACAAAGGCTGCTCGAGACCGAATTTCTCATGACCTGCCTTGGCAACATCAAATATCTTTGCCTGTGCTTCTTTCTCACGGCTTGCATCTTTCTGAGCCACTGACTGCCAGCAAGCGATCTCATATACATACGCCTCAGGCTGAGCATATCCTGCAGTGCGAGCCTTACTGAAGGCTTCAGCAGCCTTCTCCACTTCATTTCCTGAATATGCGGAAAGGCCGGCATTGAAATATGAAGTAGCTATCTGATTGGGATCAATAAGTTTTGCGAGGTTACCGAGCATACCAGAAGCGGGGAGGTCGCCGTATGTCACGAAAGCCTCGTATGCCTGCGGATAATACATCTTCTCGTTGAAGTATGCGGCACCGGCATTGAAGAAGTCACCATTATGGCCACCAACAATCTTGTAAATATCCTTTGAATACTTCGGCTTTACCTGACCTTTCTCGTTGGGGAGACTGTCAAGGGGAAGAGCCTTAAGGAAATACTCGTAACCTTTCAGCAATTCATCAGCCATCGTTACACCATTTGCGGAGGGATCGTTAGGATTGATCATTTTTGTAGCGGTTGCTTTGTCAAAAGCATCAAATTCTATTTTACCCGCAACAAAATATGTTCTTGCATCATTCATAGTCTCAGGATTCTCCATAGCCTTCTGAATGAGTTCTCTTGCCTGGTTGAGTTGATCTACCTTACCTGACAATTTGGCAGCCTGATCAACGTTCAGTTTCTGCGCGCTCAGTGAACCCGTAGCTGCGAGACAGAGCGCAATTGACAAAAGTTTGTTCATGTTAAAATATTTTTAGTTATACAATAGGTTTATTCTTCAGTGAGATCATCTTCTTCAGCAGGATCCTCCTCCACTTCGTTCTCTTCGATTTCCATTTCGAAAAGCGATCTCTGAATCGTCTGGCCTTTTAATTCGGATCTCAGTTCGGAGTCTACGATTTCTGCAGAATCCTTTTCAAGTTCGTCTTCAATCTCCTCCTCCGGGTCAGAATCGACTTTACAAACAGAGGCAATCTTATCACCTCTCTTATTCAAGTCAATCAACTTGACCCCTTGAGTAGCTCTACCCATTACACGAATTCCCTCAACAGGAAGACGGAGTGTGATACCGCTCTGATTGATGATCATCAAATCATTTGAGTCGTCTACATTTTGAATCGCAACAAGTTCTCCCGTCTTATCGGTAATGTTTATAGTCTTCACACCTTTCCCGCCTCGGTTAGTGACACGATAATCTTCAATGGGAGAACGTTTTCCATAACCGTTTTGAGACACGACCAACACTGTCTGGTCTGATGACGATCTCATTGTAATCATACCAATAACCTCGTCATCACCTTCGCCAAGCGTCATACCTTTGACACCGGTTGACATTCTGCCCATCTCACGAACCTTACTTTCATGGAAGCGAATTGCCCTGCCTTCCCTGTTGGCAAGAATAACTTCAGAATCGCCATCCGTGAGCCTTACCTGGAGCAGTTGATCGTCATCCCTGATTATGATAGCATTCACACCGTTAGCACGGGGACGTGAATAGGCTTCAAGAGGAGTTTTCTTAATAATTCCCTTCTTTGTACAGAAAATCAGGTTATGTGAATTCACATAATCCTTATCCTGGAGTTGCTTAACGCGGATGAAGGCATTTACGGCATCATCAGCATCTATATTCAGCAGATTCTGGATAGCCCTTCCTTTGGCATTTTTAGGCATTTCAGGAATCTCATATACCTTAAGCCAATAACAACGGCCTTTCTTGGTAAAGAAGAGCATATAGTTGCGATTGGATGCAGGGTAGATGTATTCAATGAAATCCTGATCTCTTGTATTACTTCCTTTAGAGCCGACACCACCTCTATTCTGTGCGCGGAACTCTGACAGTTTTGTCCTCTTTATGTAACCGAGATGAGAGATTGTGATAATGACATCCTCATCGGCCACAAAATCCTCAGAATTAAGGTCGCCGGAGAAGGCAGAAATTACAGATTTTCTCTCATCTCCGTATTTATCACGAATCTCTATCAGTTCGTCTTTCATCACCCCTTTGCAGACCTCATCATTATTCAGGATGTCATTCAAATGGGCGATTGTCTTCATCAGTTCCTCATATTCCGCTCTTAACTTATTCATTTCAAGACCGGTCAACTGACGAAGCCTCATCTCGACAATTGCACGAGTCTGCAAGTCGTCAAGTTCGAATCTTTCAGCAAGACGATTGCGAGCCTCTTCAGCGGTCTGTGAGGATCTTATGATATGAATTACCTCATCGATATTGTCGACGGCAATCATCAAACCTTTGAGGATATGAGCCCTTTCCTCAGCCTTCTTCAATTCATAACGAGTGCGCCTGATCACCACCTCATGTCTGTGGTCAACAAATGCCTGAAGAAGCTCCTTGAGATTTAGGGTCCGCGGCCTGCCGTTTACAAGAGCAACATTGTTGACGCTGAAGGAGGTCTGCAACTGCGTCATCTTATATAACTTGTTCAACACAATATTGGCATTGGCATCCCGCTTGATGTCAATTGCAATATGCATTTTCCCTCTTGCGCTTGTGTCGGTAATATCGGATATACCTTCTATTTTCTTATCCTCCACCAGTTCGGCTATGCTCTTGACAAGATCATTCTTAATGACTCCGTAGGGTATTTCCGATATGATGATTTGCTGGTGGTTCCCATCATTCTCAACTTCTGCCTTAGCCCTCAGGATAATACGCCCCTTACCGGTCTCGTAAGCACTCCTGACACCCTGAAGCCCCATAATCAGGCCTCCAGTCGGGAAATCGGGAGCCTTGACAATCTTCATTAGGTCTTCGACTTCCATTTCCGGATTGTCAATCAATGCCACAGAGGCATCAAGTGCTTCAGTAAGGTTGTGAGGTGGCATATTGGTGGCCATACCGACAGCGATACCGGAAGCACCGTTGACAAGAAGATTCGGGATACGTGTTGGCAAGACGGAAGGCTCCATAAGGGTATTGTCGAAGTTAGGGACAAAATCCACGGTTTCCTTGTCAATATCCTGAAGCATCTCCTCACCCATTCTGGCCAGTTTCACCTCAGTGTAACGCATTGCAGCGGGAGAGTCGCCATCAATGGATCCAAAGTTACCCTGTCCAAACACAAGGGGGTAACGTAATGACCAATCCTGGGCCATTCGGACCATAGTGAAATAAATGGATGAATCACCATGCGGGTGATATTTACCCATAACCTCACCTACGACACGTGCTGATTTTTTTGTATCGCCGGAAAAGAAATTACCCAATTCATTCATTCCATAAAGCACCCTACGATGAACGGGTTTAAACCCGTCCCTCACATCAGGCAGGGCGCGTGAAACTATCACCGACATTGAATAGTCGATGTAGGCACTCTTCATTTCCGACTCAATATTAATCGGAATTATTTTATCGTCTCCTTGCATTTTTTAATAATCTTTGAACACCTTGACGAAAAGGTGAGCATGAATAGATTTCAGTGACAATGAGAAAGGATTCCACAATTATTTTCCTTAACAAAGTTCACTGCTTCCAAGGAGCAAAGTTACAAAATTTTATTGAAACTGCCAACACCCCGGTCTTAACTAATCACAACTAAATTAAACAAACCGGATAGTATTTCATATTATAAAATCAGTCAACAAGCATGTCGCTCCGGTTTTTTTATATAATTCATAAAATTTGGCACAGTGTTTGCACAAAACAGTAATGAAATGTGTTTATAATTTAGATGAAGTACTACAAGCAGTAGCCTAAATATACAAACAGTCACGAAAAGAAAAAGGATTTTCTGCTTATTTCAGAAAAATTCAAAAACAATATATTAATGAAGAACGATTTCTCTAAACAATTCCGCCCCATGCTTGAGGTGGCATTGACGGAAGCACGGAAATTTGGTTCCAAGGCAATACAGAGTGAACATTTTGTTCTGGGTTCTCTCCGGAATAAAGATGGTTATGCCTACAGAATCTTGGGACAACTTGACGTGCCTATCGATGAAATGACAAAGGAACTCGAAGAGTATCTTGCGAGTGCCACGCCTCCTGCAGAGACTACGACACTTTTCGAGCAACAGTTCAAAATATCCTTGTCAGCCATCAGGCATCTTCAACTTGCCATGTCGGAGGCAAGGAAAATGAATGCACATACTCTCTCAGGAGAACATATAATATTGGCATTAATACACGATCAAAGATCTATGGATAGTGAGTTCCTCCGCAAAATCAAGAGCAAATACCTTGATTTTGACATCTCGATACAAAGTCTTTCAGAGGCTGCCACCCCGCAAGACGGGAAAGATTTTGATGAAGAAGAGGATGACGAGTTCGCTCCTCAAAAAGGAAGCAAAAGTTCATCTTCCAGGCAGCAGAAATCTCAAAAGGGGCAGTCAGACACTCCGGCGCTTGATAAGTTTGGATATGACATGACCAAAGCCGCAGCAGAAGGGAGACTGGATCCTGTGGTGGGAAGAGAGGAGGAAATCGAACGCCTTGCCCAAATCCTTTCCAGAAGAAAGAAAAACAATCCTGTCCTTATTGGAGAACCGGGTGTAGGTAAGTCTGCCATAGTAGAAGGTCTGGCCTTGAGAATCACTCAGAGAAAGGTATCTCGTATACTTTTTGACAAACGAGTGATTGGTCTGGATATGGCCGGCATGGTTGCCGGGACAAAATATCGCGGCCAATTTGAGGAAAGAATCAAAGCAGTTCTTGACGAATTGTCGAAAAATCCTGACATAATTCTCTTCATTGATGAGATCCACACCATAGTTGGAGCGGGCGGGGCTCCGGGCTCCATGGATGCTGCCAACATTCTGAAGCCGGCGTTAGCAAGAGGAGAAATTCAATGTATCGGTGCGACGACGCTTGATGAATATCGGCAGAACATTGAAAAGGATGGTGCGCTTGAGAGGAGATTTCAGAAAGTGATGGTTGAGCCCACCACTCCGGAGGAAACATTGGAAATCCTACGTAACGTAAAGGAGAAATATGAGACTCATCATAACGTAAACTACACAGATGAGGCCTTAAGGGCTTGTGTGGAATTGACGGAGCGCTACGTAAGTGACAGAAATTTCCCGGATAAAGCATTGGATGCTCTTGATGAAGCCGGCTCAAGAGTGCACATCACCAATATTATTGTTCCCGAGGCAATCGAAAGATTGGAACAAGAGGTAGATGCTACTACTCAGGAGAAACTTGCTGCCGCAAGATCTCAAGATTTCGAACTCGCTGCCACCTTGCGCAATAAAGAGACCAAAATAAAGAATGAACTCGAGAAGGCAAAGCAGGAATGGGAGAAGCAACTTGACACCGAACGTCAGGAAGTGGATGAAGATAAAGTGGCAGAGGTTGTTGCAATGATGACAGGGGTGCCGACACAAAGAATCGCACAGGCCGAAGGTTCACGTCTCCTTGAGATGGGTAATGAACTTGAAGGTGCTGTGATCGGTCAGGACAACGCCATCAAAAAGGTTGTGAAAGCAATTCAAAGGAACAGAATAGGCCTTAAGGATCCAAATAAACCGATAGGCGTGTTCATGTTCCTCGGTCCAACCGGTGTGGGAAAGACTCATCTCGCCAAAAAGATTGCGGAGTATCTGTTTGATGCCAAAGATTCCTTAATCCGAATGGATATGAGCGAGTATATGGAGAAGTTCACAGTTTCCCGTCTTGTCGGAGCGCCTCCGGGATACGTTGGCTATGAAGAGGGGGGACAACTGACAGAGAAAGTTCGACGTCGTCCCTATTCGGTAGTCCTTCTTGATGAAATTGAGAAAGCACATCCCGATGTGTTCAATCTGTTGCTCCAGGTAATGGATGAAGGAAGGTTGACTGATTCCCTTGGCCGGAAGATTGATTTTAAGAATACAATTCTCATCATGACCAGCAACGTGGGTTCTCGTCAACTCAAAGATTTCGGTGGTGGTATCGGCTTCAATACCGAGACTATATCAAAGGAGCATGCTCAGGGAGTGATTTCCAAAGCACTCAACAAGGCGTTCTCTCCGGAATTCCTCAATAGGGTAGATGATATCATAATGTTTGATCAACTTGATAAAAAGGCGATCTTTAAAATCATAGATATTGAACTTAAGGATTTCTATCCTCGCATAGAGAAACTTGGCTACCGACTTCAGATAACCGACGAAGCTAAGGATTTCATAGCAAATAAAGGTTATGACAAGGATTTCGGAGCACGTCCGTTAAAGAGAGCCATTCAGAAATATCTGGAAGATGAACTGGCGGAACTTATGCTTCAGTTGAATGCTGAAGGCCAGATAGGTGGGACTATCGTTGCCTCCTACAAAGAGGGTGATGAAAAACCGGTTCTGACATATCATCCTATGGATTCAATCGAGAGTTGACTCTAATATAATCAATAAACAAATAGGAGGATGAGATACATTTTTGTATCTCATCCTCCTATTTGTTTATTGACCAATACAAGTATCGCTATACAAAAAGTAATGCCACCTTATATACCAGGAATCCTAACAGCCATGCTAATGAGGTATTATAAATGATGGAGAATAAGGGATAGCGCCAGTTTCCCGTTTCTCTGTATATGGCAGTTAAAGTGGCTATGCACGGGAAATACAAAAGGACAAAGACCATAAAACCTAACGCTGAGGCTACCGTGAAGGGATATTGCCCTGTAATCTTTGAAGGTGTCCTCAGTCGCTGAGACAAAAGGTTGGCATCGTCATTACCCACATACAAGACACCCAAGGTAGATACTACAACTTCCTTTGCCGCAGAGCCTGCGAGCACAGCGCAGCAAGTCTTCCAATGAAAATCAAGAGGGGCCATTACCGGCTCAACAAATTTTCCAATTCTCCCGAGAATAGAGTGTTCCTGCTGATATTCTTTCGTGATCATTTCATTTATAGCTTCCGGATCACTGTTGGCCAGAATATCTGACGGCATTTCCGCCATAGCATTTTCAATAAAATCGCCTGGGACATCTTTTGTCTCATAACGGGGGAAATATGAAAGAGCCCAAATCACTATTGAAGCGACCAAAATAAGACCTCCCATCTTACGAAGATATTGACTTGCTTTGGTCCACATATTTCTTAATGTTGCTTTCAAAGTAGGGAGCCTATAAGGTGGAAGTTCCATAACAAACGGGGTTTCGTCTTCTTTAAACCAAAATTTCCTCAACAACTTCGCTGTAATGACAGCAACAATCACCCCAAGCAGATAAAGCCCGGTAAATATCCATGCACCATAATGCGGGAAAAATGCGCCGGCAAGAAGAACATAAATAGGGATTCTTGCAGAACAACTAATAAAAGGATTTATCAATATTGTGATAAGGCGACTTGACTTACTTTCAATTATGCGGGTAGACATTATGGCAGGGACGTTACATCCGAATCCCATGACAAGAGGAATGAAAGATTTTCCATGCAGTCCCATCTTATGCATAATCTTATCCATAATAAAAGCTACACGAGCCATATACCCTGAGTCTTCCATAAATGATATAAAAAAATACAATATCAATATATTTGGAAGAAAGACGATAACTCCTCCAACACCCCCGACGATTCCGTCAAGCACAAGATCCTTAAAAGGGCCGGAAGGGAAGTAAATGCCAATTTCTGTGGAAACCCAACCGACCAAAGATTCAATCCATTCCATGGGATATGACCCCAATTGGAAAGTAGCCCAAAACATGAGCCACATGACAAGAAGAAAAATCGGGAAACCAAAAAGCTTATTGGTAACGAAAGCATCTATTATCTTAGTTGACTTTTCAATTTCCTTTTTCCCTTCTTTGAGGGTCTCAGCCAAAGCCCCCTGAATAAAACCATATTTCTCGGAAGCGATCACGGAATTCACATCATCATCAAGAATCTCTTCTATCAAGGAATTTTGATGATCACGAATCTCACACCATTCCTTAAACTTAGGATTCTCACTCAAAATGCTTTCTACCTCAGGATCTTTTTCAAGAAGTTTTATAGCAAGATATCGGGGTGCAAATTTTTGAGTGATATTCGGATTGGCCTTAAATTCGTCTTTGAGGATTGAAACAGCCTTCTCCACTTCCGGACGGAGGGGTATATGGATGTGACGGGTGTCAGGATTTCTCAATTCATATACCTCAATGACAGTATCAAGAAGGTTTTCAATTCCCCATCCAGTGGAAGCCTGAGTAGGAATCATCGGGACACCGAGCATTTTTCCGAGAGTGTGATAATCAAGAGTTGAATGTGATTTCTGAAGTTCGTCGTACATATTCAGAGCGATCACCATACTCCTGTTCATTTCAATCAATTCAGTAGTAAGGTACAGGTTTCTCTCAAGATTTGAAGCGACAACGACATTAACAATCACGTCTGGCGTCTCCTCCCTAAGATACCTTGTGACGTACATCTCTTCCGGGGAATAAACCGATAGGGAATAGGTGCCGGGAAGATCGACAATATTGAAAAGATAGCCTTTATACTTCATGGTACCGGTCTTCGCACCGACCGTGACCCCCGCATAATTGCCAACTCTCTCGTGAGCACCTGAAACAATGTTGAACAGAGACGTCTTCCCGCAGTTAGGATTACCTACAAGAGCAACATTGATAATTCTATCTTTCCTGATTGATAAAATCTCATGAACATTATCCGTCTCAACGGGATCGATATGAAGTTTCCTATCTTCGGCAATAATCCATTGATCGAGTGGGATCACCTCTATCATAGAAGCCTCAGCCTTACGCAAAGAAACTTCATAATCCATCAAACGGAATTTTATAGGATCCTGAAGAGGGGCATTTAGAATCATCGTAACCTGTCGACCTCTCACGAAACCCATCTCCATAACTCTTTTTCGAAAGGCACCGTGACCCAGTATTTTTGTAATGACCCCAGTCTGATCCGGATTTAATTCAGATAAACGCATTTTAAATATAGTTTATGCCAATTCTGTCATTTTTATGACAAAGTTAATGAAAAAATAGAATCCCTGACGGATATAATCTGAAAAGTGTTAAAAATTACCTATTAATAGCAATAGTTCGTTAAAATTTTGAATTAAAAATTTATGCTGTAAAACATATTCA
>CAMWMD010000058.1 GCA_947175265.1 uncultured Porphyromonadaceae bacterium | reverse complement strand
AAAATGTTATAGGAAAGATTAACTCATGTTAAAAGAAAAAATTTGTTTTTCGCCGGAATTTTTTGACAGGAGCTGACAGGAGAACAGGAGATTTTTTTGCCTCGCGCCTTGAGCCTTGAGCCTCGGGCCTAATGCCTAATGCCTTGCGCCTCGACCCTAATGCCTACCAAAAGGAAGAGACTGCCTGCACGACAGCCTCTTCCAAGGATGAATATAACGTTCTAACTACTTTCTAAAGGTTTCTGATGGCTCCTATGAAGAGGATGGCTCCTGTGCTCTGCTCTTCCACGATGTAGGTGAAGGGGCGGTTGAGCACGATTTCAGGATCCGGCTCCGGAATATATTCCGGGCCAGGGCTCGTCACCCATAATATCGCTGTCAGCCCGGCACCCTCCGCTCCAATCTCATTGACTTTGAACACTGTCTTATGCACCATTTTCAAAGAGCCTTCCGGCAGTTGGGGGGTGACTGTATTTTGAAGGGGATTAGCGGCGTCAAACAGTTTGGTGATACCTGCCTCTTTCATTTTTGCACTGAGGTCGGTAACATCGTACGCCACTTCAAATTTCGGAACTGATATATTGACGCACTGCGGAAGCATACCCTTTTTTATGGCAGCCCATTTCTCTGGTGTAAGGCTTATATCCTGTCCTTCAGCCGGAAGAAGGGCATAGAAACTGAATGCCTGGTTGCCGTAAGGAAGTTGAAGTACGGAATATTCGGGGGTGATTGACATATTGAAGAGATTGCCATTCTTGTGCATGAAATCCACTTCTTTGGTCTCGCCGTCTGCATTATGGAAGATACCCTTTTCAGTGAACTCCTCCTCAAAAGGATCCCACCACGCACCATTGAAGTACATCGTATTTATCAATGCCATGCTGCAAGCGGGAGGGGCATAGAAGAGGGTAGGGATGAGTCCGTTTGTAGTGGAGTTGACCCATTGGTTTATTATGTCGGCAGCCTGTCGGCTTGACATGTCGAGCGCTCCACTTTCAGCATTATAGTATTCCTTGATGGTTTCAGAGAAGTGTGGAAGGAGAGTGAAGGCTTTGTCTACCCATACGGAGTTGGCGAGGGTCAGGATTGAGGAATTATCCACGTCTGCGAGTTGGCTTACCAAATAACGGTTAAGGCTGTTGAGGTCGTCCATACTTCCGCCATCAGGGAGCATCCGCTCCACGATCTCGCGTTTTACTTCCTCGGAGGCACCGTTGGCAGCCATGGATAGGCACATAGTCATGCTCAACGGGGATATGAGCGAATTCTGAGCATTTGATACCGCATCGGCGTTGAAGAGGCGGAAAGCGAAATCATTCTGCAAGGCTACCCCCTCTTTCTGCTGTCGGTCGATAGGGATGTCTTGGCGCTCCTTAAGTACGAAGGGGTCTGGCTTCTCCGCAGGTTCCTCCTCCTTTGGATTCGGATAGAAGTCGTCGTCATGATTTGAGCATCCGGCGAGGAAACCCGCCACAGCGAGCAGATTCCACACCATGCGATAAGAAAATCTATTCATAATATCTATTTTTCATTATTAATTCAAAGAATAAAAGAATCCTTCTTTATATAATGACGTTTAAAATGATAAAATACTGCATGAGAGGGATGAAAATTAGGCGAAAACTTCCTGAATTAAATTCGCTTTCTAAATTGCGCCAACAAAAATGCATCTTGAAAAAATTTGCAAAATTATTATTTACCTTTTTGCCTGTGAAGGTATATAAAATTGAAACGCACAAAAAATGCTTTTCAATGACATAAATAATGCCCGTTATTAAACGGCATACGTAAGACTCTTTACGTAGAGGTTTAAGGATAGATTAGATGTTTGATTCTGGCTTCACTCCTGAAGAGCAGGAACCGTTTTTGATGGATGCCGTAAATGCCGCCAACCACAATATGCTGGCCACTCTGATAGTGGATAAGAATGATGAGGAACTTATTTTCCTTCACACCAAGGTTGACTTCATATTTCCTCCGGGAGTTGCTTGGCCCGATGAATTTCTTAATGCGCATCTGAAGGCACTTCTCCGGATCCGTGAAAGTCTTGACGCCCAGTTGCAGTCAATGAGGTCAAAAAAATCGCGAATAGACATGGCCGCTTTTATCGCAGGCGTTTTCTATCCGTAGTTACCGGATAACGGTGGGTTACTCACGACAATAAGAGATGAAAAAAGATGTAACGGTGAGATTTTGCCGTTACATCTTTTTTTTAAAACATTCCCCTTCTCCTTACAAATCAACTACCCTTCCTGAGAGGAGGCACGTCTGAGTGGAGAACTCATTTATGAAGAAATAGAATGGCCTGTTGAAAATTAGATTGTAGGGTTCGCCGGGTGATGGCATATCCGAAGCCAAAATGAGGTCGGCATCAGAAACGGCAGCACTTTTGACTCCTGCTTCATTTATTTCGAAACTTGTGGCTTGCGATGAGTGTATCCCTCCGTTAATTTCAGACTCAAACATCTTTGAGGTATTAAACGAATCGCTTAATGACAGACCACTCATGGCAATAATGCTGCTGAGATCATGCCTACCTTCGATTTTGAAACTGGGTAAGGATATATAAATATCATGACGGAATGGGTGACTCCTCATATTCTGTATTTCCTGATAAGTTAAAAGATTATCAGCCTCATCTACCGACATCCCTTCGTGCGGGAGAATCAGAAGAAGGTAAAATGTCAGGTTCCCAAAACTTATACCTACGGAAGTAAAATTGTCGTTCTGGTAAATACTTTCTTCAATCAAGGGGAATTCATCATGTTGACCTTCCTGTTACCGGAAAGGCCATGGAAAATGGCTGTCTCGGAATTCTCTTTAGGGAAATAGTCTTTGTTAGCCCATCGTCCTTTGTAAAAGAGCGAATTGAGCCATACTGCAACCGAACTTCCATTCACATTGTCAATGCTTTGGGGAATCAGTCCATTGGTTTTGCTGTTTCCCCATGAATTGATTGTGTTGGTAAGGGATTTGGTATTTGAAAAATTCTCATACGAGATCTCCGCTTTATAGTCGTTCTCTATAAGGCTTGAATAGGTAGGATTCAGATGATAATTATTATTTACCCATACGCCGTTGGCCAATGTGAATTTGGATTGATTGTCGGAAGAGGGCAATTGCTCCATGACCTGTTTTATGAAATCATTAAGACCCTCCAAATTGATTCCACCTAGATATTCGCATATCTCTTCGAGATGATTATCGGGGCAACCATTTGCGAGCATCCCGAGCAATACCGCTGCTGAGAGAGGAGAGACGATTACATTTTTAGACTTGGAATTATTTTTTGAATCTGAGAATGCAATTGCGTCCATAGTGAAATCTACATAGAACTGCTGAAGACTGTTGGCAGCCTTCCGTGCTTCTGCGGAGAGTTCAAGTTCTCTTCGTTCTATAGGAGGGGGGAGCTCTTCCTCATCAGTTATATCCGGCTGGTCAGAACCGGAGTCGCAAGATGTAAACTGAATGGAAAACAAGGTTAGTAAGGTTATCAAAGTGACCTTATCAAGTAAATGCTTGAACATAGCATATCGGTTTGAGAGTTAATCAATATTTGATCTTTTATATATAACGTGAGAGTGATTCCAATTGTATTTTCCTGCTATCCATTCTGCTACATTTGGATTATAACTTATCTCATTATATCCTTCACCCCACCCCCAATTCATATATATTTCTTTGGAAGTGTATGAGGAATAGTCCTCTTTTGTTATACTATATGCCACTATATTTCCATCTTCATCTACCTCATCATCTTCCCAAGGATCTGCACCTTCTCCGGTCCAAGGATCTCTCTTATAGCCGTATGTATATTTATATTCACGGTTAATATACCTATATTGGTCAATGATAAATAAATGCCCTGCTGTTCTAGATAGTGGTATACCGCCTGAGGATTTGGTGCTTTGTGCAGATGAAAGAATAGGAAAGCCTTTATCTATAGAAGATTTTATATAATCAAAATCTATTGATGCATTGTAGAAAGATGTAGGATATTTCGAATTAAGATACGATAATAAATCATTTTCATAGACAGTACTTGAACTGGATAGGTTATAGTCAGTCTTCATTTCATGACCTACCCATCCTATTAATAGTGCGGCTTGCGATGTTCCATTCTTTTGATTATCATTAGTCGCCATTTCATTCCATATACTACTACTGTTACCTCCAAAACTGAAGTCTAAACCATTTTGAATTGCGTACGTTACTGAATTTTGAGGAATACCCTCTTTGAAATGTGTAAAGTACATGTATTGTGCTACTGCTATGGGAGCACATCCCGTCCGGCATAATTCAAGTATTCCGTTATTATTCTGATATTTTGTATAACTATTCCAGGGAGTTTCTTGATGCCAGAGTGTTTTAATAAGTTTTGGTGACTTTTGGTTGATATTAGTTATCATTTCTGTTTCAACCAGAATCCAGTGACCGGGAGGTAAGTCACTCTCAGAAACAGTTTGCTGATTACCATTTATTCGTGCCTTTATTTTACTCGGTTTAGCGGTGACAAAGTTTTTCCACAAAGGGGATTTCTCAACAGTATCACCTTTTATCAGATCTTTAATACCCTTACAAGTCTCGTTAATAAGGATTTTTAATGATTCTGGCATATTCGGATCATTAATATCAAATTTTCCTTTCGGAGAGGAGCAGATCAACATATCAGTAGACTTTGAGGCAGAATATAATTCCCAGCCTTCGTCGTACTGTACTATGTACATAAGGGTGTCGTTATCTTCAACATAAGGGGTGACATTGACAGAACCACTACGTGAGACTGATGTATTCATATTGTATCCACCTAAGTGAGTGGTTAGGCTATTCACCCATACATCATGTTCGATGCCAGTGGCTGGTATATTATCGCTGATATATTGAGGAGAAAACAGGAATTCCTCGGTTCTCGGCATTTCGTCAGACGAGCAACCGGCAACCATTGTTAAAAGTGAGGCAATTGCGGTATAGGTTAGTTCCTTAGTCATAGTATTAAATATTTACGTTACCCATCAAAAATATCTTCTTGTGTACAACTGAGTAGACACAAGAAAAGGAATGGAATTAGATACTTTTTCATAAAACTTTAGTTAAAGATAGTGTTGAAGAATGAGTTGTTTCCGGAGATGTCTTTAGAGTGAGTTTATTATGGGTGGAATAAGTAATCCACCAGAAGCCTGCTAATGGTATGTTTTCCAGATAGCCATAAATATGAATAATTTTTTCAGTTACTCTACAATCAAATGATACCTCTTCATATTTACTGTTGTCACTTCCTGAAGGTTTGATTTGATAATATCCCCCCTCTACCGAAGAAAATGTGATAATTATGTCATAATTGGAATAATCATTGGTGGAATATTCATATTTGTGGAAAGTACCTTTCCAGACAGTTTGATTTAGCACGACATCTTCGGGGGAGATTTCCTTGTCGTCATCGCTACACCCCCCGGACAACAACAGGAGGCAAAAGGAGAATAAGATGAATAACTTCTTCATAAAAATATATTTTGGTGAAATATTGCTAATGAATGTGTTTAAATAAATTCATTATTAAAGAAAGACATATCCAATTAAATTGGAGAATTCTGTAATAAAGACGATTTTTACCTCACCGGAGAGGGTAAAAAGGAAATCAATAAAATCGTTCTCGTTTGAAAATTCTCCTATAATCTCACTGTTATCAGGTGTGATTATGACGTAAGATTGTATATCTGCGGAGAAGTTTGCTATTTTTATCCCGGTAGCCTTACTTATGTAGCAAGTTAGAGGTAGACTCACTGTACGGTGACCTTCCGGTTCCTCAGGTTCTTCCGGATCGGTTTCGTCTGTTGCGTAAACAACAACAACAACAATGTCATGGTCAGTTTGTCCTTTCAAGTTTATGAATATACTTGAAATAGCAATTAGTAATGAAAATAGTATTAGACGTTTCATGTTGAAATTTTTTTGTAAAGATAGTTTTTTCCTTGTGACCACCTTCCAAATACGATTACGGAATTATTACGGAGATTCTCCGTAATAATTCCGTAATCGTATTAATTTTTATAAAGTGTTTATAATAAGCGTATTACAACATCAATGACTTTTGTTCCAACTTTTTCATCAAAAATCTTTTGAGAAATTGTGTCACGTCGTGATACAATCCCTCCCGGACTTAGACTTAACACTTTTCCCATTGCCGAAGGAGTAAGGTTGTATTTAATGAGTATACAAGTCTGTATATCTTGAGTAGTTTCATTTCCATTCATTAATATAGACAGTTTTTTCCTGAAATCTGGGGAATGCTTAATGATCTCTATTTCTAATTCCTGCCATAAAGGGTCATCGATCGGAACTATTTTATTATTTTTTATGTATTTCTGAAGTTTTATGTAAGGTTCTGATGAAAGAAGACCAGATGGAATAATTTTTTTCTTAATTAGGCTATTAGTCGCTAATTCCCGAAGTTCAACTCTAAGTTGAGACCGTACATCCGAAATATTATTTAGCTCTGATCTCTCATCCAATTTTGGGGATGCTGAGGAGGGGTTGGCTTGATCGGAAGTAGTTTGATCAGGCCTTTGAAATTCTTTCTTATGGATTTCATGCAGTTGATTAAGCGATTCCTGTAAATACTTTATTTTTTCACAAGAATGGATTAATTCCAATCTCTTCTTCTTGTAGTTGGAAATTATTAAAATAATGGTGAGAATAGATATTATGATTAAACATATCGTGATAAATACCCAAAATTTTAAGTCGTTGGCTCTCTTTTGGGCACGTTCTGCCTCACGTAACTTTTGTTGGTAATTATAAGCGGATACTTGTTGAGAAATTTGTGACGTATCATTCTCATCCATAATCTTTTCTGACATATATATATATTGTCTGACATAAAAAGACAGGGAATCCACGGGAATTCGATTAATCAATTCCTGTGAAAGGAGTATGCGGTAGGCAGTTTCTCTCTTTGCAGATTTTGGATTATCAATTATCCGACGGGCATAAATGTAAGCGGTGTCGAATACTCCGGCAGAATAATAAGTCTCACAGGCTATAGCATTTGCCCAGTCTCTGGTGATGGGTTTAACATTTGAAGGGACATCCCTTATTAAATGTAATGCCTCCTCTTTATTTCCTAATTTATCTTCTACTCGGGCGAGATGCATTTTCATTTTTGCCTTAATGGAGGAATCTAATCCATTACTGATTTCCAATGCTTCTGAAATATTCCTTTTGGCAATAGATAAATTATTTAGATTCAGATTTATAATTCCTAATAACTGTAGGTCATACGCAAGATTGATCTTGTCGTCGGTCCTTCTCATAATATCTACCGCCTCACCGAGATATTTATCGGCTTCTGAATACAGATGTACTTTATTAAGCAGACGGCCTGTCTGACTAAGTATCGTTGCCCTCAATGAATCATCCGTTGGTTTTGCGATATCCAGGGCATCAAGAAAGTAATTGAGTGCATTCGGATAATCGCCTAAATCGGAATATACCCTGCCTCCGTAGTATAATACTTCGGGATAAATTTCCTCCTTTTTGTGTCGTTGGTAATAATCAAGAATCGTCAGATAGAGGCTATCCGATTTATGTTTTTCATATCTTTTATCCGCAATCTTAAGCGAGAGGAAATCATAAAAATGTCGGTCGGGATTGGAGAGAGATTCCCTGTCAATATCTTTCAGAACCTCCTGCGCATAAGGAAGCGAGTCAGTTATACAGTTTTCTACATAAACAAGTCTTTCATCGTAATGATGAGAGGTGCAACTGTCAGTCACGGTTATGGCAACCGTGACTGACAGAATGATTATTGCTTTAAGAATTAGTCCTTTCATGCCATAAGGATTTATAATCAAAAAAATCTCTCCTTACCCACAGTAATCTACCGTGTATTTCCATTTTCAATTTAGAAGCCGCGCCAGTGCTGATACCAGAGCCGGCGGTTGAGATCGTCCCAACGGTTTACGGCAGCCCCGAAGAAGTCTTTGCTGTATTCGGTCAGCATAGCCTTTCCCTCATCCTCATTACCATCCTTTACGTAATTCAGGTAAAGCTGCTCCACCATCGGCATCTCCATCATCCCTTTCTTGAGGAAATGGTCGCGTGCCGGCTCGGTAAACTCCCGGCTCTGCCCCCACCTTACGGTAGCGAGGCGGTTCGGTTCGCGGAATCTCCAAAGGGCGGCATCGTCACGCTCACGATGCTGACCGCATACTTTCAGCAGTTCGGCCACATCCGTATTCCCCGCAAAAATCGGGAAACGGGGCGACTGCCCGGGATTGTCGAGGGCTACCCAGGCCACACCGCCTACGGCATCCGGAAGCCAGTCGCGGCATTGTATGATAGTGGAGTAGGCACACCATGACACGCTGACCGTGCGGATATTGTGCATCACGCTGTCGCCCATAGCCTCATAGACGGCAATCTCGTCAGGACGCATCCAGGGGTTGGCAAACACGCTCACCACACTGTCAGGCTCCCCTTTCTCGATATTCTTCTTGCTGTTTTTCACTTTCAGGCGCCCACTGAGATTCTTGTCCGTGCCCTCATAATAGGAGCCGAGAAGACGGGAAACCTCCTCCACGCTGACGGGCTTTTCCGGTTTGACACTGACCGGCAACTCGCTCATATCAGCCGTGAAACCTGCGCCGGGTGCAAGTTCGTTCATGATGAAAAGTTCGCGCACACTGTAATTCTTCTCCTCTTTCTGATAGTTTCCTCCCGAATAGGCTTTCCAGAAACTGAAATCGCTCTTGCCGTCCCAAAGTCCGAGCCGTTTGGCCACATCCTTCACGTTGTCGGAATACATGAAGTTATCCTTATCCTTGAAATCGATTTTACCGATTCGGCTTACGTTGGCCGACACTGCGATATGGTCGTCGGGTATGCGTTGGGCAGCCCATACACCGCCGATTTTGTCAGGACCCTCGCCGAGCACTTCGAATATCCACACCTCCTTTGGGTCGGCTATTGTCAGGCATTCTCCGCCGTCGGCATATCCGTATTCCTTTATGAGGTCGCCCATGAGGCGGATGGCTTCGCGGGCGGTGGTGCAGCGTTCGAGGGCGATTCTTTGCAATTCCTCGATCATGAACATACCCTTGTCGTTGCGGAGTGTGTCGCGTCCGCTGAAAGTGGTCTCGCCCATGGCAAGCTGTTTCTCATTCAGGCAGGGGTAAGCGGTGTCGAGAAAGCGATAGACGTGTTTTGCCTGTGGGATAGTGCCCGTTTCCTTCATTCCGTCACGGCTGGAGGGGTATTCAGTGTGCATTCTCCCTTTATATATGGAAGTGATTGTGTCACGCGGGTAATCCTTGGAGTCGGTCATCTGCATCCAGGTGCGGTACCAGGAATCGCATGTATGGCTCGTCATAACGGAGCCGTCGGCGCTTGCTTTCTTGCCTACCATTATGCTTGTGCAGGCGTCCGGGGCATCCTGTGCGAAAAGGGAGGCTGCTCCGGCAAGAAGAATAGATAGAAAAAGATGTCTCATGGTTAAATGAATTTGAAATTTTGCAAAAGGATAATCCATTCCACAAATTTAGCAAAAATCCATTCAACCGCCAACATCCCTGAAATGGTGTGAGACTTTTAGGAAAAGAATCATCCGGGTTATGGGAAGCCATAAAAATAAAAGACACACGATATGGCGTGTCTTTTATTTTTATTACAAATTTATTTTGGATATATAGGATTTTATTGTGCCGTAAGTTCCAGTACAGTAGATGTATTATGATTCCAAGAGAATATATTCAGACCAACTTTCATCAGATAGTCTCCTGTGAAAACCTTATTATTCTGAGTGAATGTTGACTCTGTCCCGGGCATCAGATTTATCTCTTTCACCAAGTATTTCTTATCGGGATCGAGTCCACGCAGTTTCACAGGTGAAAGCTTCTCCTGAAATCTTGGAGAAAGGTCATAAGCGAAAAGGACAGCCATTTTCTTTGATTTATCGACGTATTCCACAGCCGCATGATTTGTTTCGTAAGGGGAAACGAGACGATATTGGTCGCCATCCATCACTGCAGGTTGGAGACGTTTCCAATTTTCAACAGCCTGTTGGCAATATTCAAGTTCCTCGGCTGTCAAATCCTGAAGTCCTATGTCAAATCCAAGTTTACACATCGCTGCCACATCCGTTCGGAATTTTACTGACGTATTCTTGTTCCAGCTGGTCACATGGGCTGCCATTGCTTTAGCAGGGAAGAACTGAGAGAAGCCCCATTGGATATATATGCGTTCAATAGGATCCGTATTATCGGAGCACCAGAATTCAGTGAAATATTTCAGTGCTTCATAATCACAGCGGGCACCGCCACCCGAGCAAAGCATCATCGGGACATCAGGATATTTATCTTTGATTCGTTTGAGAACATTATAGATACCCCGTATATGGTCTACGTAAAGTTGACTTTGTTTATCCTTGGCGTAAGGAGAATAGATATTAGTGATGGGGCTGTTACAATCCCATTTGAAATATGCAACATCAGGATTCTCAGTTAGAATATTATCAACAACATTGAACACATGATCCTGCACTTTAGGATTGCTCATATCCAAGACAAGCTGATTACGGTAGTAGTAGGTGTCGCGATTAGGCTGTTCTATAACCCAGTCGGGATGTTTCTCGTAAAGATCGCTCTTAGGATTCACCATTTCAGGCTCTATCCAAATACCGAATTTTACATCAGCCTCTTTTGCTGCGTCCACAAGTGCCGGAATGCCTCCGGGGAGTTTATCGTGGGTAACTTCCCAGTCGCCAAGACCTGCATGGTCATCTTTACGGGGATATTTATTGCCGAACCACCCGTCATCAAGAAGGAACATGTCTACACCAAGGTGTTTAGCCTCTTTCATAAGCTTTGCAAGAATGTCCTGATCAAAATCAAAGGCTGTGTTTTCCCAGTTGTTGAGCAGAGTCAGACGCTGACCTTCTCCATCTTTAAGTTGATATTTACGTGCCCAATCGTGGAGATTGCGACTGCCCTGACTTGTGCCGTCATAGCTGATGGTGAATATGAATTCGGGAGTGGTGAATACCTCATTGGCTTTTAATTCATAGGTGGAGGCATAGGGATTTATACCGGGGATGACACGTAGATTTCCTACATTGTCAACCTCAAATGTAAACCGGAAGTTGCCCGTCCAGCCGAGAGTACCCATAAGCACTTCTCCACTATTTTCTTTTGCCGGTCCGTTAAGTCCTATTTCAAAGAAAGGGTGTGTATGCATAGCCGCCCGGCTCCCCAATTTTGTATCAATCACCTTTTTGCCGAACTGAAGCTGCTGAGTGCTCATCTGAGCTTCTTTAGCCCAGTCGCTACTAAATTCTGTGAGCCAATATTCAGGTTCATTGAAATAGAGCATGGCAGAAGCATATTGGGAAAGGGATATGGGTTTCTTTTCACGATGAGATATCTCTGACCATGTTTTTATGACGTTTTCTTTAGGATAAGCCACATAGTTGAGTGTTACGTTTACCGGATATTTGTCATCGCGGAGATTTATTTTTGTATGCGTTCCTCCGGGCACTTCCTCTTGAGTAGAGTTCTCATAATAAAGATATGTGGTCATGTTGCCGTCGGAGTGTGTTATTCCGAGCGCCGGTTCGAAGAAATCTTCATTTCCGGAAGTTGAGTAGGCTTCCCAGCCTCTTGTAGACACTGAACCATCAGACCCTGCATGTTGATTCCAGGTGAGGTTTATCAAATCTTCGTTATGACGAAGCTTCGGACCGAGATATGTCTGATAAAGACGGTTGTTAGGACCAACTTCAAGCACGAGGTCTGTATTGTCAGTCGCTATACGGATAATTTTTCTATCCCCGGTCTGTGCCCCTGCCGAAAATACCATAAGGGCTGAGAGGGCTGCTGAAAGTATTGGTTTCATGTTATTGTTTTTAGGGTGTTTATTCTTTTTGAATTTATTATAACAATCTTTTTTACCTTGAGCTTTTATTTACAGAAACTGCCTGTGAAGGAAGATTAGAATTTTAGTGTGGCACTGAATTCAATAGTAAACGGACGGAGATAGCTGCCGCTCATATAATAATTCTTGTATTTCCCGCTGTCTTCCTTGCTTAAAAGTTCAGCACCGTTGATTGTGCCGCTTGCTCCTTTCTCATTGAGAAAGTTTATAACGGTGCAACCGAGGTCGAGATGCTTGTTTACGCTCCAGTTGATACCTCCGAAAGTCTCCCATCTGCCATTAAAGAAAAGGGCGTTTGTCAGGTTTGCGTAAGTCTTTCCGAAATAACGGAATGAAAGCCAGAAACGAAGTTTGTCGTTAAGCTGATAACTGGGATCAAGTTCGATAAGGATCTGAGGAATTTCCTTTACGATATTGCCGTTCGCATTCAGGTCAGGCACGCCATCAAAAGGCGACTTGATGAAATAGTTGTCGTAGGTAGGCTTCTGAAGAGTTAGAAGGGCATGGAGGTTAAAGCCTTTGAAAGGATGTATTTCTGCTGAGGTAGTCCATCCAAGTGTTTTGATGCTGTAGATGAGCAGAGTGGTCTTCGATTGAGTCGTGCCCGGCTTGGTGACATTCTGCTGGTCTATGTTGTTTGACTTGGCAATATAGGTCACCATCGACGTGAGATCTACCCAGTTGTTGCGGTACGTGATTCCCCCTCGGATAAGTGGTATGGTCACACGCTTGTATTGTTCCTCTGTAGGCCCGGTGCCTGCATATTCATTTATGCGGGGATATCTGGTGGCCACTGTGGCATCGGCTGTCAGCCCTAAATGGCGATTGAAGTTATAAATCCCTTGAATAGTGGCTGCATAATTAAGTTTATTTTTCAATACACGGTGTGGCTCAATTTTTACAGTAGTCATATTCCCCTCGCTATCGGTGTAGGTATGGGTATCGCCGATATGGAAGCCATCATACCTTGCATAAGGTATTTGATCGGCACTCATTCGGTAATACTCCAGTCGTCCCCCGAAATAAAGATTGAATTTCGGAGTGATTTGCCAGTTGTCAGTGATATATATAGCACTCTTGTTTTCATATCCTTTAGTATACTCCGGAGAAAGCTCATTGAAACCGTGAAATTGACTTAATGTGCCGTCGGAATTATGTTTTACAAGGATATCAGGATAAGGTGAAACGGTTCCTGTCCATTGAAATGACGATGAACTGTAATCAAGGTGGTAATACCATTCGTTCAAACCAAAACGAAGATCGTGATTTGCGAACGATTTATTTAGTTCAGCCGTAAGAAGAGCATTCGTCACTTTCCCTGCATGAAGCCAGGTGCGTCTCCCTTCTGCAAGACCTATATAGGGATTGTCTTCTCCCGGTTTATAAAGCTGATCGGCAGCTGTGGTCTCGAAAATTGAACTTCCACCGAAATCACAATAATCTGCATGTGGAGCTCTCATAAACTTAGCATTTATATCAAGTTTATAATCATTGCTGAACCTATAATCAAAATGAGCAGTTAAGTCATGAGCATAGTTGTCAGTGAAGTCTCCCCAGCGTCCTTTTTTCATTTTGCCGTCGAGCACATCCATATATTCAAACTCTCCTCCGATGGGAGCATAAGAAGTAGTGCCAAGAGGGAATCCCGGAATTTCCATCACACTTCCATCTCCTACATAGATGAAAGGGGCATTGTTTATCATTGATCCTAAAGCGTTGCTTTTTGAAAATTTATATAGTATGCTCAGTTTTCCTCTGTTGAATAATCTGGTCAGTCCGGCATGATAGATTTGAGTACGATCAGAAAAGTCAGTAAACTTCACCTTGAAATATCCCGGGTCGAAGTTCTGATAAATACTCGCAGTGTACAGCCATTTTTCTCCTATACCTCCTGAGACATTGAAATCGAAATTTTGCCAGCCGAAGGTGTTAGTGCGATAATTAAAAATAGCTTTAAACTCTTTTTGTCCGAAGTTGGAATAGCTATCAACGGAATAGGCAATATTTCCGGTCTTGATGGCAGATTCCATAGGGTTCATGAGTCCGACCGTGCCCAGACTTGCATCACTGCGCCAATGTCTGGCAAGCTGGTGTACGGTGGAGGAATAAACAGTAGGTAAACCGTTTTCGTAGACGTTGACATCTTCGCTTGGAAGACCTATCTGTATCTCGCGAGGTTTGGTAGCATCGGAGGCATTAAGCATCACGTTTCTTTCTTCTCCATTACCTCCGGCAGACAGACTGTCGGTATTTTCTTTTGCCATCGCAACGGCTGGTAAAAGTGTAAATGCGGCAATTGCCGTAAGTGTTGTCAGGTTCTGTTTCATGGGTATTTTTGTCGGTGATATCGCAAAATTACACCTTCATGAAACTGATGTCAATAGAAAGTATAGTTCAGGTAGTGGAGAAGTAGGATGGTTAGAATGTATAATATTATATATTAATATCTTATATATTGATTGAGATAATTGCAAGGTAGTGTTGCAGGAGTGATAATTAAGTGCTATATTTGCATTTTCAGAATTATTTAAGCTATGAAGATAACAATAATAGTATTCATTTTTCTGTTGAGTTTTGGCAGTCTGAGGGCAGTTGCGGGAGATGCTTCTCTTTCTCGTCTCGATGAGGCCATAGAACAGCGTGGGCATTTCCTCAAAGTTAAGGAAAGCCGTGTTGACAGTCTGCGTCATCTTTTAAAGCCGGACATTAATAAGGATAGACGACTCAACTTATATAATGAGCTTTTCCAGGAATATCTCACTTTCAATTTTGATTCTGCCATGATATACGTTGATTATGCTTCAGATATAATAGACCCTACTGACGGTTATGAGTTACGAGCACAAGTCGAGATTCATAGAGCCCTCTCTCTTGCAACTTCCGGACATTTCAGCCACGCTATAAATATTCTTGAAAAAATAGATTCAAGAAAGCTGCCTGTACGTTTACAGGAGGAATATTTCTCAGCATGTGAATGGACCTACGGGGTATGGGCAGAATATTCCGATAAGCGTACAATAGCTCCGGTATTTACACAGAGGAGTCTTCTTTATTTGGATTCTCTTATAGCTGTAACAGATGTCTCTAAACCGGAATACACTTACAGATTGGCAGAGAAACATCTTCGCTCCCAAAATTATAAGGAAGCTGAAAAGGAGTATTTAGCCACTATTGCCCGTATCCCTGCAGAAAGCAGGCTTTATGCACAAGCTGCCTATGCACTTGCCTTGACCTATAGAGATATGCAGGATAAGGAAAAATATAAGGAATGGGTAGTCAATGCGGCTATTTCTGATCAGAAAGTGCCTCTTAAGGAAAATTTAGCTCTTCAGCAACTCGCTCTCTATCTCAAAGAGGAGGAAGGAGACATTGAAAGGGCAAATTCTTATCTGAAACTCGCCCTTGAGGATGCTATATTCTATAATAATCGGTTGAGGATGCTGGAGGTAGCAGAAAAAATTCCGGATATTTCCAATGTCTACCAGGATACTGTCAACGCTCAGAACAGACGTTTAAAATCATATCTTCTGTTAATAGGACTTCTTACTATCTCATTAGCGGTGGTGGCTGTCTATATCTATCACCAACATAAGATTGTCTCCCGTTCGAAAGTTGCAATGGAAGAACTTAATGAAAAGTTGAGAGAACTTAATCTCCAACTCAGCCAAACTAATAAGTCGCGCGAAGAGTATGTAAGCCTATTTATGGATCTTTGTGCCGCTTACATTGAGAAACTCAATCGGTTCCCCGTTGTATTGAAACTGAAAGTCAAGAATATGGGCGATCTAAATTCAGTGGCAGATCGTTACGTGCGCCCGACAGATGTAGAGACGCGAGAGATGTTTCAAAATTTTGATTCTGCTTTTCTTCGACTCTATCCCGATTATATAAAGCAGTTTAATGCCCTTCTCCAATCTGAGAGACAGATCTATCCAAAAAAGGGAGAATTATTAAATACTGATTTACGTATTTATGCTCTGGTGAGAATGGGTATAACCGACAGCAATAAGATAGCCATTCTTCTATTTCTTTCTCCTCAAACAATTTTCAATCACCGGACTCAGGTGAGAAACCGTGCCATGGACCGGGATAATTTTGAAAGAGAAGTGGCACACCTATGTGAAATATAACTAACAGGAGTTTCGCGTGTCCCCTTATGAGATTACACGGCAATAGATTCTATCGGGATGATCTCCAAAGAATTCATGAGTGACGTTGCAGAGCCAGATAATGCCTTCGAATTTAGGACAATTAACCACATTATAAAATGCTCCGTCAGGATCATGCCCCTCCATTTCCAATGTGAAATATTCCCCGTCGGCAGGTTCTTCAATATCTACATCTAAGGAGGAGTAGAGACCGTCTTCCGTCAGGGCATCTAACATTTTGTCAGCACCCTCAACCATTTCCAGATCATCCTGGTCGCCTTCCCATTCCGGGAATACCACATACCAGCGACCATTTTCAAAACGTTCAAAACTTAATTCCATATTTTTTAATTCTAACTCATTTTATGTCACTACAAGCGACCTGAAGCCGCATATTGGCTAATGAAGTTGTTTAAACTTATTTCAAGATGTTAATTATAGAGTAAAATAATTAAAATACAGCGTAATCCGCAAGGGATTAGCTATATTTATGGTGACCAAACTATAAATATTAAATCCATGCCAGAATACGCTGTACTCGACAAAGATACAATAAAATCTGAAATTATGCCCTATCTTTCGATAGCAAAAAGAGGATTTTCCTCTAAATTCGTTCTTGTGGAGATTGTGAATGCCATTCTCTACAAGCTCAAGAGCGGATGCCAGTGGCGTCTGCTGCCGATAGGTCATCTTTTCAGTGGAGAGTTGCCGAGCTGGAATACAGTCTTCCATCACTACCGCAAATGGTCTGTGAAGGAGGAGTGGCAAAGGATATATGCCGGAATTCTCAATAAGAATAAAAGTAAGCTTGATCTTTCCCTCTCCCATATTGACGGTTCCCATACACCGGCATACCGTGGAGGGGAAAAGACTGAGTATCAGGGAAGGAAGAAGCGATCCACCACTAACGCCCTTTTCTTTTCGGACAACCAGGGGATTCCCCTTGCCATGGCTGAGCCACAGGCAGGCAATCATGCCGACCTCTTCGAGATAGAGGACAGAGTGGATGAAATTATCAGCCAGCTTTCCGCAGCAGATATTGCTGTCGACGGCCTCTTCTGCGACCTCGACGCAGGATTTGACGGAAAGGAACTCAGAAGTGCCCTTGTATCCTATGGCATTATCCCTAACGTGTGTCCAAATCCCAGGAACGGAGGGGAAAGCACGGAGGAATGGATCTATGACGAGGAGATGTATAAACATAGATGGAAAATCGAACGTACAAATGCTTGGATGGATGGCTTCAAAGCCGTTCTCACACGGTTTGACACCACAATATCCAGTTGGAAAGGTTGGAACTTCCTTGCTTTTATCGTTATTTTCCTTAAAAAATTTCACAAATCAAATTAGTTTAAACAACTTCAAGATTTTGTATGTAATTTTGTGTGCATTTAATTATGAAATTATGTCACTAAGGTACAAAATCTTTCTGACATGACAAAGCCCCTGCTTGAGAAAGTCGGGGCTTTGTTTATTTTTTTTGCTGAATGCCGTAAAAAATAGGCTGCGCCTATTTTTGACACAGCCTCATGCTTTTATCTTCTGAAGCAGAATCTTAGCTCATGCGGTTTTCCCATGATCCTTTGGTGTCCACTCCGGTTTCGGCACCGAGTTTTTCAAGGAGTTGAATCTCGTCTGCACTCAGTCTGATCTTCGCAGCTGCGGCCGCCTCCTCTACATGGCGTG
>CAMWMD010000057.1 GCA_947175265.1 uncultured Porphyromonadaceae bacterium | reverse complement strand
CAAGGCTCAAGGCTCAAGGCGCAAGGCTCAAGGCTCAAGGCTCAAGACCCAAGGCAAAAAAAAACCTCCTGTTCTCCTGTCAGCTACTGTGCTCCTGTCAAAACAAGCGGGAGTGATTAGCTGATCGTCAATTCCTTTACGGGGCGGATGGCTGACCAGGAGAATAGCGGGAGCAGTCCACGTGCTGATATGGGAAACGGTTCGGGGAGGATACCGGCACAGTAGGCGAGCAGACCCACGAGATGTGAAGGGGTGTAGTCTTTGCGCAACTCCTCCATACTCAGGGATTGGTCGCGTTTGGAGAGCCGCTGTCCTGCGGCATTGCAGAGAAGCGGCACATGGGCGAATGCAGGGGGATTGAGACCCAACAGTCGGTAGAGGTAGATCTGCTGTGCCGAGGAGAGGAGTAGATCGCTGCCTCTGACCACTTCCGTAACGCCCATCATAGCATCGTCGGCCACTACGGCCAATTGATAGGCCCACGCGCCGTCGGCACGGCGCAGCACGAAGTCGCCGCAATGCTCCGCGAGGTTTACTGTCTGCACCCCATAGAGACGGTCGGTGAAGGTGATCTCCTCATCAGGCACCCACAGGCGAGTGGCCCGCACGGGGCGTGTGGTGTCCGTCTCTCCGCTTCCACCGAGTTCCGCTGGACGGCAGGCTCCCGAATAGACCACCCTCCCGTCGCTCTCATGAGGCGCTTGGGAGGCCTGTATGTCGGCGCGTGTGCAACGGCACGGGTAGGTGAGTCCCGTCCCCTTTATTCTGTCAAGTATCTCTTCATATATATCGCCTCGTAGGCTCTGGAGATAGGGTCCGTTGTCACCTTTCCCCTCCACGCCCCCCTCATCCCAGTCGAGGCCGAGCCAGTCAAGGTCGTCCTCCATAAGGCGGGCATACTCCATGCGTGAACGCTGCGGGTCGAGATCCTCGACCCGCAGTATCCATTTTCCACCCCCCTTTTTCGCGGAAAGCCAGGAGATGAGTGCGGAGAATATGTTCCCCAGGTGCATACGTCCCGTAGGGGAGGGGGCGAAACGTCCTACCGTCATCGCATGGCCTCCACTTCGTCAGTGGTGAGGGGTATTTTCTTTCCTAAGCGGCGGCAGCCGGTCTCGGTGATGAGGTAATCCTCCTCATTGCGTACGCCGCTGAAATCTTTCCATTTCTCCACCTCGGCGTAGTTTATGAAATCGGTGAACTTATTCTGCGAGCGCCATAGGTCGATGAGTTCGGGGATGAAGTATATGCCGGGTTCTATGGTGTGGACGAATCCGGGCTCCAGAGGGCGTGCGAGGCGCAGCGACTTGCGCCCGAACTGGGTGCTCTTGGGCTGTCCGTCGTATCCCACCCACACTTCGCCGAGGTTTTCCATGTCGTGGACGTCAAGACCCATCATGTGGCCCAGACCGCAGGGGTAGAACATCGCATGGGCTCCGGCCGCCACTGCTTCCTTGGGGTCGCCCTTCATTATGCCGAGTTGCTTCAACCCCTCGCACACCACCTCACAGGAAAGTTCGTAGACATCCTTGAAGGGAACGCCGGGACGCAAGGCTCCGACAGCCGCGAGGTGGCTCGCCACCTGAATGTCGTATATCTCCTTCTGGCGTGTGGTGAATTTCGGGTCGACGCAAATGGTTGACGACATGTCGCCGGCATACCCCATCTCGGTCTCGGCTCCGGCATCCACGAGGAGCATCTGCCCCGGGCGCGCCACATTGCCGTGATAATGATTGTGGAGGGTCTGGCCGTTTACGGTTGCTATGATGGGGAAGGAGAGGCGCATTCCGGCAGCCTCCGCCACAGCGTTTATCGCAGCGCTTACCTCACACTCCCTCATGCCGGGGCGAAGGATACGCATGGCCGTGATGTGCATGTCGGCGGTCACGTCGCAGGCACGTTCGATCTCGGCTATCTCCTCCTCGGTCTTGTGATTGCGCATGTCGACGATGGCGCGGATAAGATCCACGTTCCCCTTCTCTGCTCCCGGAAGTATGTCGAGGAGGCGGTAGAGGGTCACGTTATGTTCCGGGCGGTAGGGGGGGAGGTAGCGGATGAGTTGCTCTTTTGCACGTGCTGCATCGAGATATTTCCTCAACTCGGCCGACGGGCGCGTGTCGGAGATACCCACCCTCTCCGCCTTGTCGCGCAGGGAGGGCTGGGTGCCCATCCAGACTATGTCGTCGATGGTGAGTTCGTCGCCGAATATTATCTCGCGGTCGTTGTCCACGTCAATCACGGCGTTGAGCCCGGCGAAGGGGAGGCCGAAATAATAAAGGAAAGATGAATCCTGACGGAAATCGTATGTGTTGTCGGCATAGTTCATGCCGCTCTCGTTATTGCCAAGAAGGAGGATCAATCCGGAGCCGACGCGGCGTTTGAGTTCTGCGCGGCGGTTGATGTAGGTCTGTGTCGGAAACATGGTTTTCAGGTTTTTGTTGATGTATGAATTTTTCAGGCCCTTTCAGGCCATTATTGCCGTTAAGGAGCCTCCGGGGTCATTAAAATAAAACGGAGCATCCCGAGAGGAATGCTCCGCAAATTTAATAAAAAGTTTTTACTGTAAGCCAAATGATGTGCCACTAAAGGAGCGGGAGTGTCATTTGCTCTGCTTCTGGAGGATGTCGCGGATCTCAGTGAGGAGCACCTCTTCCTTGGTGGGTTCGGGAGCGGCTTCCGGTTCGGGAGCGGGCTCTGCCTCTTTCTTTTTAAGTTTGACAGCGTAGCGCAGGGCGATGAAGATGGAGAAGGCAATGATCACGAAGTTCACGATGTTCTGGATGAACATACCGTAGTTGAAAGTCACGGCATCATGGATTACGGCGCCTGCCTGGTCAATTTCCTCGGGACGGAGCACGACCTTGAGATCGCTGTAGTTTACAGAGCCGGTGCAGAGGGAGATGATAGGCATGATGAGGTCGTCGACGAGAGAGGCGACGATTTTGCCGAACGCACCGCCGATGATTACACCAACCGCCATGTCGATGATGTTACCCTTCATGGCGAACTCTTTGAAATCTTGCATGAATTTACCCATAGTGAATGAAGCAATTTTATGTTGTGGAAAAATTAAATTATTTACGAGTTAAGGAATAGCCGGAAGCCGGCGGGTAAGTAAAAGGCACTAAACAACAAAAAATAATGCTAAAAAGCGCCATTTTACGAATTATACAACATCAAAGCGTTAAAAAACGTTCATTCAAGGTTGCAATACCGAAAGTTTTTTGTAATTTTGCATACCGTAAGGCAAGAGGAATGCTGCTCAGGCAGCCGGAATCTATGTTCAAGATAAAAATACAAATCAACAGATATAAAAACAGCAACCCAAAACTTTAAAGCAATGACAAAAATTGGTATCAACGGCTTTGGCCGTATCGGACGTTTCGTGTTCCGCGCCTCTACAAAGAGAGATGACATCGAGGTAGTTGCAATCAACGACCTTCTTCCGGTAGATTACATGGCATACATGCTTAAGTATGACACAATGCACGGACGCTTCGACGGCACAGTTGACTACGATATGGACAAGAGCCTCCTCATCGTAAACGGCAAGCCCATCCGTGTTACAGCATGCAAGAACCCCGCAGAGATCGGCTGGGGCGAGGCTGGCGCTGAGTACGTTGTAGAGTCTACAGGTCTCTTCCTTACTAAAGAGAAGGCTCAGGCTCACATCGAGGCTGGTGCTAAATATGTTGTTATGTCAGCTCCTTCTAAGGACGACACCCCGATGTTCGTATGCGGTGTTAACGCCGATACTTACGCAGGTCAGCAGTTCGTTTCCAACGCTTCTTGTACTACCAACTGTCTCGCACCTATCGCTAAGGTGCTCAACGACAAGTTCGGCATCAAGGAGGGTCTTATGACTACTGTTCACTCTACTACTGCAACTCAGAAGACTGTCGACGGTCCTTCAATGAAGGATTGGCGTGGTGGCCGTGCCGCTTCCGGCAACATCATCCCCTCTTCTACAGGTGCTGCTAAGGCTGTGGGCAAGGTTATCCCCGAGCTCAACGGTAAACTCACCGGTATCTCAATGCGTGTGCCCACTCTCGACGTTTCTGTAGTTGACCTTACTTGCAACCTCGAGAAGCCCGCTACTAAAGAGGAGATCTGCGCAGCTATGAAAGAGGCTGCTGAAGGCGAGCTCAAGGGTGTGCTCGGTTACACTGAGGACGCTGTCGTAAGCTCTGACTTCCTCGGCTGCCCCCTCACTTCTATCTTCGACGCTAACGCAGGCGTTTACCTCACTGACAACTTCGTGAAGGTTATCTCTTGGTATGATAACGAGATCGGCTACTCTAACAAGGTGCTCGACCTCATCGCAATCATGAAGAAATACAACGGCTAATCCTCCAAAGGATGCCTCAATTGAAGCGGGAGCGACTTGGTCGCCCCCGCTTTTTTCTTTATACCGGATATTTTATCCTTTTGTTTTTGGCTCGGTTAACATTTTTTATTAACTTTGTCGCACTCCTCATCAAAAAAGCTTTATGCTGCCATAACGTATTCATTGTTCCCTGTGTGTCCGAGATTTCACCGGGAACCTAAAACCGAAACCATGACTGCTCAAGATAATCTGATATATTGGCTCCAGAATGATATTCTCGTATTTGCCATATCTTTCATAATATCCGGCATAGTGATACCGAAAATCATCCTGATAGCCTTCCGCAAGAATCTTTTCGACGAAGTGAACGAAAGGAAGATTCACCGTGGTGTCGTGCCGCGTCTCGGTGGAATAGCATTTTTCCCTGCCTTCCTTTTCTCAATGTCGCTTGTGATGGCCGGGAATCTCCGTATGGGATGCGACCTTATGCATTTAGCCATAGACGGCCGCCTGATGCCCCTGTTCTTTGAGTTTTGTGCCATAATACTCTTGTACCTTGTCGGTATAGCCGACGACCTCATAGGGGTGAAATACAGGGCCAAATTCATTGTGCAGATTGTCTCCGGACTGCTCCTGGTGAGTTCCGGTATGTATATCTCCAACTTTTACGGTATGCTGTGGCTCTACACCCTCCCGGGGTGGCTATCCTGCCTCTTCACTCTCCTCGTGGTGGTGTATGTGGTGAATGCCATCAACCTTATCGACGGTATCGACGGCCTTGCCTCCGGATTGAGCACCATAGCGCTTGGTTTCTATGCCGTGGTGTTCTATATCGGTGGGGAATACGTCTACTCCATGCTCTCGGCGGCTACGGCGGGCACTCTCTTCCCCTTCTTCTATTATAATGTGTTCGGTGATGCCAAGAGGCAGAAGAAGATATTCATGGGTGATACGGGAGCCTTGACCACGGGTATGGTGCTGGTGTTCTGTGCTGTGGGGGTGATGTGCGGACGCCCCGATTTCCTTACGGAGAACTATAACCCCGCGATAGTGGCGCTATCTCCCCTCATCATCCCCTGTTTTGACGTATTCAGGGTCTATTTCCACAGGGTAAAGCGTCGCCGCAATCCTTTCCTTCCTGACAAATGCCATATCCATCATAAACTTCTGGCTTTAGGGATGAATCAGGCCGCGGCCCTTCTGACGATACTCACGGCATCGCTCATATTCATAGGGGCGAATGTGCTTGTCTCACCCTGGGTAAACCCCAACCTTATCTTCCTTTTTGACATAGTGCTCTGGACGGTAGGCAACATATTGCTGACGGAGGCCATACGCCGCCGTGAGAAACGCCTCGGCCTCAAACTCTACGACTGATAATCCGAAGGAAAAATCGGAATAATCGGAATAATCGGAGGAATCGGATTTATCGGAGTAATCGGAGGGATCGGAGTAATCGGAAAAATCGGAGGAATCGGAAAAATCGGAGGAATCGGAAAAATCGGAGGAATCGGAGTTATCTGATTCCTCTGATTCCTCTGATTCTTCTGATTCTTCTGATTCTTTCGATTCCTCAGAAAAATCCGATCCCTCTTTTTACAATTTTTAACATCACTGATAGCCTCCGATTTGCTAAATAATGCTAACTTTGCATCAAAATTAGATAAATGCAACTTTTATTGGCGATTTGATATAAATAATTCGTAAAATTTATCTGATTTATGGAAAAATTCTATCTCCTCCCCATCGTGATGATGTTCCATTTAATATATTGTCTATGAAGTTTCAACAGGTAAGGAAGATTAATTCAGCATGGCTGATTGTGTTTGTGCTCATGCTGGGATTGAGTATCGTGGGTTGTCTGGTGACGCCACGTGAAGGAATATTCGATATGGAGGGAATTAATCTCTACGCCAACGTGGCGTGGATGATTACGGCCACAATTTTCGTATTGATGATGACCCCCGGTCTCTCTTTCTTTTATGGAGGCATGGTCCGCGTCAAGAACGTGATCTCAACCATGCTTCAGAGTTTCATCGTGATGGGTGTCGTGAGTGTGGTCTGGGTAGTATTCGGATTTTCTCTCGCTTTCGGTCAGGATGTGTGGCATGTGTTCGGTAATCCGGCCACATTTTTTATGTTCGATAATGTCGGTGTGACCAACGTCACTGACTCCGCCAACGAATGGACCCAGATAGGCCTCGTGACCACGACAATACCCCTTGCGCTGTTTGCTCTGTTCCAGATGAAATTCGCCATAATCACCCCCTCGCTTATCACAGGTTCTTTTGCCGAGAGGGTTCATTTCGCCGGTTATCTCCTATTCATGGTTCTGTGGACGATAATCGTATATTGCCCCTTGGCACACTGCACATGGCACCCCGACGGACTTTTCGGTATGATGCACGTGCATGACTACGCAGGGGGTATCGTGGTGCATGCCGCATCAGGTATCGCGGCTCTCACCGGTGCCCTCTATCTCGGGAAACGCACAACCAAGAAGGAATCAAAGCCCGCCAATGTGCCTTTCGTGTTGCTCGGTGCGGCACTCCTCTGGCTCGGATGGTTCGGTTTCAACGGCGGTTCGTCGCTCGCTGCTGACGGCATCGCAATATCAGCCTTCCTGAACACTAATACGGCAGCCGCGACTGCAATGGTGGTATGGATAGCAATGGACGGCATGAGAGGGCACAAACCCTCCGCTATGGGTGCCGCTATCGGTGCTGTGGTTGGTCTTGTGGCTATCACCCCTTGTGCCGGCTGGGTGAGCGTAGGGCAGAGCGTCTGCATATCGTTCATCATCACAATCTGCTGTAACTTCGCCTGCAGTTGGAAAGGCTACAGCAACATGCTCGACGATGCCCTCGACGTTTTCCCGACCCACGGCCTCGGAGGCATTATCGGAACAGTGCTAACCGGTATCTTCGCATACGATTTCTTTGCCTCTTCCGATCCTGAGATGATCTCACGCAACGAGTTTTTCTGGAACCACATCCTTGTTCTCCTCATGGTGGTGGCCTATACATTCCTTATGAGTTATGCACTCTACTGGCTTACTGACAAGATTATCCCGATGCGTGTGTCAGGCCGCAACGAGATAATCGGTCTTGACAAGAGCCAGCACGATGAGGAATACGGCGGCGAGACCGGTATCGCCGAGGATTCCATCACTACCGACGACTGGTACCGCAATCAGGAATAATTCTTCCTCTTGCCGATTTAGGTAAATCCGATACTGATAAAAGGAGACAGACATGGAAAACCATGTGCTGTCTCTTTTGTTTTCAACGTAAAGCGGCCATGCTGCTTTACGGAGTAGCATGACTGTGGCTATTTTGACAAATAAAAAAGAGAGCATTTAGAAAGACAACGATAACAGTTATACAGATAATATGAGATTGGTAATACAGCGTGTCTCCGAGGCTTCGGTGAAGGTGGGAGGCGAGATGGTGGGAGAGATAGGGAAGGGTTTGATGATTCTTGTGGGTGTGGAGACGGGTGATGCCCCCGGTGATGCCGAGTGGCTCGCCTCGAAGGTGGTGAAGATGCGTATATTTCCCGATGAGAATGATGTGATGAACAGATCGCTCCTTGATGTCGGTGGGGAGGTGCTTGCGGTGAGTCAGTTCACCCTGACCGCCTCGACAGCGAAGGGCAACCGCCCGAGTTATATCCGCGCCGCCAAGGGTGAGGAGGCGAAGGGGCTTTACGACTTTTTCTGTAAGAGTGTGGAGGCACTGACGGGAAAGATTGTGGAGAAGGGTATCTTCGGAGCCGACATGAAAGTGGCCCTTATCAACGACGGACCGGTCACGATTATCATCGACTCCCGATTGCGTGAATAAAAACGGAAGTGAGAATATATTTTTCCCCTGTGAATACCCGCAGAAGGAGAAATGATAAATTCTGAGGGGCGTTAAATTAAATCTTTAATTATTTAATTTATTGCTATTCAGGCGTATATATGAAATGTTAAAATTGTGGTAAATATTGATTGAAAAATTGGAAAACGCCTTTTGTGCTTTAAATCTTACTTGAATGCCCTCCGGATATTGTAGATGTCGGTTTTTTTTGTATTTTTGCAGGTCGTGAGACTTTGGTCCGAACGTTTACATCAAATAATCATACATGGTATCTTTTGACACAAAGAATGTGGAAATGCCGCGCCTTGACCTTGAGAGGGTAGGGCGTTGGTTGGGAGAAGTCGCGGAGGCACACGATCGCCGTATAGGTAACGTAAATTATCTTTTCTGCGATGATGAGGAGATATTGCGTGCCAACCGCGAATATCTTCACCACGATTATTACACCGATATAATCACCTTCGACTATTCAAGACGCGATAAAATCGGGGGCGACATTTTCCTGTCGCTCGATACCGTGCGCAGCAATGCCGAAGAGATGAGGGAGCCATACGAAAGGGAACTCCTCCGTGTGATCGCCCACGGAGTGCTTCACCTGTGTGGCATTGACGACAAGGGACCCGGGGAGCGTGAGGTGATGGAAGCTCACGAGAATGAGGCTCTCCGTCTCTGGGAAACTGTCAGGTGATAATATAAAATCCAATCAATCAGATATATAATTTATGAAATTTGATTATGACGTAGTGGTTGTGGGGGGCGGTCATGCAGGTTGCGAGGCTGCGGCGGCCGCCGCAGGTCTCGGAGCCTCCACGTTGCTCATAACTGCCGACCTGAACCGTCTGGCCCAGATGTCGTGCAATCCGGCTGTCGGTGGCATAGCCAAAGGCCAGATTGTGCGTGAGATTGATGCCCTCGGTGGAAGAATGGGTATCATCGCCGACACTACAGCGATACAATTCCGTATGCTGAACCGTTCCAAAGGCCCGGCCGTGTGGTCGCCCCGTGTGCAGTCTGACCGTACACGGTTTATCGATGAATGGAGAAAGGTATTGGAGAATATCCCCGCTTTAAGGCTCTTTCAGGATATGGTGGTATCCTTCATTGTGGAGGAGGAAGAGGGAAGGCCGGTAGTGAAAGGGGTTAGGACTGCACTCGGTTTCGAGTTCAGGGCACGTAAGGTGGTGCTCACGGCCGGAACTTTCCTCAACGGCCTGATGCATTTCGGCCCCAGGCAGATACCGGGAGGAAGGATATCCGAACCGGCCTCTAAAGGACTTTCTGATCAGTTGAAGGAACTCGGAATCAACACCCTGCGAATGAAAACAGGTACTCCCGCACGTATAGATGCCCGCAGCATAGATTTCTCCCTCGCCGAACGTCAGGACGGCGATGACCGCGTGGAGGCTTTCGCGGCTGAATTTCCCGGCGGAGAGGAGAGGGTGACCTTGATAGAGAGGGATTTCCACAAATTCTCGTTCCTTCCGAACATCGGAAGACGGCTCAATCCACGCAGTTGCTACATAGTGCATACAAATCCTGAGGTGCATAAGGTGCTGAACGATAATCTTGATTCCTCACCCCTCTACAACGGGCAGATTCAGAGTATAGGACCCCGCTATTGCCCCTCGATAGAGACCAAGATAGTGACCTTCGCCGATAAGGATAGCCATCAGCTTTTCCTTGAACCGGAAGGGGAGACGACGTCAGAATTCTATATAAACGGCTTCTCAAGCTCACTTCCCTGGGAGGTGCAGCTGGAGGCTCTGAAGAAAGTGCCGGCTCTCCGCGACGTTCATTTCTATCGTCCCGGATATGCCATAGAATACGATTATTTCGACCCGACTCAACTCACTCATGATTTGTCGTCGAAACTCGTAGGTAATCTCTATATGGCGGGACAGGTAAACGGCACCACGGGATACGAGGAAGCTGCCGCTCAAGGTCTCATGGCCGGTATAAACGCGGCCTTGAGTGTGAAAGGGGAGGAGCCTCTTATTCTGGGGCGTGATGAGGCATATATAGGTGTGCTTATAGATGATCTGGTGACAAAGGGTGTAGACGAACCATACAGGATGTTCACATCAAGGGCGGAATACAGGATACTTCTCCGTCAGGATGATGCCGACATGCGCCTCACACCGATTGGACACAGGATAGGTCTCGCTGATGATGCCCGGTATGATGCCATGCTCAGGAAGAGGGAGGAGCGCGATGCCCTGATAGAATGGTGCGGTCGTTTCCTCGTCAAGATAGGTGATGATATCAACGCCTCACTGGAATCTTTAGGCACCGCTCCGCTGACGGCCTCTCTCCGTCTTGCCGAACTACTCAAGAGGCCCCAGTTGAATTTCACCAACCTTGCGGCAATCCTTCCCAAGCTCAGGAAACGCATTCAGGAGATTGAGGAAGAGCGTAGGGGTGAGATAGTGGAGGCTGCCGAGATACTCATCAAGTATGGCGGCTATATTGAGAGGGAGCGTGAGCAGGCCGACAAGGCGAGACGTCTGGAATATGTGAGGCTTCCAGACGGTCTGGACTATCACAGTCTGCATTCCCTCTCCACGGAGGCCAGACAGAAACTCGACAGGATACGGCCCGCCACAATAGGACAGGCCTCCCGCATACCCGGAGTGTCGCCGGCCGATATTAATATCCTCCTTGTGCTTCTGAGGAACTGACAGACCCTGCAAACTATCCACAAGAGAAAATAATTTGAAAATAAAAGGAATAGATTGAAATTGTTCCACGTGGAACAATTGAAAAATACTTGAATCAAATATTACAGACATGAAACTCGAAGAATTGAAGACGTTGATCCGCGATGTGCCCGATTTCCCTTCCAAGGGTATCGTATTCCGCGACCTTACCACAATGCTTAAGAATGGAGAGGCTCTCCAGTTGGTCGGAAAGGAATTGGCGGATCTTTATCGTGATAAGGGTGTGACGAAAGTTGTGGGTATTGAGTCGCGTGGATTCATAGGGGGTAGCATCCTCGCCTACGAATTGAAAAGCGGTTTCGTGCCTGCGCGTAAGCCCGGCAAACTTCCCTCCGTGACCATTAAGAAAGCATACGCCAAAGAGTATGGCGTCGACACGATAGAACTCCACAGCGACGCGATCTGCTCAGAGGATGTGGTCGTGCTCCATGATGACCTCCTCGCCACCGGGGGGACCATGATGGCGGCCTACGAACTCGTGAAGAGCATGAACCCGAAGAAAATCTACATAAACTTCATTGTGGAACTTACAGCCCTCAATGGTCGCGACGTCCTCCCCAAGGATTGTGAGGTGACCTCCCTTCTCAAATATTGAACGGACGCTGATGATAAACGGTAGGGCAGGGTGGTGCGCGGATGGCGTGTCACCCTGCCCGGGTTTTAAATAGTCTCAGACTGTATGGAAGAAGAAATTTTGAATTGCGACAAAGGGATGGAGAAATGGACCGTGCATCCCGTGGCCGGCCGGGAGGAGATTCGCTCGGAGATTGACCGCCTCCTGGCGGACACAGGAAGGAATATCGATGAAACCGGAAAGTTTGAAATCGAGATAAAGCCTGACCGTACAGCCGACGACCTCCGTAACAACCGCCCCGGTGAGCACCTGAGGGAGAAGATTCTCAACTTGCCGGAGGCATCGGGTGTCTACATGTATATCGACAAGCATGGGCGAGTGATCTATGTCGGGAAGGCGAAGAGGCTTAAAAGACGTGTCTCCTCCTACTTCAACAGGCGCCACGACTCGATAAAGACGAATCTTCTTGTGCGCAATATTGTCGACATGCGTTTCATCGTGGTGGGGAGCGAGGAGGATGCCCTCCACCTTGAGAACGCCATGATCAAGGCCTACCAACCTCACTACAACATCCTGCTGAAAGATGACAAGTCGTACCCCTGGATTGTCGTGACGAAGGAACTTTATCCCCGCGTATTCATGACCCGGGAGAAGGATATCGACGGAAAATATTACGGCCCTTACAGCAATCAGCAATCGGCGAAGGTAGTGCTCCAACTCATCCGCGACGTATACCCGCTGCGGAGTTGCCGCCACCTTCTTGAGGAGAAAAGTATTGCGAGGGGTAAGTTCCGCCTCTGCCTCGACTATCATATAAAGAAATGCAGCGGCTGTTGCCGCGGATTGATAAGCCCCGATGAATACGGGAAATTCGTGCAGCAGGTGAGGCAGATTCTCAACGGCGAGACCGTGGTGCTCGAGAAATATCTGAAGGATGAGATGACGCGCCTCAGCGAGGAATGGAAATTTGAGGAGGCTCAGGTCATGAAGGAGAAATATGAGGCTGTGAAGAGATACAACGCCAAATCGGTGATCGGCCTCACCGACGAGGAGGACCTCGACATGTTCGCTTACGATGAAAACGGGGATTCAGCCTACGTCAACTTCATGCACCTCCACAACGGCGCGGTGGTGCAGAGCCTGAACATGGAGTTCAGACGACGGCTGGCGGAGACGCCCGCCGAGATATTGTCGATGGCCATAGCCGAGATAGGGCGGAGGTTCGAGAGGAAGTTCCGTCAGGTGATTGTCCCTTTCAGTCCGGATGTGGATTTCGAGGGTGTGGAATTTATCGTCCCCAAGCGTGGCGACAAGAAAAAGATACTCGATGTCGGGCTGAAGAACGTAAGGCAATATATGGCCGATAAGGAGAAGATGGCCGAGAAACTTGACCCGGAGAAGGGGGTGGAGAAACTTATGGAGCAGATGAAATCTGATTTCAGGCTTAATGTGCAGCCCCGCCATATAGAGTGTTTCGACAACTCCAATATCCAGGGCACGAATCCTGTGGCGAGTTGCGTGGTCTTCCGCAATGGCAAACCCTCCAAGCGTGACTATCGCCATTTCATAATAAAGACCGTAGAGGGGCCTGACGATTTCGCCTCCATGAAGGAGGTGCTTCACCGGCGCTACTCCCGGATGATAGCCGAGGGTGAACCGTTGCCGCAACTTGTGGTGGTCGACGGCGGAAAGGGACAGTTAAGTGCAGCCGTGGAGGCTTTCGATGAAATGGGGATTAGGGGAGAGGTGGCTCTCGTCGGCATAGCGAAGCGTCTTGAGGAGATATATTTCCCGGGCGACCAACTTCCCCTCTACATCGACAAGAAGAGCCGGAGCCTCCAGGTGGTGCAGGCACTCCGCGACGAGGCTCACCGTTTCGGAATCACACACCACCGGCTCAGGCGCTCGAAGGGGCAGGTGGCGAGCGAACTCGATTCCATAAAGGGTGTCGGGGAGGCCACGGCAAAGACACTCATGAAGACTTTCAAGAGCGTCAAGCGCATCAAGGAGGCGAGCGAGGAGGAGATTGCCGCCGCTGTCGGCAAGGCGAAGGGGGCGATTGTCTACCGTCATTTCCACCCGCAGGGTGAGTGATGAAAAAAGCGTCTGAAAGGATAAAAATGGGAATGCCGGAAAGAACAAACTCCCCCTTTCACGTTATAATAATAAGGGGCGGCGTCACGGCGCGGCCACTCCGTTCTGCCCGTGAGATAACGGCGGGAGTGAGCGGCATCAGGTAGTACGAAAAGAAATTCCAACCGTTATGACAAAGAAAGAAAAGGATAATACGGCGGGGCGAGCACCCCGCATGAAGAAAATGGAACTCCAGGAAAAAATCCTCGACTTCCTTCAGAAAGAGAAAAGACAGGCATTCAATTATAAGCAGGTGGCCTTCGGAGTGGGTGCCACCCATCCCTCCAACCGTAACGACGTGATCAATCTCCTTGACGAGTTGGCCGCCGCAGAGATGATAATTGAGGTGGAACTCGGGCGGTATAAAGCCAACACGTCGCCCGCTGTGGAGAACATCGGTCTGTTCGTGCGCCGCAGCAACGGCAAGAACGGAGTCATGATCGATGACGAACTCATAATGGTGGCGGAGCGTAACTCCATGCACGCACTCAACGGCGACAAGGTGAGGGTGGAGATCTCCGCCAACCGTCAGGGTGCCGAGCAGGAGGCGAAGGTAATCGAGATAATCGAACCGAAAGACCAGGTGTTCATAGGCACGCTGAACGTGGAGAAAAACTATGCCTCCCTTATCCCGGATTCCAAATTCCTTGCCGCCGACATAATCATCCCGCGCTCGAAACTCAAGGGGGGTAAGACCGGCGACAAGGCCATAGCGAGAATCACACAATGGCGCGACGAGGAGATGAACCCGCGTGGCGAGGTGGTCGATATCCTGGGCAGGAAAGGGGAGAACACAGCCGAGATGCATGCCATACTCGCCGAGTTCGGGCTTCCCTACAAATACCCCGAGAACGTGGAGAAGGCAGCCGAGAAGATCGATGCCGGAATCACACCCGAGGAGGTGGCCAAACGTGAGGACTTCCGCGGAGTGACCACATTCACTATAGACCCCCGCGACGCCAAGGATTTTGACGACGCGCTCTCCATACGCCAACTTGCCAACGGCAACTGGGAGGTGGGCGTGCATATAGCCGACGTCACCCATTACGTCACTCCACACTCCATAATCGACCGTGAAGCGCAGGAGCGTGCCACGAGTGTCTACCTCGTTGACCGCACCATACCGATGCTTCCCGAACGCCTCTCAAACGGTATTTGCTCCCTACGCCCGAATGAGGAGAAACTGACCTTCTCCGCAATTTTCGAACTTGACGCCAAGGCGAACGTGGTAAACTACCGTATCGGGCGCACGGTGATAAAATCAGACAGACGCTTCACATACGAGGAGGCGCAGGAGATTATCGAGACCGGTGAGGGCGACTTCGCCCGCGAGGTGCTAACCCTGAACAGCCTTGCCAAGCAACTCCGCGAACGCCGCTACGAGGAGGGTGCCCTGGAGTTCGACCGCGCTGAAGTGCGATTCGAGATTGACAAAGACGGGAAGCCGGTGAGCGTCTATTTCAAGGAATCAAAGGATGCCAACAAACTCATAGAGGAATTCATGCTCCTTGCAAATCTCACCGTGGCCGAGAGCATAGGGAAGACTCCCCGAGGCAAGAAGCCGAAATCATTCGTGTATCGTGTGCATGACAATCCCGACCAGGAGAAGATCACCAACTTCTCGCAAATCGCCCTCCGCTTCGGCTACAAGGTGAAGACCGAAGGCTCGGCGAAGGTGGTGAACCAGAGCGTCAACAAACTTCTGAAAAACGTCAAGGGGAAAGGGGAGGAGAACATGCTCGCCATGCTCGCCATAAGAAGTATGGCGAAGGCCATCTACACGACGGACAACGTAGGCCACTACGGTCTTGCCCTCGACTATTACACCCACTTCACATCGCCCATCCGCCGTTACCCCGACATGATGGTGCATCGTCTTCTCGCCAAGTATGCCGACGGCGCGAGGAGCGTCGACAAGATGAAACTTGAAGACCAGTGCCGCCACTCCTCCGACATGGAGCAGCTCGCTGCAAATGCTGAGCGCGCTTCCATACGTTACAAGCAGGTGGAGTATATGCAGGACCGTCTCGGTGAGGTCTACGACGGCGTGATATCCGGAGTCACTGAATGGGGCTTCTATGTGGAGTTGAACGACAACAAGTGCGAGGGCCTCGTCCCTGTGCGCGACCTTGCGGACGACTATTATGATTACGACGAGAAGAATTTCTGCCTCATCGGAAGGAAGCACCACAACAAGTACACTCTGGGCGACGAGGTGAAGGTGCAGGTGGCGCGTGCCGACCTTGACCGCAAGCAACTGGACTTCGCCCTCGTGTCGGACGACGGAAATCCCAACCGTCCGCTTCCTGAACAGAAGAGGCGCAATCCCCGCCATGACCCCGGAAAGGATAAGGGGAAACGCCGTACCCACGGAGGGAACAAGCGCCGTCATAATAACGGCGGGGAGAGAAAATGAGAAGTATAAATTTTTACACTTACAAAACCTATTTTACATGAACCGTAGAAAAATTGCTGCAATGCTCGGTGGCGCCGCTCTCCTGTGCGGCGCCACCACCGCCGGCGCTCAGGAGAAGACCGTGGTGCAGACGGATGCCTACCGCTGGGCAGGCGATACCCTTTTTCAGGATGAGTTCAAGGCTTGGGCCGTAAGCCCGGAGGAGATAAGGAGCACATACAAGGGACGCCCCGGATATTTCATGCCCGTTGACCAGGTGTGGCAACGCAAGAACGACCTCTCCAACTATCCGAAGGTGTCGGGAGGGAATCCTCTTATGGAGGCCGTCTACAATATGGGTCTCGACGAGATGGTGAACGCCGTGGAGCCTGACACGACACTGCGCACGGGAAAGGAATGGGCCGGAGTATGGACGCGCGACGTCAGTTATTCCATCATCCTATCCATGGCCGCTCTTCAGCCGGAGGCTTCCATGATCTCACTCCTCAAGAAGATCAATCCGGAAGGGCAGATAATTCAGGATACCGGTTCGGGTGGCGCGTGGCCAATATCAACCGACCGTATGATATGGACCGTAGCCGCATGGGAGATATACAAGGTGACGGGCGATAAGAAATGGCTCGAGAAGGTATATCCCGTGGTGATAAATTCCATTGCCAAGGATATGAAGACTGTGGTCAGCGAGAACGGTCTCATAAAAGGGGAGACCTCTTTCATCGACTGGCGTGAGCAGAGTTATCCGAAATGGATGCAGACGGCCGATATTTCGCAGAGCGAGGCGTTCGGCACAAACGTGCTTTATGCCGCCGCCCTGAAATGTGCCTCCGAGATGGCTGAGGTGCTCGGAAAGAAGAAGGAGGCCGAGATGCTTGCGAAAGGTTCCGCCGAACTTTCCGCAGCTATCGACAAGAACTTCTGGATGGACGACAAGGGGTATCACGCCATGTACACTTACGGGCGCGACAACCTTATCCTGAATCCCCGCGCCGAGACTTTGGGCGAATCATTGTCGATACTCTATGACGTGGCTTCCCCCGAGAAGCAGAAGATAGTCTCGCAGAGCAATCCGACCACGAAGTTCGGCCCCGCAATATTCTATCCGCAGATCGCCGATATGCCCAACTACCACAACAACGCCCTCTGGCCGTTCGTGGCATCATACTGGGCGCTTGCCCAGGCCAAGGCCGGTAACGAGCAGGGTGTACTCGAGGGTATAGGGAGCGTGGTGCGTCCGGCTGCACTTTTCGCCACAAACAAGGAAAATTTCAATCTTGACAACGGCGACTACTTCACCGAACTCAACTCCTCCAATATGCTCTGGAGTCTTGCCGGGAACATAGCACTCACAAACCAGATTCTGTTCGGAGTTCATTTTGAGAAAGACGGTTTGAGAATCGAGCCTTTCGTGCCGGAGGTGTTCGGTGGCGACCGTACGCTCTCCAACTTCCCTTACCGTGGGGCGCGCCTCAACATTACCGTAAAGGGGTATGGCGACAAGGTGAAGAGCATGACCGTAAACGGAAAATCCTTCTATCCCGAGAAGGGGAAGGTGATTCCGGCCAAACTCCTGAAGAATGGTGCCGACATCGTCGTTGAGATGAACAACGAGCCGATCGCGCCGATGAAGGTGAACCATGTTCAGAACCTGAAAGCCCCCCTCACACCTATCACATGGCTGAGTTTCGATGCCGAGGTCAATGAGCCGGGAGCGCCCGTCAACAATCTCCTGCAGTGGAATCCTATCGAGTATATCGGAGAGTATATCGTGCTTCGTGACGGCAAGGAGGTAGGGCGCACTCGCCAGACCGTATGGCCGGCTCTCGAGGAGGGGGAATGGCAGGTGATAGGTGTGGCCGGCGACGGCACCCAGGGTTTCGCTTCCGAGCCCCGCAGCAACCGCACGGAGCGTTTCTGGGAGATGAAGGATGCCAAGACCACTGTCAACTCTCCGGAAGTGTCATACGCGCCCGAAAATGGCGTGGAGGGGTATTTCGGCTCCGGGTTCGCGGAGACCGACAAGACCTCCGGCGCGGTCAGCGCGGTGTTTGAGAACAAGGAGGGGAATATGCCCGAAGGGGAGTATGCCCTGAGTTTCCGCTACGCCAACGGCAACGGTCCGGTCAATACGGAGAATAAGGCTGCCATACGCAGTGTATATGTCGACGGTGTGGATGTGGGCACCATCGTAATGCCTCAGAGAGGTGTGGGCAACTGGAACGACTGGGGGATGACCAACAGCGTGAAGGTGCATCTCAAACCGGGCACACATACCGTGACGCTTGTCTTCAATCCGGAGGACGGGAATATGAACCTTCAGACCAATCATGCGCTCATAGATGGCGTGAAAGTGGTCAAGACGGGGAAGTGACGAATAAAAAATGATGAAAATATCGGGAAGCCAAGTTTCTGAAAAATAAAGGAATTGGCTTCCCGGTTTTATTTTTTTTCAGCAACATGCGAAAAATATTTTGTCAGTTCTGAAAAAATGCGTAACTTTGCAGTCGGGTGAGTCCTGCACGACTTGCTCCCCATGAATCCCCCAGGTCTTGACCGAAGCAAGGGTAGTGGGTTGAGCTGTGCGATGTAGATCGCTCGCCCTTTTGCCTCTTTAGCTCAGTTGGCCAGAGCACGTGATTTGTAATCTCGGGGTCGTTGG
>CAMWMD010000056.1 GCA_947175265.1 uncultured Porphyromonadaceae bacterium | reverse complement strand
TTTGAAGATCAATATATTTAAAATTTTTTTATCGTGCAAATGTACGACTTCAATGTAAAGATAGTGTCATTCGCTTGAAATCAATAAAAAAATAATATCGTTAGAATCATAATAACGATAATACATTAACAAAATAAAAGACAAATTATGAAAATTCCAGTTATTACTCATTTTGGAGATCATGAAACCAACGGCTGTTGGGTAATCAATTATACAAGTCACGAAAAATGGGAAGGCAAAACTGAAGTTAAAGCCGAAATAATGCTTGATTTCCAAACACTTTGTAATTATCTGCAGGCTAAAGATGTGCTTGAACATGAATATGTCAGATACGTACTATTTATGGCCCAGTGTCAAGCAAATGGTTTTAGTGAGTCAGAAATTAGATACCTTCTACAACATGATTATAGTGCTCCGCATATGCCTTATGCATCTTCATGGAAAGTTGAAAGAACCTTTAAAATTATTTCTGCTGTCTGTGAATTTTGTGATTCAAAAAAATATTCCATCACTAAATCTTCTTATTCCTTTGGAGATGCATTGTTCGGGGGAAATTCTGGATCTTACAATTCTGCTAAAAGAAAAATCAAGGAAACTCTGGTACTTGAATCTTCAGAAAATATAAACCATCAGTTAATGGCATTTCTAAAGCGAAAAGGAATAATCTGATTGTTTATCCATCCGGAGCTGTGCCCAGATATAAATCATAACCCATGAACCTAAAAGAAAACATCACCTTCTAACCCTGCAAATACCCAATCATCCGTGTTTTAGGACATGGAGATTTTGGCATTATAACTCGGTTGCATTCCCGACTACGCCGAGTATGCAACCGAGTCTTTCCCTACCTCCGCGCAGCCTTTCCTCCCCCCTGCTCCAAAGCGAAAAAAGCGTCCTCTCCTGCTCCTCTGCAACATCCTCTTCCTCATCCTCGCCCTCCTTTGGTGCGCCTACTTCGCCCTTACTTACAAATCTCCACAAAAACAATAGTTTACAAAATAATAGAAAAAGTCATAAAACAAGAATACGCGAAACCATTATATTATATAAAAGAATGGAAAAACTTAAAGTCGACAGAAACAAATTCAATGAAACTGAACTTGAGCCCCTATTCTTTTTCAATAGGGTGCCCTCTGATGCGCATAGTCAGGAGAATATCGTCTGGAAACCGAGTGAGTATTTCTTTCTTAAAAACCCTGATCTCCGTATAACTTTCGATGGGGTCACTTCCTATTCCAACACATTATTGACTTTCGGAAGGAAGTATGTACATACCGAGAGTAAAGAAAAGATCAAAGACTATTCAGAAGATGAGAAAGACTGTCCAGAAAATGAAATTTGGTTTGACCTTGAACCTTTCGGAATTAATAACCCAGTTCATCTCAAGACTTTGTTTTCTCTCGCCGTTAAGAAATCAGGAAATCATAATGACTGCTATTATTTCAAGGAACTTCTTTGGGTACTTAATAATTTCTTCTTTACCAAAGACCATTTAATAAACGCCTTATCCGAATTTAAAGATGAGAAAACCCGATGCTCACTTCTTAACATCGTAAGTTATGTCTCATACTGTCTTTCCCCTAAGAAGCAACATATAATAAAAGAGATCCTCGGAGAATTCGGAATTATTCATAAGGTATATTTTCCTGAAAAACTTGAGGAGTCGCTCTCCGTGTTATTCCGGGGAGTGGACTTTAATGAGAGCAATACCAATATCTTTGGACTGATAAGAGTAGTATTGCTTAAGGAGGAATATAAGAAGAGTAAATCAATAATAATTCAAGCGCAAAAGGAACCTGAACAATCTGATAACCTGTTTATAAATTTGAGGAAATGGCTCAGGGACTCTTCGTTCTTATTCACCAATTTTGAAGAATTGACAAGTTTCTTCCGTTTGCTGGATCCAGATATCCAATTATTGGTAATCAGACGCTACTTTGAAGCAGTCCGCCTTAAACAAACATCCCTTGACCTCAATATCATAAAATCATTTAAGGATAACAAATTTGAGAATTGGGCTCGTTACTATCATTGTGCCCATACTCCTTCCCAACCTGTCAATCTTTGCATCCCACTCCTATGCGAGATGATTTTAACTGCCCTCGACAGCAAAGGAACCCGGTTAGTCACTCTAAACGGAATAATTGATCTTGCCCTCCAGCGTGCTGAAAATATATATCCCAAAATTGATCCTGGCTTAAGGCGTCTTTTTCCGACGTGCCTGAGCAACGCCGTGCTGAATCCATCTTTTGAGGGTTTCATCTCATTTCTGACGGTGTACAAACTAAAGGTGGAATGTTTCTCATCTAATTTTATTTCTGAAATTCAAAAAAGAGCCCTGTCGTTGATTGGTCAGCGTCAGGCAGAGCACATTTGCACTCATCCTAAATTTAATCTTGATAATTGCCTGAAAAGAATTGAGAGTCAGGATCAAGAATTGGAATGCAGGGTGTGTCCATTCCATAAACATAGGATTTTAGATAAATGGAAGATTGTCAATACCGATGATAATTTCAAAATATTGAATCTTTTCTCTGTAAATTCAATAGAATCCGGCGATTTCGTGTATATTTCATTAGATGATTTTTCCAAATCACCGGAACTCTTTAAGCAAAGATTGGTCAGTCTGCTTAATGAGGTGGTTTTTGAAACTGGAGTCGATAGAAATCAAGTTAACAGTTCGTATAATGGTACCCATTATACACTAAAGGTCAATGCCTCATTCAATCTTACCTCAATTATCGGCAACTTTCTGACTCCTGTAGGTTGTATAATTGAACCTAAAAAGAATGCTTATATTGGGTGCGGGGTTTTAGACATAAATAAAAGAATGGAGGTTGAGAAATTCACTTCTCCTGAAAAACAAATGGAAGAGAATAAACGGATTCTTCCTTTGATTGAGAAACGTCTGCGTGATGAATTTCAACTGACACCAACGAAGGGCAATCTGTATTTTCTTCCCTATAAAGCAGATCTGTTTAGCAGATTGCGTGCAAGTTTCTATGCCGATCAGGATCATATTAATTCTGATTCTTTTGATAAATATAATAGCCCATTCCTTATATCAAGGCCGTTCCATCATGATATATTTTGTGCTCCTTCTGCCAATTATTCTAAAGATCTTGATTATAATTCTACAGTTAACTTACCCTTCTATCGTTGTAGAGGAAAAGAGTGCTACAAAAGCCGATTGACCAATCAAACTCTTGCCACGGTTACCTCTTGGAAAGAATATTCTCTTTTGCATATTCTTGAAATCTTGGGCTTTCCTTTAGTATCTCAACAAAGTGATATGCCCGTTGCACATAAAGTGCTCGCTGACACCATTGCCATTGTCAATAAATCGGAGATATTTTTCAATAGAATGACTTGCCAAGAATGCGGACATCTCCTCTTCCCCTCCGGAAGCAATAAATTCAACCAATATAATTATTTTGAATGCAGAATACTTTCCTGTAATGAAAAATTCAAAAAGATATACCTCAATTATTGCTTCCGATGTGTGAAAGGTTTAATTGATTCCCGAATTTCAAAGAAATGTCCTGACGGTTGGTATATTTGTCCTGATTGCCAGAGTTGTTGCGATAGTTCCATCTATAGAAGAATGGCTGACCGCTATATCAGATATAAGATGACAGTGCCTCCACACATTGCTGCAAAATTAGAGCATGCACATAATGACAGCGGACTATACTTCTGTTACAAATGCGGCTCTCCCCTATCCGTCATCAAAAATCAGGAGGATAACTCACAAAGCGGGTACTGTGCTGAATGCAATAAATTTTATAAACTCAGAAAAAGAAAATATTAAAATGCTTAAAATTGCTTTTGTTGAGATTGATGGCATGTTTTCTTGTTTACCTTTTCGTCGAGGCCGGTATAGTATCGTAAGGAGATGACTGAATCTTTTCATTTTCTGACCTGACGGCTGGAAGATTTTCTAATAATAACTGATATTTTATGAAACGAATAATCTCAATTCTGTTAATCATTGCGGTTCTTTTACCGGGGTCTCTGTTTCATGACATGATCCTTCTGATGATTCTGTTGTGGATGTGGAGAACTGAGGTCAAAAATTGGCTTGATGCAAAATGGAAATATGCTTATCGTGCTTTGTGGGTAGTGACAGGTTGTCTAACACTAATCCTGATGCCACGCCCTTTCGCATTACCTTCCGATCGCGTTCAACTCCTTTATTTTAATAATGAAGGGAAACGGCTGAATACCCCGATTCACCATTGGCTTCTCAATGTGTTGTTTCCTGAAGAGACAATCTGCGCGTTAGGAAGCGTAGTCCCTCTCACACCTTTCCGCTATATGTTACCACTTGGTGAAAGCATCCTCAAAGACTTCGATACTGAATTGTGCAACGGCGGTCTGCTGAAAGTCGGCAGCACATACCGGAAGAATGATTTTGCACTCGAGTCTCCAATGTCGGCAGTAATGCCGCAGGGGTTAAATGAGTTTCTTGGTGAAAACAGAAGAGCATTTTATGTGATAAAACCGAAAGACTTTGATAAAGACAGGAAATACCCGGTGCTATTCTTTGCACATGGTTATTTAGGAAATTGGAAGCTCTACACCGGTCTGTTACGGGATATAGAAAATCATATCGTTGTGAATATCGGCACAGAAGATCTCTCCGGAATTTTCAATCATCGGCATATCGGGGAGATTAATTCGCTCTACATTCCGATGCTTGAGGATATGGGTTATAATGTGGATAAGAAGCAGATCTCTCTCATGGGGTTAAGCAACGGTGGCTCAGCTATTGATGTGGCTTACTCAACATGTCCGGATGCATTCAAAAACCTTATTTATGTTTCGACAGGAGTCAATAACAGTCGCCACACCAAGGCGAAAGTAATGGTGATTGGTGGAGGTCTTGACCATTGCGACCCCTCTATGACCAGGGGGATGTCTCTTCTCAAGAAAAAGGGACAGAAATCGGCATTCCTTTTTGATGAGAACCATACCCATCTGAAACTTCTTTCCGACAGAGACAATTGCATAAAATTCCTCAACGAACAATTGTAGTAAAGTAGGAGCACAATGATTGCAAACAAGTAAAGTGTTTTTAAGATTATTATCACGTTTTTATCGGGATTCTTGTTCTATTGGGATTCTTGGTACAGAAGTTAGAAAGGTAAACAAAAAAAATTTTTATTTCTCATTTACCTTTTAGACTCTTCCGGTATTATAAATCAAAAAACTGCGAACTTTGAAATAAAACAAGTGAATCTTCCTCCTGTTTATAAATATTTCAAAATCTCGGCCGATATTATCACAAAGCAGCTGAAGGTGGCGATGTTCAGGGACAATATTGTCTTGGCAATATCTTTTTCTACGGGAGAGAAGGTATTCCGGTCAATTATGCAGAAGCCGTCAGATGGTTTGAGGAAGCCGCCAAAGAAAAAGAGCCGGATTCAATTTTCCATCTTGCAATATGTTACTCCAATGGGCTCGGAGTAGAGAAGAATCAGCAGAAGGCGTATCAATTATTATACGAGGCGGCTGATTTAGGCTGGCATCCCGCTATCAACATGATCATTCAAAATAATATCCCTCGACCTTGAGGATTATATGACGTATTGAAATATTAGGAATCTGTAACTATTTGTTTCTTACGAATATTTTTATTAATTTAGAGCCATAAATATTATGCACAAAAGATGAAAACAAGTTTTTATTTCGTCCTCTGGATTGTCATTTATCCGGTTCTTGGTCTTTTCAATTTCCCTATGCTCAACGAGAACGCTTTCATAATCGCCCTTATCATCGTCATAGGATTGTCGTGGGCACTCAACAAAATGATGCCCGAAATCTTAATCTACCAACAGGCTTCTGACGCATTCCCTGTATGTGAAGGCTTCCTCTATGGTTCTCTTGCCATATATTTCGGCATCAAAGACTTCTTGACCATCCTCCCACGTCTGCATCGCCACAAAACCCTTCAACCTTAAGTTGTTCTTGCGATACTTAAATTACTAACTAAACGCATGAATTATTTTTCGCGTATTAGCACCATCATACTTTGTATGATTATTTTATTCCTTCTTTCGTTAGAATCACATCCCTTCTCATTTAGGTATGAGACTGATGGGAAGGAATCTTTGTCTCGTGGGGACAGTCTCATCCAGGAAATCAATCTCCACCCTGCACATCTCCACTCTTTGCCTTTACTCCTCCCGGCCGCATTTCTGTAAAATCTCCAAAACAGTTTACCCCCGGTGGTAAGATATGGTTGCGCCCGTCCATCTCTCCCCTATCTTCGCAATAAAATTTGTTTTATCATGAGAGTGCCAACCAACTTCAACGACTTTATCTACAAAGACACCAACGGAAACCATTGGCTCCGTTTCTGTAACAGCAATCCTCGCCTTCTTATTAAAAATGCAAACCAATGGCTACAAAATTGTAGCGCCGAAAGCGTTTCTCCCCTCTGGTCCTCGCTTTGGTTCGAGAGGGAAATATGCTGTCTTTTCGCTGAAGCAAATGTGGGCAAAAGCATTTATGCCGTCCAGATGGCATGTGAAATCGCTCGCTCTAAAACGGTGCTTTATATTGATTATGAAATGGAAGACACCGTCTTCATGAAAAGGTACTCCGACACCGAGGGCAACCTTTTCTCTTTCCCCGATAATTTCCTCCGCGCACAACTGAATCCTTTCAATTTCTCCGATCGGAAACTTATCGCAGGACTTTACCACACTCTTGATTCTCTTATCGAAAAAAACGTGATTCAGGTCATTATCATCGACAACCTCACTTTCCTGACTGAGGGTGACAATTCAGGGTTGGCTATCTCCAGAATCATAAGGATTTTGAAGAAACTCAGAGATAAACACAACGTCTCTTTCCTTATTGTTGCTCACGCTAAGAGGTCTGACACCTCCGTTCCAGTCTCCTACCGGGATATTTTCGCTAATCCTCGACTTTTCCAATTTGTCGATTCCTGTTTCGCTATTGTAAAAAGTGAAAATGAAAAAGAGTTGTACTATCTAAAACAACTGAAATCAAGAAACGCGGAAATTGAATTCGGCTCAGATAATGTTATCCTCATGAAAAGAGAAAAAAACGGGGCATTCCTTCAATTCAAAACTGTAGGGCATGATGATGAACGCAAACATCTGTTCAATAAAAAATCAAAAAACGATGAATGGTTACGACACAACGCCACTATTCTACAGAATCAGAAACTTTCCCTCTCCGAAATCGCAGAAACCCTCTCTATCTCTAAGTCAAAAGCCTATCGTCTTCTTAAAAAATAGTACATTACGCCGAAAAAATTGTATTTTAATTTTCGTGAAACGAAACAATTTTAACAGATATTAACTAACTCTAATGAGGTTATTTTATTGATTTAATGACGATTGTCAACTCAAATTCTCCTCGTAAAATCGTTTCACAAGTGAAACGATTTTTTCATTTACCTTTCTCTTTTGATGGTATATCTGATTAGTAGTAATTTTTCTTTTTTATTATGATTCCATCAGACAATATCCTGCACGCTAACAATAGCAACCTCGTTATGCATTGTGAGACCTCCAACAATAATTATGCCCGAAAGGTCATAGCCGGCTCCCTCCTGACCCTCGCTTGGTTCATCTTCGCCCCGCTCATGTATCCTATCAATCGGAAGATGCCTCTTCTGAGCAAAAAGCAATCATCTATACCTTGTTCCCCCCTCATCTCCATCGTTGTCATACCTCTTACTCTCCTCGTCGTATATCTCCTCTCCATATATGTATCCTCCTTACAAATTGCTTTATCAGTTTTGTGAAAATGTAAAACCAACAATTTAAATATATATATATCAGATGAAAAAGACCTTTCTAATATTGACCGCCCTCCTTTGCTTAAATGCTTTCTTCGCGGAAGCAAAACCGGTGAAACGAAATTTCTCCTATGCCATGCAGCGTGCAAGCGAGGCCTATGATAATGACGATTACGATGAATGCATCAAATGGGTAAAACAGGAACTCGAAGAGAATCCCAAAAACGGGTATGCCCTTTCATTCCTTTCCACAATGTATTATGCAAAAGGGAACTATGGAGAAGCCCTTAACGAGGTGGAGAATGCTATAAAACTCACTCCTAAGAAAGATAAAAACTGGATGAGCGGCAATTATATAACCCGTGCTGTCATAAATCTTGAACTGGCAGATACTCTCGCGGCTATAAAAGACTTCGAGACCTCACTCAAATTAGAGTCGGAAAATGAACCTGCCCTCATAAAGTATGCAGAACTTCTTTACGAAATGCACGATTATGACTATTCTGACGAACAATTCTCAAAACTCATTAAACTCAATCCGGGACAACCTTTGGGATATCTGGGCAAAGGCAGGAATGAGTCGGATAGGAAAAATTTTGATTCAGCAGTGGAATGGTTTTCAAAAGCAATAAAACTTGACCCCGAAAATTCAACAGGCTATTCTTTTCGTGGTGAGGCTTTATTAGACCTTGGCAAATATGCGGAAGGGGTAGACGATATTATAAAGGCTCTCGACATAGATTCCGATAATAAGGCTTTCTACCACCTTACCCACCTTCCCTCATCCGAAGCCCAGGATATGGCCAAAGTCAAACTCAAAGTGATGCAGACAAAGCAGCCCTCTAACAATTACTGGCCTTTCGCTCTTGCTTCGCTCGCCTCTTCAAGAAAAGAATATGCCGATGCTATTCCTTTTTATGAGAAGGCTTACTCCCTCGACCCACATCCCCTATTCCTCAAAAGAATAGCAAAATGCCTCTTGGAAATTTCCAACTATGACAAAGCTTTGGAATATACAGACCGCTATCTTGAAATGGAGCCGGAGGATGTGAGTATTTTTGATATTAGGGCAGAACTCTTCTCCAATAAAGGAGACATTGAGAATGCCCTGGTTGAAAGAAACAAAATAATCGTGGCTTATCCGGAGGGGGGCTTCACCTATATTGAGAGAGCCGACCTGTTGATGGATCTTAATAAGCCGGCGGAAGCGGTAGAAGATTATGAGACCGCCGTCGCACTGATGCCTGAACTAACCACACTTCCATACCTGCATACAAAATTAGGAGATGCCTACCGTTTCTCGGGAAAAGATGCCAAAGCACGCTCCTCCTATCAGAGGGTAATTGAATTAGAGAAGGATTCCATTGCCTCTGCAAGAGAATGGACGCCCTTCGCCCTTTCCGCTCTCGGACGAAATCAGGAGGCAATCAAGTTGAGCAAACAGATAGTGGAAAACGATACTACCGACCTCAGCGGTAACCTCTACAATCTGACTTGCATATATGCACGCACCGGAGATAATGAAAATGCGTTAAGTACTCTTCGGAAGGCAATCAAGGAGGGTTACAAAAATTATGGACATCTTAAGACAGACTACGACCTTCATCCCCTCCGAAAATTGCCGGAATTCATTGAGATGGTCGATGCCTTGGAAAAGAAGATGACTAACGACAATGACAAGGAGCAGGAAACAGACGCTGATATCTCCTTTGTGGAGGAGACCGTCGAAGTTCCATTCACGAAAGAGGGTGGTGTTACAAAAGTGCAGTGCAGCATTAACAATCTGCCTCTGCATTTCGTGTTCGACACGGGAGCGTCTGACGTGACCCTTTCGCTCGTTGAAGCAAACTTCATGGTGAAAAATAACTTCATAAATAAATCAGATATCATAGGCGCCGCACGATATGTGGATGCTAACGGTGATATTAATGAAGGGACAGTCATAAATCTGCGGAAAGTGAATTTCGGAGGACTTGAACTTGACAACGTGCGGGCATCGGTTGTCAGAAATCAAAAAGCCCCGTTACTCCTTGGACAATCAGTGCTAAGTCGCTTAGGTAAAATTGAAATTGATAACACCGGCAAGAATATTAAGATCACTCACAGAATAAGAAAATAAACACTATAGGCTAAGAATGTCGCTAAAAAGATTTATATTTGCATCCGATTAGCGTCAACCCGGCGTTGTCTCCGCTGAAAATCTGGACAATTTTCTAATTCATACAGACAACAGGCAATGACGCTCACCCTCATATCTTGTATTGGTATGGGGGGTGGGCTTTTTGTATGCCTGAGAAATTCTTCCTTATTTTCACATCTTCAAGTCAAATATATCAAGAGAGGAACACTCTTCTCTCCATATTCTGTTTTTTCATGAAAATTCCCATACCCCACTTATTCCGTATTCTGGGACTTCTATTCATCTTTTCATTACCTCAGGCAGCGATTTCAGCCAGGCATGCACTGCTTGTCGGAATAGGGCAGTATGACACTCAAAAGACTGGCTGGAGAAAAATACACGGGGATGCCGACGTGAATCTCCTTTCCCCTCTCCTGCAGAAGCGTGGTTTCAAGGTGCAGACCCTTGTTAATTCGCAGGCCACAAAAGACAATATCATCTCCTCCCTCAGCCAACTCGCAAAAAAATGTTCGCCAGGTGATATTGTCTACTTCCATTTTAGCGGACATGGCCAGAGGATACCTGACTATAATGGGGATGAGAAAGATGGCTACGACGAATCAATAGTGCCTTTCGACGCACTTCGCTCTCCCGGCTATGAAACTCCCCCCTTAATCTATAATGGGCAAAAACACCTTACTGACGATGAACTCGGGCCGCTGCTTGAAAATATCAGGAAAAGGCTCGGTCCTTCCGGTGAATTGACAGCAGTGTTTGACGCCTGCTACAGCCGTGGTATCGAAAAAGGGGGTGACGAGGAATGGCCTGAGAATTTCGACTTCGATACACTCCCGGAATTTATACGGGGCACTTCCGACATATTCCTTCCATCCGACAAATCCTACCTCCTTACAATTCCTGCTCCGGCAGGATTCAGGGCTGGTTGTCCGACCGAGATCATTACAGCCTGCCTTGAAAACGAGCGCAATTTCGAAGTTAAGGTAAACGGGAGGTATTATGGCGCACTCTCCTATTGCATCTCCCTTCTGCTCAGAAATGGCATTCCGCTGCGCGAGTGGATTCCTTACTTTCAGTCGGGTTCATACCGCAGTTCTAATTGTTTCCAACCGTTCCAAAACCCCTCCATCACACTCTACAAATGATTCGACAATTCATTCTTTTTCTCATTCTATGCCTCATAATCCCCACGGGATGGGCCAATTCAGCGCCACAAGCCATAAAGAATAGGGATGACATCGCCTTAATTCCAAAGGGCTCTGACTTAGTGATCCCTTCATTCAAGCAGGTTGAGACCGAGCGCGAAATGGGTCTTTTAATGGGCCATTATCTCGATTCGCTTTCTAAAGCCCCTTCATTTGTGGCAAAAGACTTTGAAAAGTTAGCCTGCTTTTTTATCGACGACATGATTTCTCAGAACTACCTCCTTGCGGCCGGCATTACGCTTCATAGAGCCTACAATATACTCCTTGACCCGAAAATTGCAGCCGCTTCTAACGTTGATCTTGTTGGCCTCACCACCTCTGCGGCTGAAATGTATATGCGTGGAGGTGCCTTTAATAATGCCTTCAGGTTTCTTGACCTGACGCATCAACTCTGCAGTCACTACGGAGAACCTACCAAAGACAACTATCTAAGAAACTCACTCAATATAGCCTCCCTATTATGTCTCACAGGAAATTTTGAGGCGGCTGCCGGCATTTACAATGACGCGGTTGAGGCTCTGGATGAGACTCACCCGGATTCTGTGTCGCCCGCCACAATCAATGCAATGTTATACTGTGCCTTCCTTCTCGCTGACAAAGAGGATGGAAATTTCTTCTCCAATACTATATCGCTCTATAAGAAACTGGGAGACAAAAGTCCGGCGAATCCTATCATGTTTAATCTCTTCGGATGTAGGCTGCTCACCAATCATTTTAAAAACTATGAGGCTGCACACAACCAATATGAGAAACTTCAGAATCTGGCCCCTCACCTCACCCTTTCGGTTGCGTTGCCGGAAATTATGGAGAATGAATGGCTTTATGACCCTCAGAAGTATGCCGCATCCCTGCCTTACTACAGGTTCGCTATGGAAGAACTTATCATTACCAACCTGAATTCTTTCTCAACAAATGCAACCGAATACTATTGGGACAGGATTGCCCGGAAACTCCGACGCTCAATCGGGCTCGGCTTCAATAACCTTCAGGAGGATCCTGACTATCTCGCGGGTGCCTTTCTGACCACTGTGCTTTCCAAAAATCTTTCTGTGGCGTCAATAAGGGATTTTTATGAGGCGATCGAAGCATCGGGGAAAAAGGAATATAAACAGTCCCTGCATGAAATCAAAAATTTGAAGAACCGGATTGGAAACTCCACCGATTCAATCACAAGGGCAGAGCTTCAAGGAAAACTTGAGGATATGGAATGGCCCCTGCGCATTGGCTTTGACGTGGCTCAGGGATTTGTAGAAAAAAACAATAAGACAGTTGGTGCCTACCACAATCTTGAGCCGGATGAATGCGAGGTGGAGATTGTGGAATACCCGCATTTTGATGCCGACGGAAACGAGACTTCTTACTATGGCGCCATCATCTTATACACTGCCCCACATCACGACAAAAGATTAGATATTGATCACCAGGTTGACCGACGTGAGTTTGTTGATCTCGGCCCGACTTTGGCGTGGCAAATGCTTTATAACGGTCTTTATAATGATAAGGACGACCGTTACAGGGCACGACAGTATGACAAAGAGGAGATGATAAGTGTGTCAAACCTCATCGTGCCTCTGGCTAAAAAGATTGAAAAGTATAAGAGGGCCTACCTGGCCACTTCCGGTCTTCTCAACAATATTAACCTCGGAGCCCTCCCCTACGGTGATGAGGGTAAGCCGTTAAACGAGACCGTAGAGATTGTAAAGATTAACGCGGCCTATGATCTTTACGACATAAAGAATAGGAAAACAGCATTGCCTTCGGCAGCGGTCTTTTCCAATATTGACTACAACCTCACCTCTAAAACCGATTCAAAAGATAAGATTGATTCCGAAACTTCCGGCTACCGCATCAAGATTGAGAAAGGGGGAAACATGAAGAAATTCTATTCCCTACCCATCGATGAGAAGGCTTTGACTGATGCAGTCAGGAAATCGTCTAAAAGAATTCACAGTTATTCAGGAAGCCGGGCCACTGAGGAAGCATTCAAAGGCCTTGACGGAAATGCTCCTTCCATTATTCATATAGATTCACACGGATTCTATATCCCGGATGGAAACAATACTTTTATCGGCCGACATACGTTAGAGGGGTCTCGTGAAAGGGCGTTGCTAACCTGCGGTCTTCCCCTGGCCGGCGCAAACATCGCATGGTCTGGCAAAGATGTGGAAGAGGGAAAGGAAGACGGAATCCTGACAGCATGGGAAATTTCATGCATGGATCTTTCAAAATGCAAACTTGCCGTCCTATCTGCCTGCGAGACCGCTCAAGGGATTATTGATCCGATTAATGGAGTGCTCGGTCTTCAGCGTGCCCTGCGGCTCGCCGGCGTAAAGTCAATGCTCCTGACATTGTGGCCGGTAGATAATGAGCTCACCCAGGAATTCATTAATTCCTTTTATAGAAATATCCCGGAATCTAAGGATTTCAATGAAGCATTTGTAAAAACTCAACGTACGTTCCGTCAAAGGCATCCCGACCCTTACATCTGGGCTCCTTTCATACTCATTAATTGATCTCAATAAAAACACCGTCACCAACAATGGAAGAAACTTACGAAGAAATCGTCAGGAAATGGTATCTTAAACTTCAGGGCAACTTCGCCTCCCTGATGATGGAAAGATACCGCAATTCAAGTCTGCAACTTGCCGACGTTGAAAACATATATCAAGACGTGTTCATAGCCATAAGAGAGAATCTGCGTAATGGCAAGGTGAAAGAAAACACCAACTGGGAAAGTTACATCATTAGAATCGGTCTAAATTTGGCAGGGAAAAAATATCGCCAAATAAAAGACGTTGATTCTATAGATGAGCCTTCTGACGATAGCGAAAAGATTTCTAATAAGGCCCAACGAATCTCGAATCTCATCTCCTCTCTTCCCTCTGAAGAGGATGAGACGGATATTAAGTCGAACCTTGAGGCCCAGCTGCTCTTGGGCGATGAACTTTCTCACACTCCCGAACCGTGCGCTTCAATTATACGGCTGACTTATTATGCCGACATGACAGACGCTGAAATCTCAAGAGAGATTCCTGCATATAGCAACAATGGGAAATCTGTTGAGTCGAATGCCAAGGCGGTCAAAGCCCGGCGCTGGCTTTGCATGCGCGACCTTATCTACAGAGTCAAGATGGCTCTGTTTGTGGCCGGAATAATTGATGAAAAACCAACAAAACAGAAACGTAATGGAAGATAATTTACCACTTTTCGATAATTATATCAACCAGACTCTGACTCCGGAGGAAGAAGCTGAATTTGATAAACGGCTGAAAAGCGACAAATCGTTCCGTGAGGAGTTCCGCATATATCTCTTCACTCTTCGGGGCATTATCATGGAGGCGGAGGGTGACAACATGGAGTTTGCCTATGCCGTCAAAAATCTCAGTCAGGAGGATTTTGAAAAAGCAATCTTCCGCAATCCCGACATTGAAAGGTTTACTCTCCCTTCCGATTATTTCAGCCCGTTGCCGTCAGTAAGGGCAGATTACAGCTCGGCCATTGAAAATGATGTAACCGGTGATGACGACGTAAGATTCAGTTCAGTGGATGAAGTGTTTTTTAAAGATTCAAACCTGGAATTAAACGCTATTCCCAGCCCCGTTGATTCTAATATGCCCGTACCTGACTCGTCGGAGGAAATAACAGAACATGTCTCAATTAAAACTTCAAAACGAAGAATAAGGGAACGCTTTTTATGGATATCATCTATTGCTGCCCTTTTCATAGCAGGATTGTTCACGATAATCTCTGTGGCACGCAATGGGGATAATAAGGTAGATGACGTTATTGCATACTACAACCAATGGGCCACTACTTCCCCACGAGGCGGCTTTGACGACGCGCCTGACCTTTCCTCAATGAAAGGAAAAGAACTCAATGAATCCCTCAACAACCTCCGTTCCACTTACGATAATCCGGAAATGAGCTTACAGGATAGAGAGATGGCCGGTTTCTCGCTTGCAATCTATTATGTGAAGAAGCACAACCGGAAGGAAGCAAAGGAAATACTCAATGAGATGATCGTGAAATTCGCCGATGATGATGAATTTACCGCAACATGTCGTGAGGTATTGAAGATGCTTGATTAAAAATTTTCACACGTTTCCGTAAGTTTTCCGTTTACCTTTACTTAGTCTGTGGGATTAGGTATAAAACGAAAACACTTGAACAATGGAAACGCTTAAACTGAATTTTGATTCCTATCACAGGAATGGAAAGAAGACGCTCGTGGTGGAGGTCCCCTATCAAGAGGGGATGGTCGCCACGAGCGAATTTTGTCCCAACGAGTTGATGTCAGGTCCTGTTAAACTTATGGCGGCTGTCAGGGGTGAATCGCTTGACGATTTTCTCAACGACTGCCGGCGGCAACTTACGGCCATGTCGAAACTTGATGCTTCGGATAACGAACTGGATCTTCATATCGGTGGACTTATGGCAGTGGTAATGGATCATCTCAGCAGGGAGAAGAGCATTTCGCTGACCGACTTGCTTCGCTATGCCGATTGTTTTTCGTTGTTGTTGAAAGGAGCCGGTTTTCATTCCTCTGAGATCCGAGCCATCTATCCGAGTGTGGTAAATACCATCATCGACCTGTATCCCGAAAATATCCTTCACCCAACAGGAGGGTAAGATTGAGTTTTATGCCGACACACAAAATCTGCGGAAATAAACACTATTTCTGTTTACCTTTACAAATTACTGGGATATTATAATAAAGGATCGAAAAAAGTCCTTCGATCAAGTAAAAAAATCATTGCTGGATTCGTTATTGTCGCAAAAAAAATTTATCTTTGCGCTGTCAATTCTACGGCAAAAGAGATTGGCGGGCTTGACACAAAGATAAAGAGCGTCAAAAACGACGTTGTCTTCGCTGGAATCTGGACAATTTCTGCTCATACGGACAACAAGCAATGACGCTCACGCTAAGTATGTGTTCCTTCCACCCTTACACCGGACGTCACTCCGGAGCATGGGCAAAGCAATCATAGAAAGGCGTGGGCATTTTTACTTGAACGTATGATCGGCAGTCCAGAGCCGCAGTGAATCAAGGAAAGCCCACGCCTTTCGTCGTGTATATCTCCGTTAAAAATTTTAATATGTATAATTTTCAATGATTCGGTAAAAATTACTGAAATTGTTGAAAATTAGTTTAATATATAAAATTGCCAAATACAAATGAATCGCCACAGCGTTCATTATAAAAGCATTAAAATCAAGAACGTATTGGCGATCCTCAAAGACTTCACCATCCGGTGTAAGTCGGTATAAGGAAGGATTATCCCGATCTGTCGGTGGCTCAGTTCAAACGGCTTATGTTTGAGTCTTACCTCGCTTCCACAATTATTTCGACTTATGGAAAATCTCCGCATCTCAAAATAATCCAGAAGATAAATCATCGGTTGGCTCTGTTAGCGGCTTAGTCGAGACAAATCAACCTCTAAATTTACCGAACTATTGTAAATAAAAAGAAAGAATATATCTCTTCATCATCTTCCGCGCAAGCACGAGAAAAATCTAAAATTTTAAAGTTTTAAATCGCGTAGGCTCTTGATTTTCTGAGGAGTTTTTATTAAATTTGCAATCTAAAACAAAATTACTATGGCATTACCGATAGCATCTATTCCAGTCCTCACTGGGGAAGTGGCTCACAGATTCGAGACTGAGGCGCAGGAAAACTACCAGCGAAACCTTAATCGTACAGAGCAAGAGAAGAAAGCAGAAGCGGAGGCTCTTGAAAGAGGCTTCGCCAAACTTCGCCGTATGTTGAACAAAGCTCATCTCGGTGATAAATGAGTTTTTTAGAAGACAAGTGCAGCCTGTATCCACTGGCAAAACCGGAGGAGATAGTAGGCTTTTCATGTGGAGATACAGATTTGGATGAGTTCTTCACAAGGGATTGCTTTGCATACGCCAAGGAACTGTTGGGAAAGACCTACTGCTATAAACTTGATGAGGATTCGCATAAAGTAGTTTGTGCGTTTACGTTAGCGAATGCCGGTGTGCGTGTAAGCGATCTTCCCAATGCGAGGAAGAAAAAGATTGAATCCAAGATTCCCCATATAAAGGCTCTGAAAGACTATCCGGCGGTGTTGTTGGCTCGTTTAGGCGTTTCTAAAGATTTTCGATCACTCAGTATCGGAAGTGATGTTATAGAATTTGTAAAGTTATGGTTCTTGGATCCGTACAATAAGACCGGGTGTCGTTTCTTGATCGTGGATGCGTATAATTCTCCTGCGACTTTAGCGTTTTATGAGAAAAATGATTTCAAGATGGTATTTAGTTCCGAGCAACAGGAAAAAGATTACCGCCATTTAGACTCAGGAATGGCTTTAAGCACACGCCTGATGTTCTATGACTTGATGAGGACTGCCAAGGATTTTATGTAACGTAATCATGATTGTAACGATTGAAGAGGAATATTGGATTTAGAACGAGATTTTGGAAACTGTCTATAACCTAAAAGACCAACCATAGAAATGAGTGAACCCAAAATGAACCTCAAAATGGACCTCAATAGTTATTGGAAGCGTTATGAATGAACCCCCAAATTACGAAAGTTGCCCTTTCGGAGATGTTAGAGGTTTTATCCTCTACACTCAAAAGCTGGCTTAAAGCAAATAATGTACTGTGGGTAGGTCACTCCATAAACGGTCATTGGGATATGCGAGGAATAAATGAAAAGTCTAATGAATTATGATTCCAAAACTTCCGGAAGCTCACAATAACCATCTTGTTGTTATACAATTTTTAGATGAGAGCGAACCTCCTACAGGAAAATCACTGGCTACTATTATTGCTCAGGATTGTCCTTATATTGAACATGTTCACTACTTCTATTTTTCCAATGAAGAGAATCTAAAAGAAATTCTCATATCAAAAATGGCAGATTGTTTTGAAGATCAATCTAATGTTATAATCTATATAGACTCTCATGGAACCGAGAACGGTAATGGTATCGCTACACAACAAAATGCTTTTGTTGATTGGGGTAGCCTTATCAATAGTCTAAAGATATCCTGTAGTAAACTTATCAAAAGACCAACCTTGATTCTCACGGCTTGTAATGGGATAGGAATAAAGGATTTTATTGACCAATTGGATGAGCCAATGGTTTCAAAACTTATTGCTGGTAGTGGAATAATGTTAAATGGACCTGTTTTAGGTGCCTTCCGCAAAATGATAGAAGAGAAAGGAATAGATATTAACAAAGGGGATGTGAAAAAAGTAAATGATAGTATTAAATTACGTTTTCCTGATCATCCAGAGTTTGATTTCATTGAGTATTGAGATTTATTGATATTTTGAGGAATATGGAGTATCCTTTGATTTCGGAATATAGGGAAGCGATCCTTGCGGCGGAAGACAATTTCAATGAGTTGGCTTCGCTTCGTCCGGTGCTTGACAGTCATGGCGACCCGGTTATGTCGAGCGGGAATTTTGCTGTCGTGTTCAAGATGAAAGATGTGAATGACGGGAAACTGTATGCCGTGAAATGCTTTGTAAAGGATCAGGAGGGACGAGATGAAAGTTACCGAAAGATTGCTGATGAATTGGAGGTGGTTTCATCTTCATACATTTTGCCACTACGCTATCTGGAGAATGAGCTGTTCGTTGACTCCGCTCAATGCGAATGCGAGGAATTTCCGGTTGTAGTCATGGAATGGGTGGAGGGGGAAACCCTTGACTCTTATCTTATGCGTAACCTCAACGACAAGTACGAGTTGGAAATGCTCAGTTATCGCTTCAACCGTATGTCAGCGTGGTTACTCGCACAACCTTTCGCCCATGGCGACCTGAAGCCGGACAACATACTTGTCCGAAAGGACGGGTCATTAGTCTTGGTGGACTATGACGGAATGTTTGTCCCATCAATGAGGGGTGAGAAAGCACGGGAAATAGGCAGCCCCGACTATCGCCATCCACTCCGTAATGATTCTGATTTCAATGAGCATATAGATGATTTCTCAATCGCCGTAATATCCCTTTCCCTAAAAGCAATCGCCCTTAATCCAGATTTGAAATCTAAAACTACAACCGGAGACACATTGCTATTATCTGAGAAAGACTTCCGTTCTCCCCAAGATTCTAAGACAATAAAGGCGATCCAAAGACTAACAAATGATTCGGATTTGTCAACCCTGTTGGGAATATTCTATATCGCCTATGCCAAAAACAGTCTGGAAGCAATTTCCTTCAGATTGTTTATGACTGACAAGCCTAAGGGAACAGAAAAACAGAAACGAAAGATAGATAGGGTTATTGAGAAAATCGACACATCCTGCTCCGAGAAAGATATAGATGAAGGTATAGTCGATGAATCCGGCGTAATATACAGTAAAGACGGGAAAAGGTTACTGAAATGTAAATCTAATTTGAACTTAACTGATTACAAAATTAAATCCGGGACTAAGGTTATTTGCGATGGAGCTTTCTATTATTGCAGCTCATTGCAGAGTGTAACTATTCCGGATACAATCATATCAATCGGAGATAGTACTTTCTCTGGGTGTTCATCCTTGCAGCGCGTCACAATACCGGAGTCAGTCACCTCTATAGGAAAATTTGCTTTCGCTGGGTGTTCATCCTTGGAGAGTGTAACAATACCGGACTCAGTCACAACTATCGGAGATTGGGCTTTCTTTGGGTGTAGATCTTTGCAGAGTGTAACAATACCGGACTCAGTCACCTCTATCGGA
>CAMWMD010000055.1 GCA_947175265.1 uncultured Porphyromonadaceae bacterium | reverse complement strand
TCTTTGGGGTCAGAGACTCTGCCTGATTTATTCTAAAATTAACGAACTATTGTTATTATAGTTGTAATCGTTCAATCAAATCCGAAAAATCAACAGTCGGCTTTGTTGCTTTAGTTAAACGGCTTTTTGCTATTGATATAATCTCATCCAAATAGATTATTGAGAATTGGTGTCCTTGACTATCCCGGACATATTTATTCTGATTGATTTCATTTAGTGATGAAGATTTCCATTCATCAAACTTAAACTTGTTTTCTCTGCGATTGTCTGATTGAATAGACCGTATCAATTCTTGGACAACGCGAAGATAAAAACTATACTGACGAAGCCATGTAAGTACCTCGTTGCATTCATTCTTGAGATTTGAATCAGAAATTCCATTAAATAATTCAATGGCTTCGTTCACCTTATCTTGATTGAATGGCAATTGGAGTCTCCCATTCGCATAGCGTAATCTAACCATATCAAGAGCCGCGACTTCCTTTCTGAGCCCCATAATCTCATTGGCTTGAATACTAAGACTATCTTTCAATGCTACAATTACGGAATCGCTTCCTTGAAGAAGATCATTTATACTTTTTAATTGCCCCCTTAATCGGTCAATGACAGAATCCTGCCCTCTTAATATATTATTAAGAGAATCAATTGTTATATGATTACTAACGAGCACAGATGAAAGTGAATCTATCCTCGTCTTTACCATCTCGTATTCGGCCATAGACATTGAGACGGTTGCGTCCTGTGCACTGGCGGTATAGCCAAGGGATGCAAACAGGAGTAATATGAGATTTATTATCTTCATATGATTGCCTTAGTTTTTGTAATATTCAACTGCTGCATTATAATACCTTGAAGCATCTGCCTCTAAGTCTGATAGACTTCGAGATTCGCCATAGACAGATTGTGCATTTTGTTTGTATTCTTTAAGAGCGGCCACAACATTGTCAGACAGCGCATCATAACTATCAGCAGAATAACTATAGTAGTTGGCAAGAGTATTCACTTTTGCACGTAGTGATGCATAGTGTGAAGCTTCTAAACGACTTGGTAGACTATTCAGAGCCTTCATCAATGCTGCGTTATTTTTTAGATAATCATCTTGTTTATATTGATTAGCTTTACTGATTCGAGAACGAGCTTCACTTAAACCAGAATAACCAGTCTTATTGGACAGCGCTTTAGCTTCTCGATACTTGCCAATAGTCTTTAGTATGATTGAGAACCGTCCATCCGACTCCGCATAATTATCCATTATTTTACGAGAGCCGTCCTCAACAGTCAACTTGCGAAGCTGGGCAATTCTCTCCTCCATCCACTTATGTTCACTTTCATCCCAAACAGATTTTTGAAATTGGCCAAAACAATACTGAGCAAATTTTGGAGAATATACACCTATTATTTCTGTATATTCTTTATCAAAAAGCTTATCATCAATATTTGACTCTGACTTAAATCTATGAGCGAGGTCTGTGAGTGTTGCGAACTCGCGTTCAAGATTATCAGAATCGACTTTTTTCAAGCCGTCTATTTTCTGATTCAGAGCAACCTCAAATTGGTTCTTGAATTCCAAATCTTTAGGAGGAGACACAATTGTCTTCATGAAGAGCAATACTCCACCAATCGCGATTATAACAGCGACGACAAGAAGTAATATTTTAACCGACTTATTCATTAATTCAGAGTCTTAGCGTCAAACTTGTTTTCGTTAGTTTTGGGATTATCATTGCCTTTACCTTTTGATTCAGGTGTTGTAGTGGAAGGTGTTTGAGGTCCTGTACTTGCTTTAGGAGTCTGATCTCTATCCAACCAATTTTTGTAATTAGTCAAATTGATTCTATAATCATTAGGTAACGTATTGAAGGTGGGGTTATGAGATCCTTGTTTAGGATTCCATCTTTTTTCAAAATTCTTTTTGGCAACCTTGGCGACCGCTATGAAATTGTTACTTTTCTTTAGTTTTTCTTTCCATGTAGAATAGAGTTTATACGTGTCCATATTATTAAGGTCATCGAAAAGACCATGTAAATCTGGATATTTTTCCAACTCGCTCTTTTCCCATACATCATTAGAATCAAGATAGTTTATAGCTGCGTTGAGATCTGTGGGAGTGGTCTGAGATACAGTTGCATTATCTAAATTTTCTTCATTTTGACTATTGTCATGAGTATACTGTGTCTGTGTTTCAATAGTTGCGCGTTTAGCTTCCTTAGAAACAGCTTCTATCCATGGAAAGTCTGAAGTGGTTTGGAACTCAACACTATTCCACCATCCAATAAATAGTATTATCAGCCATAGCATAACTGCTACCCCGAATCCGATGAGGCGCTGTAGCCACACATTACCAGGCATGTATTCAAGATAACCGTCATTCTCAACATATCCTTTTATAGGTGATTCGTAACGATTAATACCCTTGCCAGCGATGGATATTTCACCGGTAGCACCATTTTTTAATTGGATTTTCTTCCTAAATTCCTCGATTCTACGATCTAAGACGATAGGAAGTCTATTGTTTCCGAGGAGGCGAACCTTAGACTTGAAAGTATCGTAGCCATTTGCTGAGATAACAACATTTGCGCTTTCACATTCGTTCTCACTAAATAAACACGGTATCGTTGTTATGTCGATATCATTAACACTGATTTTAGCTTTGCCGTTAAGATCCTTACCAGACTCAGATTTAACGTCAAAATTGGCTGTCGATATTTTTTTACTCCATACAGCTTTAGGGAGGGTACATACTTGACCATCAGTTTCTGTCGTAACCATAAAACTAATAGGCTCAAAACCATCTCGTTCTGCAATCAAGGTAATAGTCTGACCTTTATTCAGCAATATTGCATCGTTAAATACCTGCCTTGAAGATAGCAGTAGAGTGACAAATTTACCGAGTTTGTCTTGGATTTCTCTCGTAGTTGGAGGAATAAGAGTAAGCAAAGTTGACAGTTTTTTGGAACTAACATCCTCTGCATCTACTACAGCATCTATTTCTGATGTAAGAAAGACCGCGTTGTATTCTGAATAATACGACTGGTATCGATTTTCGCCGAGAAGCTCTTCGAGTGAATAGATTACCGTATCACGTTTGGCAAATTTGCCATTTCTTTTTGAAGCCTCATATCGGGCACTAATACTTTTGGTGTCGTATTCTTTCCCAAATAAAGCATTCAATTCTGCGTCATCAGGTAATTCAGTAGCTGAAATAAGTTTCTTTACTTTTGAGATGACCGAATTTACTTCTTGTCCAGTAATTACCAAATTACTGGGAATATGTATCCATCCTGCGACATTGTCCCATGGACGTCCGGATACAGTTCGAACCACCGTGATTAAACAAGCGTCTTCACTAAAAGATACAAAGACAATAATCTTCGAATGGTCTGAAACCATCGAAGGAATGTGCTTGAGTATGTCCCTAACATCGATAACTCGCTTGGCCCAGTCACCTCCGTTTATAGCGATAGGTTGTCCACTACCTGCGCTTGTGATTTTTATTGCGATTCCTATTTTGCTCATTTCTTAAACCAGTTTTGTATTTTTTGAGCTTTACCATTCTTGAAGCCCTTTGATCTTATTAAAAGCTTCTTTACAACGTTGCCTGCTGATGCACCATTGAAGAGGCAATAGTCTTGAAAGCAGACTTGTCCAAGAGTGAAGGGTATTCTCTCCACTTTTCCCCCGTTAATTTCACAATCTTTACAGATTTTCTCCAGACCTTGGAAAAAACCCTTATAGTTTGTTTCCGTATAGTCAGTTAGAATCTGTACTAATTGACCACCAAGGGCGTTTGCTTTATCAACTTTCGTAAACATAAGATATATTGCATCAGTATCCTCTTTGAAGATACCGGTTCTCTCAATATAGCGAACTGCTGCGTCAAGATACTCTGTTTGGCTAAGACCTTCATATTTTCTATTCTCTCCTCCATATTCAAGAACAAAGAAGTGAATCTTACGATTCCGGGTTCTATTGTCAATTAAGATTCGAGTTAGTGTGTCAAGTGCCTCAACCTCATCTTCAGACAGAGCTTCTTTTGCATCTGATTTATACATACATCTGACAAGCTCTCCGGCCAAGTCAATACATGTTATCGGATGTGTGGCTCCATTTTCATCTTCAAGATCGAATCCCATCTCATACGTGGAATAGATTGACGTACCTTCTGGTAGCGTACCCACAGAGCCATCACTCTTAAACAGTTGTGCCAATCGTGTCATATAGCCATAACCTTGGCAGTCGTTGTCTTTGCTCATGCTACGTGCTATAGTGCCATTGTTTGCGATGCTAAGTACCGCTCCTAACGCGCAGCTTTTGCCAGAAGATGGAATACCCCAGAAGTATACTTCGGTACACAACTTATTGATTTTATCAAGCCTATCCGGTGAATCAAAGGTCTGTTTTCGTTCACCCCGAGCAAGGTGTTGAATGAATTTCCTGTCAATTCCAAGATGAAGGAAATCCTGATATCTAAAATATCCATCAGTAATCAACATCTCAATCACCGAGGCTCTAAGGAAGTTATTGTCTCTGGAAATTACATCAAGTAAATCCTGTGACGAGATTTTTTTTCGATCAAGGTAGCTCTTGATGGTCTCGTAAACTTTTACGTCTTTTTCCTGAACTCTTTGGTCAGTTTGAATATCATTGACTCTTTTAATCAATGAATCCACGTCAAAACCTAAGAATTCCTCACGTTCTAATTTTGTGATTAGTTTACGTGCATCTCTTGCTCTGGAATCTGTTGGATAGCGATTGATGAATCTATTAAGATCATCGATGTCATTCTTGTCTACATTATTCCAATCATCTTCGATTGATTGACGTTCACTTTGTTCTGCAATCATCTGGAGAAGATTTCGAGCCTCCTCTCTATGACTACTTGCTGGATATGCACGAAGAAATCCAAATAGAGACTCTTTTGTATTCTCATTTTTTGCTACCTGCCAGTCATCGTCTTCCGAACCAGCAAGTAAACGCTGAACTTCTTTCCTCACAGAAGCGGGGAAATAGCCATCAGTATCTTCGCACAATTCATCGAATGACACAACGCCACTCTTGATGTACTCAACAAGTTCTGGTGCCGAGTACTGTTCAATATTGTCGATTATAGCTTGTTTACTTGGCATATGCTGTTATTTTTAATTTCTTGGATTTAATCCGTATTCGTTTTCGTCTTCATCTCCACTCCCAAACAGGAGTATAAGGCTAAAGACTGCACCTACATAGGGGATACACGTATATAATTGCCACCAGCCTGAATTGCCACGGTCGTGGCATCGTTTCACGCGGGCCGCAATTATGAACCATACTGAAAAGAACATTATAACTGCACCCAAGAATCCCCAGAAAGCAGAATCCTTACTTAACTCAGTCATAAAGAATATACATAGAAAGAGTAAGGCATAAAATCCCATGATAGAAAGGAAATAATGCAGTCGTCTCATTCTGCCTTTGAAGGAGAATAAATGCTTAATAAAGGAAATAGGCTCTTTCTCAACAGAGATGGGAGTTGCTATATCTTCAGTTAGATACATCGGCATATTGGCTACTTCATCAATAGATTGCGAAACGTCAGCTTCCTCTTGTTCCGTATCGGATGCATTTTCGTTGTTGAAATCCGAATCTGCATCTATTAGTTCTTCTTTAAACTTGTGGGCTTCATCTTGATAATCATTATCGTCTATACAAGCCAATCGCTCTTCTATGCGCTTCTTCATAAGTGGAGTTAAAACACCACTTTTACTAAGTTCATAGAGGGATAGCTCTCCGCTCTGAATCGCCAGCACTATATCTGCAGCACTGTATTCTTTAATGTTATTTATTATTTGCTCTTTTGTTGGCATAATCTTAGAATGACGGATAATCGTTGTCTTCTTCCAAGTTTAGAAGGATAGCCCCTTCGGAATCATCTGGAGTAGTGTCTTCAGACGGATTAACCTTAGATTGTTTATGTAGCTTTTTTCTTGAATTGGTGTTCTCGGTTCCTATAATACGGTAAACATTCTTAGTATGGCGATCTTGTAAAATGTAGGGGAATAATAACATCAAATATATAACAACCCCAAAAATGATTGCACCAATTGTAGGGAATCCTTGCTTTATAAAGGAAGTCGTTAGACTCTCTATTCCTGCGATAGCGTTTTGGGTACCATCGCTTTGGAAATGACTAACATTCCCGGTCAAAGCTTCATTGGACATTTCTTTCGTCGAAAAACTTTTCAACTGGTTTTCCCAATTTGTAAGTGCATTTCTTATTTCTCGAGTATTACCTAAAAGAAATACATTCCATGTGCTTGCTCCCTGACTGGCTTCATCAATCCATTTTTCAGCAACATTCTGCAAAGAATCATAGTTCTGAGATAGCAATTGAAGACGTAAGGTTTCAATCATGTTGTCTTTTTGAATATTTGCCTTGTTATCTTCAAAACCGGCCTGAATAAATGTACGTTTATCGGACTCTTTATTTGCAATTATACGATTCAATCCCTTTTCATAGTTTTCTATGCGGGTGTTGGAATAGTTCTCATAATCTGAAAAGAGCTGTCGTGCATCATTAATTGAAGTAGTAAACGTGGATACAATCTCATCATTCTGACTCCTAACGGTCCAGAAGTGAGACATTGAAATCATACCTGCAATAAAGACAACGGGAGAACCAAAGATAAAAATTCGTTCCCATATTATTTTTCGACTCATTTTGACACCCGATGCCTTCATTTGTTGTGCTCCAATAAAAAAGATTATGAAGACAATATCAGTTATACCCATACCAATTAAGGCAAAGGTAAAATTACCGTTTGTCAGATATGTAAATCCGACAAAAGATATATAACTTACGGCAATCAGGGCCAAGAATGCTATTAAATGACCCCATGAGAATTGTAGCTTTTCGTTCATTATTTCTTGTTTTCGGGAAGTTGACCTTCCAGTTCTGTAATTTTCTGTTTATATATCGCAATCAATCGTCGAATTGCATCATAATCGCTTTCGTTCTCTGTGACAGGAGGTGTCAAATTATTACCACCATCTGGCGACACAATCGGAGTTTCATTCCCTGGAGTATCAATAACTATCCCTGATATAGGGGTAGCTCCATCAATCCAAGACGCAGGAGGAACACCGTTAGACGCATTAATAGATGCTTCTGGTACCGGTCGCATATCTCTTGGAGTAGGCGAACTGAAATCTCCTCGTTTAACAGCATCAAGGGCGAGATTCACCTGTACCATAGGTGGCATATTCCCATATACATCGCAACCTGTTTTATACAGGACATTCCGGGCTTGCTCAACCGATAAATCTTTCTTTAATGATTTCATAAGAGCAACTGTTCCAGACACTATGGGAGCAGCCATACTAGTCCCGTCACAACTCCTGAAATCTTTTATCGGGAAAGAAGAATAGATTTCTTTTCCCGGAGCAGATATGTCGGTACACGGACCGTAATTAGTAAAATCAGTTGGGTATAACTTTTGATCTACCGCTCCAACTGTAATTGCAACTGCCGAGCGATTTTCTGGAGGGATGCTTGAAAGAATGTCATCGTTCCCTGCGGCAAATACCAATATAGTCTTCTTATTCGCTGCAATTTTACATACGCGATTCCAGAGTTTTTCAACGTTTTTGAACTGTGTCTGTGCTATCTGATTCTGCAATTCTACAGGAAGTTGATTTAGACCTTGAAATGAAGGACTAATCGAGATATTCACTACATCAGCACCTTTATGAACAGAATACATAATGCCACTTACCAATGCAGACAGAGGGCACATATTGTTATCTATAACCTGTACGGGCATAAGCATACAATCAGGGGCAATTCCAGCAGCTCCCTGATTTTGATAATCGAGAGAACCTACGGCCAATCCTGCAGTGTGCGTGCCATGCCCTTCACCTCTACTTAATTTACTATCTTGTGTAAAGACATTATACGCATTAACAATACGATCTTTGAACATAGGGTGAGATGCATCAATCCCATCATCAACAACTGCAACAGTAACATTTGGACTGCCTTTTGTAATTTTCCAGCCATCTTTAACTTTTACTGCATTGAGATGCCATCCCGGAGAAGATGCAGATGTAGTGCTAATATGTCCATTCAATTCGTAAATTTCCTCATCAAACACAATGAAATGATGATTAGGAATTCTGGCGTTGATGGTTCTACGTATCTCATCACGTTCATCCTCCGGAATTTGAACGAGGAGTGATTTAACATCTCGGTCGAATCCTATAATTTGATATTGCTCACCCGGATAGGCTTTCTTGAAATCTGATGCAAGTGCATCAACATTATCATCTTCGCTTTCAAGAAATAGAAAAAGACGGTTTGCAATAACAGGAGGGACACCCGGTTCTCTTTCTATCAGAGGGAGTTCGCCATTTTCATTCCTAATTGGCGCAACAATGGATTGCTCATTCGGAAGATTGCCATTATGCAAGTCAATAGGTTTTGCTACTCCGTTATTGTCAATTGTATCACCAGCTGACGTTACAATTCTGTCTGGTTCAACGACTCCGTTTACTGAACGTGTGCATCCGTGACAGTCCTTTAAAAGCCATGAAAACAGCAACAAGAGTAATAAAGCCAAAAGTGCCCACAAGAGCCATTTAAGACATCCGCCACCAGTTAACCAAAACCATATTTTCTTATACCATGGCAACTTATGCTCGTAAATGGCATTAAAGACTGTATCTCCCTTAACTAAGGAGTCTATTGGATTTATATCCCATCCCTTAAATATATATCCCTTTTTCGGAGATACAGAGGGGATTTCAGAAGCCAATATGCGACTCCCAATAATTTTGGTTATCTCACTATTACCCTGTAAAATACCATTACTTCCAACATTAAATCTGCAAATCGCGGTTCGAGGGGTGGGGGGAATCGGAGGTGATGGGGGAGTAACAGGGGGTATTGCTGTCTCAGCATATTGAGCAACAAATACCATATCAGCTGTAACTTTTAGCCCTATGGGATTAGGACTCCACCCATTGAAGATATAACCTTCAGCACATTCTACCTTTGGTATATCGTTATTTGTTATTTCCGTTCCTTCGGAAAGAGTAATATTTTTATCTAACTTTGAAGTCAATGTACCATGTTCACCAACATCAAATGATAATCTGTATTTTGTGACTGATGGAGATTCATGAACAAGTTCGCCTTTGCTAATATGTTTTCTAGTATCGGGAGTCATACCCCACGCGACAACAAATACTTTGTCATCACAACAGAAGATGAAGTCATCATCTATGTACCGCAAAGCGCAAGCCATGACTTGCAATTCTTCCCCGGCAAGATTATTTAGAGTTTGCTTATAATGGGATAATGTCTTATTCTTAATGCGTTCGTATTTTATTCTACGCTCTTCAGAAAGACTTGATAATTTTTCCGGGATTTCTATCCATTCATCAATATACCAATTCACCGCATCATCCTTTGTAGAATAATCCGGCGCTGCAAAAAAATGAACGTATTCTGGAGATATTACCTTCTTAACAATGCTAAAAACACTCTCATAACGTTTATAAAGAGGATCACGACCGATGCCCTGATAATCTGTAAAGTCACAGATTTCAGTGCTACCCACTTTGCGTTTACCGATAAATGTATGTTTATCCATGTGATGCAGTATATAGTGGTTTTGAACGTTCAATTAGTGCTTTTACTCTCTCGTTACAAATAGGGTCACAATGTGAAATGTCTGATGAATATATCAAACCTATAATCACAAAGTTTTCCCATCTTTGGTAGTTATTCCAAAATGGAAGTTGACGCAATACAGATATATCTATCTTTCCTTGATTGACAATAGAGGCTGATTCATCAAATACTTTCAATGTCTCAATCAAGGGCTGCGGTTTGCGGACTTTATTCCAGCCCGTTGGAGAAAAATCAACTGGCAATCTGCAATTCTTGGCCTTAACTTTAAGTTCCCCAATCTCATCGTCAGACATATAGTGACGACCTACTGTGCTTACAAAATTATTTAGGGTAAGTGCAGCGAAGTCTCCTATCGCATTAGGCTGTTCATTCTCAGAGAAAATTTCAGTGTATCGAGTTATCTTAACAGAGATAGCTTTTCTTACGTCTAATTTCTTGAAGAGATTCACAAGCATAAACACTACCTCATCTGCATGAGGAAGACTTTTCACAATAGATTGTGCTGTTGCATTAAGATGTCCTACCCAATAATCAATGATGTGTTTAGTAATCACATCACCGATGGTAGACAGGGTTAGTGTCTCCTTGGAAATGACATCTTCTAAGTCAAAGCCTTGACCTTTTAGATATTCGACCAGATCCTCTTCTGTTTCGAGTATATAATACATAAGCAGCTTGTCGATATTTGACTCACTTGAGTCCGATATGTCAATACCTGCGCTGGCACGAATAAAATTAATCGCGCTGAAGTCTTTGGGCGTATCTGTATGGCATACAATAATATCATATGCTATATTCCTAAGAGCCTCTGGACTTACCATAAGGTTATCAAGAATACGTCCAAACACGGCAGGATTGGTTGCCACAGTTTGCATCAGTGATCTTCTTATGTCGCCGGCTATCAGCCTAACCTTTTTATTTTTTGATTCTGTATCCTCTGGCTCATAAAAAACTTGCAAAGCATTTATTAATTCTTTTTTTAAGTTTTCCAACTTAGCATGATAGCGTTCTCTTCGTGCTTTATCAAGAACGGTGGCGATAGAGTCAAGATCTCGAATGATGGCTTTGGAGCCATCATTATTAAGTGTTGCCACCTCATTCCATGTTTTCTCAGGATCTGTAAAATGTTGTCGCACGAACTTATGCCTTAAAAAACTGTCCTTTAGTCTGTCAAAATAGTCCTGATAATCAAGGTGAGTGTGTAAGGAAGTTTCAGGTGATTTTATCTCACCATCGCTATATCCATCAAACAGACCATTTTTCCCAGACCAAAAAAAGTCTCTTAGAGGGTAAATGCTCTTGAAAGGTGAAATTGAGCCATTATTTGTGACTGTCCATTCATCAAGCCAAGTATTAGGCTTGATAATCTCAGGAAACACTGTGTCAAAACGATTCCAGTGTTTGTCCAAAGTCTCATAATTGTCAGATTTATCTGTCTTTGTTCGTTCAAGGTCTATGTTGAACTTCGTGGCAACAAAGAACAGGGGTGCAATCCCATTAGTTAGATGCAGTACTTTTGCTCTTTCTTCAGGATTTACTCCGATATTTTCCTCTATCCAATTATTAATTGTCTCGCCAATGGTAGGCTCCGCTTTTTGATCATTATGATGGCAAAAGAGCACACTGCTAATTTGCAATGAACGAGAATATTTGTTAAACAAATATGCGACCTTACCTCTACGCAACATCTTGGGTAAAACAGCGGAAATCTCCTTCTCTTTGTATTTCTCGCGAGATCGAGCTCCCGGGAAATCCAAAAGATCCATATTCATTAAGAACTTCCTATCGTGAGATAATGATTCCGGCAACTCAAACGTAAGTTCAGCTATAAGTGCAGAAAGTTCCCCTTTGTTAAAATTCGATGCTAACAAACGTCCCATTGCATCGTAAACATCGGTATAAACATCATCAGTACCGGTATCAATTTGAACACCACAAACAGTATCTAACCATTCGATTTTAAGCAAAGTTCCCTTTGTTCTGAGAACAGCATCAAATGGAACATATACCTCTTGTTGAAAATCGAGTATTTTATATGAATTTATTAACGTTGCAAAAAGACGATTTATCTCCGGATTCTTATTCCAAAGAAGGCTGAAAATTTCAATCCATTTGTCGTATTGAACGTATTGTATTACCGGTGCAATTATTTTACAAAAATTTGATTGATAAATTGCGGCGGCATTATTACCGATTACATCTTTAATGTAATCGGTAATGTCGCGAATATCATCCTCAGAGATAATGGTATGTTGTGTGCGATTACCTTCCCAAAGGGGTGTTAAGCTATCTAATTCACGATTTATCGCTTCAAACGATAAAGTGGTATCAAGATTAATCTTGATGTCGTTATAATACGAATCCGTCAAGAGTAAGATTATATCCACAACGGATAGGTTAAGAATTTTTATCTTATCCGGAGCTGGGCTTTCACCTTTTCTTATAGTGAAGCGAGTGATAACACCCGTCGATTCAATTTTGGCATTATTACCACCGCTAGGATTGAGTTCATCAATAAAGCTATATTCTTTCCCATTATTTTCTATTACAAACGGGTGTTCAGAAGAGGATAGAAGACTGCTCATCAAATAGGATTTACCCACTTGACTTTCTCCATAGGCAGCGGCAGAGCAATTCCCCGTCAAAGCTCTTCGTATTTTTGTCAGCTTTCTACGATACTCCTTGAACTGCTCCGTTGGGAATGAATCCTTGCCGAACTCTTTTGCCCAAGCAAGGGAATCATTTATAATGTTTATATGATTGTCAATATCTCGTATCATAGTTTTAGAAATTGAATGCTCCGGAATCGAGCCAATATTTTTCATTTGCGCCCAAACTCTGAATGTGAATCTCTACATTTCCATCAACCACTTCTTTATCTTCCTTGTCAAGTATTGAAGAAATAGTTAGCAGTTCTTTGTCATCCACATCGCGAACGATTGTCAGTTTGAATGGCATACGTTTTTTTAGCTGGTCAATTTGTTCATTAACCAATGATTGAACTTTGGCATCAGTTAAAGTCATGCCGTCGTTTATCAGTGCTTTTTTGCGTATTCTATCTGCTATTTTGTGTCGATTAAAATCTATTGTGTAGAGAGCACGACAAGGATACGTATCTAAGCCAATTTGTCTAACATTCAGATATGTCGGTATGCTGCTTATCATCAAATCACCTTGGGCTTGTTCTGGAGTGATAAAATATTCTATTGGTTGTCCTTCGCGTGACGCCTCAATAAAATTAACCGTTGATTTTAGACATTCTTTTAGCTTGTCAAGATTGATCACAAATTTATTAAGGTTTGACAATTCCGAAGCATAGTGCCCAATCACGCCTCCCATTGCAACTATTGTTTTAGGATTAGTAATAGACCCAGTATTATTGTCAAAGGGATACCAATCACCAACATAATAGTTGTTGAGCATAATCAATCTATTCGGCGCAACTGCATAGTATTTTAAGAAAATATCTCTAATTGCAGGAAGGGACGCAGGTCTGCCTGACAATAGTACAATATCACAGGCATACGCATACATTATGGTCGCAACTTTCTTTAACAGTGGCTCAAATTCTTTCTCAACAACAGTAGAAACAAACTCTTTGTTAAATTTCCATTCGAGTTTGGTAATATCGATTCCTGTTTTTTCAATAAAGCCACTTATAATGCTTGAATTAGGAGGACATTCCGCAAAAACGTCATTGTATCTTACAATGCAGTCTTTGTGATTTGTCTTTAATAATTCCAAAAAATAGCACATTAAAGGCACTGAATACTGGATATTGAAATCTTTCCTTAAAATACGATCTGCTACAGTCTGGCCATTATGGTCTTGTCCAAAGAAATTCTTTATCTCTTGACGATATTGAGTTGACGTAAGTTTCTTCAATGATTGACGAAATGCACTATCCTCATTGAGAAGCATAACATTCTTAATCAAGCCATTTAGCATATCATCGCCAGCAAAATAGAAACTATCGTAAAACAGCGGTTCCGGAGTAATTGTTGTAACGTCTCCCTTATGATAAGTATATTTACTGATCATGAGGTCAGAAGTACCTGCACCAATATCCAAAGAACCTACGGTAAGAGAATGTTGTGATTCACCCTCTTCAATTTTGCCATACAGATTGAAGAATTCTCCACAACAACCCTTGTATTTATGTCCGACTTCACCATACATATAAACCAATTGAGAGCATGTTGCCTCATCGTAATACCATTCTGCATCTGAGTCCTTTCTGGATTTAACAGAAGGAACAACTTCAACATCGGTTCTTTTGGATATTTCTTTGCCATTAAATTTTGACAATATTCTTACTGCGTCTTGAGCACATTTCACCAATGCTTCCCGTTCTAATTTCGACATAGCGGTTGGACATGTCACGATAATGCGCTTGATTTTCCTCGGCATTTCCGGATATCCGAATCCTTCTTTGATAGACCTATGCTTGAAACTGTTGATTTGGCTATGTGCCTGTACCAACATTTCAAGAAAAGACAATGTCATCAAAGAACGACGCGAATAATGGAAAGAAAGGCCTCCTTCTCCATTAACATCTACCTGACCGTCACTTTTCAGTTGAGAAGTAATACCATTAAGATTCAAAATATGTTCATCCTTTTCACCTGGCAAAACAAGAAATTGCCATTCTTCTTTATTCGGTCTCCAATCCCAAAGATATCTCTTGGGACTTGAATAAGTGGATAATGAATCCAAACGACTTTCAAGATTTGAAGCTTGATGAATTAATGAGTTTGCTTCATGTCCCAGACGTACTAAACTTGGATATACGAATTGCCGGCTGTCAACATGACCAAAACCTCCAAAATCGACTTTGCGAAATGCCAATCTCATATCAAACGGTTCATGATATGAACGGACAACAACAGCACCATCCTCCGTTTCACAAAGAGTATTCGTAAAATCAATGAGTGATAACGGCCGAACTTGATTGAAGGTTGTATTATCTTCAATTAATAGAGCGGTGGTTCTTGAGTTGCCAATATCTATTACCATGTCAACATCTCTTACCTCGACATCAATATCCTTGAACATCTTAACAGTTGGGAATAACTGATTTTTAGCCAAATATTCAATCAGGAAGATATACGAAGCTGCGTAGCTCATCTTCTTTATATTGGCCCCTCTTAATTGGGAAATTCTCGTGATGTCAGGATGAGCCAGATTCATAAGCCGTTCATCGATATAACTCCAGTTTTGTCCTGATGAGCAATAATCAAGTAAAAACAGTTCATTATTGCAAAGAGCTAAATCAATATCTTTCCTAAACTTATCGGGAAAAACAGGATTTTCATTATTGGCATCGTCTTCATAGGTTGAATGCGTATCAAATGCCAAAATTACATCATAAATCTTCTGGCCTTTCTCCTCCTTTACTGGGATCAGTTTAAACCGAGTCCAGTTCAATGGTCCAAACTTAAACTTTCTTTCAGTTCGTTTGAAAAAATATGGCGCAGGTAGCCATTCATTTTCAAAAGATAACAACTTGTTCTCTCTGTCAGCAAATGTGAGGCTATATATTTCTCCTTTTACACCGGCACATAGATCATCATCGATTTTCAAAGGCATTATGCCATCGTGTTTCAACTCATCGGTATCCAGCTCTGTATCCGGATTTGACAAGTACCCGTTTTTTAGTAGATCGGCCTTTTTGTAGTAGACGGTGCAATCTTCTGTGTTTACCTCATGAACAAGCTCAAGTTTCCATTCGCCACTTTCAGTATCATACCACTCATGGAACCACTGTTTGAAGCGGTCCTGAGTGTTTATCCTCAAGCGAAAGGTAAACAACTGTATGCCAGAGTTAGCTATAAGTGAGTATTCCATTCTCATTAAAGGATTAAAAAGATATTTTATAGGAGATTGATGATATGTAGTGTCATCAAATGGTATATAATCCATTAGTCGTTAGCAAAATGATGGTAATTTTAATTTTCATAAATAGCCATTGCTCATACCTACTTTAATAGTGAGAAATAAAATGATTGATGTGAATAAAAAATAATATATGTAACCTTAAAAATAAATGTTTTTGGCTCATTGATGTTGGTAAGTAAATAGTGCCGTGGTCATCCTCTCGTTGGCGTTAGGTTAAAAAAAAAGAAAAGCGTAGGAATCTGTATCTGTTGCCATCTGCTTTCTGAGGCTTCTCGCATTGCCCTTTCCTGTCAGATGGCAACTCAGAAGCCCACGCCTATATGTAGTAATGCCATAAGGGTGACCTCTCTCTCGAGACATCAACCTTAGGCTATTATTACATAACCAGGGCATCTACCGTTGCACAAGTCTTGACAGGAAAAAAGAAATTTTGCGAGAATTTCAGAAAGTCAAGAGTTCGCGCGGATAAACGCTTTTATGTATGTATCCAACCTCTACCCATCCCTTACCGGGGCTTCTGAATAGCGGTAGGAGTGAGCAAATTTAGTAATTATTTTTATCTGAAACAACTTTTAGATGAAAAAATTACTGCGGGTTGGATAAAATAGATGGTACATCGTCAGTCGATGTTCCAGTAGGCTTCTGGGTCGCCGTCGAAGATGTTGTCGATTTCTTCGTCGGTGTAGCCTTCGATGTCGTGGGCGTAGGTGCCGGAGTATTCGTCGTCGTAGTAGTCGTAGTGCATAATGTGTTTGTTTTTTAGTTTATTTATCTTAGAATACCGGCAGGGAGGGAAAGGTAAACAACTTTTTTTGTTTTTTAGGGCGCAAACCATAGTTTTCCGGTGAGATGCAATAAAAAAATAAATTCATCCCTTAGTAAAGGATGAATTTCGGAAAATTTTTCCCTTACTAAGGGAACTTTTTTGGCAAAATACTCCCTTAGTGGGGGATAAATAGGGATTAATCCCAGAGGAGGTAGGCTGCGCGGCCACCGAGACGGGTGTAGTGGTAGATGAGTCGGAGACGGAGGCGGTCGTATTTATTAGGCTCGAGGCGCGAGGCTTGAGGCTCGAGGAATTCACTTTGCGGACTCTCTATCATTTTGAGGAGAGGGGATGCAAGTTCGGGGTATCCTTCGGCTGCGTAGAGGGCGGCGAGGTTGACACGGCGGTAGAGGAGCATGCGTAGGATGCGTGTGCGGAGGGGTTCGGGGAGTGTGGAGGCGTGGCGTTCCATTTTCTCAATGGCTTTTTCCCAAATTCCGGCGCGGGAGTGGAATTCGGTGCCGGTGATCGATTCGGGTTGCGGATATACGTGTACGAGTGTGCGGAATATCCCTTTCATGTTGGGTCGTGCGGTGAGGATACGTAAGCCGAGTTCCCAGTCGTCCCAGCAGGTGAGTGATTCGTCCCAGGCTCCGATGCGTCGGATGAAGTCGGTGCGGATGGCGTATGATTGTGTGGAGAGGACGGTGTTGTATAGGTGGCGTTTTATGAGGTTCATTCGTGCGAAACGTCGTGGAATCACTTCCTCGCGTTCGTTTACGAAGGCTGTGCGCCAGTAGATTAGGTCGAGGTCGGGGTGACGGTCGAATTCTTCCATTACGGTTATGGCGAGTTCGGGAAGCATTCGGTCGTCGGAGTCGAAAAACATCATCCTTGTGGTGTCAACGGCTTCAAGGCCCCGGTTTCGTGCTGCTGCGGCACCGGGTTTCTCTTCCGAGAGGAGGAGTAGGGATAGTTCGGGGGTGGAGTTTTTTTCGCGCCAGGCTTCGACGATTTCGCGTGTGTTGTCGGTTGAGGCGTTGTCGACCACGATTATGCGTATGGGGCGGTATGACTGACTGCGCACGCTGTCGAGGCAGCGTGCGATCAGTTGTGGGCGGTTTTTGACCGGGATGACGATTGAGAGGGGGGGGGTAGGCATTAGGCTTTAGGCTCGGTTAGCGTTTGCGGCGGCGGACTGATTTGGCGGCGGCGGTGTTGGAGCCGGAGGAGGATTGACTCACCTTTGGTTTCTTGGAGGAGGATTTCTTCTTGGCGGAGGCCGGCGCGGATGATTTCTTTGTGGATGAACGTTTGCGGGAGCGTACGGATGCTCCTGATTGTTTCTCTTCGGTGGGTTCGGAGGCGTCGACTACGGTGCGCTCGGGAATCTCGTCGGCGGCAGCGAGTGCTTTCTCTTTGTCGGCTGCTGCGGCATCCTCTTTCTCGCGCATGGCGAGGTATTCCTCGCGGGTGGGTACCCAGAGGTCTTTGCCGTAAGAGCGGAGACGGTTGTCGATGCTGTCTTGTGCTCGTTTTCGGTCGTCTTCATCGGGGAACATCTGTGCGAGGGAGAGATTGCGGAGATTTTTGGTTTTGTATATCTCCCCGTCGTAGAGGCCGAGGGTGAAGAAATCATCGAGGGAGTAGCGTTCGAGGTTGTTGTCGTCGGAGAGGAATGTGAACTGGCGGGCAAGGTGTGGGCGGAGCGCGTCATACTTGACCCAGAACATCGGGTAGCGTGATTCGCCGCCGAAATCGGCGGAACGGTTTAGCACGGGGCATATTGCCTCGACATACGTCTTCATGGCGTTTGAGCGGCGGTCAAACTCCCACTTCTCGATGATGTAGTAATTGAGCACCTGCCCTGTGGGCACGTCGGCTTCCTCGATTATGAATTTCGGATTCTTTTCGGTGGAGCCTTTCCCCTCTTGGGCGTAAATATCGAATCTCTCGAGCATATCTCCGACATTCACGCGGTATTGGTCGGAGAATATCTCCCTGCCGTCGAGATACTCGTAAGCGGGAATCTTGCCGTCGACGACGAGACGGAGGATTATGCGGAAAAGATTTTCGTTTCCGTCGATGATATCCTCGGGGAAATAGAGGGGGGAGTTCTGAGGTTTCGTCAGGTCGAGCTGGCGGTAGATCTGGCGCATATACTCTATGTCGGCATCATGAGCCCCGTTTTCCTGAAATAGCGACTGCATCCTGTCGGTGACTCCTTGTGAGGCCTGATTCTGGCGGGAGTCTTTTTCAGAACGACGGCGCACACCGCCGGCATTCTCCACCTGGGCGAACAGCGGGAGGATGAAAGCGGAGAGGAGGGATATCATAAATATTCTCTTAATCATTGGTCGAGAGTCTTATTTTGGTTGTATGGTCGTTAGTTGAGCGACACCTCCATAGGGGGAATATCGCGTGTGATTCCGTCGGGACCTTTTGCCTTCACATTAGATATGAAGAAACTTTTACCCGGTTTGAGACGCTTGAACTGCTCCTTCTGACGGGGGGAGAAGGATGCTCCGGAGGAGACTTCCGGTATGGCGTTGCCCATAGAATCATAGAATACCGTTGAGAAAGAAACCACCGAATAGGATACGTTCAGGATATCGTCGTCAATGGCGGCGCCCAGTCCGTCGGCAGCCATAAGTGCGGCTTTTGAAATCCTTTTCGGGGCTCCCTTGTAATGCACGGTGTTGCCCTGAGCATCCTTCATTGCGATGTAGGGGGAGGGGTCGGGGAGTTTGCGTACACGGAAAGTCATTGAGCCGACCGTCTGCGAACGACCGTCGATGGATGCCGTCACGGTCACTACGGCTTCGGAGCCTATCTTTCCGGGATGTGCGGTCCATGTGTCGCCATTGCGGGTGAGGGTTCCGTTTGTCATGGTAGCCTGCACGGCATTCATGGGGACACCCGGCACGGATATGCTTATCGGATTGGCAATTCCGGCGTAGAGCACATTCATCATTGTCGGGGAAATTGTAGCCATCGGCTCAATCACCGTATATGATGAGCGGAACGGACGGCGGTCGATGGAGCCATCGCCCCGTGTGACCTCAATATAACCGGAATACTCGTGATTTCCGACAGAGCCGGCTGTGAGTTCAAGATGCCCGTTATCGTTGGCGAGTCTTGAGCCATTCACGAACACGGCGGGACGCTGAGTCGTGTCAATGGCAGCGAGGACAATGTCGGCTGAATATCTGCCGCCCCTCATGACCATGTTGGAATTTGGTATGACGTATGCGTTGAGTTCGTTGACGCGGACATCTCCTATATCGACGTTCGTGATGAGGCTTGCCAGGGCCTCACCCTGCGCCTGGCGTATATCGTTCTGTAGTTTGGTGAGTAGAGTGACGGCAGCGACAGCCGGCATGTTGTCAAACATCTTCTCCTCCCAGGATAGAGGTATGACGGAACCCGGGGTGGGTTTCACGTCGGTGGAAAGGAGACGCAGGGCCGCCTCCCTTTTTGCGGAATCCGCGATAAGGGGGGCAATGAATTCCTTGAAAGAGACAATGCGCTCGCGCAGTTTGCGCCCTTTGGAAGAGGCGGGGTTGAGCATGGTTACGGAAGCTGCCTCAAGGTCGTCGAGGTTTATGATCTCATCGGGATTGCCCTCCTCGCCATCGGCACGGACTGCAATCTCTTTCTTGAGGGAGTCGATGGAGAGGCAAAGATCGGCGGCGACCTTGTCAAGGCTCATGCCTTTCTCATACCAGGGGGCAGTCTTCGCGGGATTTTTCTCGTAAAGGTCTTGCAGGAACTTCAGTTGCACCTCGTTACGTGTGCGAGTATTGTGATTGGTGGTCTGGAGTCCGTCGTGCACCTGATTGAACCCGTTCAGCACATCGCTTGATACGTTGAGGGCAAGCATAGCCGTGAGGACGATATACATAAGGTTTATCATCCTCTGGCGTGGCGACATTCTCGCTACATTATTTCCTCCTCCTGCCATTTAGTTTTCTTTTTTAGGCTCGAGGCTCAAGGCTCAAGGCTCGAGGTTTTTTTGTTTAGGTTATT
>CAMWMD010000054.1 GCA_947175265.1 uncultured Porphyromonadaceae bacterium | reverse complement strand
TCACATTCAGGCATCCTGTTTCCATCAACCATTCCGGCATATCATTCCGCTGAGCTTCGAAGTCAAACGTGAAACCAGCCTTGATATATGAGCTTACGCCACCGAAAAGGCCTTCATCAATAATTCCAAGCCAACCCATATAGCCGGGAATCTGTGTCAGAAAAGCACCTTTCTTCCGGACTTTCTGATAGCACATCAAATCAGGCACTAACTCAGCAACCAACCGATTTATAGCCTCTAGTCGCGCTTGTACTCCGTTCACATTCCAACTTAATATTCTCATTACTTTCTATTGTTTAGAATAAAATTCCACAGTCGTACTCAAATAATATCAGAGGTTCTATCTGAGTCAGTCTCACTTTGCCATTTTTTAGGAACAATATCTGAACGTGATCGCGCATCAAACCTCCCCAATCGTTCCAATAGGTACAATATACATCGGCTGTTCGTCCATCGGCAGACATTAGAACTTCCGGAAGTAGTAAATTTGCTTTTGATAGACCTCTTAAATCGAAGCATTCCAATGGTTTCTCACCATCAAATCCAGCCTCTATGCTGTTGATAGTGGCTTCGTCGAAAATATAATCACGGACTATATAACCACCATGCCAGAAAACAGGCATAACAGTGGATGACGTGAATAAAAGATAAATCTGCCACGCTGCGTCTACTGATGGATCAGCATACAGTTTCTTGTGCAATTCGTTATCTATATTAGGTTCGTCACCGATGTAAAAATAGGACTCGTCACCCATGGAGTTTACATCATGCGAGGCAACGTGAAGCTTTATTTCGGAGTCTTTATTAGGAAGTTTATTGTTAAACGACAACTTATCTAAGAAACGAAACACATCTTTAGAGGAGTGATCCTTAACAGCTTTATTCAAAACAGAATGAAAAGACATTCCAATCTTAGACAGTTCATTGGTATGAGAATCAAGTGTGGTCACAGACAATGTTTTTTTATTTCCCATAGTGTTGCCAACATAGTGTGATAGTTCTTCCGCAGTCATGCCTTCATCGGCTTTACGCTGTTGTTCAAGGGTCATGCTGAGAATATGCTTCACCGATCTATCTGGACTCACCTCACAAACAGTATTGCATTCACGACATATCGAAGCATTAATCATTAGACCGGTCTTCTTGCCCCAGCCCGGACCATCCTTGAAGATGATTCCGGTTCTCCATTCAAGTTGTTCACTGTTCTTACCGCAGATTGGACAGAAATAATGGTTCGCGATTGGTTCTATTTCTTTTGGAGCATTGGCCTCTATAAAACCGACATTATAAGGAATTTCATCGATAGAAAAACCTATCTTTGAAAAGCTCCTCGGAGTTAACAAAATTCTCCTAATCTTTGAATCTTGAATGTCTAAGATATAAGCCTGATTGATTTTGTCAGAAGTAAAATAGATTTCAGGCTGGGAGAACTGTGCCGACCATCTGACTTCACAATCAAACGTGTCTCCAACCCGAATCTGCCAATCCTCGAAATATTCTAATACTGCCTCGATTCCGTATCTTGACTCTTTCTCATATAAAACAATAGACACGTCTTTAGATACGATATCACGTAAGGCAACGAAATCGGGCTCTACAAAATGCTTCGCAAAGGATACGATAAGGTCGGTTAGGCTTGATTGAGGTAAGTCATGTTGTATAGTAAGTTTCATATCTATGAAATTTAACGTCCCAAAAATCCGAAGTCTCCGTCAAATCCTTCAGGCATGTCTCCATACATGCCGTCGGTCATGGCATCCCATGAATCTCTCATATAATCATGATCGTCATAGGAATCGTTATCATCTTTATAGTCATATCCTATTCCATATTCTGTAGAAAAGAAATAATGATCCTCCCATTTCTTAGAGAAGTAATGTGACTCTTCTGGATGGATCATATCTAAAAAGTCTTTTGAAAATAGCTCTTTACGTGCAATTTTCATATGGCGTAATTCATTACCGCCATCAAATATCATTTTTAGACGACCAAAGCCGATGTCATTTATAAGGGCAGAAGTTTCAATTTTATTTATAGAAATACATATGGGATTTTCCAAATTGTTTATGTGGAACAATTCAACTGTAGAATGATCATTATCATAAATTTTGGCTGCAAAGAAATAACCATTGATAGGTATAGTGAAAAGATAATAATCTAGTTGCAACACAACTTCAGTCAAAGTACGGATTCCAACTTTCCTATCTTCGGCAATGAAAAACAGCGTATCATTAAGCTGCTTTATTGAATCATAGAATGGGGTACTTATTCCAGTTTTATAATCCAAGGCTGCAATTTTACTTTCTTCATCATTATTTTCTTTGATAAATGCACAGTTATCACCAAAATGGCTAAATCCTTTTGCCATTAAGCGTATTGGCATATTGTATATATGCTTTTTCTTTTTATCTTCATTCTTAGTTTCGACTTTCCCAATAAATCCCTTGTTAAATGAATATGGATTCCCATCTTCATTGCGCTGGATTGTATTGAGGTTCTCATCTATTATCAACCATAAATCATTACCATATTTAAAAGTATAGCTATAATGATGGATATTGTTCCAATCATCTTCATAAGAACAATATCTATCCCATTGACCTCCGAAAAATAAAGCAAGAATTTTATTCTTTTCATCATATATCACCTCTCTGAATCCCCCTATTATTAATTCTCCATTAAGTGAATATAGATCATAAACTCCACTGTATTTGTCGGATCGCGTATAATCATTACCATCTTCATCGCTTAGAAATGATCCGTCTCTTCCAGCCAAAATAAAATGGTCGCCAACTTTAAAACAATCATATTTTGGGTCTATTATAATCATCCCATTCTGATCCATACAACCCCAAGTTGCACCCTCTATGTCTGAAAAGAATGTACAGCTATATTCGTTTTCATATCCTCCATAACCAAAGAAAAATATAGTCTCATTTGCTTCAGTAAGAGTATCTGATTTCTCAAACATAAGATGTTCATAAACCGTTGGAATAATTTCCGTTCCAGCATTATTGATACAACCGCAATAACCGGAATAGGCATCACGAACTATATATTTACCATTGTGTTTTTCCGAATTACGGAAGGGGTCTTCTTGATCTTTTAAATCATCATAGGCAAAAAAAGTATTTTTAGGCGCAGCAATATATATTGGCATTGGTCTATCATATTTTACCCTTACCAATTCTCGTCCATTAATATCTATTACGCCCCAAGCATCCCCAATCCGTACATTGAAGTTTCCTGTTTTCATTGGAATAATTTCATCGAAGATAAATGGGATACTTACATAGCCTATTTCAGAAACGAATCCAAATTTTCCGTTACTCTTAGTGAGATAATGATGTTTATCATACCTTTTAAGTGGTTCCTCCAGATGTAATTTCTTGAGGTTATCAACTTCAACACCGTGATTGTCAACAATAGTATAATATTCAATATCTTCGTTATGAAAATTTCTATAAGATCTCTTGACACAGAAAAGGTACTGCAATTCATCAAGTATGCAAATTTCCCTATTTTCTACTGGGATATCAACTTTTAATGCCGCATATAAGAGATTCTTTTGTAATATCAAAGAATTAGCACCCCATAATCCTTTTTGATGTAAAAGCACTGTATGACCTCCAAAAAATAAAATCCGATCATATTTGATAGGAATAATAACAGCCCTTTCGTCAAGCCTAAAAACACCATACTTATCATTGACCCTCACAACAAAGCATATAGGAGTTATCTGTTCAATCTTATCAAACCTACTATTATTAATAATACCATCTGATAATGTGAATAATTCTTGAGAGTCGCCGTCGTCTAAGATAAGAGTGGCGTTAAGGTCAAATTCACCAGAAACTTTAATAATACTCTTTTTGTAATTACTTACAGCCATAGAGTCATTAAGGCATTTTCCAACCTTTTTGATTCTATTACTCTTATTATAATTACTTTTGTCATCAATAGATACGACTTCCCGAACCAAAGAATCATATTTATTACCTCGATAATCCAGGTGTCCTTCAGTGTCAAAGCAGTATTTTTTACAGTAGCCCGCATATTTATATGTGTCAAAGCCAGCCCAGCGTTTTAATGAATCTTCATTTCCTATGTATATTGGATTATTATCTATACAAACGCTTTCAATAGTTTTATAAACAGCATCTACAATAACTTCTCCTGTCTGTCCTATAAATCCAAGTTTATCACCTCGTCTAACCGCAAAGAAAGATGTAACATAAACAATTTCATCATACAAGAAATTGATAATTCTATGCCCGTTTTGATCCAGAATACCGTACCTGTCATTTTTACATATCCTTAAATAATTGCTATTCAAAGGAGTGGCCTCACCCGTGTAGACATGTTTACCCTCAATAGAATACCATTCAATTTCTTTTCCAGTATGCTCAACTTTAAAGAACCCATCTTCATATTGAATATTTTTGGTAGACTCCAACACTATTTTATCTGAATCTTTGATAATTAAATCTTTAGGCATTTCACTTGATTCAGAGGTCACAAGAAATATATTGTCAATACAATATTGTAAATTCGGATATTTTGGATTAATAAGAATCGTACCGTCAGATTTTAACAACCCGAATTTACCTTCTTCATTCTTCACAATGACATAATCTTTAGAGTGAAAATCAACTGTAAGTGAAGTAATGAATTTACCATCCAAATTATACCAGTTACAACCAATTTGATCCTTATATGAATAACGTCCATGTATAGAGAGATACTTGATATTTTCTTTGATCTCTACAGCTTCTTTATAACAAAGAAAATACCTATCTGATTCTGATTGAATGCTCTTAAAACTAAAATCTATTATAACATTTCCCTCGGTGTTAATAACTCCACAATACCAGTTGTTACCTTCATTGATGCGAGCAACATAATAATTAGAAAATAAGTGACATAAATCATCATATTTATTATCAACAATAAAATTACCCTTGACATCTATGATGCCAAACTTATTATTCAATACGACAACTGCATACCCTTCGTGGAAATAACCTGCAGCTTCATATTGTGGAGGTATTACAATTGCATAGCCTTCTTTATATCCGTATTTGCCGTTGGATTGGAAAGGAGATATATTCATATTATTCTTCTATTGGATAGGTCGCGTCGTAGATGTCTTGAAGGTTGCTTCCGTTATAATTCCAGCGTGGAGTCGGTTGCACGCCATATTTGGAGTTTAGCAACTTAGTTGTCACGGCTGTAAGAGAAGTTTCTTCACCGAGATATTCAACCTTTTTGTCACCAATCACCGTAACCGATACAGAGGGGTCAGCATTGTATGTCAGTATGCTGCCAACAGGAATTCCCATTTGATTGAAATTAAGCGGAGGACGATGTTTGGTCGCTTTGCTCTTTGATGCAATATCATCAGCATTGAGATCATTGTTCATCTCATCACTTACTTCAGTCGTAACATCTCTTTCGTTGAAGATTTCCAAGATTGCTATGGCCTGTTCTTTCTTGATCTGAAAGAACTCGCGATTAGCATTAAGTCTGTTCGGCTCAAATGCCTTGTGAAGGGCTTTCTCCAATTTCGCGCAGTTACACGACTTGACCTCACAAGCATACTCGACATCAAACGGTACAGGTACGCCTGTGGTGTATAGTTCTTTGAGCCGGGAATCAAGCTCCGGTCGTGTTGTCATGCCAATCTTCACCAAACCGGGCATTGCACGATTTGATAAGACATAGACGATACCTATATTATTTTCCTTTTCTTTAGCCATGATTTCTATTCAAAATATACTTATGATTGGTAACTTATCGGCCTTATGTTGTAAAAGATCTTTACGAGCGATAGGATGTCACCGGCTGGGTTGCTGAACTCTATATCCTCACCGTTTTCATCAGAAATGAAAGTCACTTCTGAATTAACGACCTTGCACTTCAAGGATTTTTTACCGTTGAAAAAAGTGATTTGTTTGGTAGATAAGGGTTGTAATTCATCATCAACAAAATGAGCGAATAGATTAAGATTACTGTTCAGCAGATTGTAATCAAACGTAAGTTCTTCGCCAATCATATCTGAATAGTCCTCCAATTCTTCCGAATCCAGAGGAATGAACAACTCATCACCATCTCGTCTAATGGCAGGAATATCTACGCATTCAGGAAGATTATCTTCATTTAACGCCTCATATTCGAAGATACCTTGCTTTCCCTTTACATCAGTTATAGGCTCTTTGAACAAACGCGCTTTTGCAAGATGCAGGTTATAGACGGGGTGTTTCGGATCGTCGGAAAATCCAGCCCAATCAGATCTCTCCACATCATTAATTGAACAGCCAACTATATCAACTACACCAATGATGGCGCCTGTCGGCATATCATCTAAGAATGGAACAATTCCCATTTTTTCGGCATTCTCTATGATGAGCTGATAAAGGAGTGGTAAGTCATATACTGACTGAATATCTTTCTTCTTTCCGGTATGGATCAGAATTCGCTGCGGAAAGTTTTTGAGTCCCCACGAACGGTTTTCTATATCTTTTATTCCTGCGGCTATATATTGGGCCCAGGGTTGTTTAATCGATAAGCATTTCATAATCAACAGTTGTAATACGTATATAATTACTCAGTTTCGATTATTCTCCCTCATTCGAAGTTGTATTATCTACAATTTCACGGTAATCTTGATCTTCGATAATCTGCCTGAGAAGATTCCGGAAGTTACCTTGAAAACCTTCGTTCTGATTGTACTCGCGATATAGGGAGTCATCACTGCGACGCATACGCCGCATAACCGTATCAACAATACGATTGAAAGCAGCATCGGCTTCGTCGCGGTCAGGATTCCCCACTATCTGATTCTGATATTGGGGAGTATTGACAATTTCGCGGGCTACACGATACATCTTCACCCGACGTTCATCAGCCGGGGCATCCCATCCGCTGAACCATCGTTCATTGAAATTAGCGATGATGGTGTCGAGCTGCGACCTTATTGGGTCATCAGTTCCGGCTCCTGCCATATTCGGTGAATTAGGGTCAAGGATAGTTCCGGCTGCATCAAGTTCTATCTTCTCATTCGTGGCAGTGCGTCGTAGTGCGTAGGTATTCATGTCAACGCTCTCCATAAGTCCGCTGAGGTCATCGTTGGGAACTGTTACTTTGAGCAATGGAATTAGTTGACGCAAGAACCAGTAAAGTTTCTCCCACTTAATATTCTCAAACGGCATGATGGCAGCAACTCTCGAATAAACCTTGACAAACTGCTTGCATTTGATTTTGAAGTCAGGTTTGCCGTTCTCGTCCCATTCTATTTCATTCTCAAAACGCTCTACGCACTGGTCAAGTATCGGTGACAGCTCGTGTGCCTCGGCTCCACGCTGAAAGAGGTCGTTAAACTTATTAACCTCATCTTCCTCGGTAAACACTCCGGCATCAAGAATCGCTGCACGAAGGTCGTGTAGCACATTGATATTGGTAGGTTCTGAGAGGGAGGTACAGGTGAAGAACGGGTCAAACGCATTCTTCATTTCTTCTATCTTGTTATAGAAGTCGAGAACTGCGAGGTCATCGGTGGTCTTACCTAATTTGGGCGATATACGGTTAAGACGAGAAAGAGCCTGAACAGCAAGAACTCCATCAAGTGGTTTATCAATATACATTGCACATAGTTTCTCCTGGTCAAAGCCGGTCAGATACTTATTGGCGACAACGAGTATCTGGTATTCATTGGTGTCAAGTTTATCCGGAGTCTGAGTATCAGGAAAACCGTTCATGCCTGATTCTGTATAGGCTATGCCGTCAACAGTCTTTTCGCCAGAAAAGGCGATGATCGCCTTGTATGGTAATCTCTGAGCCTCGATAATTTCGCTGATAGCCTTATAGTAACGGATTGCGCACTCAATGTCGCGTGTGACTACCATAGCCTTAGCCTGACCTTTCAGACGACGGGCACGGAATATCTTGGCATCAAAGTGATTGATAATAACGTCAGATTTCTCACGGATCGTCTGTGGTTCGCGCTCAACTTTCCTACGCAGTCTTTTCTGAGCCTTTGTCTCGTCATATTCCGGATTATCTTCGATAGACTTGGCAAGCTCATAATAACTTGTATAGGTAGTGTAGTTAGAAAGCACATCAAGAATAAAGCCTTCTTCAATAGCCTGTTTCATCGAATAGAGATGGAACGGGTCATAACCACCGTTGGCATTCTCAATACCGAAACGTTCAAGGGTGTTAGGTTTCGGAGTTGCCGTAAACGCAAAATATGAGGTATTCGGACTCATTTTTCGCTCTGCAATAAGTTTCTCTATGATAGAATCGGTATCCTCGGTCTCAGCATCCCTGTCGCGATATGTAGTAGCGTTCAGCTTGTCGGCGGCGATACCACTCTGACTGCTGTGAGCCTCGTCTATGATAACTGCAAAGTTCCGGTTGCTCATATCAGCGATGGTGCCACAGATATAAGGGAACTTCTGAATCGTCGTAATGATAATTCGTTTACCTCCCTCGATGGCTTTACGCAACTGCTCACTGTTGTCGGCATGGGCTATAATCTTGTCGCTTTTGGCAAAAGCCCATACGTTGTAGAAAATCTGACTGTCGAGCACCCGGCGATCAGTTACAATAATCACAGATTGAAAAAGCTGCTTGTCAAGAGCTTCCGCACGGTTGGCATCCATAGTCTGCGGACAGGCTTTGATAAGGTCAAAAGCCAGCCATGTTATTGAGTTGGACTTACCCGAGCCGGCAGAGTGCTGAATGAGATACTTTCCGCCCACACCCTTTGTAGTTACATCTTCGCTCAATCTGTTTACAACGTCGAGTTGGTGGTAACGAGGAAAGATTAGCCCTTTCGCATTCTTCAGCAGATGGGGTACTTTCTTATGCTTCTTTGCTTCGCCATAATCCACGAGGGCAAAGTTTTGTATAATGTCGGCAAGAGTGTCGGGAGTCAGAATCTTCTCCCAGAAATATGCGGTCTTATGTCCGTTGGGGTTGATAGGATTTCCTGCACCCTGACCATTGGGAAGCCCCTTATTGAATGGCATGAAGAAAGTATTCTTTCCCTCCAGTCGGGTGGTGAAGAACACTTCATCTTTGTCAAGAGTGAAATGGGCGAGACAACGGGCAAATTTCAGCAATGTATCGCGTGGATCTCTATCTTCACGATATTGCTTTTGCCCGTCATATCGAGCGGTCTGATGCGTAGCCGGATTTTTAAGCTCGATTGTAAACAACGGCAAACCGTTAATGAAGATTACCATGTCGATCTCATTACCGGGATGTAGCTTGCTATATCTTTGCTGTCGGGTTACCGACCACTCATTGGCTTCAAAATCCTGATGGCTCTGCTGGCTATCGCTTGGAGAAGGTTTCGGGTAATATAGTGTCAGCTCGATATTATCGACTTCGAGTTTCTGACGCAGAGTGTCGAGAATACCCTTGTTATTGAGTTTTCGGTCAATCTCTTTCTCAACGGCAGTCTTCAAGTCGCCACGACCGCGCCACTGATCGAGAATATCCTTTTGCGTTTTGTTTAAGAACGACCACAGACGGGTTGTATTGATAGCCTTGTCACGGTCCATCTCCTCAGATTCTCCTGGGAGGAAACCATTGTATTCTCCGTATGGTACAAGCGGCTCTGCTACTTCACTGTCAATAGCTGCCCGACGGTCTTCAAGCGTTGTACCCGTGAGTCGACGCTCAATTAGGCGTTCCAACTCAACTTCAAGCATTGATGTCTGTGTCATATAACTTTTACCTTTCCAGTTACCGTTTCGTTGATAATAATATTCTTCCTCTCACGAAGCAACTCAATGAGTTTCTTTTGCTGAGTGATCGCAGTGTCAATACCTCTTGTATTATATTCCAAATATTTCACTATGTCTTGCTGTTCCTCAATAGGTGGTAACGGCACGATGAAATTTTTTACTTGAGTCATATCTGCATACTGAAATGTAGTGGTATTAGCAGTATCTTTACAGAATCGCCCCAAGACGTACATATAGTAAAAAATGAACATCGAGTCCGCCCTGGCGGACAGCGATTTGCGAATCTTTAGATTCGCAAATCGCTGATTCGCAAGCGAATCAGCAATTAACATTGCGTGTTCGCCAATGGACGCCGTGCATATCGCAAGGATATATGACCCTTCTTCAAAGGGTCCTCCATTATTTAAGGCAGATGGCGTGACGTACTGAATCGCTTTATTAAGAAAACGACCTGATTTTCTTATATCTTCCATTCTAAACCATGGGATAGTGCCGTTGGTCCAGAATGAAGTATTAACCTTAGAAGGCGTATATCCGTTTCTAAAGTCAAAGAAATGACGAACTGGGTATGTCTCCCAATGTGCAGGAATCTCACCGAGCCAGTCGATGCCGGAGTCTTTGAGCGGCGTATCGGAACTTATGCCGCGAGTTACGGCATGGGTTATGATAATCTTTCGACGCTCTTCAAGCGAGGCAATAATACGCTCCTTGGCAGTAATAGCCTTGTCTATATCGGCAGTCACCTTATCGAGATACTCAACAATAGCTTCCTGCTCCTCCTTCGGAGGAACAAAGAATGGTATGTTTTTTAGCGCGTTTTGCTTTAAGTCCCACTGATCAACACGTATCCCTTTTGAATACTGCATAAAGAATGGGATATAGGCCTTTGACCGTAATGCGCGGCTAAAGAAAACCTTATTGGGGAAGCTCAACTTATAAGTAAAATAAGCTGGACTCACAATTCCATCATAATCAGATAATCCATAAGAACCTTGCCAAGACTTCATTTTATTGATTACGAAATCTCCAGCATTTACCAGCTTATAATTGGACAAGTCTTCAGGAATGACATTGTTATTGTCATCGTCTCCTTTTTCGCCTCGTAATACTATTCCTTTTTCTCGTGTCACAGAGAGTAAAGGCAGATCTTCATGACCTTTATTTGAAGTTGATTCAAGAAAAGCTCTCAGTGGTAGAATTTCCCAATGGCTTGGTATTAGACCAATCCATGGTATCCCGCTATCCTTGTATTCTCTATATTCTTCCATATCAGTCAATATTTAGAAGTGATTGAAGGAGGTCGTGACTCTCGCGTTCAAGGGCTACAAGTTCTTCGTGATTCTCGGCCAGTGTACGCAGTGGCGTAGGGCGATAGAAATACTTATTGAATGATATTTCACAACCAATAACTGTTTTGGGCAGGTCAATCCAAGCGTCTGAGACGTATGGCTCAACCTCCCGCTCGAAGTATGCGAGAATTTTCTCACTGACTGGCACATCCTCCTTATCGGAAAGTGAAGTGTCACTCTCGTAATGAACGTATAATCCTTTACCTGAAGGATAGTAGCCGTAGTATGGCAACTGGTCCTCTGACACCTCGTAGGTATTGAGTAATGTCTCAATATCCTTGCTCTTAAGCTTGACAATCTTATCTACCACCGGTAACGCCTCAGGATCGGTTTCGCTCATGGCGCGTGCAATAGTTTTGAGGTCAGCCTTACTGAGTTTTAGACCCAATTTATCACAAGCCGATTCCAGACGCTCCATAAAGAGAGCATAATCCATGAATGCCTCAGTGCCGATTTCCTGACATATTTTTTCGGCTGCCTCAGAGAGAGTGCGCCGGCTCTGCCATTTATTCGGGTCGATAAGTTCTTTGAGTTTCTTGTCGGTAAGCTTGATGTCGTTTGATTGAAGATACTCTCTTATCTCCATAATATTGTCCGTAAGACCCTCGAAAACACGCTGCCCATAACTGTCGTAGAGCCAACCGGATAGTTCGCGATTACTCCTATCATATAGGAGTTCTTCGGCTTTTGCAAAGTTCATCTGACTACGGAGGCGGAGCGGTCTAAGAACACTTACGCTGAAAAAGCGGAAGTCGTTATTGTCGAATATCTTTGACGATACGGGAAAATCCTTAGTTGCCTCGCACTCCGAAAATTCGTTGTAGGTCTGCATGATACAACCACGCATCTTGGGTGAAATCTCGCAGTTGCGGTTACCCTGATTTTTGCGGAGTGGCTCTGCGGCCTGCGACGCGTCAATGAGCTGTACTTTGCCTCTGCGTTCCTCCCTCTTATAGTTGGTAAGAACCCAGCAATAGGTGGATATTCCGGTATTGTAGAAGATATTGTTGGGTAACTGGATAATAGCCTCGACCATATCATTCTCAACGAGGAATCGGCGGATGTTGCTCTCACCACTTCCTGCATCGCCGGTAAAGAGTGACGAGCCGTTGTGAATCGATGCTGCGCGGCTACCTTGTGGTTGCAACTGAAGTGATTTCATCTTGTCGACAAGCTCCATCATAAAGAGCATCTGACCGTCGCTTACACGCGGAACGGAGGGTAGATTGATCACATCACCTACCAGATTAGGCAAAGCAACATAGAATCGTTCGTCGGTGAGAGTCTTATCTTCAAACATCTTCTTCTTATCCTCACTCCATGACTTTCCGTAAGGTGGATTGGTAAGCATGAAGCCGAACTGCTTGCCGCTTCGAGTATCATCTGGAACGAGCGTGTTGTCAAGGTGTATGCCGTCAGGGTCAACACCTTTGATGATAAGGTCAGACTTACAGATAGCGAATGTCTCAGGATTGACCTCGTTACCGTTAAGACGGATAGCCGTGGGGTCAACGCCATTTTTAACGAGGTATTCAAAGCCCTCGGTAAGCATACCGCCCGAACCGCAGGCAGGATCATAGATTGTGACAATCTTAGGGAGGTCGTGAATTATGGGCGAGAAAACAAGGTCGCAAAGTAGGGCAATCACATCACGGGGAGTGAAGTGTTCGCCGGCTTCCTCATTGTTCTCTTCATTGAAACGGCGAAGAAGTTCCTCAAACACTTGTCCCATGCCGATATTGGTAAGAGCAGGGATAATCAATCCGTCCGGGTCGCGTTGTGGCTTATCGGTAAGGTTGAGGTATGGGTCAGTAACACGCTCGATAATGGCAAGGAGTCGGTCACGATCGGTCAGTTTTTTTGCCTTGTTGTAGAAGTCAAAGCTCTTCAACACCTCGTGAACGTTAGCGCTGAATCCGTTGAGATATTCCACGAAATTAGTCAGAAGAACCTCTTTATCTCCGGTAGCCTGAGATTTTAACCTCGAAAGAGTCCACTTGCTTGTATTGCAAAAATTCTGTCCGGCAGCCTCTTTCAGCCCATCTTCATCCTTGATTCCCTCATTTGTCTGGTAAGCATACTCTTCTTCGACAGCTGCCTTAGTTGGTTCAAGCAAAGCATCGAGACGACGGAGCACAACCATCGGCAGAATTACATCACGATACTGTCCGCGCACAAAGACATCGCGCAGAACATCATCGGCAATGTTCCAGATAAGGCTGACCATTTGAGCATGTGAGGTATCCATATTATTTTACTTTTTAATATTTTTTGTTTGGAATGAGTCGAATAGCTTCTTCCAAAGAGTCAAAGTTTCAGTTTCAATCTCTTTGGATTTAAGAATTTGTGACTTAGTTGTCTTAGCAAGATCAACCTTCCATCCCTTTGGCAATTCTATGGAATTATTTTTGGCAAACTCTTCAATCTGAGGTGTTATGGCTTTGGATTCATCATAAACATCTTCAAATTGCTCCTCCTCGTCATCTATATTATTAAAAAGTTTGTTGATCCCTTTCTCCAGAAATCTCAGAGGAACCAAATCCTCAATTTCAGCATTGTCAACTGAAATGAATGACCCAATCTCAATAAGAGATTTTTTATCTTCCTGATAAAGCCCACTCAGTAGTTTCTTTTTAGCATCTTGACCGCTTTTATCAGAGTCTAAAACGACTAGAGGTAACTTTCCTTGTTTCCCTCCCAAAAGACTAACAACACCATTAATACCTTTTACTCCTCCCGAAGGCATAAATATTAAATCTTCTTTAGGCGCAATCTTTTTTGCACCAATCAATGCCTGTTTTATGGCAGAGAGATATATTTGATCCGATGGTCCTTCTACGATTACAGGCTTACAACCTTGCAGAAGAATATCTGAGACACTTAATCCAAGAGCTGCGTGGAGAGCGTAGATTGATTGTTCGTTGAGTTTATCATCACTATCTCTGAGATTAGCAGACGCAACTGTATAGCCATCAGAATCCACATAAACAACCTTGCATCTATCTATATTGTTAGTGTCAACTATAAATGGGGAGTGAGTGGTGTGAATAATCTGATTATTTTTCGCCAAACTATTGAAGAAGATACAAAGATCCTTTTGAGCCTTTGGATGTAGCGTAAGCCCAGCCTCATCTAACAGTAGGATTGCATCCTTATGTTTATATTTACTTTCAACGAGGAAGATTAAGAAGAAGCTGATAAACCATTGTAACCCAGTGCTTCTCAATTCTAGACCTACTTCGTCAGGCCGTTTTTCATCTGATACCCAGATAGTAAAATAATCTCCGTCTGCATCAAACCGGAATTTATAATTTCCTTGTTTCCACCAATCGGCGAACTCTCGAGTTAACTTATTGCCCGCAGACTGTAATAGGATAGTTCGCTCTTCCTTTGCTTTTTGAGCTTTCTTGATATCATCAGCCGTGGGTTGATAATTACCCCGCATATTATAACCATGTCTGGCTGCAACCATATCTTTAGGATCACGTCCAAGGTCACGAATTTCTTCTGGTTGGAGATTAACGAATCTAAACAGTACTCTAATAGTGCGAATCTGTTCTTGATTCTTTGTGATACCTTCTACAGATTCACCCTTTAACCATTTGGTAACGTGAGGAAGATACAACCGTGTGGAAAGATTTCCATAGTTTGAATAATACACAAATTTAGGTAGAAGTTTCACAACGACTTCATCTAAAGTTGTTTTTTCCAGAGCTACCTCTCCTTCATCTTCTGAATCCGAGACTTCCTCCTCCCTATCACATTCTTCTGCAACCTCCTCTTCTTCAATGATGATCTCCGGAAACTGATCTTTATAACAAATCTCATAATGACCATCAAAATAGCGCGTAACGTCGATACCCTTTATTGGAGTGATGCTAAATCCTAACTCATCGATGATACTATCCATGTCACTATCTGAGACATCGAATGAAGCAGTGATAAAAGGGACTGTTTCTGTAGATGTTCTGATAACTGTCAAATTGCTAACGGGTGCATCATGAAGGACATCAATCTCACCTCCAGTAACTGGATTAAGTTTCCACAGAGCCAGCAACAAGTTAGATTTGCCTGCTTCGTTAACACCTACTAAAGTGGTGACATCGTTGCAATCAATCCAACCTGAGTCTTTGACTGATTTGAAATTTAGAACTTTATATTTTGTTAATTGCATAATCAAATAAAGAGAACACCCAAGTAGCATCTGAAGGCCGACCAAAGCCTGTAACGACTACAAGGATGTTCCCAAAGTTTTTCGGCTCTCGCCGTATGTCTCTGTTATTGTTGACTGGTCATTTTCAGATAAGCGTTACTTTAACATGCAAAGTTAATAAATTTTTCTCACACTCAGGACGTTGGCGGGAAAAACTTTTTCTTTTCAATGAAAATAAGTGAGGGAAAGGGATACCAACGATACAATAAGTGCTAATGCTGAAACGATAAGAGTACGATGACCAAGTTTACGGGAATCTTCCGCAGTCAAGAGAGAGGCATAAATCTGATGAAATGTCTGCTTAGTATATGCTTCAATCGTGTACGCGGTCATACGGATATAACCATTATCCCATCTTATCAATCCCATGTAACACATGTCCGCAATGATACGGTTGTAATCGGCGTCGTGAATCCTACCTCGCTTGATGATCCTGTTTTTGAGTAAAATATCAAATATTCTTTTTTCCTCAAATGTATCCGGTTGTATTGCTCCTGGTACAATGGTTCCATTCATGGTTGCGATATAGTCAAGGATGGCACAAATTACCCGATATTTTAAGAGATTAAACTTCTGAAGTTTCCTTCCACTTAAGCAAAATGGGTTAGTCTGAGGAACAGTATCATTAGAGTAGATTATCATTGAATCAAAATATCTATATGAATATCAATCAAAATTTTCGTAATCACCATAAACAGGTGGATAAGGTGTGTCATAAGGATAGTGCTTCTCGCAGTACTTAATCAGGGATCGATCCGTAATAACCTTGAATGCCTGAGTTTTGGCATCATCAAGCGTTGAGTATTTATTTTTCCCACTCAGTTTTTCAAATCTTTTGTTAAGTGTATGCAAGTTCCATAGTGGAAATACTATTTCCAGTTTGAAATAACTATTGTTTTGCCATATCTTTATATGGTAACCATCAAGCTCTCTGAAATAGCCATTTTTCTTATGATCCCATTTAGGAGAATCCAGATAGCGTCTATATCGCTGGGCCAGCTTCTTTGCCTCTTCCTCTCTATCAGAAAGGCCCCAAGCAGATGTTAGATTTTCAGCACATTGAGAACCAACTGTCATGAATCCCCAATCAGGATGTGAAATAAGATGAGCATAACGAATAGGGGTATGACAATTTTCACATTCTCCTATGAGATCCTCTAAATCCTCCATCCCTTCATATTTCCAACCAAAGGTCGGTTTTACATGTCCGTGTTCCTCTGCATGACAATGTTTACATAAGGTAATGAGTTCAAAATCTTCATACTCCCAAGCCTTTCTGCCATCGAAATAATGAAGATGATGAACTTGTAACTGGTCATCAGGTAATTGTGCGCCACATCTAACACAAGTATTGTTATCTCGTTTAATGATGGCGCATCGTTTTTCATGCCATTTTTTATCCCGGTATGAAATAGAAGAGATGGAGGACATAGTATTTTATTATTTATGCGCCCAATACCTTATCCCAAGATACTCATGCAGTTCGGAATAATTGGAGACTGTTGGAGTCATCAGAGTTTTGGGGTCGATTATTACATACTTACTCTGGTCAGCAATCATTTCGCGCCATGAGCTTTCCATTCCTTTTTGTGTTACCTTGTACTTCTTAAGGAGAAGGTCATCGTTTTCAGAAGGAATGACGTGGACGTGAAGATAGTTGTCGGCTCTCAGTCTCTCGGTCATTTTGTTTCTAACCATATTCTCAGCCCAAAGTGTCTGCCGCATGAGCTGGTAAAATGGCTCATAATAATACAGACTTCCTGCATACTCGTTAAGGGATTTCAATTGAGAGGATGCTGAAATAAGATCATTGTATCGGTTCATACGCTCTTCTCCTTTTCCGTTAGAGCCTTCGAGTTCTCCGTCCCGATCCTCATTAGACTTGTCTTGATTAGTATAGTGCTCTGTGTACTTCCACTCTATCGGTATAAGCCACAGTTCGCCTGATTTATGCCTTGCATATATCAGGGCATCTATCGATGTGCAGTTGCTTCCTCGATTCGGAGTGCCTTCGTTCAGGTGATCTTCGTCACTCACAACTTCAAAGGCGATGAACGAAGGATTCTTGTCTACCGGAATCGGAAGTACTTCTGTAAATTCATCACGGATATTGTTAAGTATGGAGAGAACGGCATCCGCATCATTACGGAGTGAGAACAGATGGTTAAGGCAAGCAATCTGTGAAGAAAGGACATGACCGGAAGGCTTCGATCCTCCCCACCAACCGATTCCATTCTCTTTAAAGTATCCAAGTGCGTCTTTTCTAATAGGAGCATACAGGTTCGATTCTCCGTCGATCAATACAAACAAACGATCTGATCCTTCCTTACCCATGAAGCGACCTCCACCTTTTGTTCCATTGAAGATGCCACTGTTCTCAATGAGCTGCTGTTGACGCTCACATTCTTTGTCTTTGTAGTGTTTCATTATATTTAGTCTTTTAGGTTTGCAAAAGGTCTCTTTCCGTATACTGAAACAAAATTCTGTATCATTTGTGCTTCGATAGCTCTCGGGTCACATTCAGGAGTTGTTTTCCAAGCAACTATGAGTCCATCAGAATCAGCCAGTTGCCATAAAAAACGCCCACCCCAATGACCTACTGCGACCCCTGCGCCAAAACTGAGCAACTGTCCTACTCGTTTACGGAGATTTGAAGCCTTACCAATGTAGACAGTCTTGCTGTCAGTAACATAATTTTCAGTCAGCACCTCTATCGATACATTAGGATTCTTACCTTTGAAGAAACCACCTGATCCTTTTTCAAGGAATTGTGGAGCAGCATTAGATTTCCTTATGACTACATACACTCCAGCTTCTTCCGGGAGAATGGATGTGGCATCCCTGAGTATGGCAACCGGAATAAATCCTTCAAATCCATCTTCTTTATACTGAGCAATATCCTTATCAATAGAGATATTGATATGTCGGAGTGGAGCCACATCTTCATTTTTAATCATTTTAACGGAATATATTGACTCGCCGTTAGGTCTTTCTGAATCTGAAAGTTTCAAGGTTCCGTGGTTGAACAGATTTTGCAGGTTTGCTACAGTATAGGCCATCCCGGGGGCCACCTCTGACCAATAAAGTCCTATCTTACGAAGCTTTGCCCGTATACCTTTCTTCTTTGAATCATCTGCTGATTCAAGCTCTCTCACCAAGGCGATGATGCGTTTTAGCTCATCTCCAGTGAAAGTCGTTTTGGAGTTTCTTTCTGCCATGGCTATTTAATATTATGAGTTTTTTTATATTGTTTATAGGGGTCTACATAATCAGGAGAACCCCAAGGTGCTAAAGTTTCGGTCTTATGAACAGGCTCCGTCTTTCTGGTAAAGTCGGTCTGTCCCCAGTCCGTAATCCATCCAAGGAGCATAAACATTATCCAGCCTATCAGAATGTTTCTATGATTTTTTAAAATCTGCTTCTTCTCCTTCGGCCATCCTTTAGGATCTTCGACCATATTCTCAGCATCGTATCGACGGCAATACCAATTCGCAAATATGAAATAAATGGGTGCAAGCAACGGCAGGAGTATAAGGTAAAGCCACAATCCATATCCCCAAAGACGACCAATCAGGAGGTACCAAGGAGTTACATCAGTACTCGTACCTCTGAAATTTCCGTTGGCATCGTGATAGACTCTTGTACCGGGGAAAAGAGCATCATGGAATAACGAACCGAGACTTCTCATATCTTATTTCGGATTATTGCTTGTTGGTATATCTCGTTAATTCTCTCGCGTAATGATGAAGGACTTATAACGGTCAATGAATTACTTCGTGCTAAAAGTGCCATCACGAAATCATTGGTAATCCGGATTCTCAAACGAATACGGAACTCTTCTTCATTATCAACGACTACTTCCTGAGAAGAATGAAGTGGTGTTGCTTTAAGAAAATATCCGTCCAATGGAGAATATGATAATTCGACATCCTCAATAGGAATGGTCTCATCATCCCATATTCCATAGCTGTTTTGGAATAACCCGTTGGGATCAAGGTGTTCGTTCCTTTTAAATTTGTCGGGAAGAATCTCCAGATTACTTATTCTATCAACTGCGTAAACACGAAGCTGGCACATTTCATCAAAAGCAACCATATACCATAAGCCAAGAGATTCTTTAAGGAAGTGAGGACTTACAGTCTTGGTAATAACCTTGTTATTCTTACGAATCAGCCGATAATCAAACTTGATGAAATTTGAGCATTTAATCGCATGGATAATGGCTGAAATACTCTCAGTTCCTTTGGGTCGGTGGTGTTCAGGAATTATGAATCCGGATACATCGGCCGAATGATTTATAGATGTCAGTAAATCAAAATTGAGGAGCAGTTCCTCATATCTTAAATCGGAATTATCTGTACGTTCGGCTATGTAATATCCTTCTCCTCGGCGATTTTTTATATCTATCTCAAACAGACTTTTTATCTCAGCAATATCTCTTTGAAGAGTGCGGATGCTAAGACCCACTTCATATCCTCGTAACTCCATCTGGAGATTTAGATATGAAATCAGTTCTTCTCCAGGGATAACTTTGTTTTTCCCTGAAAGCTTCTGTATTATGAGAATATAGCGGATTAGCCGCCCCATGTTTTGATTCATGATGCAAAGATAATAAATGAAAACGTCAATTCGTGTCGTTTTCGTAATTTCTACTGTAAAATTTTTCAATTTCGTGGATTTATCCAATGTGTAACCAAGGGATTGTCCGTTTTTGAGAGTATTGAGTCTCGGCAGGTGGCGTTTTTCTGTGCGAAGTTACTGCGGACGGGAGGAACGTCAAGTGCCGCTATGCTTTCCGTCGGCGTCCGCGTCCGTGAGCCTCCACAAATTTTCTCCTACATCAAAAATTTGGGTATCCCGTTCTTGACTTGTCTCCACACTTGCCTTTTCACTCCTTTTGTCCGCAGTTTTGGCTTGCACGAAAAACGGCCAGCCCTGCCGGAGAAGCTCAATCGAGCTTCACGAAAAGGGAAAAGATTAGAACTCAAACATTTCAATATTTCCGAACTATGAAAGGAACTGAGCATTTCAAGGCAGCAATCAAGAACTATCTTGATAAGAGAGCGCAGGAGGACGAACTATTCCGCGCTAAGTATGAAACCACCACTCGCACCATTGAAGATGTAGCAACATACATTCTCAATCAGGTAAAGGCATCAGGGTGTTGTGGGTTTTCCGATGATGAGATATACTCTCTTGCAGTGCACGTCATAGATGAGCCGACACTTGAAATCGGCAAGCCTATCAACTGCAATGTTGTGGTAAATCATCACATTGAACTCACTGAAAAGGAAAAGGAGGAGCAAAAGGCTCTCGCCCTTAAACGCTTCCAAGATGAAGAACTCCGCAAGTTGCAGAACCGCAACTCAAAGCCAAAGGCAGTGAAACCCCAAGAGAACAAGCAACCAGAACTCTCACTCTTTGATGAATTTTAAGCGATGAAACCGAGAAACAAATTTGAAAGACAGGTGGCAGCCTCAAATGAGAGGCTGACCGCCATATCTCCGAAAGCCATTGAGTGGGGAGCGGGAAATCTAATCAAGCATCCGGCATTCAGAGTGCCGAGTGGTGCTACCACTTGCGGAGACTGCGGTCATAAATTCCGACACAAGGGAAAAGGTATGTATGTGGTATGCCCTCATTGCGGTCATCGACTTGAAATCAAGGACACACTCAAACGGATACTCAAAGAAAGTACATATTTTGCCGTGCTTGACACCATTGACGGATTGCAGGTTGAAAGGGTATTCTTATTGTCTGCCTACTTCAAGAAAGGTCAGCAGCTGGATTTTTACGCTAATGAGGTATGCCGTCTATGGCTCAATGCCAAAGGTCAGACCGCTCTCACATCAAAGGCACGGACTATCGG
>CAMWMD010000053.1 GCA_947175265.1 uncultured Porphyromonadaceae bacterium | reverse complement strand
GTCATCATCACTCAGCCTTCAGTAATGGGTAAACTCGGCCCCTTGGGCCGTATCCTCGGTCCTCGCGGACTTATGCCTAACCCCAAGAGCGGCACAGTGACTATGGATGTCGCCAAGGCAGTGAAGGAGGTTAAGCAGGGTAAGATCGACTTTAAGGTAGACAAGACCGGCATCGTACACGCATCAATCGGCAAGGTAAGCTTTACCCCCGAGCAGATGCGCGACAATGCGAAGGAGTTTATCAACACACTCATCAAGTTGAAACCCGCGACAGCCAAGGGCACATATATCAAGAGCATTTATCTTTCGAGCACAATGAGTCCCGGCGTTAAAGTGGATCCCAAGTCTGTGGTTGAATAAACATAAAAGCAGAAGTAATGAAAAAGGAAGATAAATCGATCATAATTGAGAAGATCGGAAATACACTTGCTGAATACAGCGCTGTATATCTGACCCAGACAGCAGGCCTCAACGCAGAGAAGACAAGCGCGCTCCGCCGCGCATGCTTCAAGGAGGGTATCAAGATGCTATGCGTCAAGAACACTCTTCTTAAGAAGGCTCTTGAGGCAAGCGAGATAGATTATAGCGGTCTTTACGACCTTCTTCATGGCGAGACCACACTTCTCCTGAGCAACACAGGGAATGCTCCTGCGAAGCTCATCAAGAAGTTCCGCCAGAAGAACGACACGCTCCCTATGCTTAAGGGTGCATTCGTAGAGGAATCCGTTTACGTAGGCGAGAGCCAGTTAGACACTCTCAGCCACATCAAGAGCAAGAACGAACTTATTGCTGATGTCATCGCTCTTCTCCAGAGCCCGGCCAAGAACGTTGTCAGCGCCCTCACAAGCGGTGGAACTAAACTTCATGGCATATTGGAGACCTTGTCTAACAAAGAAAACTAATCAAGTAAAAAAATTTAATAAGAAATACTACAATGGCAGATTTGAAAGCATTTGCAGAACAACTTGTTAATCTTTCCGTAAAGGAAGTGAACGAACTCGCTCAGATCCTCAAGGATGAGTATGGCATCGAACCCGCAGCAGCCGCAGTTGCAGTAGCAGCAGGACCTGCAGCAGGCGCAGTTCCCGCAGAGGAGGAGAAGACTAACTTCGACGTTGTCCTCAAGGCAGCCGGCGCAAGCAAACTCGCAGTTGTCAAGCTCGTTAAGGAGCTCACAGGTCTTGGTCTGAAAGAGGCTAAGGCTCTCGTTGACGGCGCTCCCGGCGTTGTTAAGGAAGGTCTTCCCAAAGCTGAGGCTGAGGGCCTGAAGAAACAGCTCGAGGAAGCTGGTGCTGAAGTAGAGCTCAAATAAGTTTTCACTTATCCTATAAATAGGTTAAGAACGCACTTTCGGTGTCGTTCTTAACCTTTTTTTGGCATATTTTAAAGTTGTTTGCTTTTTCCGGAACGGCTTTTGCGCCGCAACACCGGGATGCTATGCCATCTATCTTCTCTCTCTAAGGTAAATTTTCACAAACAAAAACCTCAATGTCAGTAAATTTAACCGAAAAACCGCGCGTAAACTTCGCATCGATTAAAAATCCGCTCCCTTTTCCTGACTTCTTGGAGGTGCAGCTGAAGTCTTTCAAGGATTTCCTTCAGCTCGACGTGCCCCCTGAGGATAGGAAGAACCAGGGATTATATAAAGTTTTCGCTGAGAATTTCCCTATCGCGGACACCCGAAATAACTTCGTGCTGGAGTTTCTCGACTATTACATCGACCCTCCGCGTTATTCCATCGATGAGTGCCTCGAAAGAGGGCTTACCTACAGCGTGCCGCTCAAGGCCAAACTGAAGCTTTATTGCACGGACCCGGACCATGAGGATTTCGACACCACAATCCAGGATGTCTATCTCGGGACAATCCCCTACATGACTGAACAGGGCACTTTCATCATAAATGGTGCCGAGCGTGTCGTCGTATCCCAGCTTCACCGTTCTCCGGGCGTGTTCTTCGGACAAAGCACCCATGCGAACGGCACCAAGTTGTACTCAGCTCGTATCATCCCGTTCAGGGGCAGCTGGATTGAGTTCGCAACTGACATAAACAACGTGATGTACGCTTACATCGACCGTAAGAAGAAGTTGCCCGTCACCACTCTTCTGCGTGCCATCGGTCTTGAAAGCGACAAAGATATTATTCAGATTTTCGACCTTGCCGAGGAGGTGAAGGTCACCAAGCAGAATTTGAAGCAGGCTGTGGGGCGCAAACTCGCAGGACGTATCATCAAAAGCTGGATGGAGGATTTCGTTGACCAGTCCACCGGCGAGGTGTCGTCAATCGAGCGTAACACACTCGTGCTTGACCGCGGCGTCGAGATAACCGACGAGAACATCGACGTGATTCTCGAGAGCGGCGTAAAGAATATCCTTCTCGAGAAGGAGAACGTCAGCGCGATCGACTACAGCATCATCTTCAACACACTCCAGAAGGATCCCTCCAACTCGGAACTGGAGGCAATCCAGTACATATACAGGCAACTCCGCAACGCGGAGCCACCGGACGACGCTTCGGCACGCGAGGTGATACAGAACCTGTTCTTCTCCGAGAAGAGGTATGACCTCGGCGAGGTGGGGCGTTTCCGCATAAACAAGAAACTCGGCCTCGACACTCCGGATGACGTGAAGGTGCTCACCCGCGAGGATATCATATCGATCATCAAGTATCTCATCGAGCTTATCAACTCAAAGAGCGATGTTGATGATATCGACCACCTGAGCAACCGCCGCGTGCGCACAGTAGGCGAACAGCTCTACAACCAGTTCGGCGTCGGCCTCGCCCGTATGTCGCGCACTATCCGCGAGCGTATGAACGTACGCGACAACGAGGTGTTCAAACCTATCGACCTTATCAACGCGAAGACCATATCTTCCGTAATAAATACATTCTTCGGCACAAACGCCCTCTCCCAGTTCATGGACCAGACTAACCCTCTGGCGGAGATCACCCACAAGCGCCGTATGTCGGCTCTTGGTCCCGGCGGTCTTTCCCGTGAGCGCGCGGGCTTCGAGGTGCGCGACGTGCACTATACGCATTACGGACGTCTCTGCCCGATCGAGACCCCTGAGGGCCCGAACATCGGTCTGATCTCCTCTCTTTGCGTATATGCGAAGATCAACAATCTCGGATTTATCGAGACCCCTTACCGTGTCGTCGAGGATGGCAAGGTAAACATCAACAACAATGAGGTGGTCTACATGACTGCCGAAATCGAGGAGGGTAAGATCATCGCCCAGGGTAACGCACCCCTGAATGATGACGGCACCTTCATCAACAACCGTGTGAAAGCGCGTCAGGAGGCCGACTTCCCGATCGTGACTCCGGAGGAGGTCAACCTCATGGATGTGGCTCCTATCCAGATTGCCTCGATAGCGGCTTCGCTCATTCCTTTCCTCGAGCATGACGACGCTAACCGTGCGCTCATGGGCTCTAACATGATGCGCCAGGCAGTGCCTCTTCTCCGCAGCGAGGCTCCCATCGTGGGCACAGGCATCGAGGGTCAGCTCATACGCGACTCCCGCACGCAGATTATGGCCGAGGGTGCAGGCGTTATCGAGTTTGTCGACGCCACAGTCATCCGCATCAAGTATGACCGCACCGAGGATGAGGAGTTCGTGGAGTTCGAGCCGGCAACCAAGGAATACCGCATACCGAAATTCCGCCGTACGAACCAGGGCACCACAATCGACCTCCGTCCCATCTGTGAGGTAGGGCAGAGGGTAGAGAAGGGTGATATCCTCACCGAGGGCTATTCCACCGAGAAAGGTGAGCTCGCCCTTGGCCGCAACCTCAAGGTGGCGTTCATGCCCTGGAAAGGTTACAACTATGAGGATGCAATCGTGCTCAACGAGCGCATGGTGCGCGAGGATATCCTGACCTCAATCCATGTCGATGAGTACACTCTTGAGGTGCGCGAGACAAAACGCGGTATGGAGGAACTCACAAGCGATATACCCAACGTGAGCGAGGATGCCACCAAGGATCTCGATGAGAGGGGCATCATCCGTGTGGGAGCCCATGTCGTGCCGGGCGATATCATGATCGGCAAGATCACCCCGAAGGGTGAGAGCGACCCCACGCCGGAGGAGAAACTCCTTCGTGCTATCTTCGGCGACAAGGCCGGCGATGTCAAGGATGCCTCTCTGAAGGCCTCACCTTCACTGAAGGGCGTGGTGATCGGGACGAACCTCTTCTCCCGCGCCATGAAGAAGAAAAACAACCGCAAGAGCGCGAACGCACAGCTCCCGCTTCTCGATGAGGAGTATGAGGAGAAGCAGTCGGAGCTCAAGGAGATCCTCATCGGCAAGATGCAGACCCTCCTCAAGGGTAAGGTGTCGGCCGGAGTGAAGGATTTCATCGGGGTAGACATAATCCCGAAGGGTGCGCGTTTCGACGACCAGACTTTCGGCAACATCGACTACGAGACCGTAAACCTCGGCAATTGGACAGACGACGAGCGCATCAACAACATGGTGATGAAACTCATCACGAATTATCTGCGCAAGTCGAAGGAGATCGACAGCGAGCTTCGCCGCAAGAAGTTTGATATCACCATAGGCGACGAACTCCCCTCGGGCATCATCCAGATGGCGAAGGTGTATATCGCCAAGAAGCGTAAGATCGGTGTCGGCGACAAGATGGCAGGCCGCCACGGTAACAAGGGTATTGTTTCGCGTGTGGTGCGACAGGAGGATATGCCGTTCCTTGAGGACGGAACTCCCGTGGATATCTGTCTTAACCCGCTGGGTGTGCCTTCACGTATGAACCTCGGTCAGATCTTCGAGACCGTGCTCGGCTGGGCCGGCAAGGAACTCGGCGAGAAGTTCGCAACCCCGATTTTCGACGGTGCGAGCCTTGATGACCTGAACGAATGGACTGACAAGGCCGGGGTGCCCCGCTACGGAAAGACCTACCTCTACGACGGAGGCACAGGCGACCGTTTCGACCAGCCGGCTACCGTGGGCGTGATCTACATGCTCAAACTCGGACACATGGTCGAGGATAAGATGCACGCCCGTTCGATCGGTCCTTACTCACTCATCACGCAGCAGCCTCTCGGCGGTAAGGCGCAGTTCGGTGGCCAGCGTTTCGGTGAGATGGAGGTGTGGGCGCTCGAGGCATTCGGCGCAGCCCATATCCTGCAGGAGATACTCACCATCAAGAGTGACGACGTGATGGGCCGGAGCAAGGCCTACGAAGCAATCGTAAAGGGAGACCCGATGCCCAATCCCGGCATCCCGGAGTCGCTCAACGTGCTTCTCCACGAACTCCGAGGCCTCGGCCTGAGCATCACCCTGGATTAATTGTGAAACACAAGAAGGAGAACAACAATATATGGCTTTAAAGAAAGATAACAAGATAAAGAGCAATTTCTCGAAAATCACCATAGGCCTTGCCTCCCCGGAGGAGATCAAGGCCAAGAGCAGCGGGGAAGTGCTGAAGCCTGAGACTATTAACTACCGCACCTACAAGCCGGAGCGCGACGGCCTCTTCTGCGAGAAGATTTTCGGCCCGGTGAAGGATTATGAGTGCCATTGCGGAAAATACAAGCGTATCCGCTACAAGGGAATAGTCTGCAATCATTGTGGTGTGGAAGTCACCGAGAAGAAGGTGCGCCGCGAACGCATGGGTCATATCGAACTCGTCGTGCCGGTGGCCCACATCTGGTATTTCCGCTCCCTCCCCAACAAGATCGGCTATCTTCTCGGCCTCCCGTCGAAGAAACTCGATGCCGTAATCTACTATGAGAAGTATGTGGTCATCAACCCCGGCAATACGAATACCCAGAAACTCGACCTCCTCAGCGAGGAGGAGTATCTGGAAATTCTCGACACCCTCCCCGAGGAGAACAGCAGTCTTCCCGACGACGATCCCAACAAGTTCGTTGCCAAGATGGGTGCCGAGGCTGTCTACGACCTTCTCCAGCAGATAGATCTCGTGGCTCTTGCCGCCGAGTTGCGCGACAAGGCCAACAAGGATGGTTCACAGCAGCGCAAGACCGAGGCTCTGAAGCGTCTTCAGGTAGTCAATTCATTCCTCGCGTCGGCCGACCGCAACAAGCCCGAGTGGATGGTGCTCAAGGCTGTGCCTGTGATTCCGCCTGAATTGCGTCCTCTCGTCCCTCTGGATGGCGGACGATTCGCAACTTCCGACCTCAACGACCTCTACCGTCGTGTAATCATAAGGAACAACCGTCTGAAACGCCTCATCGAGATTCAGGCTCCCGAGGTGATTCTCCGTAATGAGAAGCGTCTTCTCCAGGAGGCTGTTGACTCCCTTCTTGACAACAGCCGCAAGGCTTCTGCCGTGAAGAGCGATGTCAACCGTCCGCTGAAGTCGCTCTCCGACAGCCTCAAGGGTAAGCAGGGACGTTTCCGTCAGAACCTTCTCGGTAAGCGTGTCGACTATTCCGCACGTTCCGTAATCGTGGTTGGTCCCGAGCTCAAGATGCACGAGTGCGGTATTCCGAAACTCATGGCTGCCGAGCTCTACAAGCCCTTCATCATCCGCAAACTCATCGAGCGCGGCATCGTGAAGACCGTGAAGAGCGCGAAGAAGATTGTCGACCGCAAGGAGCCTGTGGTATGGGATATCCTCGAGCATGTCATGAAGGGTCATCCCGTGCTGCTCAACCGTGCCCCGACACTTCACCGACTCGGTATCCAGGCATTCCAGCCGAAGATGATCGAGGGTAAGGCAATTCAGCTTCATCCGCTCGCTTGTACGGCATTCAACGCCGACTTCGACGGCGACCAGATGGCGGTGCACCTCCCACTCGGCAACGAGGCGATTCTTGAGGCCCAGATGCTGATGCTCGGTGCCCACAACATCCTCAACCCGGCCAACGGCGCCCCTATCACGGTGCCTTCACAGGATATGGTGCTCGGTCTTTACTACATCACCAAACTCCGCAAGGGTGCGATGGGTGAGGGCACAAAGTTCTATGGCCCCGAAGAGGCTGAGATAGCATACAACGAGGGCCGCGTGTCGCTTCACGCTCCCGTGAGCGTCATGGTGGACGATATCGACGAGAACGGCAACCCGGTGCGTGTGCTCAAGGAGAACACTTCCGTAGGTCGCGTGCTCTTCAACCAGTTCGTGCCGAAGGAGATCGGTTACGTCAATGAGATTATCTCAAAGAAATCTCTGCGCAACATCATTACCAAGGTGATCAAGACTTGCGGTGTGACCCGTTCCGCGCAGTTCCTCGATGATATCAAGAACCTCGGCTACAAGATGGCGTTCCGTGGCGGCCTTTCATTCAACCTCGGTGATGTGATCATCCCGGAAGAGAAGGAGGAATACGTTGCCGACGGCCATGCCCAGGTGGAGGATATCAAGAACAACTACGCTATGGGTCTTATCGGTGAGAAGGAGCGTTACCAGCAGGTGATCGATGTGTGGACACACGTCAACGCGAAACTCGCCAATACGCTGATGAAGCAGATGGAATCTGACCAACAGGGCTTCAACTCTGTATACATGATGCTTGATTCCGGTGCCCGTGGTTCTAAGGACCAGATCCGTCAGCTGTCAGGTATGCGTGGTCTTATGGCGAAACCGCAGAAGGCCGGCGCGGAAGGTGGCCAGATTATCGAGAACCCGATTCTCGCGAACTTCAAGGAGGGTCTGTCGGTGCTCGAGTACTTCATCTCTACCCACGGTGCCCGTAAGGGTCTTGCGGATACCGCGTTGAAGACCGCCGATGCCGGTTACCTCACACGTCGTCTTGTCGACGTGGCTCACGACGTGATCATCACTGAGGAGGATTGCGGCACACTCCGCGGTCTGGAATGCCGTGAGATCAAGAATAATGAGGAAGTGGTGGCCACACTCAGCGAGCGTATCCTCGGCCGTGTGTCTGTCCATGATATAGTCGATCCGTTCAACCCGGATGATATAATCGTCCATGCCGGTGAGGAGATCACCGAAGCTATCGCCGACCGTATCGAGAAATCCCCGATCGAGAGCGTTGAGATCCGTTCGGTGCTTACCTGCGAGTCAAAGAAGGGTGTCTGCGCCAAGTGTTACGGACGCAACCTCTCCAACCACCGCATGGTTCAGAAAGGTGAGGCTGTCGGCGTGATCGCCGCTCAGTCAATCGGTGAGCCTGGTACACAGCTTACACTCCGTACATTCCACGTCGGTGGTGTGGCAAGCAACGTTGCCGCAGTAAAGGATGTCACCTCCCGTTATGACGGCCGTCTCGAAATCGACGAACTCCGTACTGTCAAGAACAAGGACAACGTCGATATCGTCGTAGGTCGTATGGCGGAGATGAGAATCGTGGAGCCCAAGACGGGTATGGTGCTCACCACCCGCGATATACCTTACGGCTCACGCCTCTATTTCAAGGATGGCGACGAGGTGAAGGTTGGCGAGATGATTTGCGAATGGGACCCCTTCAACGCCGTCATCGTTTCGGAAGAGGGTGGTACCGTGAAATTCGAGAATATGGAGGAGGGTGTCACTTTCCGCACTGAGAGCGATGAGGTGACCAAACTTACCGACCGTATCATCATAGAGTCGAAAGACCGTACGAAGGTCCCGGCTGCGCAGATCTATGATAAGAATGGCGAACTCGTCCGCTCTTATTCACTCCCTGTGGGCGCACACCTCCTCATAAATGAGAATGAGGAGCTGAATCCGGGCGACGTAATCGTGAAGATACCGCGTGCGGCAGGTAATGCCGGTGATATCACAGGTGGTCTTCCCCGTGTCACCGAGCTTTTCGAGGCCCGCAACCCGAGCAACCCTGCCGTGGTCAGCGAGATTGACGGTGAGGTTAAGTTCGGTAAGATCAAGCGCGGTAACCGTGAGATTTCCGTCACCACGAAGTTCGGCGAGGAGAAGAAATACCTCGTGCCCCTCTCGAAGCAGCTGCTCGTGCAGGAGAACGATTTCGTGCGTGCCGGCACTCCGCTTTCCGACGGCCACATCACTCCGACCGATATCCTCAACATCAAGGGCCCCACAGCCGTGCAGGATTATATCGTAAATGAGGTACAGGACGTCTACCGTATGCAGGGTGTGAAGATCAACGACAAGCACTTCGAGGTGATCGTGCGCCAGATGATGCGCAAGGTGAATATCCTTGATCCGGGCGACACACGTTTCCTCGAGCAGCAGGTGGTGGATAAACTTGACTTCATGGAGGAGAACGACAATATCTGGGGCAAGAAGGTGATCACCGATGAGGGCGACTCACAGACTTACCTGAAGGGCCAGATCATCACACCGCGCAAACTGCGTGACGAGAACTCTGCCCTGAAGCGCAAGGACCTCAGGATAATGCAGGTGCGCGACGCTATGCCCGCCACCTCCGAGCAGATTCTCCAGGGTATCACCCGCGCTGCTCTCCAGACCTCAAGCTTCATGTCGGCGGCATCATTCCAGGAGACCACCAAGGTGCTCAATGAAGCAGCCATCAACGGTAAGACCGACCATCTTGAGGGTATGAAGGAGAACGTGATCTGCGGTCACCTCATTCCCGCCGGTACGGGTCTGAGAGAGTACAACCGTCTTGTTGTAGCCAACAAGGATGAGTATGCCGCTCTCCAGCTTACCGATAATCCGGAGGAGTTGATTGTAAACGTAGATTAATTCGAGGCTCAAGAGTTAAGGCTCAAGGCTCGAGATAATTTAGATATAAGGAAGGCGCCAGGTGATTCACCTGACGCCTTTTTTTTTATTGAGCCTCGTGCCTCGCGCCTTTAATCCTTCAGATAGAATTGTATTGACGACACGACACGCACCTGTTTGATGTAGGGGGTGTACTGGTCGCGGTCTTCGATAGAGAACTGTCCCTGGGATGCTGTTTTGATTTTGCCGAGTTCGCTCTCGGAGTCTTCGGCAAACTTGTTTGCAGCCTGGCGTGCGTTCTTTGTGGCATCGGCAATCATTTCCGGCTTTATGGCATTCAGGCCGGTAAATTCGTAGACTGTCTGGTACTGATAATCACCGGCTACGATTGCAATTCCCTGTTTGAGGAGTTCCGTCTGCTTCTCTATAAGCTCGCGTATCTTGTCGACCTTGGATGATGTGACGACCACCACGTTGGTGACGTTATACCTGAAAGGCACATTGTTTGATGAATAGCGGTCGGCCTGAAGATCGAGCACCTGAGGCGCGTTCACGGCGATTTCCGCATCCGTGAGGCCATTGCTTTTGAGGAATGACACGATGGCGGCGTTGGTGCGCTCGATATTCGAATAGATCGTGGGGAGATCGTTGCCAACCTCCTTGCTCACAATAGGCCACGTCACTTTGTTGGCCTTCACCTCGCGTTCGGAGAGGCCCCGCACGGTGACAACCCGTTGGTTGTCAGATATGCTGTTCAATCCTTGCTTGACCTCAGTGCCTAAAAGGAAGAGCCCGGCACTAAGGAGAATGCCGCAAATCACGGCTGTAGTAGATTTGGTCATTGATATTTACTGTTTGGTTTGGTTGCTGAGATGAGGGTGGGGTAATGCGCTGTCCGGAACGTTGGAGAGCACTACCTACGGATAAATAACTTAGAATATCGGAAGTTTGGTATGTGGAATTTGTAGATTTTTAGTAATTTTGCATTTTAAAGACAGAGTATGCACTTTTAGAGTGGTTTGCCTGCCATAAAAAGATAACAAAAATACGACATGATAGATAAGATAAAGCAAATTAAGGATGAACTTTCAGCCGCCACGGCCTCTACGGCTGAGGCTGTGGAGGAACTCCGTATCAAGTATCTGAGCAAAAAGGGTGAGGTGGCCGCCCTTATGGCAGATTTCCGTAACGTCCCGGCCGATAAAAAACGTGAGATGGGGCAGAAACTTAACGAACTGAAGACTTTCGTCACCGATAGGATCAATGAGTTCAAGGCTCAACTCTCTTCCGGAGCCGACACGGCAGCCTCTGCCATCGACCTTACCCGTACGGCCACTCCGTTCCCTGTGGGCTCGCGTCATCCTCTGTCGATTGTCAAGAACGATATCATAGATATCTTTGCCGGAATGGGCTTCACGATAGCAGAGGGTCCGGAAATCGAGGACGACTGGCATGTGTTCTCCTCCCTCAATTTCCCTAAGGATCATCCGGCCCGCGATATGCAGGATACCTTCTTCATCACGCGCACTCCTGTGGACGTGCTCCTCCGCACCCATACCTCTTCGGTGCAGACCAGAGTGATGGAGAAAACCCAGCCCCCTATCCGTATCGTATGCCCCGGCAGGGTATATCGCAATGAGGCCATATCCGCGCGCGCGCATTGCTTCTTCCATCAGGTGGAGGGATTGTATATCGACAAGAATGTATCTTTCGCCGACCTCAAGCAGGTGCTTCTCAACTTCGCCAAGGAGATGTTCGGCCCGGAGACGAAGATACGTCTTCGCCCCTCTTATTTCCCCTTCACGGAGCCATCCGCAGAGATGGATATCAGTTGCAATATATGCGGTGGAAAGGGTTGCGCTTTCTGCAAGAATACCGGCTGGGTGGAGATTCTCGGCTGCGGAATGGTCGACCCGAATGTGCTCAAGGCTTGCGGCATCGACCCCGAGGTGTACAGCGGCTATGCGTTCGGTATGGGCATAGAGCGAATCACCAACCTGAAATATAGGGTGAAGGATCTCCGTATGTTCAGCGAGAACGATGTGCGTTTCCTTGCTGAGTTTGAGTCGGCACGTTGACGATGACCATAAAGGAAAGATACGCGGGAGTCATTGAATGGTTTTCGGAGAATATGCCTTCGCCGGAGACTGAACTCCGCTACGACACCCCGTTTCATCTTCTTCTGGCAGTGATACTGTCGGCGCAATGCACCGACAAGAGGGTGAATATAGTCACCCCTCCTCTTTTCGAGGCTTTTCCCGATCCCGCCACTTTGGCAGCCGCTTCGGAAGAGGATGTGTTTCCTTTCATCAAGAGTGTCACCTTCCCCAACAATAAGACACGTCATCTGATACGCGCGGCGAAGGTGCTTGTGGAGGAATTTGGAGGTGAAATGCCTTCCGATATTGATAATCTCATGAAGCTTCCGGGGGTTGGCCGTAAGACGGCTAACGTAATGCTGGCCGTGGTATGGGATAAGGCTGCTATGGCCGTTGACACGCATGTCTTCAGGGTGAGTAACCGGATTGGGTTGACCAATAACTCAAAGACTCCGCTTCAGACGGAGAAGACCTTGATGAAGCATATTCCTCCGGAGATAGTGCCGAAGGCCCATCATTGGCTCATCCTTCACGGCAGATATGTTTGCAAGGCGAGGCATCCGGAGTGTGAGAACTGTGGCATAACCCGCTGGTGTAAGAAGTATGCTTCCGACAGACGTAAGAAAGAGACGTAGGAGGCATTATATAAAACTTTAATACGAAGTAAGTATGATAAAAGATTGTTGTTTTCGCAAATTTGTGGAAACAACAATCTTTTATTAATTTTGCAATGTAATGAAAGTAAGATGATAGTCACTTTTGAAAAGAAATATCTGAAAGAATTATTCGAATATGGATGATGTTCTGATAAGAAACATCGTTTCCAGCCTCAAATAATTAAAAGATATCAGCGCAGAATTGAACAATTACAGGCTGCTCCAACTCCTGAAGTGCTTTATCAATTAAACGCATTGCATTTTGAAGTATTGAAGGGAGATAAGGAGGGATTATTTTCAATAAGAGTCAATGATCAGTATCGTATAGAGTTTTCAATTGATAGGGACTCTGACCATTCGTTACTAATAATTTGTAATATTGTTGAACTATCAAATCATTATGACTGACATGATAACACTTCCTAATATAGATCCATCCATGATTGCCAATAATCTTGTTGTCAATAACCCTACTCATCCCGGCGAATTTTTACAGGAGGAACTGGAAGCCAGAGGTATTTCAGAGACAAAACTTGCCGAAGAGGTAGGTATGAAGGTTTCTACCCTTAAAGACCTTATTAAAGGTAAACTTGATTTTACAATAGAGTATGCCTTATTGATAGAGGCTGCTATTGGTGTGGATGCTGATTATTGGATTAATCTTCAAACGAACTATAATAAGGCAAAGGTAAAACATGATTCCTCCTTTATGGCGCATCTTTCTAAGATACGTAGGATTGCCGTAGTATTGTAGGATTTGTGATATGGAAAAGGAGAAGGTCACGGCTGCCGATATAGAGGCTTTGCTTAAGGAGCAGGAGAACGAGAGACAAAGGAAGGTGCTGATGCGTTTTTTTAAGACCGGTAAAGGGGAATATGGAGAGGGGGATGCGTTTCTCGGTCTGAAAGTGCCGCAGACTCGGACAGTCGTGAAAGAGGCTAAAGGACTTGTCAGTCTTGCCGAGATAGAGAAACTGCTACACTCTCGCTGGCATGAGGTGCGGCTGGCCGGTTTCCTTCTTTTGGTGGAGGAGATGAAGAGAAATCTTCCAAACCGTAGGGATAAGGATGATTCCAAACGGGGAAGAAGGAGAGAAGTGGCGGAATTCTATCTGCGTCATGCCCGTCAGGCTAACAATTGGGATCTTGTGGACCTGTCGGCACAATATGTTGTGGGACCGTATCTGAGACTGGATGAGGATTTCAATACCGACATCCTGATGAAACTCGCCGAAAGCGATAACCTATGGGAACAACGCATTGCAATTATCTCAACCTTAGATTTTATCCGGAATGGCAATTTTGCCCCGACTCTGCTTATTGCCGATAAACTGATATCCCATCCCCACGATCTTATACATAAGGCAGTCGGCTGGCTGCTGCGTGAGATAGGGAAGAGGGATTTGCCGACGCTTCTGAAATACCTTGAAGAAAGGTATTGGATGCTTTCGCGTACCTCCCTCCGTTATGCCATAGAGCGGCTTGCGGAAGCAGAGCGCAAATTCTGGCTCAGCCGCCGGAAACGGTGAGGGTATATCAGATGAGTGGAAATGTAGCAGCCATAAGTATTTATTAAGATATTGATGCCTGATTTTGGCATTGAGGGCGGATAATTTTGCCGTTTGAAGAACCAAAAGATCCGCTATGCACTGTATTATGAACTTACTTCAATTATATAAGGCAGACATAACCACAATTTTGCCTCTGCTTATTGCCGACGGAGGGATAAGGGCCGGTTTTCCCAGTCCGGCGCAAGACTACGTCACAGAATCGATCGATCTCAACCGTACCCTTATCAAGCATCCGGCATCCACGTTCTACGCCAAGGTCGTGGGTGATTCAATGAGCGGAGAGGGTATCACCGAGGGCGACATACTGATAATAGACCGTTCTATCGAGGCACAGCACGGCGATCTTGCAGTGTGCTGTCTTGACGGGGAATTTACCCTGAAGCGATTGTGCCTCAACCGTGGGAACAGTATATTCCTCATGCCCTCCAACCGCAAGTACAAGCCCATAGAGGTAACGCGTGATAATGATTTCATGGTGTGGGGGGTGGTGATATACACGATAAAGGCCAACCGCCGCAGATTGTCAGGCACGGAGAGATGGTAGGGCTTGTTGACTGCGATAACTTCTTTTGCAGTTGCGAGAGGGTTTTCCGCCCTGATCTTGCAAAGACCCCGCTTGTAGTCTTGAGCAACAACGACGGGTGTGTGGTGGCGCGGAGCAGGGAGGTGAAGGCAATGGGTATACCCGAGGGGATGCCCTATTATCAGTTGAAGGAGAAATATCCTGACTCCGGGATAGTGGCTTTCTCCTCAAACTATGCCCTGTATGCCGATATGTCGGCCAGGGTAATCTCCATTCTCCGTGGTGAGGCTCCCGATGTGATACAGTATTCCATAGATGAGGCGTTCCTGATCCTTGAGGGGATGGAAGGGCTGGATCTCCACAAATGGGGAGAGGGTTTATGCCGGAAGGTGCAGAAATGTACCGGTATGCCCGTCAGTCTGGGTATAGCGTCGACCAATACACTTGCTAAGATGGCAAGCAAATATGCCAAGAAATATCCGGGCTACAATAAATGCTGCGTCATCTCTACGGAGGAACAGCGGCAGAAAGCGCTCAGTCTGTTCCCTGTAGGGGATGTGTGGGGGATAGGGCGTAGGATAAGGAGAAAACTGGAGTATATAGGGGTCAATACGGCCTACGATTTCGCATCGTTGCAGAAAGATTATGTGCGCAGGAGATTCCATGTGACGGGGGAGAGGACGTGGAAGGAGTTGCAGGGGATTCCCTGTATTGAGATAGAGGGATTGGAAGGGGTCAGCAAGAAGACTATAGTCACGAGCCGCAGTTTTCCTGAGATGATAAGGGAATTGGATGATTTGCGTAGCCATGTGGCCAATTATGCGGCAAGGTGTGCCTTGAAACTTCGTCGGCAGAATTCGGTATGCGCCGTTGTCACGGCCTTCATACAGTCAAATCATTTCCGGGAGGATCTGGAGCAATATGACGGCAGCGGGTATCACTCATTCAGCACACCTACCAACACCACGAACGAGATAGTGGAGTGTGCCATAAGGATACTTGATTATATTTTCCGCAAGGGAATCTGGTATAAGAGGGCCGGGATAATGGTGTCGGGGATAACTCCGGCGAATGCAATCCAGCCCGATCTGTTTGAATACTGTCCGGAGAGGCGGAGGAGATTCAGCGAGGTATCGGCTGCCATTGATAGGATTAATTCGCGGATGGGAGCCGATACGGTGGTGCTTGGCACCCAGCAATACAGGGAGCGGAGTGAAGACGGCAAGAGCATAAAGTTTGTCAACGCCATTCGGCGAGCCATGAAATCGCCCGACTACTCGACGCGTCTCGGAGCCTTTGTTGTGGGTTAAATTTTGCGGATACCGGGTAAACTTTATCCTCTTTTGTCTCGTTAAACCTTAAAAAGATAATATGAAGATAACGATTTGGTTTGATTTCCAGTGCCCGTTCTGCTATATGGGCGAGACGATGTTGGAGAAGGCTCTGAGTCAAGTTGAACTCACGGAGCCGGTGATTATTGAGTATAAAGCCTACGAGCTCAATCCGAAGGCTCCCGAGATACCTGTCGAGACGATGACAGACCATTTCATGGATGGACACAAATTCACGCAGCAGGAGGCAGAGGAGCATATGGCGAAAGTGACGCGCATGGCTCAGCGTGTGGGGTTAGACTATCATCTTGCGGAGGCAAAGGTATGCAGCAGTCTTGATGCCCACCGTCTTATGAAATATGCCGTCGAGCGTCTTTCTCCCGGCAAATTGAAGAAATTGAGTTTCAGTATCTTCAAGGCTGAATTTGAGGAGGAGGAATTGATTTCCGACCGTCAGTTGCTCGCATCCCTCGCCGAAGCCGTCGGGCTTGATGCGCAGGAAGTGATGGAGATGTTCGCTACCGACGCATATATTGCTGACATCCGCAAAGATGAGGCGGAGATAGATGCCCGGAAAGACTTTGAGTTCATACCCTTCATGCTGCTTCCGGACGGCTCGGTGCGTCAGGGAGTGGTAAGTGTCGGAGGGTTACGCACCTGGCTTCAGTCAGCGATTGACGGCAATTCAGCCGATCCCGACAATGCACCTGATTCCGAACCGACGCCTATCGCCGGCTGCGGACCTGCCGGCTGCGGAGTGTGAGCCCCGGCATCTTCTCTAATCTTAATCGAGATTTCAAGTTTTTTAATATATTTGTAAAATCAACCGCTATTCTTGTGCCTGAGGTATGGATTTGCGGTTTTGATTTATAGTAACATCAGCATTTTATAGAAACAATGGAAAAAGTAAAAGATCCAATTACGGGAGAAAACTGGATTCAGCATAATAAGGAAGAGATGAAAATTGGATTTTTAGCCCAATGCATCGAAGAATTGGCTGATCGCTTTGGAATTGACTACTTAGATATGTTCAAACGTCTGGAGACAGTGGATTTAACGGAAGGATATATCCTCAAGCATTACGAAACTCTTCATACAGAAAGTTGGGATAATATTATGGATGAATTATCAGGCATTCTTAAAGAAAGGGAAAGCACTAAACAACACACGTATGTATGAAATATTAGCCGTATACCACGGAGGAACTGATGAGATAACGAAACCTGACGTGACAATAGGCAGACCACGCCTTGACTTCGGACCGGGTTTCTATTTAACCGATCTTTATCCCCAAGCGAGGGAATGGGCTTTTAAAATAGCTGAAAGGAGAAATCTGCAACCAATTCTCAATACTTATCATTTGAATCATAAGGATATGATAGATAATTCTAAGGGTATTATATTTAAGGCTTATGATAAGGATTGGTTAGATTTTGTTACGCAAAGTAGGTTAGGGAAGCAGCCTTGGATGGGATTGGATTTTGTTGAAGGAGGCGTCGCAGATGATAATGTGGTAGATTCAATAAGACTTTATATGAATGGTTTTATTTCAGCCGAAGAAACCTTACAACGATTAAAGTACTTTAAACCTTCTACACAAATATGCATATTGAACCAAGAGGTATTGGATAGATACTTAACCTTTATAAAATCAGAAGAGTTATGAGTGAAAGAGAAAAACTTCTTCATCGAATCTTAACAGCTTCTCAAACCGGGACTATTGTGAATAGTCTTGCAGACCGATTATCTATACCTGTATATGAAGCATTCCGGAGATTCTTCAAAAGCGATACGTATGCTCGTCTTCGACAATACCGCTCGTTTGAATCTATGCAAGGTGATCCAGCCGTGATAGATATGTATTTAGAAGAACTCCAACGAGAAGACCGTATTTAAGTAATAAGTGAGTGATGAAAAGCGACATCGGGTGCAATGGCTATAGTTGCACCCGATGTCGTTGTCATATTGCCGTTATCGGCTATTTTTACTCGTGAATAATGTTTTATCTACGATAAAAGTAATCTATCTCTATCGATGCTCATCATTCATTCCCTCTTCGGTAGAGATATTTCCTATTAACTGAAATTAAAATATTGAATAATCAGAATATATACAGAAAATAGTTTGGAAGTTTAAAATTAATTATTAATTTTGCAATGACCTTACGCCGTGTGGCTCAGGAGAGAGTCGGAACGTGGGAGGTCATCATTATTTTTGAGAGCGTATTTTTATTTCACTGTATTCTTTGAGATATCGGAATCTCCAACTGGTAATTATAGTAGGGTTTAGCGCCTGTATGTCAGATTTTTTTAGTAATTTTGCATTCTGAAAGACTCATACAATAGTCTTTTTCATAATATGTGCATAAATAGTATAACAAACATATGTAGAACGCCGAATATTGATAAACTCCCTTGACTTCGAGTTATGAAACCAATATATTGCTTAATTAGTATATGGCTATGTACTTTCAGTGCAATAGCGCAAAGTGAGACTAGCGACAGTATCAAAACACAGGAACTTAACGAGGTAGTTGTTGAAGCTCAAATGCAACGGACAGATGCAAAAAAATCAACTTATATTCCTACGGTTAGACAGAAGAATGCCTCGCAAACGGGAGCGGACTTGCTCGACCAGATGTCAATACCGCAACTGAATGTTACGTTGAGCGGCAATATTCAAACAAATTCTGGAAAGGAAGTTGCGGTATTTATTGATTATATCCCTGCTACCGAGAATGATTTAAAGGCTATGCGTATATCTGATGTCAAGAGAGTGGAATATTACGAATATCCTTCAGACCCTCGTTTGCAAGGTCATCAGTTCGTAGTCAATTATATTATGACTAAATATGAATATGGAGGCTATGTAAAAGCCTATGACCACACAAATCTTTTGCACTTCTCGGAACAACTTTTAGGCAACGTCAGATTACAATATAAGAATATGACATACGACCTTATGGGATATGGCTGGGGACACAACAGCAGTCATTATGGTTCGGAACTTACAGAAACCTATCGGCTTCCCCAACAAGATGGAACTTTGAAAGTATTCGATCGCTATTCTAATACAACTTCGTCAAAGGAAAATAGGCAACAATATTTTACAGTCTTCAAAGCAACATATAATACTGATAAGATTCAAGCCTCGACACAGATTAATGGCAGCATAAATCGAAAACCGCATTCTGACCGCAGTGGCGAAGTGGTATACTATCCTGCTGACTTTCCTTCATCTGAATATTCTTCTACTCTTAACAATACCGCCAAGTTCCTGTCATTCAACGGTTACTATTTCTTTGCCCTGCCTAAGAGTAATTCCATTACGTTTACCCCATTTTATATGTTTTCAAATACGGAGCAGAACTCGTTATATATAGAGAACGGTTTCGCTCCGATTTATAATGGTGCTGTCGATAACACTAATCAATTGAAAGCAGATTTGAAATTCAATCACGATTTCGGTAAATATGGTAATCTTCTCGGATTTATAAGAGGTTCTTACGAATATAACCGGACTCAATATACCGGTAGTGCTACTTCTCTCGACAGAGCAAAATCTTCGAGGGTTGGAATAGGTGCTACCTATAACGTTAGTATAGGAAATTTTTACGGTTCTACAGGTTTTGGGTGGGATTGGGATAAGTTGAAGTTTGCAGATATGGTGGATAATCCATCATCTCCCTGGTTTGACCTTTCATTACAATATGGATTCAAAGAAAAACACTCGCTCTCCACAACCTTCCATTATAGCTCGTGGGCTCCATCTCCAACATACAAAAGCGATAATATTATCCAATCAACTCCATTATTACGATATACCGGTAATCCTAACCTTGTACCATCAAAAAGCTACGATATAGATTTCCGATATACTTGGCTTCCAAACAACAATTATAGCCTGAGCGCTTTTGCTTGGGCATGGATAGTTGGCGACCGATACGCTTACGATTATGTAGCTTCTTCTGACGGTATTTTGCGAACTATCAAACAGCCGATGGGAAGTTTTGCTCAGGGTCAATACGGTGTTTCAGGAACCTTGAGATTTATAAATCGCACACTTGTATTTTCGGGACAAGTTGCACAGCTTCTTAATCACAATGGGACTCCTTACAACGTAAATCATTCAAGTATTAACTGGTATGCACGAGTAAGGTATTATCTTAAAGACTGGAATTTTACTTTGACATATATTTCCGACAATGCAAGTGCCGATGGTATGATGAACGGAATTTGGCATAAGTCCAAAAGCGACTGGTATATAACTGTAGGATGGTCAAACGCCAATTGGAATGTACGGGCTGACTTGATAGACTTTTCTCGTTGGAACTGGAAAAGTGCCACTCAGGAAATGCATAGTAAGTATTATGACACCTTCCAGCAATTTTATGATGGTCAAAGCCATGCCTTGATTCAGCTATCCGCTACTTATACTTTCGGATTCGGCAAAAAGGTCCAGCGAGATAACGAACCCGGTGTATCAGGATCGGCATCTTCAGGTATCTTACAATAAGGAAACAGCAACTCATACAACATAGAAACCTGGGCAATAATTGTCGGGGTTTTCTTTTGGAGTTGCGGCACCGCCGCCGCGCTTTCGTGAACCGAGCCTAAGGTCCCTGTGGAATAGGTACAGGATACATGATGTCTAACCTGAACGTGTATAATCAGTATCAGCATTTATCTTACAATGGAAATTCTTTTGAGAGAAATTCTATCCGAAGGAACCATTTATACAAGAAGCCTACATTTCATGTTCACGGCTGACGCATCTTAATTTTTAATAACGTCAAAACTTTTTAAGGCGTACAGTAGGTAGTCATTACCCCATCCGGCCTTCTTACGATGCCCTTTGACACCCATTGACGATACCTTCACATTCTTGATTATGTTGAGCCCTATGCTGTTCAACAAGGAGAAATTCTGCGCGGCATTGTCCTCAAGGATATAGTCGGCTCCGCGCTCCATTATCGTCTTTGCTATCTCACGTTGACAGCCCATTGCATCGATTGTGACGATACAGTTTTTCAGTTCAAGAATACGCAGCAGTTTGGGAATGGCGGTTATCCCGTTGCTCTTTCCTGCTACCTTTTCCTGCGCCAGCAGAAGATTGTTTGCCGACGCCCATGCGCTGACAAGGTGCGTATAGGTTCCTGTGCCCTCATCGCTGCTGCCTCGAAGGCATTTGCCATCTATGGCAATAACCTCGCCATCGGTAAGTTCTGCAATGCTTTTTGTCCATGCTTTTAGTAGATGATAAAAATTGAAATTATGCTATTAAACATGTAATTTTCAATTGATTATATTTGGGAAATCTTTGAGAATTAGTAATGTTAGCGGATTTCATTCCAAGATGGAACGTGAAGTTCTCGACATTCTTCTGAGAGGCCGATGCGGGATTTTATGGAGAACTGGGAGGACTGGGAGAGCTGGGAGGACTGGGAGGACTGGGAGGACTGGGAGAGCTGGGAGGACTG
>CAMWMD010000052.1 GCA_947175265.1 uncultured Porphyromonadaceae bacterium | reverse complement strand
TTAAAATGTTATAGGAAAGATTAACTCATGTTAAAAGAAAAAATTTGTTTTTCGCGGGCATTTTTTTGACAGGAGCAGACAGGAGAACAGGATTTTTTTGATTTGCCTCGCGCCTTGAGCCTTGAGCCTCGGGCCTAATGCCTAATGCCTCGCGCCTTGAGCCTTGAGCCTCGGGCCTAATGCCTAATGCCTAATGCCTCGGGCCTAATACTTTTGTTAATAAAATGGTATTTTTGTTAAAAGTTGGGTGATAGAGAGGGGTTTAGGGGGTATTGGTTTGGATTATAAAGGTAAAATTACTAATTTTGTAGTGTCAAATTATGACATTGTCTTAGTATTCTATTTCTGACTATTGTGGCGTAACGCCTAATTATCAAATTATCAAAATCAATTTTATTCTTTGCTGTCTTGATTTAAAAGACAACTCCGCCTTATCATGCCTGAAACACTCGGAATGTCTCATTAGGGGAAGTATGTCTTATTGAGAGCATTGCAAGTGTGGATGAGATGCATCTGCGTGATGTAGATTGATATTGAAGGAGGTGCCGTTAATGGCAGACAGCGCACAACTAACATTAAGTAAGTGAATTTAATCTTGACTGTTATGAAGTATCATAAGATTCTTTCAGTTGCAGTTCTCTTTTTTAGTCTCGTCTGTATGTTGGGCAGTTGTGCCGACAGTGAGATGAATGACTTCTCTGGGGATATGGAAGGAGAACAGTCGCAGAGTTTTATGCTTGTAAGTGTCTCTACAGGAGACGGCTCGTTCTCGCGTTCGGGTGATGAAGAGTTTGATTCGGGGTCTGATTGGGAAAGCAGGATTGACGATCTCGCATTTTATTTTTTTCGGGAAGATGGTTCTCCTTTTGTAATGACGGGTCTGTCGACTCATTCTGACTCCAATTGTGTCTTCCCCCTTACATCTTCCGATGGGAAAATGCTCTTGATGGTTGGTGGAAATGTAAGTAAGGCAAATTATCCGCGTAGGGTGGTCGCTGTCGCGAATCTCGGTTTCAATGCGGCATATCTCAAATTGTCAGGCCGGAATTTGAGGGATTTGCAGGGGGAAAGTTCATTGGCTAATCTTCCTGTCTCTCAAGAGAACGGTTTCATAATGACTTCCTCCACGTGGCATGATTCGGCAAAGGGGAATGTGTTCTGGAGTGAGATCAACAGCGCGAATATATGTGGCTCCCCTGTTGAGGCGAATGACAATCCGGTAAGGGTAAATCTGGAGAGGTTGTCAGCGAAGGTTGCAGTTTTTGCCAAACCCGATGCGGGGAAGGGTGATGACGGTAGGTTCATTATCGCAAGCCGCCCTGTTGTGGATAAAGACGGCAATTCCGTTCAGAAGATTTTCCATGCCGAGATACTCGGCTGGGATCTCAACGCCACCACGGAGAAAAGTTACCTGTTCAAGAGAGTTGACCAAAAGAATGTGCCTTTCACCGGTTGGAACTATCCGGGTGCCTTCCGTTCTTATTGGGCGGAGACCCCGGATCAGGAGTTGAGCAAATCCTTCTGTTGGGAAGGGCTTTCCCGCAGCGTCGGAAAATATGCCTATTGCTATGAGAACACCCTTGACCATGCCGGGGGCTCTGACTTTCAGGATGCCGCCACCGATGCCACGAAAGTGCTAATCAAAGCCAGGGTGACGGATAGCGAGGGAAATCCGCAGGATCTGATATCCTTCTCCGGCACACTCTATTCCACTGACGACTTCCGCAGGAAGGTGGCCCTTTATGCGGGTGGCGGATCAGGCGATGAGGATAACGTGGAGTTCAAGAGGGAAATCCCCGGGAAACTGCATATTGTGAGCACATATTATAATGGAGAGAAACTTCCCGAGTTCGACAACATCCGTCACTGGGATAAGGGTATATGCTATTATGTGGCAAATATCAGGCACGCATACGACGGGAATGGAAAATCGGTGTATGGTGTGGTCCGCAATCATGCCTATCACATAAATATCACCTCCATCGCGGGCCTGGGTACTCCCGGTGGTCCCGGCGATCATCCCACTCCGGAGAATCCGGATCCGGAACTATCTTCCTACGTCACGGCAGAGGTGAAGGTGCTTGACTGGCATCTGCTGGATTATGAAGTGGACGTGGAGAGTTAATCATACTATCAATAACAGATAATGAAATGCGAATCAGCGATATAATAAATAATTTCAAAATATTGGGGGGTTCCCTCGTTTCGGTGGCTATCCTTTCCGCCTGTGGCGATAGTGTGGAAGATACCCTTCCTCCGCCCCCGGGGAGCAGCATCACGCTATCGTTTAATCTCGATACTTTCACTACCCGTGGGTCCGGTGAGGCCGGTAATCCCGACGGTCATCCGGAAGAGGGTGAGATTGAAGGAGAAATAAATTTCCATAAGGATAGGCTCCACGTCTATGTGCATGATGTCTCCACTGATAAGTTGATTTTCCATATTAACGATGCTACCTTCTCCCCCTTGGGCACCATCACCAAAGAGGAGCAGGCAGACGGAAGCATTAAGGTAAAAGTCAACACACGGAGCCTCATAGCGGGAATGGATTACCGAATCAGCGTAATGACCAACTGCCAGGATAAGAACGGGAACCTCTATGCAGTGGATTCCTCTTTCCAGAATGACAGTGCCAATTCAACATTCCTTCAGAACCCACATTTCATGCCTTATTCCGGATACACCACTTTCAAAGTGGAGCCTTCGGCCGAAGAGGATCATACTCAGTCAATCGGAGATATATGGCTGCTGCGTTCCGTGGCGAGATTGGAGGTGGTCCTTTCGGAAGATATGAGAAGTAAATGGAAGATTGAGAAGGCTATACTTCCGGGTTTCGGTCAGAAACTTTACGGTTTCTCCTACGCCTCCGTACCGTTAGGGAGCGTAAAGGAGGCCAAAGGTACGGAATATCTGACGATGCAGCAGATGTTCAATCCCCATACGGTCAGGATGAAAGCCACGGAGGATCTGGAGATGGGCGATGTCAAAAATGACGGCACTTATTTCCGCCTCTATCTCCCCGAACAGCATAATCCCCTGCAAGGAGATTCGGAGGAGGAGATATATGTAAAACTTACCTTAACCCAATTGGTTACAGGGCAGACTGTTGAAGCACAACTTCATGTAAGGGATAATTTTGCTAAGCCGCAGAATATTGTCCGTAATCATATCTACAGGTATACGGTAAAAACAGTAAAACCATTTTTTGATGTCGATGTATCGATAATACAACCGGAGGAAAAGACAATAGATGTCCCCCCTTTCAATTAAAATAATAATATCCGGCAATAACAGAATCAAAATGAAACTTAGAAGTTACAGACAATTATATATAAACTGCCTGCTCCTTCTTGGCGCATGGCTCATATCTTCCTGCACAGATGATTTGCTATATGATAAAGATATGGCGGAGAGTGGTATCGTGGAAGTTTCAGTCGGGTTGTCTATTCCTGAGATTGGAGAGAAGGAATTATTGTCAAGGAGTGATGATGGTAAGTTGCAACTTCAGGTCTATGATTTAATGGTCTTTGCGTTTTCTTCAGATGGAACCTTGGCACAGCGTTACTTCTTTCAGAACTTGGAAGATGGAGTGAATGAGTGTGATTCGGATTGGTCGAGCGACAGTTCTGCCCGTCTTAATGCAGATCCTGTCAGTGGTAAAATCTCTCTCCTTAATATGCGGGTACCCGCAGGAAAAGGCTATCTGATGGCTGTGGCCAATATCGAAATAAAGTCAACGACTCTTTTGAATAAACTTAAGGCAATTGAAAACAGAGAGCAATTACTTGCTCTCCATGCATCGGATTCACATTATGATTCGGATGCTTCGATAATGTCAGGTGCCTACATGGAAAGTGCGGATGCTTCCGTGGATTCCTTTGACCCTTCCGGGAGTGTTTTATTCCGTTCGGGTACTCTGTCAGGCATAATTCATCTGCTTTCAACCACAGCATCGGTAAAATTCAATATCAATGGTAAGGGATCAGGTTCTAAGGGAGGGATATTTACTCTTGAAAGTTATGAGATTGTCAATCTTCCGTATTCTACTCCATTGATTTCCCAAATAGGGACTATCTCCGGAGAGGATACGGCAAAGACTGTAAATACTGGTGAGATTGAGGTGTTTGAAGAGGATTCTAAAGATCATTATACCTTTGATTTTCAAGTTTTGGAATATCTGAATGCCGGGTCGGGCATCACAGATTATAAGAGGAGGGCCGATTGGGATTACACACTAAGCCAAGGAAAACCTTACAAAGTGTTTACCCATGCACCTTCCGATGCTCCATACGTCATACTCCGTGGAAAATATAATGGTAAATCTGACTATGTGGATGAGAATAAGAATAGTCAATCCGGAAATGTGACTGCAGAGGTAACTTACTATATCTTTTTGGGTCATAATTCTGATAAGGATCCGAATGATTTCTCTACAAGAAGAAATTTCAACTACACCTACAACATAACCATTAATGGAATCAAGGATATAACCGTAGAGGTAAACAATAAAGACAATACTGTCCGCCAAGATGTGGAAGGTGATGTCATTGTCATGGAATCGAGTGCGAATCACCGTTTTGATGCACATTATTGTCAAATCGAATTCTCAATGACTGTAAAGGAGATACGTGATCTATATGATAAGGGATTACTGGGCTTTAGAGCCGTAGTCCCCGCCTATGGCGTGGATGAAGTCATGATGCTCAAGAAAAATCCGGAATATAAAGGCGGAAGAAAGGATAAGTATATCAACGAAAATTCCAAGGGATGGGCAGTGTATGATAGCGATGGCAAAAAAATCGAAGGGTCTACAGACTACTATAAAAAGAAGGGTTATATGGATTTAAATAACCTCGCTTGTGTGTCTGCGGATTGGCTACGTTTTTATCAGCACAGAGGAACTGATTTGGATAAAAAAACTTGGCAGATAAATTACACTGATAAGTTAAAGACATGCAACTCTAATAATAATCCGTGGATGTTGTCAATATACAGATTCCTATGGCAATTGGTATCTTTGGCCGAATCGGCTCGTGATGACGGTGAGGTCATTTACTTCACGGTGTTCGTTCAGGAAAATTATTATGGTGATAACTGGAATGACCACATGGTGATGAGCCATGGAAAATCCGGCACTTCAGGAAAGGTACATTGGAGCCAGTTCGTCAATACCGATGATAGGAAAGTGCTCTTATTCCCGCAAACAGAGGTCAGCACGGATGGAGCATCGAAGTTTTCTAACCCACGTCGTGTATTCTCCCAGTGTTCGATAAGGACAGTGTATAAACCGTCTACAGATTATAAAGCATGGGGAGTGGAAACCATAGAGGAATTTATTCAGCCAAGTACCAGTCAGTCTTGGTTTACCGGTACCGACTGGACCTCTGCAAGGAAGATGATCCGTATCGCTGAGGTAAAGGATAATAAACGTGCACCGTTTAATGACGTACTTAAGAACAGTATAAGTTATACTTCGGATGATTATGCCCGTATAGCCTCGTTTGACAACCTTAAAGGTAAAGATTGGAAATATTTTCTGGATTTCGATAAGAAGCATATTAATAATAATAAGCAGTATCGTATTTCAGGAAATTTACGCCTTGATAAAAGAGGTACGATTGAAGAAAATGTCGATATGATAGCAGCATGTCTTGGTAGAAATCGAGACCTGAATGGAGATGGTAAAATCAATCCTGCGGAGATTCGTTGGTATGTGCCGGGTATCAGGCAGTTGCAGGCATTATATGTAGGTAATTCAGGTCTCCCTATAGAAACCAGACTTTATCAACAGGAGGTAAATGAACGTAAGTGGGTTTATAAACATTATATGTCGGCTACGCGTCGGTATAATGAAGAAACCAAAAAGTATGATACAACTAATGAGGTGCTTTGGGCTGAAGAGGGACCTTCAACAGGACAGGCTCATGCCAGCTATGCCTATGGTCTGCATGTAAGATGCGTGAGAGATTTGGGAACCAATCTTACTCAGAGTCATGAGAAGTGGGGAGATTCATTTGAATTGCATCCTGTTAAAGCAGGTAATTCCGCCGGATATATTGATATTAATCGTTTTAATGACAATTGTATAAGGTATGCGTTGGAAAATAAGGATCTTTCCGGTATCGTCACTACGTTCAGCAACGCCAACCGTCCTGCGCGTAGTTTCTACTATGCAAAGGAAATAATTAATGTTGGCCCTACAAAAACGTTCACTTATTCAGACGGTTCTTCAATTACTGTGCCTGATTGGACTTCCGGACTGGTTCAGATTAGTGATGAAAATAAAAAGAGTGAGAGTAATCCTCAAAAGAAATCACTCTGTGCCCAGCGTTATGGTCAGGGATGGCGTACACCGACTATAACGGAAGTGGCAATAATGTATTGGGGTGGTGTCTTTGGGAGAGATAAAAACGTTATGAGCAGGACACGTTACACCTTCTGGAATGACCCTATTATATATGGTACTGACATAATCACTGGGAAATTTAACGATAAAGGTGGACGCGATCCGCATTCTTTCAGTGAGAGAGAATTCCGATTGCGGTATCCTTGGAAGAATGTCCTGGCTCCGACCGCTTCTGACAAAAATAATTATACCCAGATTACAGGGCATTATGGTGGTATACTCTGTGTAAAAGATAAATTCTGATAGGAGAGATGAAGAAGCAGTTTTGTTCCGGCATTGTCATGATGGCTCTGCTGGCGATGATGATAGGTATTCTGTTGTCGGGATGCGGCAACGGGATGAATAAGGAGGAAAGGGGGAAGGCGTGGGGCGCAGACACGTCTTCCTACACTCTCCCTTTACCTCAGCCACCCGCCTCAATCGATGATCAGCAGAAAAGACTGGAGTTCGTGGCCCGTCATTTTTGGGATGCCATGGACTGGCAGGATTCCCTGCTCCTGAAATCTGACCGCTTCATGGGGGAGAGCATCGCCAACTACGGAGCCGTGCTTGCTTCCATGGATGAATCGAAGCGTGGGGCGGCAGTCGTGGGAATGATCAATTCCCTTTCCTCAAATCCCAAGGCATTGGCAACGGTCTCAGACTATGCCTACAGGTATTTCTACTATCCCGGTTCCCCCCAATATGATGCCGAACTCTATCTCCTTTTCCTCAATCCGCTCCTTGCCAGGACGGAGTTGGATAAGGCTGAGCGGCTGCGCCTTGAACACCGTAAGGGTGAGATTATGAAGAACAGGGTAGGGAGAAAGGGCGCCGATTTCAGTCTCGTGGATACGGAAGGGAAGTCGCGGAAGTTCAGTTCACTGTTCCCGGATGCGGAATTGAGGATATTGCTTCTCTACGATCCGGAATGCAACGTCTGTGGGGAGGCTGTGCGTATTATGAGCGCGGAGGGTGATTTCTCAAGAGCCGTAAAGGATGGCAGGGTAGGGATTGTCGCTGTCAATGCCTACGGACAGCCGGAAGGTGGTGCCGCCCTCCGGAAAGATGGTATGCCGCAAGAATGGATTGTCGGTTATTCCCCGGAAGGGGAGGTGGAGAATGAGGAGATATACGTGATCCGTTCCACCCCCGCCATATATGTTCTTGACAGAGAAGGAATGATTCTGGAGAAGGATCTGAGCCTTGACCGACTGGCCGAGATTGTGGGATAGGTGTAATTATTCATTGCCGGGGTTGTGACGTTGATAATTATTGAGTAAATTTGCATTTTCCAATAATTAAAGACGATTCCCATGACAGATAAGATAGAAGCGACGATACTTAAGAATATACGGCTGCTCTCGAATGCATTGGACGAGGAGAAAAAGATGATCACCATTACTGACGGAGCCTTCCCTTCGGTCGATGGGCTTAAGGATGTGATACGCCATGTCAACAATATCTTTTTCCCTGATTTGTTTGACAAACGCCGTAACGGATGTGAGATACGCTCGTTTTATATCGGTGTGGCTGTTGAGAAACTTTATTCCATACTCTCGAAGGAGATAGCCAGGGCACTGATGTTCGGAGCGGATATATCCGAAAATGAGGCATTCAGTAAAGGTAAGGAGTTGGCATGTGCCTTCATCGACACTTTGCCAGAGATCAAGAGGTTGATATATACCGATGTCAAGGCGATGTATCAGAACGACCCTGCTGTCGACAATTGTGGTGAGGTTATACTCTGCTACCCCGTGGTGAGGGCGATGGTCCATTACCGTGTGGCCCATTCCCTGTTCCGCCTCGGAATCCCTGTCCTTCCCCGCATATTGACGGAACTTGCCCATTCGGCCACCGGTATCGACATACATCCGGGAGCCGAAATCGGGGAATATTTCGCAATAGACCATGGCACGGGCGTCGTAATCGGGGAGACGTGCATAATAGGTCATCACGTCACTCTGTATCAGGGCGTGACATTAGGGGCGAAGAACTTTACCCTTGATGACAACGGGCATCCTATCAATGTGCCCCGACATCCTATACTTGAGGATTATGTCACGGTCTACTCCAACGCTTCCGTGCTCGGACGCATCACGGTGGGTCATCATTCCATAATCGGAGGCAACGTATGGCTCACCAACTCGGTCCCTGCCGAGTCTCGCATCTTGCAGCGTAAGCCTATGGCCACCACCTTCATCGACGGATTGGGGATATAGCGGATGCCGGAAATTTTGAATATACCATCATTGTGGTATTTCAGATGAATGCAGAAGGGAGTAATTTTGCATCGTCAAAACAAACATACTTGACACGAACAGAATAAGAATTCCATATTGAACTCCAGGCAGGAGGATAAAGTCAGCACAATATATCATGGCAAAGATAGTTAGCAATCTTACAGAACTTATCGGTAATACACCCCTTCTTGAGGTGAAGAACATCGAAAAGGAGTATGACCTTAAGGCCAGGGTTATTGTAAAACTTGAATATTTCAATCCCGGCGGAAGCGTGAAAGACCGTATCGCCCTTGCCATGATAGAGGATGCCGAGAAAAAGGGTGAACTCAAACCGGGAGCCTTGATAATCGAGCCTACGAGCGGCAATACCGGTATCGGTCTGGCCTGGGTGTCGTCAGTGAAGGGTTATAAACTTATACTCACCATGCCTGAGACGATGAGCGTGGAGCGTCAGAATCTGCTCAAGGCTCTTGGCGCGACTCTCGTGCTGACTCCTGGCAGCGAGGGTATGAAGGGTGCCATCAAGAAGGCTAACGAATTGAGGGAGGCAAATCCCGGCTCGGTGATACTCCAGCAGTTTGAGAACCCCGCCAATCCTGCCGTACATCGCCGCACTACCGGAGAGGAGATATGGAGAGACACTGACGGAAAGGTAGATATATTTGTGGCCGGTGTGGGAACCGGTGGGACAGTGAGCGGCACTTCGGAGGCTCTTAAAGCGCACAACCCGTCTATAAAGACCATTGCCGTGGAGCCTGAGAGTTCGCCGGTGCTTTCCGGTGGCAAACCCGGTCCACACAAGATTCAGGGTATCGGCGCCGGATTCATCCCCGGCAACTTCCATGCCGAGGCGGTGGATGAGGTGATTGCCATTCCAGATAACGATGCGATCAAGACCTCAAGACTCCTCGCAGAGAAAGAGGGACTGCTCGTGGGTATATCTTCCGGGGCAGCCTTGGCCGCCGCGATTCGTGAGGCAAAGAAGGAGGAGAACGAGGGTAAAACCATAGTAGCCCTTCTCCCCGACACGGGTGAGCGTTATCTCTCTACAGTGCTTTATGCTTTTGATGATTATCCCGTGGAATAAGTTTCAAAGGTAGCGGAATACGATATTGAGTTATTTCCGATTTACGGTGGCAAAGTTGATAGATTATTTAAATAAATCATTAACTTTGCCACCGAATTTATTTAAATGATATAAAAATGCAGGGCTCAACCAATTTTATAATTGCAGATAACCAATATTTGACCCATATCGGTATGCGGAGTATCGTTAAGAATACGATACACGGGGTTCACATCAAGGATTCCTTTTCAAAGAAGGAACTGGTCTCTTTGATGCAGGCTGAGGATAGGGGTGTCGTGATAATAGACTATACGAATATGGATTTTACAGGTATAGACAATTTCCTGATCCTGCATAAGCGTTTCCCGGATTATTGCTGGGTGTTGTGTTCTGCAGAACTGAGTGATGATTTTGTACGCAGGACGGGTATAGAGGAGAATATCGGGGTAGTATTTAAGGATTGCGAAAGCGGGGAGATTGTGAAGGCTCTTGAGGCGGCAGCCTATGGCGGACGTTATCTCTGCCAGCAGGCTGCCGCACAGATATCATCCGAGCAGGGGAGAAAGGGGATAGAGGATGTGCTGACCCCTACCGAGATAGAGATATTGAAACTTGTGGCGCGAGGGAAGAGTGCGAAAGAGATTGCTGCTGAAAGGGTGTCGAGCACCCACACCATCATAACCCATAAGAAGAATATCTTCCGGAAGTTGGGTGTGAATAATGTCTACGAGGCCACAAAGTATGCGTTGCGTGCCGGTCTGTTGGAGATGATGGAGTATTATATTTAAGAGGAGCGGCGCGAGCCGCTTCCGGGACAAGCCCCGCGCCTTGAGCCTTGAGCCTTGAGCCTTGCGCCTAATGCCTAATGCCTACCGCCTAAAGCCTCGAGCCTCGAGCCTCGAACCTTAGCGGATAAGCGGAAGGATGTAGGAGCGGAGTTGGGGGAGGGTGGGATGGTCGGCGTCGGTGAGGACGTGGCGGACGATTCCTTCTGTGTCTGCGATGTAGATGCGGGGGATTCCGACGGTGGCGAATAGGTTGTAGATGCTGCGGTCGGGTTGAGGGGAGTAGGGGATGGTCAGGTTATGCTCCTCCCAGTATTGGCGTATGGTGGATTCCTGTTCGTCGCGGGCGATGGAGAATATTTCGATGTGTCCGTCATCCTTGAATTCATCGTATAGGGATTGGTAGACGGGGAAGAACACGCGGCAATCGGTGCAGGAGGTGTTGAAAAATTCTATTACGGCTACTTTCCCTTTCAGTGATTTGTCGGATATTTCCCTTCCGTCGTTGAGGGTAATTGAGAAAGAGGGGAGCGCATCGCCCCCCTCAATTCCGATATTCTCAGGTTGCTCCTCCCCTACACAGGCTGTCAGGAGCAATGCCGTAATCAAAAATGATGATATTCTGATGGTCATTTTTTATTTCTGGTCAGATTCGGGTGCCTTGTCGATGAGGTCAAGGAAATCGTCAAGTTTGGGAGTTATGATGATTTCCGTGCGGCGGTTACGCTGTTTCCCGAGTTCGGTGTCGTTGTCCGTTATGGGGTTAAACTCGCCACGTCCTGCTGCTGAAAGGCGGTTGGGGTTGATGCCATATTTGTTCTGGAGCACCTGCACGATAGATGATGCGCGGAGAGCGGAGAGGTCCCAGTTGTTGCGGATGTTGGTCTTGGAGATAGGCACGTTGTCGGTATTTCCCTCCACGAGCACGTCGAAATCCTTGTAGTCTTTAAGAATCTTAGCAATCTTTGAGAGAGTCTCCATAGCCCTGTCGTTCACCTCATAACTTCCGCTCTTGAAAAGCATGTTGTCGGCAAGGGATATATAGACCACACCTTTGAGCACCTTCACATCCACCTCCTTGAGTTCATCCGTGCTGAGAGATCTTGTCAGACGGTTTGTGAGGGCAATGTTGAGCGAATCAGACTTGGATTTAGCATCCACGAGTTGCTTGATATATTTGTTGGAAGCGTTGATCTCATCCACAAGTTTAGCGATGTTCACGCTACCCTGTTGGTTGGCGGCCATACTCTTGTCGAGGGTATTCTTGATGTCGGCATACCCTTTCTTGAGTTCGCTGTTCGCCTGGTTGGCGGCCTGGAGTTGATTCTGGAGGTTGCGTCCCTCCGCGTTGCAGTTTATCAGATCCTCGCGGGTAGCGTTGTAGGAGTTCTGAAGTTCATCGTATCTTGACTGCAGTTCGGCCAATTTCTTGTTGCTCGCACAGCCAGAGGCGAGGATAGCGCAGAGAGCGCCTGTCAGGAACAATGATTTAAATTTCATAACAATCAATATTTGGGTTAAACCTATAAAATATCTATGGCGTGGCGATTAATCTCAGAGCGAGATCACTCGGCTACCCTTTCCCTTCTCCAGCGTTGCATGATCTCATTTATTTTCTCATGCTCAATCAGGAAACCGTCATGCGCGAATTTTGAATCCATGAGTTCAAGCCGGGAGCCGGGGATATGTTCGGCGAGCTCCTCGAGGCAAGAGGGGGGAAAAAGGATATCGGAATTTATGCCAATCACCAGTGTGGGCACCTTTATCCTTGAGAGGGCGTTGCGTAGACCGCCCCTACCGCGCCCCACATCATGGGAGTCGCCGCTCTCACATATCCTTACATAAGAATAGACATCAAACCGGCGGCAAAGTTTATCCCCCTGGTATTCCTGATAGGTCTGCACCTTGTGGAAGAAGGGGTCTTCCTTATCTTCGGCATCCCGCTGGCTCATGTTGTAGGCAAATGGGCCGCGATAACTAATGAGGGCTATGGAGCGAGCCGTGGCCAGCCCTTTCCTTGCGGCGTCGAGCCTCGGTTCGCCCCAAGTGGGGTCGGTCTGGATAGCCATATACATCGACTTGTTGAATGCCGCCAGCCAAGGGCTGCATGATGAGTCAGTTGCGCAGAACATTGTGTTCTCCGCGAAGTCAGGCTCCTCCACCATCCATTCTATAGCCTGGAATCCACCCAGCGAGACGCCGATCATCTCATGTATCCTCTTTATGCCGAGGTGCTCGGCCAGCATCCTGTGGGCCTTCACCATGTCGCGGATTGTGACGCGGGGGAACTCGCCGCACCAAGGCTTTCCGGTGGCGGGGTTTATTGATGAGGGTCCTGTCGTTCCGTAACATGAACCGAGCACGTTGGCGCAGACGATGAAATACTTTGTGGGGTCAAGAAACTTCCCCTCCTCCACCGTGTGAGGCCACCAGTCGGCCACGTCGGAATTTGCGGTGAGTCCGTGCATCACCCAGATAACGTTCGAGCGGTCAGGCGCGAGGGTCCCGTATGTGTGGTAAGCCACAGTCAACTCGGGCAGGCTTTCGCCCGATTCGAGCAGGAAAGGCTCTTTTGAATGAAATGATTGTCTCATTGAAGTGAAATAGATGTAGACCGTAAGGGGCGACCCCTCTGATACGGTATGCGGGGAGAGGAAAGATGCTGCAAAGTTAATAAAAAAAGGTGTGATTCCTCACGGAGCCCCACCTTTTTTTAAATTCCAATGTACCATTATTCAACCAAACGAACATCGGCCATATATATTGACAAAACCCTTATCCGTATGAAGATGGCCGATGGCGCGATTACGGCCCTCACGACCGAAATCACACTGTCTAATTGATCCTTTCCCGCAAAATTAGTCATTAATTGAGAAAATACAAATTATTTTTGTCAAAAATTTCAATAAAATTAAAAATTTGTATAAAATAATTAATAAATTAGTCAAAAATCTGAACGAGTGATTGCGGTTATATAATAGCATATTGCTTTAAATGATGCGTATAATGGAGATATTTTGAAATTTGCCAAGGGTAAGGTGGCAACATCTATTGATTTTACCGACAAATATCCATAATATTGGTCTAAACGACTGTTGTAGTTGGATGATAGAGGAATATTTGCTAAATTCGCAATATGGAAACAATAGCGCAGGCGGTAGGTCGCCGTCTTAACATATCTCCACGCAGGGTGGAGGCCACGATAGAACTTCTCGACGGGGGCGCGACAGTGCCTTTCATCAGTCGTTACAGGAAGGAGCGCACCGGCTCTCTCGATGAGGTGGCGGTGCGTGCGATAGAGACAGCATTGAAGGGTGAGCGTGAACTCAGGGCGCGCAAGGAGTTTGTGAGGAATGCGATAGAGGGTGAGGGGTATCTCACTCCCGAACTTGCCCGGAGGCTCGATGAGGCCGACTCCATGACAGAGGTGGAGGATATTTATGCCCCGTATAAACCGAAGAAACGCACACGCGCCACAATAGCGAAAGAGAAAGGGCTGGAGCCGCTTGCAAAAATGATAATGGCGGGGAAAGTGGCTGATTGCGAAGCAGCCGCACTTGATTTCGCCGGAAAAAAGGGGGTGGTAGACAGCGGTGATGCACTTGCAGGAGCCTCCGACATTATAGCCGAGTGGGCTTCGGAGTCATCGAGGCTCAGGAGCATAACGCGCAATGTGTATCAGCGCACCGGCGAATTGATGGCCGGCACGGTAAAAGGTAAGGAGGGGGATCTTGCCGCATCCCCCTTTGCAGTCTACGGCGGTTTCTCACGAGGGGTGAGGAGGATGCAGTCTCACCAGTATCTGGCCGTGCGGCGAGCCGAGAGGGAGGGTTTGGTGAAAATAAAGATAGAAGTGGAGGATACCGAGGGTCTTGACGACGCACTCTGCCGGGCGTTTGTGCCCCGGGGCGCAAGCCGCGATTGCTCAAGAGTGATTGAGAAGGCTGTCGGCGACGCTTCCAAGCGATTGCTCCGACCCTCGGTGGAGAATGAGGTGGCCTCAGCCATGAAGGCGGAGGCTGACAAGGTGGCGATTGGGATATTCTCTGACAATCTGCGTCAACTCCTGCTTGCCTCTCCACTAAAGGGGAGGAGGGTGCTTGCCATTGACCCCGGCTACCGCACGGGTTGCAAGGTCGTTGCGCTCGACAGCCAGGGGAACCTGCTTGAAGATACGGTGATATACCCCGTTCCCCCGAAAGAGGATCTCAAAGGGGCACGCGAGACGCTTGATAGACTGATCCGGAAGCATAAACTCGATGCAGTGGCTCTCGGTAACGGTACGGCCTCGCATGAGACGGAACGGTTTCTGAAAGGGTTCGGACTTATGGAAGACTCCCGTATATATGTCGTGAATGAGAATGGGGCATCCGTATATTCCGCTTCCGACTTGGCACGTAAAGAATTTCCCGATAAGGATGTCACCGTGAGGGGAGCCGTGTCAATCGGTCGCCGTCTCATAGATCCCCTCGCTGAACTTGTCAAGATCGACCCTAAGTCGATAGGTGTGGGTCAATATCAGCATGACGTGGATCAGGGGGAGTTGAAAAATGCCCTTGATTTCACGGTGATGAGTTGTGTGAATGCCGTGGGTGTGGATGTCAACACCGCCTCGGAGCGTCTTCTGTCATACGTTTCAGGAATAGGCCCCGTGCTTGCGGCGAATATAGTTTCATACCGCGCTGCCAACGGCGATTTCAAGACCCGTCAGGAATTGAAGAAAGTGGCCCGTCTCGGCCCGAAGGCCTTCGAGCAGGCGGCGGGATTCCTGAGGGTGCCCGGTGGTAAGGAGCCTTTGGACAACACCGGTATTCACCCGGAGAGTTACAAGGTTGTGGAGTCCATAGCGAAGATGCTTAAGGTGAAGACCTCCGACCTCCCGGCCAACGGTCCGCTTCTTGATAAAGTGGATGTGAAGAGTATCGCCGCCTCCGGGCTTGCCGGTGAGGAGACCGTACGCGACATAATCGCCGAATTGCGGAAACCGGGCCGCGATCCGCGCATCGACGATGACAATGAGGCTTTCGTAGCGGGAGTGGAGACGTTTGACGACCTTAGGGAGGGTATGGTCATTCCGGGGATTGTGAACAACATCACCGCCTTCGGGGCGTTTGTGAATCTCGGCATCAAGGAGAACGGTCTCATACATATCTCGCAGATGTCGCGCCGCAGGATCAGTGCCGTAGGCGAGGTGCTTAAACTCGGGCAGCGTGTGGAGGTGAAGGTGATAGACATAGACCCGGCGCGCCGCCGTATAGGGCTCTCGCTCCTTATATAGCGGCACGCGGCGCCTATGCGGTAATGAATCTGTCAGAATGCCTCGCGGCGCATTTTATCATAATCGTTATAGCCACGGCGTATGGAGGGACGCACCACCCAACGCTGTATGCAGTAGGCCGCAGCGGTATAGATTACGGCGAGAAGCCAGAGCATGCGGTAGTCGGAGGCTTCCTGTGCCAGCGACGCTCCGTTGGTGTTCATCCGTATGAACCCTTCGACGCCCCATGTGGCGGGAACGGCGTCGCTTATGAATTTCCAGAACGGTGACATGGCATATCGTGGCCATGTGAGGCCGGAGAGGAAAAGGAACACAACCGATGTCACCACCCACAGCACGAAAACCGACTCACGCTCCCAGACGATACCCTGGAGGCAGAACCCGAGAGCCGCGCTTGCGAGAATCATCGGGAGAAGGAAGGCTATTATCTCGCTGAATCTTCCGGCCATAGGGAAGGAGAACATCAGCGGCACATAGTGTATGAGATAAATGATAGGCACGATGAGGATGGTGAGGTAGCAGAGCATCTGCCCGGTCATGGTCATTAGTATGCTCGGCTCCTCGTTCACGCCGTTGTATCCGATGAGGGAGGGGCGTTCACGTTTCGCTCCTCCCGCCATTCCTGTGGCAAGGATGATGCATTGCTGGAGAATCAGGATGAGCACACCGGGCATGATGAATGAATCGAAACCGCTTTCGATGTTTCCCATGGATATATTCTTTATGGGCATTAGGTCGCCGTCGGTGATGGTCGTGGCCAAAGGTGCCACGGCATTAATTTTCTCAGTCAGAATCTCCGCACCCATGGCTTGGGATACGTTGGTGGCTGCCATAAGGAATCCACGGTAGCGGAGCAGAAGGCTCGACTCGCAGAAGATTGTGGCGTTGGCTTGATTCCCCTCCAATATATTGCGCTCGAAACCCTCCGGAATCTCCATTATGGCGTAGCATTTATGCGAATCCATGGCGCGCCTTGCCTCCGGGAGATCGGCCGCGTAGCCAATCACCCATGCCTCCTGAGTGGCGTCGATGTTCCGGGTCATTTCCCGGCTGAGGTGTGTGCGGTCATGATCCACCACCACCATCTTCACATCCCTTACCTGCTCCGGATTATAGATGAGGGAATATATCACCGGATAACCGATCGGGAGGAAGATGAGGAAAAGCATTATGCCCACGTCTCCCAGGATGAGTTTGAACTCGCGGCAATAGACCGTGAAGAGTTGGAGGATATATTTCTTTAAGAACTTAAGCATGTCGGTAGCGGATATTTAGGGGGCATATACAGGCTTGGCCATGTTTCTCTTTATGTTCCAAAGCACGGTGAAGGGGAGGAGCATGAAGATGATGTAGGCCACGAACCATATACGCGAATAATAGATGTCGATTCCGTTCAAGGCCTGATCTATATAAATCAGGAAGTTATATCGTATGGGGAGAATCCAGCTGAATATCCCTATCGCGCTGTACATACTCTCCACCGGGAAGGAGAACGCTGCGATGGAGAACGACAGGATGCCGAGGAGCGCGCTGACGGAGAGCGACATGCGGAGATTCGGAAGGATGCCGAAGAAAAATATGGCGCATCCCTGGCATGCGAGCACAAACATGAGTTCGGACAACGTGATCCAGAACCACGACCCGTGCATCGGGTAGCCGTTTATCTTGAAGAGCCACGACTCCATGAAGATCGCTATCACCCACCAGATGATGGTCTGGGGAAGAATCTTCGCGGCCAGAGCCTTCAGGATAGAGCCGTCGGCCATGGCGAGAAGTCGGCGCGAGGTGCCGTATTTTATCTCCTGGCCGAGGCTGAAACAGGTGACGAGAAGAATCATGAGTTGCAGCACGCAGGGTATGAACGAGTTGCAGAGATATACGGCGTAGTTCAGCCCCGGGTTGTGTATGGCACGCGCCGAGATGTTGACGGGCTGCATCAGCGGCACCACCTCATCCTCTGTGGCGCCTACGGATTCAAGCACGTTAAGTGCTATCCCGGCCTTCGTGTATAGAGCCGTGGTCTTGAATGTCTTGAAGAGAAGGCTGGCGGGCACGAAATAGGTCATGTTCGTGTAGAAGGTTATGACCGGTTTGCGCCCGGCGAGCAGATCCTGCTGGAAGTTCTCGGGAATCATGAAGAACCCGAAAATCTTCCCCTCCTGCATAAGATGCCGGGCCTCCGTATAGCTGTTGCAGTCTGCCGTTATGTCGACAAGTTGCATTCCCGCCAGATTCTGCGTTATGCCGCGCGACATGGACGAGCCATCCTTATCCACCATTGCGGCGGGCACCTTTATGGGGAGTCCGTTCTCCATCAGTCCCGATAGGAACATGAAGCAGAACAAGGGGAGGATGAAGAAGGCCGCCCAGTAGATCGGCCTCCTTACAATCTGCAGCACGCTTCTGCAAAATATGGCTTTGAATCCTTTTTTCATATATTATTGATCCAAAATCACCGACATACCCGGACGGAGATTGTCAACTTTCTTAACGGGACGGGCCTTAACCTGGAATGTGCGGGCATCGAAATCTCCCGTTGATTTAGTGGCCTGCCAGTTGGCGTAGGTCCCGAGGTCGCGGATATAGAACACCTTGGCGTCGGTGGTTACATCAAGGGCCGGGATGCGCACCTTGACGGTCTTTCCGAGTTGGATATCCTTAAGTACGGTCTCACGAACGTTGAAGACTACCCAGTGGTCATCTTTCTGAAGCGTCATGATCGGTGCTCCGGTTGCCACGAGTTCGGAGACGTTGGGGTAGACGTCGGTAATCTCTCCGTCACAGGGAGCCACGAGATATTGGTCTTCAAGGATTGCCTGCACCTCCTTAACGCTCCCTTTCGCTACATTCACCATGGCCTGCGAAGCGAGTTTATCCTCTTTCTGTGCTCCGGCCTTCGCCAGTTCATACTGGCTTCGGGCAGCCGCCTCTCCGGCAGATGCGGCATCGTAGGCGGCTTTGGCCTCATCACGCTTCTGCTCACTCACGACACCCTTCTCAAACAGGTTCTGCATACGCTGATAGGTCTTGTGTGCTATCCCGGTGGCAGCCTGGGCCTGTTTCCATATCTCCATGGCGCTGTTGATTATCTGCGACCTTGTGCCGGCATCTACACGGGCATTAGTAGCGGCGGCGGCCTCCTCCATAGCCTGCGCCTGAGCGAGACGGGCGTCGACAAGCGATGAATGGATGCGCACGAGTGTATCCCCGGCCTTTACGTGGGTACCCTCCTCGACGTAAATCTCCGCGACGCGTCCCGGGAGTTTACCCGAGATCCTTACCTCGGTGGCATCGGCCTGTCCCTGAATAGTGTCGGGACCCTGCTTTATTGCGAGGAAGCCGAATATTGCGAGCCCTGCGATTACGAGCAGCACTATCGCTATGGTGAGTATAAGGGTTCGGTCTTTTGCTGAGACAGCCTCTTTGTCATACTGTTCAGGCTGGGTCTTTGGAATCTGAGTTGTGGCCATGTCTTATTTCAGAGTTTTTTATTATTTACTGGATTATGGTAAAATCTTATAAGATTTATAAGACTCATCTTCAATAGATGAGATTCCCGAGCACTTTCGAGAGGTACGTCTGGCAGAGGCGTATTCCGATTTGGGCATCTATCTTCTCGGAGTTGGCCGCCAGCCAGGCGGTCTGTGCCCCAATCACGTCGTTGGTGGTCAGTACCCCCTCCTTGAATCCGAGTTCCGCCTGACGCATGTTCTCATCAGCCTTCCGGAGATTTGTCACTGTCATGTCGTAGGTCTTCTTAGCCTCATCAAAACTGAACTGTGCCTGACTTACCTGAAGTTGCACCTTCTCCTCCACGTCCTCAAGCATGAGTCGCTGTGCGTTTGTCTGGGCCTTGGCTGCACGGTAACGGTTGTAATCCCCTTTCCAGTGCCAGATAGGTACGGTAAGGGTAGCGCCTACGGAGAATCCTCCGCCGAAACGTTTCTCAAACCCGTCAATCACGTTAGGATTGGAGAAGGAATATGCCCCGATGAGGGCAATCTTCGGAAGCATCTCCCCGAGGGCGAGTTTCTCACGCCCCTTCAGCATATTAATACCCTGGCGGATAATCTCCAGGTCCTGACGGCGGGCATACACATCCTGGATATCGGTCTCAGGAGCCGCTGTGGCACTCCCGGCATTCTTCAGCCCCTCGTCCTCAAGTTCCATACCGGTGTTCACGGGGAGGCCGCAGAGTTGGGCAAGAGCCATGCGGGAAAGTGTGAGGCCGTTGTCCACTTTTGTCAACGCAATCTTCGCCTCGTTGAGTTTTACCTCCACGGTCAGAAGGTCGCTGCGTGTCGCCACGCCCTCGTCAAGCATAGCCTTGACATCATAGAGAAGAGTGTCGACGAGATTCACGAAACTCTGCGCGAGTTCTTTCTTTTCCTTTAGCGAGACCACGAGCCAGTAGGCTTCATCTACAGCAAAGACCACATCCTGGGTGAGGCTGTTGCGTGATGCCTTGGCGAGTTTCTCCCCGTATCCGGCAATCTGGTTAAGGGCCTTTATCTGTCCGCCCATGAATATTGGCTGGGTCAGGGTGAGTGCTCCGGCGAAAACATTGTGTACATCATATTCCATCGCCTCCTTGGGGATTACCGCCACTTCCGTAGGTATGTAACTTCCGGAGGCGGGATCCTTTATCGGATTTCCGTTAGGATCTTTGAGAATGTTGTAGTTATATTTCTGGGTGGCGGGGTCGAAACTCATCGTGGGGAGTTTCGCATCTTCTCCCAATAGGCTTATTTTATGCTGGTTATACATATATGTGCCCGTGAAGTCAACTCCGGGCAGATAGGCTGATTGCGCTGCCTTCCGATAATATTCCGCACTCCGGATATTCTCTTCGGCCATACGGATTGTCTTGTTGTTTCTGACGGCCATGTTGCGGCATGAATCGAGAGATACAGATGCCGAGGCGGCAGCCGACAGGGCAGCGAAAGATATTAGCAATAAGAATTTTCTCATAAAGCAATGATATGTGGAAAAAGGGGTAGCCGTGTGGAATACGGCATGTATTGTTTGGCCCTTATAAATAATACAAAAAATAGTTAAAATTGTTCTGTGCCCTTCGCCGCCTACCCGCTTAAACCGAATATCAGGTCATAAAAAATGCCGTAATGAAGAATCATCACGGCATCATTTCATCAGAGTGAACCCCGCTGCCTTCAGATATACACTTTCTGCACTATGCGGGTGTCGCGCATACGAAGATTGACTTCAATCCAGTTGTCTTCGTCAGGGAGGCAATCAATGTCGTCATACGTTATCTCATATCCGCTTCCGTCAGGAATGGGTGTCGCCTGGAGGCGTTGGGCACAGTTCGACTTTAGTGTCGGCACACCTGCGGCCTGGAAAGGATGGCCCTGCAGGAGAAGCCTCACCGTGAATTTCCCGTTGGCCGGTTTGGAGGCTTCCAGTGTCAGTCCCTTATAGAGTTGGCGATAGTTTGCCAAAAGCCCCTCAGCCTGTTTCCTGCGCACATCATCGAAGAAATATTCCGTCAGTTCGTTCAGTGAGGATATGGCCTGTTCTATCTCGGCAGCACTGCTTACGTTATTCAGATTCCCTTTGAGATTCTCCAAGGTACGGCTCTTTTCATTATCAGTAGCCTCAAATTCCTCTCTGAGTTTCCTGAGTTGGGAGGGGGGGAGGGGATAGCGAACCGCGGAACGGTAGAAAATGCGGTTGGATTTGTTTACACTGCAT
>CAMWMD010000051.1 GCA_947175265.1 uncultured Porphyromonadaceae bacterium | reverse complement strand
CAATGGAAGTAAGGTTGCTACAACCGCTAAAGGCAGCGTTTCCGATAGAAGTGAGTGATTGAGGCAAATCAATGGAAGTAAGGTTGGTACAACTGCTAAAGGCAGATGATCCGATATAAGTAAGTGCTTTCGGCCAAACAATTGAAGTAAGGCTGGAACACTCTCTAAAGACAGATTCTCCGATAGAAGTGAGTGATTGTGGCAAAACAATGGAAGTAAGGTTAGTACAACCGCTAAAGGCAGCGTTTCCGATATCAGTAAGTGATTCGGATAAATCAATAGAATTAAGAGCTACGCATTCACTAAATGCATCTCCTGCGATACTAATCAGTGATTTTGGCAAAACAATGGAAGTAAGGTTAGTACAACCGCTAAAGGCAGCTCCTCCGATAGAAGTAAGCGATTCAGGCAAAACAATGGTAGATAGAGTACTACAACCTCTAAAGGCATAGCCTCCAATAGAAGTCAGGCTATTTGGCCAAACAATTGAAGTAAGGCTGGAACACTCTCTAAAGACAGATTCTCCGATAGAAGTGAGTGATTGTGGCAAAACAATGGAAGTAAGGTTAGTACAACCGCTAAAGGCAGCGTTTCCGATAGAAGTGAGTGATTTTGGCAAATCAATGGAAGTAAGGTTGGTACAACCGCTAAAGGCATAGCCTCCGATAGAAGTAATTGATTGTGGCAAATCAATGGAAGTAAGGTAGGAACAGCCGCTAAAGGCAGAGGATCCGATATAAGTAACCTTATATATGTTATCAGATAACTTAACTTCTTCAGGAATACTTACGGATTGGAAATATGGTCCAAACTCATTTCCAATAACTATGCATGTCTTTTCATCTTCACTTATAATCTCAAATTTAAGATCTCCTACTGTGAAAGTCTTGGCGAATGATGGTGTGAATTGAAATATCAGCGCCAGCAGACTTAATAATAAACTTTTTTTCATAAATCTCTGTTTTTATATTTTATATTTCTGTAAATTTATTATCTTTCTTTTCGGGGCTTTCCATCTTTATTTAGTTTGATGCTCCTAATAAATCAGTTTCTAATATAAGAGAGTATATTTTCTTCTCGGTATATTTTCGGGCAAATGCACCTAATATACCTAATACACCAAAAATTACGAGTATAAGAATTATTATCTCTATTAGTATCCCATTCCCGTCTTCACCAGTAAAATATTTTGCTGCCTTATAAAAAGAACAAGGACAGTGCAGAAGTAGGTATATAAGGATGAATAATATCCACTCAATTGAGACAATAATGATATTCTTGAAAAATTCAGAATAACATTCTAAAATAGGAGCGTTTCCAAGCAAACCATTCTTTTGCACTCGGTAATATACTTCAAGATATTCTTTAAGAGATAACTTTCCTTCAATTAAATCACGATATCCGATATTATATTTTTCCTTAATTTCTTTATATATCCGATTTATCCAGGTTAAATTATTAGAACAAAATATATAGGGACAGATCTTCTTGAATATTGGATCTAAGATTAATTTAGAGAGTGCCCAATACAGCATTCCAATAATCCAAGATGCAAGTAGAATATAGAGAGCGAAATCATGTAAAAACTCCGGCGATTGAAAAATTAGCAAAGGCATCAATAACAAGAAGCCTATCACCATCTTGTTAAGAGAATCGTATAATGAAGAGCCTACCAGTCCGTTCATAATATTTTTTGCCTCCGGATTCCCATCGTTGGCGGTTAGGTTGGGTTAGAAATGAAAAGAGCGCGGGAATCTGCAAATTGCCGTCCCGCTTCCTGAGGCTTCTCGCATTGCCTTGTCTATGCAGGACGGCAACGCAGAAGCCCACGCCGTTGTATAATGACGATGCTTTCGGAAGGTATCTTTTATGAGATACCATACCGAAGGCACGACATGATACAAAGCAGGCATCTATCGTTGCTCGATCCTTGACACAGACTCTAAAATTTTGCGAGAATTTCAGGAAGTCAAGAATCAGCGTTATAAACGCTCTTTCTGTATATCGTAACCTTAGCTCTTTTTTTATAGAGCTAAGGGGTGATGCAAATTTAGAAATTTTTTTTAGATATACCAAATAATCACTTCTAAATTTACAAACTGACGAAGCAACGTTTTGAACGTGTTTATATTCGGTTGCAAATTTAGCGGATTGAAAATACTGAAAGGGCTATACGTATAGTAAATTTTTGAACGTTGTCAGAAATTAATTTTATTAAATTCCTCTCGCCAATATTTTCGTATATGGGCAGAAGGTGATAGTGTTTTAATCTGAGGTCTGTATGTGGTTCCATCTTTTCGCATGAAAACTTTGATAAGAGTTTTCCAAGGAGGTGACAATGGTGAGAGATTTAATTTATCACCAATTTTTTCAAAAAGGTGTCTAATTAAAAAATTGAAATCGACATCACTGAAATTATCTCGGATACACCAGGCTTTCTGGTAGCCTTCTACACGTTGAAACCAGTCTTTACTCTCTGCAAGGTTAAAAAAGTTTTTTATTATTTCCCAGGCCCTATCAGGCATTTCAGGATCGGATGTCTTCGTCCGTATGATCTTATTTATGGTTGTTTTCAATTCACTAAAGGCGTTATCAGTAAAAGCAGTTTCGACATCCAATGTTTTTGTAGGTAGAAGAACGGGAATATCTTCAGGCAGCCTACCAGAAAAATAATCATTATAAGCATCATAGATAATATCAAGCACTCTACATCCCACTTTTCGTGGATCCTCATCTTCGTAAAGAGATATCCAGAAAGGCCAAAAAGTTCCATCATGGGCATTATCCGGCTGTCGGAACCGGAACGTGAAATCCTTGTTGACGAATATATTATTCAATCGTTGCAATGCGAAAGGGCGAATCTTTTCCCAATCTTCAGATGCACATTCAATCTGTATCTCGTGTGAAAAACCGGACAGAGTTACAGATTTACAGCCTAAATATACTCCTTGTGATGGATTATAGATATCGAACTCTATCAGGAACTCATAAATTCGGCCTTCTTCGGAAAGATCAAGAACAGAATTGATATACATCATATAATTTTTATTTTCCTCTCCTCGCAATTTCCCTATCAACTTTTCATAGGGCGCGAGTGAAAGCATTCTCTGTTGATGAAATTCGGATGCGGTTTCTAACCACTGGTTGTGTGTGGTGGACATGTAACTCATATACAATAATTATTGCTGCATGTGTCTATTTATCATGTTCAAGAATATTTTTGACTACGACGGCGTTGTTGTGGAGCCGGTCGTCATTCACGAAGCTCGGTTGAGGGAGCAATCTGCTTGTCCCAGGAATCATACCGGAATGTTTCGTGAGAAAGACCACGAGGCCAGAGGCGGTCGATATATACTCGATATCCATCATCAGGAGATTCAGGATCGTAGCCTCTTTTAAGTTTTAATTCAGGCACCATGAAAATAAAGGTTTGATTTTTCTATTAAACAACAAATAGAATTAGAATGTTGGTAGGAGAAAGATTATTTCGCCTATCAGATTTATAGCGTTTAATAAAATCCTTTAGTAAAAATTCTTTTCAACGAACAGGATAAAAGAAAGGAATAAAAGAGAACGAAGAAGTTAATTGGCAGTAAATGCGGAAAATTGGTCAAAAAAGGATATTATAATAAAATAAAGGTTAAAATATTTGGAAAATAGGATATTAGTATATATATTTGCAATGAAAATAAAATACCTCATTAATCGATACCGGAGGACTTTTATCTAATATTTTTAAACGACGTAATTATGTTTTTCTTAGCTTTCCCAACCAAGACACAGGCCGAGGGGAATGTAACAATTGCATCCCGTCAGAAAACGTCGGCCAAATCGACAGAGACAGTAGAACAGCGTTCAGAATACTGGATGTAAAAAAGTTCTGAATTGTTCCCTTATCGCTAAATGATTGCCCAATTGGGGTTGACCTATCATACAACGATAACGACTGAAAAATCTAAAATCCGGCTGCCGAGATATCGGTGGCCGGATTTGTTATATAAGGGCATTTTCATAAGAGGGATTTCACAATGACGGCATTGTTGTGGAGTTGGTCGTGGGAGGAATACAGGAGAGTCACTTTCGGTTTGTCAGCAATCTCCTCCTTTAGGGTCTTGAAGGCGGGGTTGGCGGAAAGTTCTTCCTTGTATTTTTTCTCAAATTCATCCCAGCGGTCGGCAGGGTCCTGATGAAACCACTCACGGAGTTCGGCGGATGGAGCTATCTCCTTATCCCATGAGTCATAATGGAATGTTTCGTGTGATAGTCCACGGGGCCACAGACGGTCGATATAAACTCTGTATCCGTCATCCGGGGAGGCGGGGTCGTATGCTCTTTTCAATAGAATTTCCTGTTTCATAGTAAATCTGATTTTGTATGGATTGTAATAGAAGATTTGTTGAGGAGAGGAGTAAATATAGAACAAGCGGTGATGCGGATAAGTTGAAGCCGGAGGTGCCTGTGTGCTTTTTGCTAAGCTTATGCTTGAGGGAGGGATGGAGATGAGAAAAGGGAAGGGATTGCGGGAAAAAGGAATTGTGGAATTTGGTTTATTTTCTTAACTTTGTGGAAAATTATGACCGCAATGAAAACTATTCGTAAGGCTAAGGAGGAGGACATCCCAAGGCTAATGGAGATATTCGATAGAGCCAGGAGATTTATGGCGGAGAATGGCAACCCGACCCAATGGGTAGGGGGATATCCGTCAGAATGTCTGATAAGGGATGAGATAGCGCAGGGGCATTGTTTCGTAGTCTGCAATGAATCATGCGAGATAGCGGGCACCTTCTGCTTCATAGAGGGGGATGACCCGACCTATCATGTCATAATGGAGGGGTCGTGGCTTAACGACAATCCTTATGGCACTATCCACCGACTTGCCTCCGGAGGGGAGGAGAGTGGCATAGGGAAGGCCTGTATCGAGTGGTGTTGCGGTAAGGTTAATGAGGTAAGGGCGGATACCCACAGAGACAATATCCCCATGCAGAATCTTCTCGAGAGTAACGGCTTTACGAAATGCGGGATAATATATACCCACAACGGCACGGAGAGGATAGCCTATCATAGGCGTTAGGCTCAAGGCTCGAGGCTCGAGGCTCGAGGCTCGAGGCGGGAGTAAAAGGTAATACAATTTCCAACTTTCAATTCTCAATTTTTAAAATTCAATTCTCAATTCTATATATGAAGACAGCCTTGATTACCGGTGTTACAGGACAGGATGGTTCTTTCCTTGCGGAATTTCTGCTTGAGAAAGGGTATGAGGTGCATGGCACCATACGCCGTTCATCGGTAGATTTCCGCGAACGTATCGCCCATCTTGAGGGTCATCCCCATTTCCACCTTCATTATGCCGACCTTACGGACTCGATGTCGATGATGCAGGTGATAAGTAAGGTGAGACCCGACGAGGTGTATAATCTCGCGGCCCAAAGCCATGTGCAGGTAAGTTTTGACGCACCCGAATTTACGGCCAATGTTGACGCGACAGGGGTGTTGCGTCTGTTGGAGGCGATAAAATTGTGTGGTCTTACCGAGAGATGCCGGTTCTATCAGGCCTCCACATCCGAACTTTACGGCAAGGTTGAGGAGGTGCCGCAGAATGAGAAGACACCTTTCCATCCCTATTCACCATACGCTGTGGCCAAACTGTATGGCTTCTGGATAGTGAAGGAGTACAGGGAGGCCTACAGGATGTTCGCATGCTCGGGAATACTTTTCAACCATGAGAGCGAACGCAGGGGTGAGACCTTCGTCACCCGTAAGATTACTCTGGCGGCTGCCCGTATAGCCCAGGGGAAACAGGAGAAACTCTATCTCGGGAATCTCTCCTCTCTGCGCGACTGGGGATATGCGAAGGATTACGTGGAATGTATGTGGCTCATACTTCAGCAACCCGAACCTGACGATTACGTAATCGCCACGGGGGAGCAGCATTCTGTCAGGGAATTTTGCCTTCTCGCCTTCCGGCGTGCCGGCATAGAGTTGGAATTTATCGGGGAAGGGGAGAATGAAAAGGGTATCGACAAGGCCACCGGGAAGGTGCTTGTGGAGGTTTCGCCCGACTTCTACCGCCCGACCGATGTGGTGAACCTTTGGGGCGACCCCACCAAGGCGAAAATGGAATTGGGTTGGGACCCGGCGAGGAAGACGAGTTTCGAGCAACTTGTCAACCTCATGGTAGATGCCGACATGGCCAAGGTTGCCGTGGAGAGGGCAGGGGAGCAGGTGAAGACAAATCTTGCGGAATATCTGGAGAAAGGGATTGTGAAATGATGCAGAAAGATTCTAAAATATATGTGGCGGGCCACCGTGGAATGGTGGGTTCGGCCATAGTGCGTGAACTTCAGCGCCAGGGGTATGGGAATATCATCACCCGCACCCATTCCGAACTTGACCTGACGGATCAGGTGGCGGTCAATAAATTTTTCTCGGAGGAGAAGCCGGAGTATGTGTTTCTTGCGGCTGCCAAGGTTGGCGGGATACAGGCCAATGCCCTTCATCCCGCCGATTTCATGTATGATAACATGATGCTCGAAATGAACGTGATAAATGCAGCGTGGAGGAACGGATGCAAGAAACTTGAATTTCTCGGTTCATCGTGCATCTATCCCCGTCTGGCGCCTCAACCGATGCCTGAGTCATGCCTTCTTACCTCCTCCCTCGAGCAGACCAACGAGGCATACGCTTTAGCCAAGATAAGCGGGCTCAAATATTGCGAGTATCTCAACCGCCAGTATGGCACGGATTATATTTCCGTGATGCCGACAAATCTGTATGGCCCGAACGACAATTATCATCCTACGCACAGCCATGTGCTTCCGGCTCTCATACGCCGTTTCCATGAGGCCAAACTGGCGGGTGCGGAAGAGGTGGTGTGCTGGGGTGACGGTTCGCCGTTACGAGAGTTCCTCTATGTAGATGATCTCGCCAATCTGTGTGTATTCCTGATGAACAATTACAGCGGGAATGAGACGGTCAATGCGGGCACCGGGAAAGAGGTCACGATTAAGGAGTTGTCGGAACTTGTGGCGCGGATTGTTGGTTACGCCGGGCGAATCGTCTGGGACACCACAAAGCCGAACGGCACACCGCGAAAACTACTTGATGTGAGCAAGGCGACAGGGTTGGGGTGGTCGTACACCACGGAACTGGCCGAGGGAATACGTCTCTCATACGAGGATTTCCTGAATAACCCGATGCGTGCAGAACGATAAATGAATGTCATTAAAAGAGGGGGCGACACATATCGGTGCCGCCTCTCTTTTTTGCTTTATGGATTCACAGTCAGGATATACCCTTTCTTCTTGATAGAGATTATTGCTATGGAAGGATCGGCCAGCAATCTCCGGATATAAGTGATCTGCACATTCAGTGCCAGGGAATTGGAATAGTTGGCATCTCCCCAAATTTTCTCGAGAATCAGATCGCGTTCGACAGGTTTGCCGATATTCTCGGCAAGCATCTGTAGGATTTCGGTCTGACGCAGTGACAGGGAGTGGGTCTCCCCTTTGTAGGTCAGGGAGGATAGGTTAGGCCGGAATACGGTATTTCCCAACAGATACTCCACATCCTGGTTTACGGTCATACTCTCGAACCTCTCGTTGATTTTGGCGATAAGTTCCTCGGGATAGAAGGGTTTGGGTATATAGTCGTTCCCTTTGAGCGAGAATCCATTCAGGCGGTCCACTTTCTCAGTGCGGTCAGTCAGGAAGAATATTATCACCCGTTTGTCGTTGGCGCGAATTATTCTCGCCATCTCGAAACCGTCAAGTTCCGGCATGTTTATGTCAAGCAGGATAAGGTCGGGACGTGAGGCACTATACATCTCCAAGCCTACCTTGCCGTTGTTGGCATAAATCACCTCATACCCTTCAGCCTCAATAAAGCGCTTCAGGAGCATGGAGTTTTTAAGGTCGTCGTCGACCAGAAGTATCTTCAGCGTCTTCATCATTGCGGTAGTGTGATTATGAAACAGGAGCCATTCCCTTCAGAACTCTCTACGGATATCCTTCCACCGTGGGCCTCGACAAGGAGTTTCACGTAGGCCAGACCGAGACCCATGCCGGGTTGCTCCCCTGCGGAAGCCTTACCCCGGTAGAATCTGCGGAATATGTGCTTCAGATCGCCCGGAGGAATGCCGAAGCCGTTATCACTGACGCGAATCTCCATGTTGCCGTTGACCACGCTTGCCGAGACTCCGATACGCACCTCGGGGCCGGAATATTTCACGGCATTCTCCACGAGGTTGTTGAATATGTTATAGAGGTGGGAGCGGTCGGCCGAGACTATGGTGTCGGGAGTTATTTCGTTTGTTATGTTCACGATCTTTTCCGAGGGATGGACTGTAGCGGCAGCCACGGTGTCAAAGAGGTCATGCAGGTTCACACTGCCTATGTTCAGGGGTATCTGCTCGACGTTGTTGAATGTTATGTCGCGTAGTTTAGAGAAATATGCGAAAAGGTTATCGAGAGCGGTACGTGTGGCCGCCAAGAGCTCCTGCCTTATCTCGTCATTCTCCACCATCCGCTTGTTTCCTAATCCGGAGACACACATCTTCAACGTCGATATGGGGCGTTTCAGTTCGTGAATCATTGTTGTGATGAAACTGTTGCGCATCTTGTCGAGGCGAGAAAGTTTAGCTATGGTCTTGATCTGCCATACGAGACAAAATATGAGGAACAGGGATAATACGGAAGCGAGGATAAGAGTGCAGCCCATTTCCCTGACAACATCAGCTGTCGGAATCCTGCAATCGATAATCACCACCTTGCGCTCAAGTTCCGAATAAGGGAATACGACCTGAAAACGCGGATGGAGGGGAGACTTGTGAGTGTGGGTCACCGCTTTCCACATAAGTGAGTCGATGGTGTTGAGAGTGATGGCGGCATTGATGTTCTCTTTCTTCAGCAGGGAGTCGATACCCTGCACGGTAAATGGGGATTGGATGTCTAACTCAAAATTCTTCATCGCAGCCCAGGCTATTCCGTCGGAGGGTGCGGTGGAGGCATCGATAGAGAGTCTTTTCTCCTCAACGCGGTCGATACTGTCAAGCACGATTTCCGTCAATCTGTCTATTTCCTCATCAGTCAATTTCCTTTTCTCCTTTATTCCTAAGAGTTGGCTGCCGTTTATGACAGACGACGAGACTGTCACCTTGCGAGTGGCATTTCCTGCGGAATCCACATTGTGGCTCATGTTGTAGGATGAATGGATCTTAACCACCCCTTTCCTTGACCTCTCTTTATTGTATTCGACCATGATGTCGGATATGACGGCTTCCGCCTGACGTTCATATTCCCTTAACGAATATTCATAACGGCCATACAGCCAGTAGACCTGCATCCCGAGGAAGACAAGCATTGCGATGATGGTTATTATGTATAAAGTCTTTATCCGTTTTTCCATATTTCAGTCATTATATTCCGGAGCAAATGCCGGATGATGCAAAATTACTCAAATTTCATCAGTCGCGGGGCGTATATATCAGGGTATTTGGCTGCCCGTAATAATTTAGTAATAATTCCTTAATGTTTGAGTAATGATTATTTTCGTCTTGAGGGGAGACCCGGCGGTAACTTTGCAGCATCAAACGAAAACAACTAAATCAAAGCAATATGAAGAAAGGATTTTATATTCTCGCTCTCGTAACAATTACGTCATCAATAGCCACAGGTAAAGTCATGCGCCGTAGCCTCAGCATCTTTCAGTCGACAGTCCCGGAGACTGAGACGCTCGCTCCGGAGAATATGGAGTTTGTCTACGACTACCGTTGCAAGGTGGATACGACAGGCTCGATTGAAGACAGCATATCATCCGACAATATGCTTCTTCAGATAGGTCCGGAGGGGTTGTCGAAGTTCTCGAGTTACAAAAACCTGACGGTAGACTCCCTGCTCATGCGCTCCACACATGAACAGATCGCAGAGGCCGCCATAGAGGGGAAACTGAGCAATGGGGAATTCATGACCATCTACAAGAATTATCCGGCCGGGCGCCTGACGCATACTGAGAAGATATGCCAGGATTGGTTCCGCTATGAGGAGGAGATGCCACGGTTGGATTGGGAACTTACCGACTCCACGATAAACGTATTGGGCTACGAATGTCAGGGCGCGCGGTGCAATTTCAGGGGACGCGAGTGGACAGTGTTCTATACAGAGGATATCCCTCTGATGGATGGACCTTGGAAACTTCACGGTCTTCCAGGTCTCATCATGAAGGCAACCGACGAGAAGGGTGATTACACGTTCGAGTGTATCGGCATCAAGTCGAAAGCGGACCGTCCCATCACTATCTACAAGGTGCCGTTCAACAATGTGGCGCGGCATGAATATTATGATACGAAACATCGCTATGAAATTAATCCCTACGCATATTATGAGGCAACGACCGGGGGACATATAAGCGTTGTCGATGAGGCCGGCAATCCGTTGCCCGATGCGTATGACTCCCCTATAGAACTCCCTTACGGTTTTATTGAACTTGACTGGAAGAGATGAACAGATATAATTTTCTCATACTTAGCCTTCTCCTCGGTCTGCTGTCGGCTTCGGCAGCAGGTCCGGGGGAACTGCGCGGTAAGGTGGTAGATGCCGACACTGATTTGCCGGTGGCAGGGTGTATTGTGAAATCAAAGGGTGCGTTTACCTCAACGGATAAGGAGGGTCGTTTCGTGATTACACCTAAGGGGGGTGCTGATTCAGTGTCGTTTCGCCTCATGGGGTATGAATCCCGCGCCCTGCCCGTAAATGCCGACTTCTCGTGTGTGCGTCTGCGGCCGAAAGCCACGCAGTTGAAGGATGTGATTGTAGAGGCACCCGATATCTACGCCAAGGGTGACACATTGGTTTTCAATGTGGCGAAGTATGCCAATGCCAAGGATAATGCCATAATCGACGTCATAAAGCGTCTTCCCGGAATAACGGTGGAGAAGGATGGCACGATAAAATATCAGGGAAAGCCGATCAACAAGTTCTATCTTGACGGGAATGATTTCATCGGGGGTCAATACGGACTTGCCACCAACAACATATCGTATAAGGATGTGGCCTCGGTTGAAGTGATGGAGAATCACCAGCCAGTGAAGGCACTTGAGGGGATAGAGTTTCCAGAAGAGGCGGGAATAAACCTCAAGATGAAGGAGGGAGCGCGGGGACGTTGGGTAGGGGTCGCTAAGGGGACAGTGGGGGTGCAGCCGTTCCTGTATGGAGGCTCGCTCTATACCATGCGAATCGGTTCGGGGAATCAGAATATCCTGACCCTCAAGGGTGACAACACAGGGTGGAATCCCGCGAATGAGATACGGGAGCATGATTTTGATGATATGTTCTCTTCGGATTACGTCTCCCCGTTGTGGCCGGAATATATCTCGGCCGATATTGTTAACGCCCCCCTGTCGGAGAAGCGCACCCGTGATAACCTCTCGTGGCTTGCCAACGGCATCACGGCATGGAAGAGGGGGGACACATCGATGCGCCTCAACCTGAACTATATGGGTGACCGACTCGATTACTCGTCAGGCGTCACGACAGATTATTTCAGCGGGGATATTCCTCGGTTCGTGCAAAACAATTCGCAGCGGACGCAGATGCATGACATGTCGGCGCAATTCTACAGCCAGACCAACAAACGGGGGTATTATCTGAAGGAGAAATTGACGGTGGGTGGTGTGCTGGATATGTCAAACTCAGCCATCACAGGTTCTTTAGATCTCAACCAGCGTGTGAGGCGGAAAAGTTTATCAGTGAACAACGACCTTAAACTTGTGAAACGGAATGAAAAGAGACTTTTCACCCTTATATCGCGCAACAGATTCGAACACCGTCCCGATCGGCTTCTGGTGGCAGGTGAAGAGGATGCTCTGCAGAGTCTCGGCACTACAGATTTCAGAAGCACTACAGAGAGCAAATTCGGGAAGATGACCAGATTCTGGAGGTATTATGTATCGGGTGGACTTGACCTTGACTATCACCGTATGAACAGTACGCTTACAGGTCTCGGAGAGTTTGACAACGAGGGGATCCACGAGGCATTCCTGTCGAATCTTTACGCCACTCCTCAGATAGAATTCGAGCGTAACGGCTGGCGCGCCTCGCTCACTGTTCCTTTGAAATGGCTCCATTACTCTGTGTTCGGGCGGCATGACTACATCAACGCCTCGCCCGGAATATACGTCAGGAGGCAACTGACCGCGAAGTCAGATATCTCAGGTTCGTTGAAATACAGTCTCGGTTCTCCGCCGGCATATCTGAACTTTACGGTGCCCGTACTTTCCGACTACCGCAACCTTTTCATCGCAGAGAATCCTGAAAAGTATTCGCAGAAAGTGGCGGCGAAACTTTCTTACCGCTACCGCAATCCCCTGAAATCCCTTTTCCTCAGCCTGTCGGCCGGATACAGTCATAGCCGCAGTTCAATCATGTCGAATCAACTGTTCATAGAAGATTTCATAGTTTCGACCTATTCGGAAGGGGTGAACAACAGCAACTCTTGGTCCGTCAGCGGAGGGCTCAGCAAAGGTCTTGGCCACAGCAGGATGGTTGTGGGGTTTGATGCCGACGCCTCCGTCTCCTCGTCATCATCAATGAGAGATGGCGCAGTGATACCCTTCCGCACGATGAAAGCGAGTTTAAAGCCATATTTCAAGGGAAGTCTATGCAAATGGTTATCTGTCAACTATGAGGTAAGTTATGAATACTCCGGACTTAGAATTGACAACGAGAGCAACAGTTACCATACTTACCGTCAGGACGTCTTCGCCTCAATAATACCGGGCGACCTTCTACAGTTCACCATTGGCGCGGAGGATTTCCTGACCCGTTTCCCTGAAGGGAACGCTGCCAATCTCGTGCTACTTGACGCTTCGGTGGTATGCCGGCTCAACAGGGGAGTGCGTCTGTCGCTCACTGCCGACAACCTGCTCAACCGGCGCAGTTACGAATACGTCAACTACGGCACATTGTCACGCTCCGAGCATCGCTTCCGGATACGACAGCGCAGCATCCTCGCCACAATCCAATACACCTTTTGAGATGTGAAGCAGGATCGGAGTATTGTAATCACTCCTTCACGGGGCGGATACCGAAACCCTCCGTCCTTGCCTCATCGGCACGCAATGAAATTGATGTGGAGTTGTTGTTGATGATCAGCGCGCCCGCAGAGGCCAGTTTGCTCGGGTTGGGGCGGCATGTCCACACGGATGCCCTTATACCGTCGCCCACAAGTTGGCCGGTGCCACTCTGACGGTCGCCGTGAGCCGGGAAGAAGAGGGTATTGCCATCGGAAGTGGTGACATTGTAACCCTCGCCCAGAGTTCCGTTTGTGTGGGTGATGGGAAGATTGTTGAGGGCCATGAGGGCACCGAGAGGGACACAATAACCTGCGGGAGAGGGGTCGTAGATAGTCTTCACCACCTGAGTGTTCGAAAGGTTGGCATTCCAGAGGTTGGTGTGGGGGAAAACCTGCGGATTATTTGTGGGGCTCGTCCAGAAATAACCCGGATTCTGCATATAGTCGGAAATCAGGGGTAATCCCGGAGTGGCATCCTTCTGAAAATCCTTTGTCCATATCGTGGATGAGATTTCCTCGTGATCCGGAGTGTACCATTCCTTGATTGAAGATATCATAGGGTCTTTACGCCCCCATTGGAAGAAATTGTAGGAATCAGGGGTTATGACGTGTTTCTCATCCTGGTTAAGCGTCAGAGTGAGCGTCTTAGGCTCACTGCCGTCGTCAGGTATCTGAGTATAGCGAATACGTATATTTCTTGCGGCATAGTAGGCATCATCGCCTGAGGTGATCTGTCCGATGTTGCGTTCCGTAAGTTGATATGTATGTCCGGAATATGACACGGGCGTGAGGCCATTGTCAGGGTCGTAGGGTGTGAACCATATCTGCCAACTCCACATCACCCTCTTTTGGGAATCGCGCACCCCGATGAGAGCGTTGCCCTGACATATAAAATCTTTCGGGACTGTAAAGACCACGCTCTTACCGTCGTCGGAAAGGTTGACGTCGGATATGAGCGACAGCCTTCCTTCCCATATAAGCACGGCATCCGCGGGTGTGCAGCCCGCATTCTCATAGATATAGGGGGAGGTGATGTCGTTGCCGAGGTGGTTTATGAATGTCTTCAGGGCATTTGTGCTGTGGGAAGTCGAGGTATAGGACCGGGTGTTGGCGGCTCCGTCCTTTATCGCGTTGCCGTAGACCAGGGGCAAAGAGTATTTCCCCGAAGCGCGCACGATATAGCAGTTGGCCGTATTCAATACGGAGGGATCTCCGGAGGGATTGGAGAGGTTGTAAGCCACCTTTCCGGTAGCGGTATTTATATCGGTGGCATTGCGGAGGGTAGTGGTCTCGCTGCTCATTGACACGAAGTCGGGGGTCTGGAGCACCGTGTGGGTCACGCAATCTTCAGAACCCTCTCCGTTCATGATCCAATCCTTTATCCACTGGGGCTGCGGAATCACATTCCCTGCATCATCGATGAACTCCGCCTTCCAGGGTATCTGACGAGGTTCGCCGGATGAATACTCATGGAGACTGTTTACCTTGAAATTCAGTGTAGAGCCTGTGTAGTGTGACTGTAAGGATGAGATAGGCTCTCCATCAGCGTCGGTTATTTCAAAGATGAGTGAATCGGAGGCGGGATTAGCCGATATGCGGTAGACGATGGTCTTCCCCGGAACCCATGTCGTGCCATTGAGTGAAGTCGTGAGGGTGGTTTCAGAGCCTTGAGAATCTACAGTTATGGATATTGCGGCAGCATCTGTAAGGGTCTGCGGGATGAGGAGAAATGATTGCTCCGGGGAGGTGATGTAGGTGTCGGGAACGACGTAGTCAGACCCGGCGGCAGCGGAGAGCGTTGTCTCAGGTTTGACGGAGAAAGTCTGAGGAGAGTCAAGGTCGCTCCATGCGCCTGTCTCCATGTTGAGGGTGCCGGAGGAGGACACTCCGGAGATGGATATTTCCTTTACAGTGCAGGGAGCCATTTCCGAGCCTGTGGCAAATCTGATTGCTGTGAGCGCATGATTGAAGACGAGGTCGCAGGGGGAGGTGTTGGCCTCTACGGGCGATGCAATCAGCAAATCCTGTTGGTCTTCCACCTCCGCAGGAGTGACGAATGAAAGGGAAAGTTCACCCTTGGATGAGGAGGAAGGGAGAGCCACAATACCTTCGGAAGCGTCCGTAGGGGTAGAGCAGAATGGGGAATAGGCGTTGATATGCAATGAACCGCTTCCGGGCCACCGGTACTCGTCGACAGGTGTCCACGAGTTGGTGCGTGTGACTTCGACATTAAACATGTAATCAGGAGTCAGATTCTCGATGGAGGAAACATTCTCCGGCTTCAGGGAGGCGAACACTCCGAAAGAGGCGATGTTGTCGGTATCGGTGATTGAGGAGCGTGTGCTGCCTGAACCGGAACTGAGGTCGATACCGTCGATTGTCCGAGGCACCAGGTACAGGGAGTCGCGTCCCCCTGAGAGTGGTAGCGCAGCGCATGATGGGGAGTCGCCACGAGTAGTTGAACCGTTGACCCAACCGGATGAGATCTCGACGCCGAACTTTATCCTCCTGTCGTCGGAGGAGAAAGAGGAGGTATCGTCGGAACATCCTGCAAGAAGCAGGGATAGAAGTCCGGCCGAAAATATGGAATTGATGAAATTGCGAGGAAAAGTCATAGTGGAAAGGATTTGACGGTAATGTTTATCCCCGGCCAAGAAACCGGACCGGGGATAAAAAGGTGGTATATGAAAAAATAGGGATTAAGATTGTGTCTTCATAGGCTTGTCGATTGACTCGGGAGCCCACTCCTGCACGTCTACCGTAAACTTGATAGGATCACCGAGGACGGGATCGCCCGGTTTCGGATCTTTCGGATCCACATAACCTGCTCCATGAGAGAGGTCGAGATTGTAGACGTATTTCTTACCCGGTTGCCAATCTGTGTCGATAGGAATTGAAGCCCACATACAGTTGCCGTCTTCGGGGAATGGGTATACCTGCGCGCCGGCCTTGGAATTGATCTGGAGTTTTACGGAAATGTAAGCACCCTCTTTGGTGTTGGTGGCATCACCTTTGGGATCCCAGGGTGTGAGTTGCTGAGGAATCAGCATCGCGTTGCCGTTGTCGCCCATGATATTCTGAGCCTCGGCGGTAAGTGTGACGGGGGTGTCGTAGGTCTCCGTATATATAGCCTTGTCAGTACCGAGAGTCCAGGCGTTGGAATCGAAATCAAACGAGCCTTTAGAAATCGGCTGACCGATTCTTACGCCTGTAATCTTGAATATGTATGCGTTATTGTCGGATTTGGCATTCACCTCAATTTGGGAGAGACGGTGGTCGAACACCAGTTCCACGCCAGAAGCCTCGTTGGCTGATTTGTTGCCTGAAGCCTTAGATGTGATGAAATCGACCTGATCGGCGATGTCGGCTGCGGGTGAGAAATCGCTGAGGGTCTTGGCATCCTTTGTGATAGAGACGGCGCTGCCGAGAGAAGTAGGAGCGAAAGCCACGAAATCGAGCGTGCTGTTATCTCCGGGCCAGTAATAATCATCTTGAGAGGTGAATACGTTGTCGGTACCTTTATTGAAATCTACGGCATCAAAGAGGGTCTGGTCGCCCAGGAAGGATGTCACTCTAATGGAAGAGAGATTGGCGTTGGTGGTTTCGGAGCCACGGGTGCCGAGTTCTGAGCGGAACGATATTTTTTCACCCTTGTAAGATTCAACGGGTTCCTCCTTAGCGCAAGATGCGAGGGCAAGGAGAGCAGCGAAGCCGGGTATAAGATAAGTCTTTTTCATAGTCGTTTGGAGTTTTGATTTTCAGCGAATCTTGAGCGGCGATGTCTCCGACAGGGCCGGTGTGGAATTCATAATACAATTAAGAATAACTTCAATATTATAAGGTTTGGGAGAGGCATTAGGTTCAAAGCGACCCCCGATTTTTTTTACATCTTGAGGTCGACCTGTTCGGTCTGCCAGTCGTTGACTTCCGGTTTCAGCACATCTGTGGCAATAGCCTTGGGGAGGGTGAGACCGCTGACCACGATATGGACATGGCGCGGGTCGGGAGCCTCGGAGACCTGTTTGTCAACGTCAAAGGTATAATACCATTTTGAGCCGTCCGTCAGGAATAGATATACTGTCAGCACGTGTTTCGCCTTGAGTGTGTCGCACTCACCGAAAGTGAGGAACTCTCCTGTCAGCGCGTTGCCTTGCGAGTCCACGGTCAGGGTGAAGGGCATCGTCACGGGAGTGTCAGACGTTTTTCTGGAACCGTGGTGGTATCCCTCAGCCATACCGGAAAGAGTGCCGTCGACAATCTCCCCTCTCGCGGAATTGATATTCTCCACGTCGTGTATCTCCACGGAGTAATGGCATACTATCTCTTCCGGATAAAGTGTGATTATGTTCTCACCCTCCTGATGCCTTGCGGTGATGTCGTCGGAGCGGCTGCTCCAGGCCATACCGGGAGTGGCGGCCATTCTCTCATTCTCAGTGCCGTCGGCGCGTGGGATGGAGGTGGTCAGAAGGCTGTATGCTCCGAGTTCGGAAGCATCATGGGTGTAGACCTCGAAATCATCCTCATCGGCTGTGTTGCGGTAGATGGCCCAGTCAAGGTCGTCGTTGTTGACGCAGATGGCGTCGTAGGTATTGTCGGGGAGATCAATGTAGCCACCGTCGCGCCCCTCGAGGTTGAAGGAGAGGTGGTTTGGCGCGTCCTCGGGATACATGCACAATTCCATTGAAGCCGGATTCGCATCGGGAGCGTTGCGCCAGTCGAACACCACTTTCGTGCGAGCCGAGGGGGTGTGGTCCCAGCATATATCCTTGTGGTCGCAGGCGGAAAACAACAGTATTGATGTGGCGGCCAGCGAGATGATGCTCAGAGTTCTCATAATTCACCCCCTTTCCTTCTGTTGTAATTGTCGCATCCGAGAAGCCAGACGAGAGAGATCTCAGCCTTTGTGGGGCCAAAATAGTTGACCTTGTTTGTGGATTGCCATTCGTAGCAACCATCCTTAGGAATGTATTTTATCATCTTTCCCCCAATATAGCCTACTGCGAGGGAGAAATCTATGTTAAGACGTCGGCTTACGGGGAGGGAGTAGCCGTATTCTATGCCTGAGATGAAATTACAGCGGTGCCAGAGGTCTTCGCCCGGGAGTCCGCCCATCCATCCACGCCCACCGAATTCGAAATCGTAGGTTATGACTCCGGCGAAAAGGCCGAGATGATGCCCTGTGAGGGGTTTCGCGTGTGCTTTCTTGCCGAACCACCAGCGCAGGTTTAGGTCGCCTCCGTAAGCACGCCAGTATCTATGGCGAGAATCCTTATCCCACCAGCCGTAGACCCAGTTTGCGCCTACCGAGAGGTTTTTCCCCACATAGAAATCTATACCGAGGTTAGGGAGGGCGAGGGCATCGTAGAGGAGGTTTGTCTTAACGTCCATGTAGAAGGGGCGGCACACGGTCATTGTGGAGGGTGGAAGGGGAAGGGGGGTGAGTTCGGTTATGGCAATCTCCTGCACCGGGGAGGGTTCGAATCCGTCGGGAATGTCAATCCTGAACGGAAGATAACCGATGGCCAGGGTAGCGGTGCGGAGTGAGGGGAAGAAATGCTCGTACATATAGCGGTAGGGGCTTCCTCCGCCAATCTTTTTCACACGCTCCAGATTCGCGTTTGAATCGGGAACGCCGGAAGCGATGGCATTGACTATGTCGGTCACTGTCGAGATGACCTCTTCCCTGCAAGGCACATCCTTATCCTGCTTCACCTCGTTGAGAAGGCCTACCCAGTTGCGCCCTATGTATGTGTAGGAGGTGGTGTCGGAGACGAGGCTTCGGGAGGAAAGGTATTGCAGCAAGGCTTCCGCACGGCGGCGAGACAGGGATTCGTTGAAGGAGGTGGGACCTTCGGGGGAAGCCGCGCCGGTAATACCGACAGAGGAAATTCTGGCGGCCTTATCGGAGAGGTATGATGCCATGGAATCGAGTTCCCGGCCGTTGGAAGCGATGTCGGTTTCAATCTTGGACTTCGACTGAGGGAAAATAAGGCTCAGGGTATCGACCCTTTCAGACTGAGCGGAGGCATGAAGGGAAAATAGCAATATGAATATCGGAATCAGTGTTTTCATAGTCTAAATGGAATTGTTCAATCATTATAACGTCTGAAGCGGGGTGTTTTCTTTTTAGAAAGTGAAAAAGAGGAGGGTTATGAATGAGAAGGGGGGCACGGACATATTTCTGAATGTCCGTGCCCCCGGGGGTAAACCTTTTGTATAAGGGGTATTTTAACGTGCTATCTTCATGGCCTTGGAGCCCTCAACCTTTATGAATATTCCCTTCTCGGGTTTATTTACCTCGATGCCCTGGAGGTTGAAGTAGCGGGTCGCTCCATCATCTGTAGAAACGGAGGTCACGCCGGATTCCTCGGGACGGACGTATTCGGGGAGTGGCATAGCGGGAGTTGTGTCGCGCTCCGGCTCCGCGAAGAATCCTTCGAAGTCGCCGAACTGACGTTTGAGCCAATCAATCTTTTGGTTGAGGTGGCTTTTCACGAAAGAGGCCTTGCCCTGCATGTCGCGGTTGTCGGTCACTTCCTGTCCGCCGTAGGGTACGGGCTGACCGTGCCATCGACGGTAGTCGGCCTCGGCAGCCTGCTGCACACGCTCGGCGAATTGGTCGATATCGTCGTATAAGCCTTCGAACTGATTGCTCATGAACCATTTCCAGGTCTCCTCCACCTTGCTGTTGAACTTGTCGTTGCAACGTATGGAGGCAATCCATGTATTGCCGTAAGGGCCGTGGTTGTAGAAGAAATCATCTGTCGGGCCGCGGAAAGCGTTGCCGCAATCCCAAAGTGGTGAGAAGTGCCATTTCTGCTCCTCGCCGAAATCGCGGAATAGGTAGGTAGAGCCGTGGTAAGCCTCGTAGTGGGATATAATCTCCTCCACGATGTAGTAGCGAGCGGCATCGTCAATATCCATGAGGGTCCAGAGGTCGTCGGAGTTCGCGCCCACAGCATCGTTCATGGCTGAGAACTGCTCTCCGATGAATCTGCGCTGAACGTCGGAATATTCCTCGGGAGTGTCGAACGTCACGCGCAACACGTCGCGGAAGGGTGTGTAGGCGCATCCCTTTTCCTCCATGCGAATCTGGTTGTCCTCATCGTAGTTGTCGAGTTCGACGAGGTAACCTCCGGAAGCGAGTCGTCCGTCCTGCTCGTTGTCGGCGAGGTCAGTGATGTTGACTCTGTCAGACTCCACGCGGATAGACTCGGTGAGGAAGTAGAGTCCGCGGTAGTCACCGTTTATCACCACCTCGATGGGTTGCATACCGGGGGTCCAGGGGAGTCCCATTCGTTTGCCGAGGTTGAAACCGGTGAAGTTCTTTAGGTAGCCTGTGTCGTCGTCGGCATGTGCGAGGATTGCGTAATGTTTGCTCTTGCTCATGCCGAGCATTGAGGCCTTCTTCTCGAGTTTGAGTTTGAAGGGTTTCTTGGAGAATCCTGTGCGTGTCCAGTTACCGCGGGCCTTAATCTGGAGGGGAAGCATCTCCTCCTCCGAGCCGAGGTCTTGTGCGCCGAGGTCGATTAGCCATTGGCAACCGTTTGTGTCGAGACGGTATTCAGCGAAAGTGAAGTAGTTCTTGTGGTCAAGATCCTTGCTGATGATCTCGTTGTTCAGTTCGGAGTGGGTTTCGTCGGTATAAACGTTGATGTAGAGCACAGGGAGTGTGCCGGAGGTATAATCGGGTTCGGGGGTAGGTTCTGGATCAGGGTTCGGATCGGGAACAGGTATGTTCTTCACCGACACTTGCAGAGTAGTCCGTTCTTCTCCTCTGTGATAAATGAAAGAGAAGGTGACATCTCTCAGGTGATGGGCTACGAGATTTTCACCTCTCCTGACCATCGGGATGGAACAGTTTCCGGATATTTCGTTTAGGCCAGTGCCGCCGAAATCCACCGTGGTCCAATCATCAGTAGCGAATTTGAATCTGCCGTCAAACTCATCGAGATGAATGGAATAAGTATCACCCTGACGTGTGAGCATGTATTGAGGATTGGGTTGCCATCCGGTCCTTTCCCCCATAAGATAAATCACGGGGAAATCGACGGGCTCTACAGGGGTAGGCTCCGGATCGGGAGTGGGTTCCGGATCGGGAGTCGGCTGCGGATCGGGAGTGGGATCGGGTTCGGGTGTCGTGTCCGGTTTGACGTAATCCGGCAGCGGGGCAGCGGGAGTTGCATCGCGCTCCGGCTCGGCGAACTGTCCGTTGAAGTCTCCGAACCGGCTTTTGAGCCAATTAATCTTTTGGTTGAGGTGGCTTTTCACGAAAGAGGCCTTACCCTGCATATCGCGGTTGTCGGTCACCTCCTGGCCACCGTAGGGTACGGGCTGACCGTGCCAGCGACGGTAGTCGGCCTCGGCAGCCTGCTGCACACGGTTGGCAAATTGGTCAATATCCTCGTATATGCCGTCGAATTTATTGCTCATGAACCACTTCCAGGTTTCCTCCACCTTCTTGTTGAAGGCAGCGTTGGCGCGCATTGAGGGTATCCAAGTGTTGCCGAAACCTAATCCCGGCACATTGTAGAAGAAATTGTCTGTCGGGCCACGGAAAGCGTTGCCACAATCCCAGAGGGGAGAGAAGTGCCATTTCTGCTCCTCGCCGAAATCGCGGAAGAGGTAAGTGGAGCCGTGGTAAGCCTCGTAGTGGGATATAATCTCCTCCACGATGTAGTAGCGAGCGGCATCGTCCAAATCCATCAATTTCCAGAGGTCGTCGCTGTTTGCACCGATTGCGTCGTTCATTGCTGAGAACTGCTCGCCGATGAATCTGCGCTGAACGTCGGAATATTCCTCGGGAGTGTCGAACGTGACGCGGAGAACATCGCGTGTCCACGTGGGGACGCATCCCCTCTCCTCCATACGAATCTGGTTGTCCTCATCGTAGTTGTCGAGTTCGACGAGGTAACCGCCGGAAGCTATTTTGCCGTCCTGCTCGTTGTCGGCGAGTTCGGTTATGTTAACTCGGTCAGGCTCAACGCGAATTGACTCGGTGAGGAAGTAGAGGCCGCGGTAGTCACCGTTTATCACCACCTCGATGGGTTGCATACCGGGGGTCCAGG
>CAMWMD010000050.1 GCA_947175265.1 uncultured Porphyromonadaceae bacterium | reverse complement strand
CTCCACCGCCGACGCGACCCCGCCTACTTCGGCGAACCCCTCCGCTGGTACGCCCGCACACTCCAGCACTGGGTACACCTCGCCCGCACCGGCGCCCTCTCCACCCTCCCCCTCCGCGACCGCACCGAGATAACCCGACACCTCCGCCGCACCGACCTAACCCCCTTCGGCAAGTGTTAGGCTCAAGGCTCAAGGCATTAGGCGTTAGGCTGTAGGAATTAGCCGATAGGCTCAAGACGAAAAAAAAGACTCCTGTTCTCCTGTCAGCTCCTGTTCTCCTGTCTAAAACCCGTTAGGCTCACTGTGCTTACCGTGTATCAAGCAATGCCTTGATACCCCCGACTACACCGCATTACCTTCAACTGATTTCTTAGCATACAATAATTTGTATATGCTGAATAATACTTCTATTCAAAATACTCACTATTTATGAAAGTTGTACTCCTCGCAGGTGGCTTCGGCTCACGCATCTCTGAAGAATCTCAATTCAAACCTAAACCGATGATAGAAATAGGTGGTATGCCAATTTTATGGCATATAATGAAAGAATACGCTCATTATGGCCACACTGAATTCATAATATGCGCCGGTTATAAACAGGAATACATTAAAGAGTGGTTTGCCAATTATTTCCTTCATAATTCTGATGTTACTTTCGATTATCGCGATGGTAAAAATGAAATGACAGTTCATTGTAGCAATTGTGAACCTTGGAAGGTAACAGTTGTTGACACTGGCTACAACACGATGACCGGAGGACGACTCAAGCGAATACAAAAATATGTTGGCAACGAACCTTTCCTCATGACATACGGCGATGGTGTCTGCGATGTAGAAATTGATAAATTGATTGAATTTCATAAGTCTCACGGGAAAATAGCAACCCTTACTGCCGTCAAAATCGCCCAAGACAAGGGCATCCTTGACATTGGTGGTGACAATGCCGTAAAATCGTTCCGCGAAAAAAATATTGGTGACGGCGCACCCATTAACGCCGGATATATGGTGCTCCAACCTGAAATATTCAACTATATTGATGGCGATGACACCATATTCGAACGTAAACCCCTTGAGAGCCTCGCCTCTGAAGGCCAACTGATGTCATACGTTCATGAAGGTTTCTGGCAATGCATGGACAATGCAAGGGAAAAGGCTAAACTCGAGAAACTCCTTCAGGCAGATTGTGCTCCCTGGAAAAAATGGGAGCACGAAGTGCCAAAAGGCTTTTAATCAAGAAAAATCACTGATCATTATGGATAGAAAAGATGAGTTAAAGAAACAGATCCTTGATCTGACTCGTGAATATTATAGGGAGACTCACGGCACAAAGAAAGATTTCAAACCCGGGGAAACATTCGTAAATTATGGTGGCCGATATTTCGACGATGCCGAGATGGTTAACCTTATTGATTCTTCCCTTGACTTCTGGCTGACTGCCGGCCCCTGGGCAACAAAGTTTGAGAGAGAATTTGCCAAATGGCTTGGAGTAAGATACTGTTCCCTCACAAATTCGGGCTCTTCCGCCAATCTTCTCGCCTTCTCTGCCCTTACATCACCACAACTCGGTGACAGACAGATCAAACGCGGTGACGAAGTCATTACGGTTGCCTGCGGTTTCCCCACTACAGTGACTCCTTGCATCCAATATGGAGCAGTGCCTGTATTCGTTGATGTAACCGTACCCGAATACAATATCGATGTCACCAAACTTGAAGAGGCGCTGTCCGATAAGACAAAGGCTGTCAGATAGCACACTCCCTTGGCAATCCTTTCAATCTCCAAACTGTAAAGGATTTCTGTGATAAGCATAACCTGTGGCTCGTGGAAGATAACTGTGACGCTCTCGGATCAACTTATGAGATTGCGGGAGAGATTCGCAAGACCGGAACCATTGGCGACATTGGCACAAGTTCATTCTATCCTCCCCACCACATGACAATGGGTGAAGGTGGTGCCGTCTACACTAACAATCCCCTTCTCCACAAACTTGTAAATTCATTCCGCGACTGGGGTCGGGATTGTTGGTGTCTCGGTGGTATTGACAACACGTGTGGATGTAGGTTTACCAAACAATTCGGAGAACTCCCCCTCGGTTACGACCATAAGTATGTGTATTCACATTTCGGATATAATCTGAAAGTTACAGATATGCAGGCAGCAATCGGTTGTGCCCAACTCGAAAAACTGGATGATATTGTAGAACGTCGCCGACACAATTTCAAAGTGCTTCGTGATGGTCTTGAAGGTACCCCATGGCTCATACTTCCCGAGCCTCAGAAAAATTCAAATCCCTCATGGTTCGGCTTCCTTATATCCGTAATGCCGGATGCGCCATTCAGCCGTAATGACCTTGCTAAATATCTTGAGGCTCACAAAATCCAGACCCGCAACCTATTCGCAGGTAACCTTCTTAAACACCCCGCCTTCGACCAAATGAAGAAGGAAGGAAAGAGTTATCGTGTCATTGGCGACCTTACCGGCACAGACTTCATAATGAACAATACGCTCTGGATTGGTGTCTATCCCGGCATGACTGATGAAATGCTTCAATATATGATCTCAACAATAAAGGAGTTTGTTGCACAATTTAAATAACCATGAGTCTCGACATCTTCAATAATTTCTACAAGGGTAAACGAGCCCTGATTACCGGACATACGGGATTCAAAGGTTCTTGGCTCTCCATCTGGCTTCATGAATTAGGGGCGGAAGTGATAGGTATCGGTCTTGACCCCTATTCGGAGATGGACAACTTCGTATTGTCCGGCATTGGCAATAATATTAGAGCAGACATCAGGGCCGACATCCGAGATGTGGAGAGAATGAAACAAATCTTTAAGGAGTATCAGCCAGAAATTGTCTTCCACCTTGCAGCCCAGCCTCTTGTGCGCCTCAGTTACGACATCCCTGTTGAGACCTATCAGACAAACGTGATGGGCACAATAAATATTCTCGAAGCAATCCGCTCGACTGCCAGCGCAAAGGTTGGTGTCATGATCACCACTGATAAATGCTACGAGAATAAGGAACAGATATGGGGTTACCGCGAGAATGAACCGATGGGAGGATATGATCCTTACTCCTCCTCTAAAGGTGCAGCCGAAATTGCCATCTCCTCATGGCGTCGTAGTTTCTTCAATCCCGAGGAGTATGAAAAACACGGCAAGTCCATTGCAAGTGTGAGGGCAGGTAACGTAATCGGCGGAGGCGATTGGGCTTTGGACCGCATTATTCCCGACTGCATCCGGGCTCTTGAGGCCGAAAAGCCAATCGAGATCCGTTCGCCGAAAGCCATTCGCCCCTGGCAGCACGTGCTCGAACCACTCAGTGGCTATATGCTGCTTGCAAAGAAAATGTGGGAAAATCCCACTGAATATTGCGAGGGATGGAATTTCGGACCTCGTGCTGAATCGATATCCACAGTCTGGGAAGTAGCTGAAAAAGTAGTCAATGAATATGGACGCGGAGAAATAAGGGATCTCTCTGACCCTAATGCACTCCACGAGGCAAAACTCCTTATGCTTGATATCTCCAAGGCAAAATTCTACCTCGGATGGGAGCCTCGAATGAACATCGACCAGACTATTGCACTCACCACAGACTGGTATAAGGAATACAGAACATCCCAAGTGAACGCTCTCTGCATCCGTCAGATTAAAGAATTCTTAAATACACGATGCCAACAGTAATAATTACCGGAGCAACTGGCTATATAGGTTCTCACGTCGCAAAGCATCTGATATCAAAAGGATGGAAAATTGTGATTATTTCCCAACCTCATTTTGGATATTCAAATGTTGAAGATATAAAGACTCAAATAGAAATATTTGAGTATGACGGGAATATTGAATCCCTAATAAATTTTTTCAAAATAAAAAAAGCAGATGTTGTGATGCATCTCGCAGCTGCGGTCATCACAAACTATCAACCGGTACAGATTCCTATGCTGATTCGAAGTAATATTGAATTCGGTACAGAGATTCTTGAAGCTATGCGCCAAAGTGAGACTCGTCTATTTATTGGAACTGGGACTTATTGGCAAAACTATAATTCAGAATCCTATAATCCCGTTGATCTTTATGCTGCTACTAAAGAGGCATTTGAAAAAATTCTTAAATACTATGTGGATGCCTATGGCGTTCGGGCTATTACCTTGAGATTATTTGATGTTTATGGGGAGGATGACAAACGTCCCAAATTATGGAATATTTTACGAAACATCGCAGGAACAGATAAATCAATAGATTTATCTCCTGGAGAGCAGTTGCTTGATTTAGTATATATTTCAGATGTTGCCAGAGCATACGAACAAGCATATTGGCTTCTACAAAAAGATAATAATATAGAGAACGAAGTATATGGAGTATTTTCGGCAGAAAGAAAGAGTCTAAGACAAATAGTAGAAATATTTCAAGATACTATAGGCAAAAGAATAAATACTCATTGGGGAGGAAAACCATATAAAAATAGAGAGGTAATGAACCCAATAGAATCAATTCCAAAGCTTCCCTTATGGGAATCATCGCTGACTTTGAAAGAAGGGTTTGAGCGTTTCTTATAATATATATATTAATTCTACATTATGACTGGAAGTTCTCCCCTCCTATCAATTTGTGTTTTGACATACAACAGGAGAGAAAAATTAAATTCTATTCTGCAATTTCTTAAGAAAGAATATTTTGGTCTTCCCGACTCTTCAATTGTTGAAATTATCATAAGTGACAATAATTCTTCTGATGATACTTCCACTCTTGTTTCTGAGTTTATTAAAGAAAATAAACTCACTAAATGGAGGTATCATAAAAATAAAGAAAATATTGGACTTTTAGGTAATTTAATTGAGTCTCAAAAACTTTCGACCGGTCAATACCTTTGGTGGTGGGGAGATGATGATACTTATAGAGAAGGTATTCTAAAGGCAGTATTGAATCATATAGAACAACAACCGGACTACATATTCTTAAACTACACTTATTCAAAATACGTTCCTTGGGATGGATTGATAATGAAGTCGGTGTTAGATAAAGTAAATTCTGTAAATCCAACTATAGAAGGTATACTAAGTCAAGGAGCGGGATATATAATGTTTATAAGTAGTTCTATCTATAATCAAAAACGCCTGGAGGAATTAAATCATATAAAGTATCAAAAGACAATGGCTCTTCCCTTATTGTATTCTTTATGCTGTGCCGGTAGTGGAAAGTATATTATTGACCCTGAAATATGGATAGATGATAATATTAAAGATACAACTTGGACAGATCACTATGCCCAAATCTATTATTATGACATGCCGGGTTACATTAAACTTATGAACCAATTAGGGTTTAATGAAAGAGTAAGTCAAGACATTTATAATAAATTATATTCTAACATTTGGAGAAAACGAATAAAATATAAGTTACATAAAATAATCAATCTGCTACATATAAAAAAGATCATTTCTTTTGCCAAAAATGCTATCAAACCATAACATGAAGTTGCAAATCAAACAAAAGATATTAACCGTCTATAAAGACAAACCTGTCCTCTATTCTCTTATAGGAAGTGTTTGGAGATTTCTATTTGCCCCAGTATCTCTGTATGTAGTAGCATTAAAACTCTCCCCCGAAATTTTAGGTATATATTATATTTTTTTTTCAATTGCTGGTCTACAATCTATAATTGAAGCAGGATTTTCTCATACCATTATACAAAGTATCTCACATGAGATGCATTCTGTAAGATTTGATAATCATCAATTATCTGGGGATGAAGAAAGTTTAAATAGAATTACCCAGGCAATGCGTCTCGGCTTCACCTGGTTTCTAATAGTAGGTTTAACATGTATATTAATCGTATTGCCCGTTGGATACTTTATAATAAACTCACAGTCTCACATAGTCAAACAAGATGAGTGGTTGATTCCTTGGATTGTTTTTATTTTTTGTTTTAGCCTAAATTTACTGTCTTATCCCATAAATCTATTCTTTGAAGGTATTCTTCATCTACACAAAATTTATAAAGTCCGTTTAATTATTCAGATTATTACTTCCTTTTGTTTTATATCAGCTCTTATATTAAATTGTGATCTATATGTTACGGCTATTGCGAGTTTGGTCAGTTTAATAGTAAATGCGACATACCTGTTAGTTCCAAACTATAATCAGTTTAAAGAATTCTTTCATTTCCCAAAAATGAAATATTTTAAATCTGTTTTTAAATGGCAACTTAAAATTAGTGTAGTTTGGTGTTCCGGTTACTTATATTGGCAGTTACCTTCTGTGTTTATATTTGGGATATTAGGACCTGTTATTTCAGGACAGTATGGTTTCACAATCAATGTTATAACTGCAATTAATAATGTGGGACAAATCTTTGTGCGTACTAAAAGCGCAATAATTGGTAAACTTCGAGCACAAGGCCTATTTGATGACGCATTCCAAGTATATAGAACTAATAGTAAGTATTCATATTCTTTAATTACATTAGGATTCTTAAGCATTTGCTTACTTTGGATAGCATTCCCTCATTTCATAGTTTGGAAAAGAATGATGCCAATTTTTCCAACAATTGTATTGATGTGGGCTATGGCCATAAATTTAATTACAGCCAATCAAGCAATGTTTGCCAGATGTAGTAAAGAAGAGCCATTCTTTGCAATGTCATTGTTTGTAAATTTTGGATTCCCTGTGATAATATACGTTTCACTTCTATTATTACCAAATTATTGGGGAATTGTTCTGCCGTTTGTGGTAATGCATTTAATAGAATTAGGATGGGGAAGTTGGATATTTAAGAAAAACTTCAATAAGTGGATTTAAAACTATTCTTTAATAAATAGAAATATTTAGGTATTTATTAGAAAAATGAAAAAGTTAAAAAGGGGAGTAACAGGATTAATGAGGGTACGCAATGAAGGACTTTCTATTGATCTGTGCATTGAATCCTGTATTCCTGCTTTAGATGAATTGATAATAGTCTATCAACCATCGGAAGATAACACTGAAGAAAAAATCCGGAAATTTGCCACAAAGTATCCTGAAAAAATTAAGGTATATTGTTATGATACCCCTATTTTTTCCCACAAATTATCTCCAGAAAAATTTAAAGAAGTTTCACAATACCCTGAAAATTCCCCACATCTTCTTTCTTCATATTATAACTTTACTCTCAGTAAGGCCAACTATAAATATGCATTAAAGATTGATGCAGACCAAATTTATAATACCTCACGTTTAAAAAAAATATGTGATGCTTACAGGTCAACAAAAAGAGTAAAGATATCATTTAGGGAAAAATTCACTGCTAAACTTTTACACATTATTTCTAATCTGAATTGGATATCGCATAGGTTATTCGGAACCTCTATTGCCTGGTCTTTGGGATCCGAAAAACTTAGTGACGTATATAATACTTATGTATTTAAGAAAATTAATAATGATAAGAATCCTGTAAATTTATCAGGAATTAACCTTTCTTTAATTAATGGGGAGTTGGTAATACCAATATCTGATTTGAAAAACAGAGGTTATCCAGCCTTTAATGGCACTTATGATCATATCATTTTTGAGATAAGCCATGACACATATTATGAAAAGGCTCCTTATAAAACTTCTAATTACAAGTATGAGCTATGTGTTATTGAGAAATTTCACTATGATAAAATATTATGGCATAAGTGGGGTTGGGATTCCAAACTCTTACAAGCTGGTTTTGTTTGGTGGCATATTGCTCCTTTAAGAGATCATAAAAAACCGGAAAACGGATTCTTAACTTTATCTGATTTCAGAGAAAATGGTTTTGACGGGGTCAAGTATTCATTAACCAATAAAAAATTTGTATTCTCTCGATTTTGGTTCAAAATATATCTTAATTGCAAGAAGACTGATCCAAGTGAAAGATCAGTTTGGTTAAATTCCTTAAATTCAATAAAATCAGTTTTTAATATTAAAGATAATCTGTAAAATGAAATGTTTATTCAATTTAATTTTTATATGTTATTTTCCAATTATAAAATGGTTGGTTTTTAAAATATTAAAATCCATTTGTATAATTAGTTTTTATACTATAGTACCGAGTCGATTTAACAGATGGGAAATTAACTCTAATCTTAATAGAGTCTCTCTTTGGAAAACGATATATTTTAATTTTAGATCCCTTTCCTTTTCTGAAGCTAAAAAATTCCCGATACATATATATACACATACAAAAATTATATCCTCATCTGGTAGAATTGAATTTAAAGATTGTCCCCTTTCTTTTGGTATTATTAAATGGGGTAGATTCAATTCATTCCGATCCAAAGGTCCTACTTCTATAAATAATCAAGGTCTTATAGTCTTCCATGGCTTTGGAAATTTTCTAAAAGGCTCAGAAATATCTGTCTTTGAGAATGGCGTGTTAGAGTTAGGAGTAGGCTTTTTTATAGGTGAAAACGCAAGAGTTTATGCTCAAGAGAGAATAATTTTTGATAGATATGTTAGAGTAAGTTATGAATGTGACATTTGTGATTCCGACTTCCATTACATATTAAATATCAAGGATAATACAATAAGTCCTAAAAAACAGGAAATATTCATAGGTGCATTTAATTGGATTGGTAATCGTACAACCATAAAGAAAGGTACTCGAACACCTCATCATACTATGGTAGCCAGTGCTTACGCCGTTTTATCAAAGGATTATACTAAATTAATTAGTCCATTCTCAGTATTAGGTGGATGTCCGGCAAGATTAATAAAATCCAACGTCAGTAGGATTTGGTTCGATGAGATGAACACCATAGAAAAAATTGATGAAAAAATTAAAGACAAAGATTATATACAGGTATCAGAAGAAAATAGTATAAGATACATTAGAGATTAAGAATGTGCTAATCGAATTCCAGATTGATTCACTACTCCAATGACCTTAGTATAAACATAAGAAAGTTTTAATAAAATTTGTATAATATAACGTTTCAACGTATAGTACATTTCATATCCTACATGACCGTCAGGCTGGCATCATAAAATTATATTCAATTATTTATTGATTACTTTCGATTGACTCTGTCAAAAAGAATAATTCAAAATGAGGTAGAATCAGCTTTTGTTGGTATATAAAAAAAATCAAACCATGATAATTTCAATATTAGAGATTTTTGCTAAAATACATTCATTTTTCAAATGGCGCTTACCACTTGAAAAATTAAATAAAAAATACTATAGTTTATTAATTTCAAATAAATTTAAATCTGCTAAAAATTTATCTTTTGGAAGACCAATTAACTTAATTAAGGGAGAGCATTGTTTTTTGATTGGAAAAAACACCTCCTTTGGTAAGATGGTAGTACTTACAGCGTGGGAGTTTTTTGAAAATAAGACATATAATCCTATTGTCAAAATAGGAGAAAACTGTCGATTTGGTGACTATCTACATCTTACTTGTAGTAAGAGTATCATAATAGGAGACAATGTGCTGACTGGAAGATGGGTTACTATCTCTGATAATGGTCATGGATCTACAGATTTTACTACCCTACAAATACCTCCTATAAAAAGAAATTTGGTTTCTAAAGGAGAAATTAGAATAGAGGATGATGTTTGGATTGGAGATAAAGTTACTATTCTTAGCGGTGTGAATATTGGTAAAGGATCAATAATTGGTGCCAATTCAGTAGTAACAAAAGATATTCCGCCTTTCTCTATCGCAGCAGGTAATCCGGCAAAAATTATTAAACAAATTAAATATGATTAAGCCAAAAGTAATTGCTTTCTATCTTCCCCAGTACCATCCTACCCCTGAAAATGATGAATGGTGGGGAAAAGGATTTACAGAATGGACAAGTGTAGCAAAAGCCAAACCACTGTTTAAAGGTCACTATCAGCCTCATATACCGGCTGATTTAGGGTTTTATGACCTACGTCTGCCGGAAACAAGAAAAGCACAAGCAGAATTGGCAAAGGAAGCCGGCATATACGGCTTCTGTTACTATCACTATTGGTTTAATGGTAAACAAATTCTAAATACACCCCTTGATGAGGTTGTCAGATTAAAGGAACCGGATTTCCCTTTCTGTATTTGCTGGGCTAATCATACCTGGTATAATAAGCAATGGGTGTCAAACAATGAAGTGCTTTATGCTAAATCTAAGGTGCTTATTGAACAGACTTATGGAGGAAAGGAAGATGCCGTAAATCATTTTTACTCTCTGTTGCCTAAATTCAAAGATTCGAGGTATATAAAAATTCATGGAAAACTCCTTTTCATGATTTATGATGGATTTGATTTTAATCTGGATTTTTTTGCATCAATCTGGAACGAACTCGCTAATAAAGAGGGCTTACCCGGTTTCTATTTTATTACGCATGTTTGTCTCCCTCATGAAATGGCAAGAATCGATGAACTTTTCTCTAAAGGTTTTGATGCTGTTAATGTTTCATTACATCGGAATCCTTTTAAAACTGAAAGAAATATAGGGCCGAATGTATGGCAAAAGATATATGAAATTTTTGTAAATCATGTCAGTGTAAAACCGGAGACAGTCAAATATAAGGACGCAATGCCATATCTCATGACTCCAAGATTTAAAGAGGAAAAGATTATTCCAACTATTGTCCCTAATTGGGATCATACCCCCAGAAGTGGTAGGTTTGGAAGAGTTTTCACAGACTGCTCACCTGAATTATTTTCCCAGCATATTGCCCAGATATTTGATTTTCTTAAAGAAAAAGAGGATGAAGATAAGATTGTTTTCCTTAAATCCTGGAATGAATGGGGAGAAGGAAATTATGTTGAACCGGATATAAAATATGGCAAAGGATATATCGAGGCTCTTAAGAATAAGCTCAAATAAATATTTCTTGCTTATATCATTCTTTTTCCTGCTTTGTATTCTTCAGAATCTGCAGATTTGGTTAGCTGTATACTTTTCTTCAAAAACGGTTAGTTTGGTTATTGGTGTCACGTTATGCATAATTTCATTACACTATTATGATTTTTTCAAGAAAGATATAAACATATATCTTTTTTTCACCGCTACCTTACTAACATTATACATTGTTTTTCTGGATGGATTATATGCCTTAGCACAGGTTATCCCATATATTGCAGGTTTATTTTTATTTCAGTTAAAGGATTTTTATAAGAATAAACTTTTAAATATCACCACTAAGGTTATTTCTGCCATAGTAGCAGTAGGTTTATTGTTTTATATACTTTGGCTAATTATCGACTTTCCTCCTGTTGGAAGATTGGTTGCCCCATTCTATTATCAGGATCATGATAATTATATCTTTTTCATAAATCCGGTCATTTATCTTATTCCCAGATTCAGTGGTCCTTTTATTGAACCGGGACATATAGGATCAATGGCTGTCTATTTGTTATATGCCAATAATTTTAACTTCAAAGGAAAGAAATATTTGTGGGCACTTCTACTGGGTGTGCTATTCTCTCTTTCATTAGCTGCATACGTTCTGTTATTTTTGTGCATTCTCATAAAAATAAGAGTAAGTATTAAGACTATTTTACTAATGGCTTTGACAGGTGGTCTTATGTATGTATGGATTACTGAAGTATGGGAGGATGGCAATAACCCTGTTAATTCGATGATATTTGCCCGTTTGGAGTATGATGACGAAAAAGGTATTGTAGGAAATAACAGGACATTTGACCGTACCGACGGATATTATAATGATATTAGGGAACATAGTGGTCTTACAATTGGTCAAGGAAGTAAGTTCATGAACGAAATGTTCATGTCAGGACAGATTATGGGAGCTGGATATAAAATGTTTTTCATGCAATTTGGATATATTGGTGCCATTTTGGCTTTACTTTATTATTTCTTCATTGCCAATAGTTGCAAAAATAAGAGATTTGCATTTGGATTTCTTTTAATAATGATTGTGTCATTTATACAGAGAGCCTATCCATTTTGGATGGCCTGGCTCCTACCTTTTATATGCTCTATGAATAAATTTAATCTTTTAAATTCAATCCCCTCAGACAAATGAAAACAAAAGCATTATACGTAGTTGTAAGCCGGGAAGAAGATACATATCTTGAACAATTGTTCATATCTATGACTTCCTTAAAATACCATTCTCCAGAATGCCATATTACTTTACTTATGGATTCAAGTACTAAAAATACATTAGTAGGAATCCGAAAAAAGGAAGTCTCTCTGGCAGATGAAATTATAGTTATTAAACTCGATGAAGCCCTTTCTGCCCAAAAAAGATCTCGATACCTAAAAACAAACGCTCGTTCTTACGTTCAAGGCGATTATCTCTTTATTGACTGTGATACGGTTATTGTTAAAGATATTAGTTCAATTGATGAATATCAATTAGAACTTGCAGCCTGTTTGGACAGTCATGCATTTTTTCATCAGAATCCATACAGAGAAATGTGTATGAAGCACCTAAAGAAATTAGGAAAGGACATTTCTCAAGAAAAAGAATACTTTAATAGTGGTATAATTTTGGCAAAAGATACCCCGTTAGTCCATAAATTTTATCAAAAATGGTTTGAAAATTATTGCATGGGTGAAGAAAAAGGTGTAAAAATGGATCAACCTTCCTTCGCCCTAACAAATCTTCAATTAAATATGCCTGTAAGAATACTCCCTGATGAATGGAATTGCGAGTTAAAACATGGAGTCAAATATCTGAAAGATTGCTATATCGTTCATTATTTATGTACCAATAAATCCAGAAAGAAAACTAATCAGCTTTTTTTACTAAATGAAACTTCTATATTAGAAAACATAAAGAAAGATGGACAAATTTCTAAAGAAATTTGGGATCTTATTAAGGATCCATTCTGTGGCCTCTCCAATATCAATCACACTGTAGCTGGTTCAGATGTTGATTTTTTACAAACAAAAACTTTTAAGGTTTTCTCATATCTTTTTAGTAGAAAAGGTAATTCTATGTTAACTGAAAGAATCTTAAATCTTTGTTATCGTCTCGCTGGAAAAGAATAAATAGTTAAGGATATGGATAGAATTAAACTGAAAATCTGCGCAATTATAGTTACCTTCAATAGAAAGGATTTGTTATGTAAGTCTATTGAAGCAATTATAAATCAAACTATAATACCTGAGGCAATTCTGATAATTGATAATGCCTCCACAGATGGAACTCAATCCGAATTACAACAAAGATATGGGGGTAATGAAAAGATAGAAAATAATAAATTAACATACCTTTCTAATTATAATGGCATTATCATTAATTATTTTCGTTGCTCTACGAATGAAGGAGGAGCAGGAGGATTCTATACAGGTCTTAAATTGGCTCATGAACAGAACCTGTTTGATTTCTTTTGGTTGATGGATGATGACGGATATCCATCTGAGACTTGTTTAGAAGAACAAATGAAATATACACAGGATTCAGATTATGTCATGCCTTTAAGTGTTGATATCAACAATCATCTTCAACTATCTTGGGCTACAAGAAAGAAAAATGGAGAAAAAACAATAATCGTCAAGGAATTGCAAGAGGAATGGGGCAAAACTATGCCTTTCATCTTCCCCTTTAATGGTTCTCTACTGTCAAAGAAAATTGTAGATGAAGTCGGGTATATAAATCCTAAATTATTCATTTGGGGAGATGATTATGAGCACTATTATCGCTGTTTAAAAAAGGGATTCACACCAATTACAGTTCTTGATGCGATATTTTATCATCCTGTCAATAAAGCTCCTACCGTTCCTGTAATGTTTGGGAAATTTCAAGTTCCTTATGTTGAATCTGAATTAAGATTTGTATGCCTTATAAGAAATTGGGCATATATAAATAAGACTAATCATAGGTATGTAGCAATGGCTAAGACTTTAGCAGCATATTCTTGGCTGTTTTTAATCACACAAAAATTGAACGTGAAAAAATTCATATTATTTATTGCATCCTTTGCCGATGGTTTAAGAAACAATTTTGAACGGCATAAAAAATATCTTCCAAAACAATAAAAGTTGTAATTGTCTGGCATGATAATATTTCCGGATTATGCTATGCGGTATTTTGCTATCTTATTTTCCTCAAATGCTCATACGCGAACCAATTGCTCATAAATCTCCCGAAGTCAATAAGAATATTTTCTCTTCCCTCCCTTTTATTATCGGTTTAGCCATACCTATAATTTTCGGACTGATTTTTCTAAAAGTCAAATCTTCTCACCAAAGAATATCAAAATTAGGAACACTAATTGGTCTTTAAAACAACTCAAATACCCCCCTTCTTCTTATGAAATACGATTACCTCATAGTAGGTACCGGCCTGTTCGGTGCCACCTTTGCACACCTTGCCCGCAAGCAGGGAAAACGATGTCTCGTGATTGATAAACGGCCCCATACCGGCGGAAACATCTATTGCGAGGAGATTGACGGTATAAACGTCCACAAATATGGCGCACACATTTTCCATACCTCCGACCGGGAAGTATGGGATTTCGTCAACTCCATAGTCCCCTTCAACCGGTACACAAACTGTCCTGTGGCCAAGGCTCCCGACGGCAAGCTATACAACCTTCCCTTCAACATGAACACCTTCTACCAGATGTGGGGGGTGAAGACTCCCGAGGAGGCGCGGAGGAAGCTCGACGAGCAGCGCCGTGAGGCTGTCAAGAGGATGAAGGCCGATGGTGTGGATGAACCCCGAAACCTTGAGGAGCAGGCCCTCTCCCTCATAGGCAAGGATATTTACGAGCAGTTGATCAAGGGTTATACCGAGAAGCAGTGGGGACGTAAATGCGAGGATCTTCCCGCGTTCATCATCCGCCGTCTCCCCGTGCGCATGACCTTTGACAACAACTATTTCAACGACTCCTTCCAGGGAATACCCATCGGAGGCTACAACAGACTTATCGACGGTCTACTAAAGGGTATAGACGTGAAACTTGATGCTGACTTCTTCTCCGACCGCAAGCATTGGGAATCGGTGGCCGACAAGATTGTATTCACAGGAAAGATTGATGAGTTCTACGGCTATCGTTTCGGCAAACTGGAATACCGCACCGTCCGCTTCGAGACAGAGGTACTTTACAATCCCAACTGGCAGGGAAATGCAGTGGTCAACTACACCTCTGCCGATGTTCCCTTCACACGCATCATCGAGCACAAGCACTTCGAGATGTTCGGCAACACGGTATATGAGAATCCGAAGACAGTCATCTCGCGCGAATACTCAACCGAGTGGCAGGAGGGTATGGAACCTTTCTATCCCGTCAATGACGAGAAGAACCAGTCCATCTACCTGAAATATAAGACCCTTGCCGATAAGGAAGAAAACGTGATTTTCGGTGGCCGTCTCGCCGAGTACAAATATTACGATATGGCCCCCATAATTGCTCAGGTTCTGCATCTTTTTTAAGACCTGCATATCGGTTAAAGCCGGAAATATATAACCGGTCAAAATAAAATCCTGACTTACAATTACTCTTCTTTTACACTACATCTCGTTAATTTATTTAATCTCAAATATGGAAAAGGAATTAGTGTCCATCATAACACCCATGTACAAGGGAGCAGCCTTTGTGGGGGAAACTATTCAAAGTGTATTAGCCCAAGGTTATAAAAACTGGGAGATGATTATCGTTGACGACTGTTCGCCCGATGACGGCGCAGGAATCAGGGAAGTGAAGAAATTTACCGAAGACCCACGTATTATTCTTGTTGAGAGCAAGGATAATCGTGGGTCTTCCGGTGCAAGGAACATCGCACTGCAGAAGGCCAAAGGTAGGTATATCGCTTTTCTTGACTCTGATGATATATGGCATCCTGATTTCTTGGAGAAACAGATGAAATTTATGAAGGAGAAAGACGCTCCCCTTGTTTTCTCCTCTTATAAAAGAATTGACGAGAACACGAAAGAAGAACTGTTAAGTCCCTTTATCGTCCCAAGCAAAGTCAGTTATAAGAGTTTGCTGAAAACCTGCCCCATCTTTCCTTCCACAGCCATTTATGACACCGCGAAAACTCCCAAAATCCTCTTCAATGAAAAACTGGGTAGCATGAGAGATGATTATGTCTACTGGCTCCAGATGTTCAAGGACATTGAATATGGCTACGGAAATCCTGAAATCCTTGTTGACTACCGAATGAGGAAATCTTCTGTCACGGGTAATAAAAAGAAGGTCATCAAGCCTCAATGGAATGTCCTTCGGAAGGTTGAGAAAATCGGTCTCATTCCGAGCCTCTATTACATAGGATGCTGGGCATGGATCTCCTACATGAAATACAAAAAATAGGCTTACAGGCAAAAATAAACCCACAACAGCAAAAGCACTCCCCCGGAGTGCTTTTGGCGTTATTTATCCCTCCCTGCAACAATAGCCCATTTTACCCGTTATAATTATTAAATACAAATACTCATAAAGTTATGCCAAAACAAACACAACGTCTCTCTGACATTCCATTATCTGAACTTAAGCAGAAAATGGAAGAATATGGGAAAAAACATTCTATGACAGTACGTTCATCCAGAAAATTTCTAAGAAATCTGGGTATGAATATCGACCACGATGGACAAATCGTGATTCTCTAAACTGAAATGCTACACAGCAGTTTTGTTTTAGGTTATCACGGTTGTGAGAAATCTGTGGCCCAAAATGCTTTATTAAACAGATGTCCCCTTTCTCCAAGTAAAAATAAATTTGATTGGTTAGGAGCAGGAATTTATTTTTGGGAAAACGATCCTTTTCGTGCTCTTGAGTTCGCTAAAACAGTAAAACAATGTATAGAACCTTGTGTCATTGGGGCTATTATTGATTTAGGCTATTGTCTGGATCTCTCTACTCAGGATGGCTTGAACCAAATTAAATTAGTTTGGGAAAATATTGTTAAACCAATTTATGAAAAAGGGGAGATTAAAACTAATAAGGCTGGGAAAAAGGGAGAAAATGGAGAACTGATGCTCAGGTTTCTTGACTGCTATGTCATTGAAGCGTTACATGAATTTAATAAAGACAATAATATTCTCCCTTTTGATTCTGTGAAAGCTCCATTCTGGGAAGGTAACGAATTGTATCCTACGGCCGGATTCTTTTCTAAATCACATATTCAAATTTGTGTCAGAAATACTGACAATATAAAAGGTTATTTTCTTCCAAAAGAACTTGGCATTTCTTTCTAATTTTCTATCAATTAACTTTAGTCAGCCCATCCCCGCACCGATGATATACAATTCATCAGCGAATAATTGGCAAATACCAGTTGTCAAGGTTAGACAGACCAAACCCTCAAACCTCTCGCAAAAGCACTCCCCCGGAGTGCTTTTGGCGTTATTTACCCTACTCCCTGACTCTTTCTACCAGACACCTACTACATTTAATCCACTAATTCAGGCATCAAGTCTTTCATTTGATCATAACGTGAGGAAAGAATATATCCCTTTCTTAATTTCTTAAATTGATCCTTAAATCCGAGCCGATACATCTCAACCATCTCTATTGTCAAACTGTGTTTTGATAATGATGATTCATCATAAGATACGAATGTATTCAAAATCCGGTTTAATTCTATTTTATCTTCATTATTCATTATCACAAAATAGTTTTCCGGATCTTTCTCTCCAAAACTGGATACTCCTATATATAGTGTCCGTATCACCATTTTTACCTTCAATATAATTCTTAACCAACGTCAGGAGAAACATCTTGGATGTAGCCGATCTTTTGGAAATCTTGAAGTTTAGGTCCTTAGACAACTCCACGGATTGATAATCTATGGGAGTAGACTTTTCTCCATTGATGTATTCCTCAAATCGTGAAAATATACGCCGTGTGTTCCCCATAGAGCCATTCTGAAATATTGATGCCAGACCGGTATAATATATCCATTTCCTCAATTCCCTCTTACGGTCTTCTGTAGGAGTCGGAAACTTCCTGAAAAACCATATCAGCGCCTGAAACTGCTTTGGATAAGGCAATAACTTCCAGGACACAATCCCACAGTAATCATATAAAAATTGCACCGTTGTTGTGACCGTATCCCTCAATTCATCTTTATATTGTAAGGGTCTGATCCCTATTTTCTCTTTAAGACTTAAATCATAGAAATTTTTATTCGCAAATTTATAACTTGCTGTCAGTAGTTCGTCAATGCCGATTGAATCATAGTCATATTTTGCAAGCCCCTCCTCTATCTTTTCTAATTCAGGAACTAACATAGGGTCGCCTTGTTTATAACTTAAGGCTTGTATCATGTATGCTTTGGAAATATCGGTGTCTTGGGAATTTAGGCGCGAAAATACGTCAGTTGCTTCCTCCAATGAGCAATCACTGATCGTAACCTTGCTTACCATATATTCCTGTAGTATGGAATTGAGCTCCTTTGCCCGCTGAATATAGAGGTCAGCTTCTGCCTTTGGCATTTGATTTCTTATTTCTTCCATCTTGCCAAGAAGACGAAATGTATCAAATATATCACTGACTTTCATCAAATAAGGCGATGTCCCGGAGCCTACCTTGTGCTGGAAGCCCCTGTTCTTAAGATTATACCATACTTTCCATACCCCTTGATAAGTGGAGGGTGGCTTTTATTGCCCCCCAACAGTTTATAGTCGCGCTCTTTTGAGGTCAGTCCTCTGATTCCTGAAATATCAAAACCGGCTTTTACATATTGTTCGTCCGGGAAATAATTCTCTATTGCCCTTTTATACCACATGTGCCAGAAGGGTTCATTCTGCTTTAAGGTATATATATCCTCATCTACAACACCCGTATAGTCTTTCGCAGAGAAATATTTAAATAAAGAATTCTTATTCCCGTCATAATGGAGATTATCATCCGTGTCCCTATCGAACAATGCCAGTGTTTTCTTCAACCTGATATTATTCTGCTTTGTCGGATAGGGATCTCGTTCAACAGTCTCTATGATTTCACCGGTTCCTCCGGCATGTCCCCCTTCAATCCACCCCTTGTCCTTCGCCTTTTTCAGAAGAGTGAACACATCTCCATATTGTCTGTCATTCCTGTAGATATCAATAAAATGTCTGTAAACAGGCCATTCTTTATTGACATTTTCAATCACCACCCTGGCCGGTTCCGCAATCAGGTATTCCAAGTCATTTATCGAAAATCTGCTTCAACATAAAAAGTTGTCAAATGATTCTCCAAACTCTCAGATACGTCAAAAAACTCTGTATGGGTTCTGAATCTCTCTTTCTCATTCGTACTGCCATGTTCAAGCACGTAGTTTCTGACAAGACGGATACTCTCCTTATCTGCTTTAACAAAATGACCTTTCTTGCAAGCCAAACATATAAGATCACTTATATCCTGAGGCCTGTTGTTGGTCAAGAATTGTAGGGGAATATGAAATATCATCGGTTGTCAATTATTTGATCCATTAATTCCGCATCTTCCCCAAAAATTCCGGTTGGCCAATATGAGAGTGAACCATTTTCTCTTATCTCTATCTCTCTTACTTCAGAGGGCAGAGTCTCTCCATCAATGTAATAAATAGATACATCCTCTTTCGTCAACTTCGTCTCCGGTATAAGCGTCTCCAGTCGTATTGCCAGCAGGAAGTTTTTCGAATGGGTTTCCACAACATATCTCGCTCCTTCAGATAAAGATGATTCCGCCAGACGAACTGCCACAGGGGCATGAGCCGCCGGATGAAGATGCAGCACCGGTTGCTCGATCGTTATTATTGTGTCTTTATTCTCTATGTATGACTGAACTATCACCGGCAAAACCTGGGCAATGCCTAATCCTGCATCTGCAATATTGATAGAAACTCCATCCTTAATGATATTCAGAACATAATTTGCTCCGGATGCTCCCTCGGCTTCTATATCTAACCTCAAACCATCCATATTCCTTTCAAACCATTCTGAAACCTGAGTAAATAATGAAGTGACTTTTAAGAAAGAATTCAGGAGGATACCGTATGTGTACTCTCCTTTATAACCCACGTAGCGACGGTTTGTAATTGAAGATGCCGTTAAGATTGATGGCGCACTCTCCCTCAACGGTCCAATATGATATACTTGAAAATTCACCCTATCTGACAAGGATTCCTCAAGACGAAGCGGAAATAAACCTGCAAATTCCGTGGGACTACTTTCTTCCCCAATGACTGCTCCTCCCTCCTTCAACACCGCCTTATAGGGTGATACCTCTCCCTGGTGCCCCAACATCCTTACCTCATACGACAGGTTATCGGAAAATTCAACATAAAAACCTAACTCTATCAATAATCTTTTATGAAAAAGATCCAACAGAGTCCGACCCATGCTTATTCCTTCTCCCGGAGTGAGCGACAGATGAGAGTCTTTTCCTTTTGACAGTCCCTCTTTCAAAAACGACAGAGCTTTTAAAATCGAACTTTTGCCACTATTATTTTTTCCAAATAACAGTGTTATAGGTCGTATCTTGATATTGCCGGTATCAGCAAAGGCTTTATAGTTATATAGACGAAGGGTTGTGAGCATGTTATTTTCTTTTATTTGCAAAAGTAGTAATTTTAAAATGATTTCTCAAATTTCAATTATTAAAATTGACACTATGTTTTTCTTGGTTCTCCAGAATGATACTACCTCCTTCCCTTAAACCTTGCGTTAAATATTTTTTGCAGAATAAGTCTTACTTTTGATTCCCTATCGCTTTCTTTGCCGTTCAATTTTATGCGATCTTACCTTTCGGTATCCTTAATAGAGTCAACTTCCCTCAGGGGTAAAAATCCCTAAAAATCGACCTAAATCACGGAAATAAATTATAGACAACCGACCTAAATCACAAAAAACACATTTTTTAATTTTTTGAAACGGAACGATTTTTACATATTTTAACGCTCTAAAATCCAAAAAATCAATTATTATCCCTTGATATATTGCCCATTACAATCCACACCATATCCTGCAAAACGTTCCACCCCTGAAACGATTTCTAATCGGCTCCTCCCCCTTTTAAATACCCTTTAACGAAAGAGCCGTGTCAATAATTTTAATTCTTTTTGCGACCGGGTAGAGAATCTCAATATTTTTATCTATATTTGCACTAATTTAATAATAGTCACACAGAATGCCCCTTACTGAAAATATCCTATCCAAACTTAAAAACCTTTTCTCTACTCAGCCGGTGGAGAAAGCTTGGCTTTTTGGTTCCTTCGCCAGAGGAGAAGAAACCGAAAGCAGCGACGTGGATATTATGGTGACCTATTCTCCGGGAATTAGACTTGGCCTCTTCGGAATAACTCAATTAAAACTTTCCATTGAGGATATTGTTGGCCGAAATGTCGATCTGGTGGAGAGTGGTAAACTATTCCCAAGGGTACAAAAGGAAGTGGAAAGTCAAAAGATTGTCATTTATGAGAGATGAGTTAAGAGATCCTTTGCGTCTTGAACATATTCGTGATGCCATTCTCAAATTGGAGGAAGCTTCTAAAGAGGAGGGATTCTTCAATTTGACTGAGAAGGATCTATCCTATTTCGGTGTAGTTAAACTGTTAGAAATTATTGGCGAGGCTGCTTATAAGTTATCGCAAGATTTTAAAGCATCCCACCCCGATACTCCATGGAAGATTGTAGTAGGCATGAGACACGTCCTTGTACATGGTTATTATCATATTGACCATCGAGATGTGTTTAAAACAATTCAAAACGATCTTCCGGTTCTTCTAAACCAAGTTAATATGTATCTGAAAGAATTTGACTGATCTTTTGGGAAACGATTTTTACATATCTTTTGATTTCACACCCTTAAATTCAGCACTTAAATACTGTTCCTAAGCATCTTACGAACTCCTCTTCATCCTGCAAAACGTTCCAACCCCGGAACGATTTCTAATCGGTTCCCCACTCTTTGAATTACTTTTAAACGAACGAATCCGTTTGGTTTACACGCATTAATCTCCTTTTTTCCATTTGCTCAACTAATATCTTAAAACTTTTTATTATCTTTGCACCTGTCAGAATAATCTGGCAGCTTAACTATCTCACTTCATGAAAAGATACCTAATACCATTTCTTCTGTCAGCCATGGCTCTTCCGGCTGTGGCACAGGATTTCCCGGATATATATATCCGCGGTGATCTCAATGGATGGGCGGTCGGCCAAGAATATAAACTCGACCGCACGGAGAATACCTACTCCATTCATCTTGACAAACTCGACGGTGCTTTCAAGTTTGCCGATGAACTATGGGATAGAGCCGACCTCGGTGGAGGCGCTGTAATCTCACAATCCTCTACTGTACCTATCCTTTGGGGTGGGGCGAATTTTACGGCTGATAATCTCAGCGATGTTACCCTCTCATTCAATTTCGAACCACGTTACTACCCCTTCATGGCTCAGGTCTCCGAACTGACAGTGACGTGCGCCCTCTCCCCTACACCCAACCCGGGACCCAACCCGGACCCCGTACCCGCACCTATACCTACCCCCGAAGGTCTCTCCGGCTCTCTCCCGGTTTTATATATTAATGTATATACCGACGAAACCCACTCCGAACTGAACAACGAGATCATCAGCAAGGATCTCGACCACAAGAACTACTTCACTTTCGCTGAATACCGTCTCGACACAAACGGTTGCC
>CAMWMD010000049.1 GCA_947175265.1 uncultured Porphyromonadaceae bacterium | reverse complement strand
TCGTCTGCACTCAGTCTGATCTTCGCAGCTGCGGCCGCCTCCTCTACATGGCGTGGTTTGGTGACGCCGATAATCGGGTAGGTACCCTTGTTTATCGCATAAGCGATTGCAACCTGAGAAACCGTTGCATTATGTGATTCTCCGATTTTACGCATTGCTGCAATAAGATTGTCAAGTTTTGGAAGTATCGGATTGTATGTCGCTGCACGTCCGCTACCTTCAGGCATGGGATTAGCTGTGCCGTACTTACCGCTCAGCGCACCTTGTTCAAGTGTCATATAGGCGAAGAAGTCGATATCGTTTTCCTTGCAGTAGTCAAGTATGCCGGCCTTTTCAGATGAACGGTAAAGAAGGCTGAAGTGGTTCTGCACTGCCGACACTCTGAATCCTGCTTCCCGAAGTATCTCATCGGCTCGCTTTATTTGGGCAAGGTTGTGGTTTGAGACACCAACTCTCCTGACTTTGCCACTCTTAAGGAGGCTAATCAGCCCCGGAGTCCATTTCTCTACGTCTGCCGGATTGTGAACCCAATAGATATCTATATAATCGGTGTGTAGGCGTTTACAACTTTCGATGCACATCGTCTCAACCGGATTTTCTGTTTCGGGAGCGATCTGCGGTGTGAACTTAGTAGAAAGCACAAATTTGTCTCGCGGATATTCCTTGATGAATCCACCGAGGATATCCTCGGAAGCTCCCATGCCATACACAGTTGCTGTGTCCCACATGGTGAGACCTGCTCCATAAGCGGCATCGAAAACAGACTTCAGCTGTTCAGATTCAAGATGATTTCCGAATACCTGATCGCCTCCGGCCATGCCGGACCCCCCATGACCAGGTACCTAATGCTATAGGGGGGAGTTATGTTTTTTTCATAATATGTTATTCTTTGTTTATCAATGCATTTTCATACACTTACCAATCACTGGGCCCATTTCAAGATATGAATATGTAGGCATCTCGAAAAGTACGAGATTGAGCTTTGTATAGTCGATATGACCGTTCTCATCAAGAGCGTCATCTGAGACGTATGTGTTTGATATAGAGCAGATGAAGTTGTCAAAACCTTCCATCTCAAACATCTCCACGACATCACACTCCATCGTCAGAGGTGACGCTTCTATCACCGGGGTTCCGCCTTCTCCAATATGAAAATCGAATACTTCTGATTTATCGACTTTCTCACCACTGACAGACCCTACATAATCCGCCTTGGGAAGCAGATTCCGGTCAACAAGGTTGATTGAGAGTTTACCTGAAGTTTTGATAGCGGGGTTAGTATGATGTTTCTGGAACATACTCACAAGAATCCTGTTGTGACCTATGATACCTACATGGTCAATCTGCAACCATTCAGGTTTATCACCGTCCATTGTTCCTACCACCGTCACAGGCATAGGATAAAGAGCCAAGCGGCTACCGATATTTGTTTTTTTCATATTGTATCGTAATTAATTATCATTATGGAATTAAAACAAGCGAATCTCAGATATGGATGGCATGGTTTACCCGGCAATCACACCCCGAATTATGGTATTTCAGCCCCATATTCCTGATTTGTTCTCGATAACGTTTGACTTAGATATTTCTGCCCATATCGTAGGCGGTTTTCAGCGAAGGATGATCCTTGATTTCACCGGGAGCAGTCACTCCGCCTGCAAACACAGACCCGGCGAGTCGTGCTCTGTCGAAACACTCTATCCAGCCCTCAAGTCCGGAGATTGCCCGAGCCGGAACTTCGGGCTCATTCTCGGCCGCGCTGGTCAGAATGTAAATATCCGTGAACTTATAGTCACCTCCGAATAACGGATTCGCACGGTCGAGAAGGGTCTTCATCTGACCGCTCATTTCGTAGTAATAGATAGGAGTCGCTAATACCAGCACATCGGCATCGTGCATCTTTCCTACTATTTCGGGGGCATCGTCTTTTATTACACATTTGCCTGTCTTTACGCACGACAGACAGCCGATACAGAAACGAATATCTTTATGATGGAGTGTGAGAAGCTCGACTTCGTTACCGCTTTCAGTGGCACTGCGGCCAAATTCCTCAGCCAGTCTGTGCGAATTGCTGTTGCCTCGCAGACTTGTGGATATGATAAGAACCTTTTTCATTGTCAAAGACTTTTGCGGAGGATCTCTACAATTTCGTCATGATTGAGTGTTTCGTATCCACCATTCAGGATGATTGTGGCATCGGCAATACCGTCGAGCATATCCTCGGTCACTCCGAGAGATGTTATTTCAGAAGCGGCTCCGATCTCTTTTATCCATGCAGCGAGTGCATCGATACCTTCTGAGGCGAGTTGCTCGTCACTCTTACCGTCAGTCGAAATCTCCCACACTACATGTGCGAAACGAGCAAAACGTTTCAGGGCATATTTCATGATATGACGGTAATATGCCTCTGACACACCCGACAGGGTCATTCCGTGGGTGGCATCAGTATATGCGCCGATTGCCTGGCCAATCATGTGTACCATCCAGTCCTGCGACTTGCCTTCTCCGATGAGGGTATTGAGTGCCCATGTAGCCGACCACATCAGATTGGAGCGTGCCTCGTAGTTTTCGGGGTCTTTTACCGCTACACGGCTTGATGCGATTACTGAGCGCATCAGTCCCTCAGCAAGATAATCGGAAGTGCTGTCATCATCGCCTGAGAAATATTGCTCCATTATATGGCTCATGGTGTCGAAAATTCCTGCCACCATCTGACGGTGGGGAAGCGAAAACGTGTAGCGCGGATTGAGCACGGCAAACTTAGGCATGACCTCTTCACCGAACACCTTGCCAATCTTCATTTTTGTGGCATGGTTGGTGATGACGGAGCCTCCGTTCATCTCCGAGCCTGTACCGGCCATTGTCAAGACGGCACCTACAGGTATTATTCTTTCATCAGGCTTGGGGTCTTCCTGCTTCACCCAGAAGCGTTCCCATGCGTCGCCGTGATACCATGCCGACACACTTACAGCCTTTGCATAGTCGATTGTTGAGCCACCACCGACGGCAAGAATAAAGTCCACATTGTTTTCGCGGGCAACCTTACACCCTTCGATAAGTTTGTCAACTGTAGGATTGGGCATAACTCCTGAGAGTTCCACCACTTCCTTGCCGGCAGCGGTGAGAGCAGCAATGACATCATCATAGACACCGTTTCGTTTGATTGAACCGCCGCCATAGGTGAGCATTACTTTCTTGCCGAAACCGCTGAGAGCATCGACGAGATTCTTCTGTGCTTCATCCCCGAAATAGATTTTCGTGGGATTTGAATAAATGAAATTTCCTAACATATCTTTGATTTTTATTGTCTGATTATTGTCTTTTTGCCGTTGATGATATAGATGCCGGGAGCAAGAGGCTTCTTTGTTATCCTGCGCCCGTTCAGATCGTATATGACTTCTTCTTTATTCGTGTTGGCAGTTACATCTTCTATCCCGGCAGAGGATTCCAAGGATAGAGTTAGTGTAATGTTGCCGTTTCCTAAAAACTGGCGGAGATTACTGGGTGTGGCTCCGTCAATCTTTCCCAAACGGGTATAACTCCATGAATTCGACCCGTAGAAAATAACCATCTGATTGCCTTGATAGAGCATTATATCGCCGGGCACGGTAGTTATCTGAGTGTTGGAAGTGGGTAAGGACTGAGGCAATGCGCCTACTTTCTCAAAGCCACCATAGTCGCTCATGCGTATGGTGAGGTCGCCATGTTCCAGCAATTTCGTTAACTCGCGTGTTGCTTCGTTGTCTGTCAGGGTTGCGGTCATTGTGTTTCCGCCGACTTTGAGCACGACTTTTGTCTGTGAAGATGCCATAAATGAAATAAATGTCATTAAAGCGATAAATATGGTTTTCCTCATGGTCTCAGATGGTTTTGATTACCTTTGCCGGGAGACCGCCGACCACGGTGCGGGGCGGAACATTCTTGTTGACCACTGCCCCTGCAGCTATGACAGCACCTTCGCCAATGGTGACGCCTTGAAGGATAGTAACATTAGCTCCGAACCACACCTTGTCGCTAATTTTCACGGGAGCGGGAACCATATCGGCACGTCTGTCGGGGTCCATTACGTGATTGAGAGTGGCAATCACGCAGTTGTGCCCCACGAGTACATCATCGCCGATGGTGATTCCGCCTTGATCCTGAAATTTGCATCCGGAATTGATGAACACCCGTTTGCCGATTCTGATATTCTTTCCGCAGTCGGTATAGAATGGAGGGAAAAGCCCGAAACTCTCATGGATTTCAGTGCCCGTCAGCTCCGACATCAAGGCCACGATCTCATCGTGGGTGTGATAGGCATTGTTAATCTCCATCGTGATACGGATTGCCTCCTGACTCAGCTCGTGCATTTTGGCATGGATAGGGCTTCCGCCGGGAATAACCTTGCCTGAGTCCATTATTTCTATGAATTCTTTTGTTGTCATATTATTTATGCTTATTATTTATGCTCAGGCAGATTGGCTTTGAAGAATGAAATAAGTTTGTCAAAGGGGATTAGGTCGGTGCGGTCGTACAGATCAACATGTCCCGCACCCGGCACAACGACCAGTTCTTTGGGCTGCGCGGCCTTTGCATACGCGTCTTCGCTGAATTCTCGCGAGTGGGCTTCCGAGCCGGTGATGAAGAGCATCGGTCGGGGTGAAATTGTCTCAATATCCTCAAAGGGGTAAAAATTCATGAACTTTACATTAGAGGTGAGCGTAGGATGTGTTGTCGTTGTCGGGGTAGCTCCATCGGGCGTGTACTGACCTCGTGGTGTGCGGTAAAACTCATAGAATTCCTTTTGAACAGGGTCGAGCGATTCGCTCCATTCATTTGCAGTTCCACCTGTCAATGCAGCTTCCGCGCCTTCAAATTCCTCATACCTTCTTTGAGCAGCCTCTGCGATAATAGCCTTTCGTTGCTCCAATGAAAGGGAGTTGCGGAGACCATGGCGGTTTGCATTTCCCATATTATACATGCTGACAGTTGCCACGGCTTTAAGACGCGGGTCGATCTTTGCCGCGCTAATCGCGAAACTGCCACTTCCGCAAATACCTATCACACCAATTTCATCGCGGTTTACAAAGGGTCGCGTCCCAAGATAATCTACTGCGGCACTGAAAGCCTCGGCATACATATCCGGACTCACGGCGTTGCGGGGTTCACCTTCGCTTTCGCCCCAGAACGGCAGGTCAATGGCAAGAGTTACGAAGCCGGCCTCAGCCATCTTTTGAGCATAAAGCATGGCGCTCTGTTCTTTTACAGCTCCCATTGGGTGACCTACAATTATTGCCGGGTATCTGTCGCCGGTTTTAAGGGAATTCGGTATAAACAGGGTTCCTGCCACTTTCATCTTATATTGATTCGGGAAAGATACCTGCTGTTCTTTCACCGAATAGCTGTGATAGAAATTATCGGCACCTGCCGGCTTAACGTAATTGTCCATAGTAGTTTGTGCTTTTCCTACGAGTGTCATTGCACCCATGACAAGTAATAATAAAAATCTTGTGGTTTTCATAAATAGTATGATAATTAGTCTATTGTTTTAATCCATTCTGCCACTTCCTCTTGAGAATAGTCGTTCATGACCTTTCCCTGCTTGAACACGGCTTTGGGGGCAGATACTCGCAGGTCTTTTTCTGTTTCACCGATGGGACTTCCACCTGAAGTGGCAAACGGTATTATTACTTTTCCCTCGGTATCATACTGTTCAAGGAAAGTGTTGACGATTGTTGGTGCAGTGTACCACCAGATTGGAAATCCTATATAAATGGTATCATATTTCTCAAAATTATCTACATGGCTTTTTACCCCGGGTCGCGTTGAGCGATCCTTGGATTCTCTTGTTCCTCTCGCGCTGTCGTTCCAACCATCGAGATCCGCTTCTGTGTACGGTTGTTCCGGTTCGATTTCAAACAGGTCACCGTTGGTGGCTTTCGCAACCTTTTCAGCGAGAGACCGGGTGTGTCCCTGAGCGGAGAAATACGCGACGAGCACTGATGAATCTTCACCGCTCTGAGATGATTTTTCACTGCCCCTTGCCGCACAAGCAGTCAGTATGCACATCCCGGCAGCCATAAAAATTGCCATTAATTTCTTCATATCTATGCTTTTTAGTTGTTATATGGATATAACCAATTTATTGATTGCAAAGTTAGTATGAGATTGCCATAATTACAGACCCATATTTTGGGAATGCAGACCTCAATCGCTGATGATTGATTTTTTCAGATAAAAAAGTAGTAAATTCGCACTATGAAACAGAATTCAACAATAGTCAGACTCGATTCGATAGACGCATATAACAAACTGTATGGGCTTGAAACGAAACATCCGTTGGTCACGGTGATCGATCTCACCGAAGCGACCAAGGTAGTAAACCATGTCCGTATGGATTATGATGTATATGCACTTTTCCTGAAGAATGGGACGAACTGCACATTGAAATATGGAAGACAGCCATACGACTATCAGGAAGGCACCGTCGTAAGTTTTTCGCCCGGACAACTGATAGGTGTTGATACAGATGTCGATGAGATAGCGCCGGATGTAATCGGACTGATGTTTCATCCCGATCTGCTTCATAAGACTCCACTCTCATCTAAAATCAAGGATTACAACTTCTTTGACTACTCACAGCGTGAGGCTCTCCATCTGTCGGCCGATGAAAGACGTATATTCAATCAATGCCTTGAACGTATAAAGGAGGAGATTGCTCACCCCGTTGATAAGCATACGGCGGAAATCGTCTCCAGTCAGATACAGGTGCTGCTTGATTATGTGACTCGTTTCTATGAACGCCAGTTTATCACTCGCGGGAAAATAAACTCCGATATTCTAAGCAGATTTGAATCCTCCCTGAAACAATATCTGGAATCGGACCGGACAAAAGAGGGACTTCCGACGGTAAACTACTTTGCTGATGAGGCACATCTAAGCCCCGGCTATTTTGGAGATATGATAAAGAAGGAGACCGGAGTGACAGCACAGGAGATTATCTCCAGGCATATTGTAGAGCGGGCAAAACGACGACTGACCGAATCTACAGATGATATAAGCATAGTTGCTTACGAATTAGGATTCCAACATCCACAGCACTTCTCCCGTATGTTCAAACGCATCACCGGCATCAGCCCCACCCAGTTCAGAGAGAAAGCAACCTCTAATCCGTTCTACTAAATTCTCTTCATCGCCATCGCTATGTTCTGCATCGGCGAATGCATCGCTAACGATGTTGTGAATTATAGTGAAACCACTCTCTTGTTACGGACGGATTTTAATTCCTTCAGTGTTTATGCTTGTATTGTAATCTGTTAATAATTTATAAGGCAGCTTTATTTCGTCATCGTAGTTTTGTAATAAACTCTCTCAGTGCAAGTGCGAAAGGTTCGGGCGCTTCCATGGCGGTGAAATGTCCGCCGTAGGGCATCTCCGAGAACTGGACAAGTGAGTAATTGCGCTCAATCCACGGCTTAGGTACAGACAAATTCTCCATGACGTGTGAGAATGCATCGACAAAATTCATCTCTTCACTAAGTGAAACCAACTGCTTACGGTCACTCTGTAGTATATATTGGAAAATATCAGAGAGTTTAGCCACATATTCAAGCGTAACCTCATCATTTCCTTTCCTGACAAGAGAAGAAATACAAAAATCGCTGAAACTGTCTTAGTTTCAGCGATCTGCGGCATTCTGCCATTTTGTTAAGTGACCCCGGTGGGGCTCGAACCCACGACCCAATGCCCATTAATAAGAGATGTGAGGCATTTGCTTTACAACGAAAAAAGCTGAAACCTTTCGATTTCAGCTTTAGCGTGACCCCGGTGGGGCTCGAACCCACGACCCAATGATTAAGAGTCATTTGCTCTACCAACTGAGCCACGGAGTCATTTTTGTGGCAATGGAAGTGTTGGTGTCTCTTCCGTTTTGCGAGTGCAAAGTTAAGGCTAATTTTTTTAACCACCAAATTTTTTCAATAAATTTTTTCAAAAAAATGAAAAAAGGGGCATTTATTCCTTGAATTAAGGCAAATTTAACAAATTTAATTCGTTTTTTCTCCAATTATTATGCCTCTCTCCTAAATTTTATCTATCTTTACACATTATTTCCAAAACTATATCCGACAAGAGGGTGCCGGGAGGCTTCCATCCGGTCTCGCCCTCTCCATAAACTTAAAGATTTAACCCTTAATATCAATCAAGTTATGAACAACAAAGTTCTTTATCTTGCTCTGGGCGCGGCCCTGCTCGGTACTGCCAGCTGCTCTAAGAAAGTTGGAGAGTTCCAGAGCAATTATTTCAACACAACCCCGACTCCTCTGGAGACTGTGGGTATGAACGTGCCGGCAACGATTACCGGTAACGTTCCCGCCAAATTTATGGTGAAGAATGCTAAGGTGACAGCCACTCCGGTTCTCGTTTATGAGGGTGGTGAATTCCAGGGCACTCCCGCTGTCATTCAGGGTGAGAACGTACGTGCAAACGGTCAGGTGATCAGCTATAACAACGGCGGCACATTCACCATTCCGTTCAATACAGAATACAAACCCGAGATGGCACAGTCTGACCTCTACCTTGATTTCCAGGTGGATCAGAACGGCAAGCTTTATGGTCTTCCCCGTGTGAAGGTGGGCGAGGGTATCATCGCTACATCCACACTCGCTTCGGCTGCCAGCGTAACTCCCGCTCTCGCCAAGGATAAGTTCCAGCGTGTGATCAACGAGAAATATAACGCCGATATCCGCTTCCTCATCAACCAGGCAAACATCCGCCAGAACCAGATTGATGCTCCTGACTATGTTGACCTCAACAAGCGTCTTCTCGAGGCTAACCAGGCTGCCAATCAGGAAATCGCAGGCGTGAACATCAGCTCTTACGCTTCTCCTGACGGTACGCTCGCATTCAACACCGAACTCGCTGAGCAGCGTGAGGTGAACACCACCCGCTTCATGGAGAACCAGCTCAAGAAAGATAAGATCACCGAGTTCGGCGAACTTACCTCTCAGTTCACACCCGAGGATTGGGAAGGCTTCCAGCAGCTCGTGTCAAAGAGCAACATCCAGGATAAGGACCTTATCCTCCAGGTGCTCCAGATGTACAAGGATCCCGAGCAGCGTGAGCAGGAAATCCGTAATCTCTCAAGCGTCTTCAACGAACTCGCCGACCAGATTCTTCCCCAGCTCCGTTATTCACGCATCCAGGCATCAATCAACGTAATCGGCAAGAGCGACGAGGAACTCATCAACCTCTTCAACACAGATCCGCAGGCTCTTACAGAGGATGAGATCCTTTATGTGGCTACTCTGACCAACGACAACACCCGCAAGATGGAGGTTTATCAGAAGGCTACCGAACTCTTCCCGAAGAGCTACCGTGCCTACAACAACCTCGGTCTCACCAAGTATGAGGCAGGCGACTATGCGGCAGCACAGAGCGCATTCCAGAAGGCAAAACAGCTTGACCCCTCTTCCAAGGAAGTCGACATGAACCTCGGTCTCGTAAATCTCCTTGACGGCAACTACAACAAGGCCAACGAGCTCATCGGCGCGGCAGCAGGCGTGCCTGAGGCAGCAGACGCTCTCGGTGTATATTATCTGACTCAGGGCGAGGTGGCTAAGGCAAACACTGCATTCGGAAATGCCAAGACCAACAACTCCGCTCTCGCCAAGATTCTTGCAAAGGATTACTCAGCAGCAAGCTCAATCCTTTCATCAATCCAGAATCCTGACGCCGACACTTACTATCTCGCAGCCGTAGTTGCAGCCAACACTAACAACGAAAGCGGCGTGCTCAGCAACCTCAAGAAGGCTATCAGCCTCGACAACAGCATGCTCGCAAAGGCTCAGAAAGACCTTGTATTCTCAAAATTCAACCTTTCAAGCCTCTAATGCGGATGCATGTGGTGAGGGCCTGATATTCACCCTCACAGTGATTTGATAGAATTATCAACGACCAATATCCCAACAGGGCAGTCCATTTGCATGGACTGCCCTGTTTCATTTAGTCGTGCTGCGTTGCGGCGCGACAATCATTTTTAGCCCTACCAATCAACCTCCCTACTTTTTTGTTTATATATCAGGAGGTATGCCATGATTCCCAGCAGGGAGGAGTGTTTCTGCGTGCTTCCCCTGATTGATCTTAATCGTAATTGTAACCAATAACTATTGAAAAGCATGGATATGGATTCATTGTTCGACCTTACCGGAAAGGTAGCGGTCGTGACCGGTGGCGGCGACGGCATCGGCAAAGGGTGTTGTGAGATTCTGGCGGCTGCCGGAGCATCGGTGGTGGTGAGCGATCTGTCGTTGGAGAAAGCCTCCGCGGTGGCTCATGCCATAAATGAAGATGGTGGTAAGGCTGTGGCTATAGACTGCAACGTGAGCAAGAGGGAAGACCTTGATCGTCTCATCTCGTTTGCCGTCAAAAGTTATGGCACTATAAATATTCTCGTCAACAATGCGGGACGAGGTGGAGCAGGGCGTGAAGACCCCTATAACATAGATCTTGACTATGTGGAGAGTATTTATGCCATAAATGTTTTCGCCCCCTGGCAACTCTGCAAACTGTCGGCCCCCTACATGAAGGAATCGGGCTACGGGAGCATCATAAACATCACATCTATGAGCAGCATCAACAAAAGCCCGGCAATATCCATCTACGCCTCGTCGAAGGCCGCGCTCAATCATCTGGCAGCCAATCTTGCATTCGATTATGGAAAGATGGGTATCCGCATCAATAATGTAGGGCCGGGTGCCACGCGGACACATGCCCTATCCACTGTACTGACACCCGAGATTGAGGAGCGTATGCTTGCCCACACCCCTTTGAAGCGTCTCGGAGAGGTGTCAGACATCGCCGGAGCGGTGCTTTATTTCGCCTCGCCGATTTCAGCATGGGTCAGCGGACAAGTCCTGATGGTGAATGGTGGAGGAATCCAGACACTCGACTGAGGAAATTGGAAATTGAAAATTGTGATTGTCCTTGCCTGTTTTGGGAAAGAACAATCACAATTTTTATATCATTCCCACTAAGGACTAATGAAAGGATATTTGGAATAGGAGTTGAGTTATGGTCGGTGTGCAGGGAGTCAGGCACGGGTTCGGGGTCAGGGTCAGAGGGTGCCTTGCTCGATGAGGGTGGCTATGCGGTCGATGATGGCATCCTCTTCGTTTTTCTCAGGATTGAACCCGGCTTTCATGTTCATTCCGAAGAAACGGCCGAAGGTCTGCCAGAACCCGGCACGGAATGAGCCTAAGAAGGCTTTCACTATGTTGTAGGAACTTTGGTCGGTCTCGCGGTTGATTAGTTTCAGGAGCACTTTCCCCTGCGATTTTGTCATGGTCTTTACCACAGGCTTGTATTGCTCGAAGATATCCTTTTCAAGTTGCTTGAGATGCTTCTCGCGGGTCTTCTTGTCGGGAATTGTCTGGATATACTCGTAAGTCTCGCAGAGGGTGGCGAAAGCAAGTTTGGCGTAGGGGAGGGTCTTCCGCACGTCGCGGACAGTGCGCCAGTAGAAATCCTCCTGCTTCTTGTTCTTGAATTTCAAGGGGGGAAAGACCACCAGTTCGCGGAACACCGTCATTCTCACCGAGTCGCCATATTCATCCACAAATCGGTAGAAACCCTTTGTGTATTTCACCTTCATTTCCGGCGAATCGGGCAGCCCTGTGTTTTCCTTGGCACACATCGTCCCGGCCCCCCACATAAGGAGCGCAACGAGGATATAGCGTATGTAATTGAAGAATCGGATTGTTGCCATGGGGAATCGTTAAATCAGAACCGCCTCTTTGACGTTTTTTCAGTTATAACGTCAGAGAGGCGGTTTAGATTATATCAGGAGGCTTATTTTGTAGAATGAGCGAGTAGAGCGAGTGTGGTTTCCGGCCCGTGGCGCATGAGCGCATCGATAATCGAGATGTCGGGCATCACCTTTTCCAGCACCTCCCTTCCCCTTTCAGCCGCCGCCGGAGAGACATCTTCCCTGGGCAGAGCGGGGGAGGGGAGAAAGGAAGTCACCGCATGATGAAGGGTAGAATTAAACCCCGTTAGGGTCGGCTCATCAGCGGCATAGCAATCTCTGATCAAAGCCAGAATCTCACCGGAATAGGGGTATCGGCCATAGATGGTCTCAAGGGTGCCGATATGTGAATGTCGCCAGTTCCCGTGCTCTGAGAGGAGAGCCGAGGGGATGTTGCGCTCGCGTTTCAGAGCCGCGCTACCCCCGACGATAGGAATCGAGAGGAGAGTCGGAGAATCCGTACCCCTCATTACCGTGCGGGCGAAATCCTTTCCCGATGTTCCGGTCTCTGAATTCGCTGTTGCCACAGCGACGCTTTCCGGTTTTCCTTCCCTGCATACCCTCCACCACACGGCATACCACCGGAAAGAGGGGAGGAAGGGTATCATGCTCACCATTTTCCGTCCGACTTGTCGGGATTTGCGTTACGGAGAATGCGGTTCCAGCGAATTTTTCCGTCAAACCAACCGCGCTCCTCATCAAACGAAGCGATGACGAACATTGGGGAGCCAACGATATGGTCTTCAGGCACAAAACCCCAGTAGCGGGAGTCGGCGGAGCGGTCGCGGTTATCACCCATCATCCAGTAGTAATCCATCTTGAACGTGTAATAATCCGTCTGCTCCCCGTTGATGTATATTTTTCCGTCGGCCACCTTCAGGTCGTTCCCCTCATATACCCTGATAGCCCGTTCATACACGGGGATATTGTCGAGGGTAAGATGCAGGGTGCTTCCCCTTTTGGGAATCCATATCTCCCCCATGTCGGGGCGTGTCCAGCCGTAGTTGTTACCGAGCGGGAACATCCCCCCTGTGTCATAAAGGCCGGTCTCACTCTCTTTGGTGAGAGGCTCCGACACTTCCGGCCATGTCTCCACGATTTTCTTCATCTCAGCAGTGAGAGGCACGTCGTAGAACGAGAAGCCGGTGTATGAATTGGATATGGGTCCTTCGCCGTAATCGTCAGCACGCACACCGAGGTCAAGCCACTTCTCCTTCGCGATAGGTCCGCTTACGGGTATTATGTAGTTATACTGCACGTTGTCGGGATCCTGCATCAGTTTTCCGTCAATGAATATGGAGTCGTTGCGGATAAGGAGCCTTTCACCCGGCAGACCTATTGCACGCTTCACATAATTCTCCCTGCGGTCGACGGGACGCCAGACGATGTCGCCGAACATCTGCTTGTTCTGCTCCATATACAGGCGTGGATTGTCTACACCGTTCTTCTTCAGTTCGTAGGATATCTGATAGTAGTCGGGATTCTGAATCTTGAGAGCCACCGTATCACCCTGAGGATAGTTGAAGACCACGATATCGCCCCGGTCGATGCTCCTCAGCCCGGGGAGGCGGTGATAGTCGAGTTGCGGATATGTGAGGTAACTCTTCGTGTTGACTATCGGGAGGGTATGCTGGGCGAGCGGGAAGTGGATGGGGGTCTGAGGCACTCTGGGGCCGTAGACAGTCTTGTTCACCCACAGATAATCACCCACGAGGAGAGATTTCTCAAGGCTTGACGATGGAATCTTATAGTTCTGGCCAATGAACGCGAAAATGAAATATACGAGCACGAGGGCATATATAATCGCGTCGACCCATCCCATCACCTTGCGGGTCGCGCCTTTCTTATCTTTCCACCATGTCCAGGGGATATAGGCGGTAAGGTAGATGTCGATCAGCAGGAGCCATAAAATGGATAGCCAGGGGTTTCCCATCCATATCACCCACAGGAAGAACAGGAGGGAGACGACACCGAAACGTATCCAGCGTGTCGTCTTCACTTCTCTGAGGCGTTGGCGGAAAGATTTAGAAGACCCGGGGTTCATACGAAAAGACCGGTTGTGTGAGTCACTTCCGACAGCATGTCGGCAATAGTGAAGAACCCTTTCTTACCTTTCAGCCATTCGGCGGTCTTCACAGCCCCGAGAGCGAACCCTACGCGGCTTTTTGCCTCATGGGTAAGGGTGATTGTATCCACTTCCGAATCCCAAGTGATGATATGCGTACCAGGCACCTCACCCTCGCGCACATGGTCTACGGGGAGAGTCTTTGAAGAGAGTTTCTTACCCGGTTTCGGCTCCTCCCATTTGTTGAGGCGGTCTACCTCAGCCACGAGTTCGTCGGCGAGCGTCACGGCAGTGCCCGAAGGATGATCGAGTTTGTGTATGTGGTGTATCTCGGTCATGGAAGGGGTGTATTCCGGGAAATCGTTCATCACCTTAGCCACATAACGGTTGATGGCCATGAAGATATTCACGCCGATAGAGAAATTGGAGGCAAAAAGGAGTGTGCCGCGCCCTTTCTCACACATATCCTTGATATCGGGGAGGGAGTTTGTCCATCCTGTCGTGCCCACGACCACAGGCACCTCCGCCGCGAAACTTGCGAGGATATTGTCTACGGCAGTGGCCGGTGTGGTGAATTCTATCGCCACGTCGGCACTTTTGAATTCAGGAGAGTTGAACTTTTCCTGGTCGTCGGCGTCGATGATACATACGATGCGGTGCCCCCTGTCAAGGGCGATTTTCTCGATGAGATGACCCATGCGGCCATATCCGATGATTGCTATTTTCATATCTTTGTACTTTTAGTATTTTTGCTGATTAAATGACGGCTACCGGCGTCAGGTTCATACCGCCACCCTTACAGACTCAAAATCCGAAGGCGATATTGTCGATATAGAGGTTGAGGCCCTCGGTGCCGATGAATGGTTCGCCGCAAGAGGCCGAGGCCATTACGAGCACATGTGTGGGCACCGCGTCCGGGGCAGCCCATTCCACCTCCTGCACCGGCACGAGTTTCCCCTTGGAGTTGCGGGCATAGTAAGCCTTGTTGCCGGAGAGAAGTCCCATCCAGGGCTTATAGAACGGTTTCCCGGTGATGTCGCCGTAATGTATCTTGAGTTGATGCCCCTTTGTCCAGGGCACCGATTTTGAATAACGTTCGCGTCCGGTCCCCACGCGGCGGGCGTAGAGTTTTCCGTCGGCATCCTCCCAACGCTGTTGTAGCAGCACGTATACCTCCGCGTTGTCGCGCCCCTGAAGGGTCTTCTTCGAGGAGAATCCGGTAGCCTTCGTGCGCTTATCGGCCGGCGGCATATCCACCTTATAGTCAAAAACGAGAGCCACGGGACGTTTTGTATAGGGTATTCCCATCTCCATTTTTGAGAATGGCCCTTTTGTGGATGTTATAGGCTCGAAAATCTTCCCGAGGAAAATGGAACCCGCCACCATCACATCCATGTTGATGAGGCCGAGCACCTTCACCTCCTCCATCTTAGATTCCAGACGGGCCACCTTGTTGCCGTTGACGGTGGCCGGGCTCACGGTATTCGACCCCTTAACTATGCCTGAAACTTTCGCATATACGTTGCTTGTGGCCCACGGCGACCCTCCCATGTTGGAATAAGGTTTGTTGCCGATGATTTTTGTGGCCGGGGCTATCTCATACACGGTCTTGGTCTTTCCGCCGATCAACTTTGACTCGTTGATCTCGCGTGTGACCCACTGTGAGAAGTCGCCGTAACGTATCGGTTCCAGAGTGAGTGGATATCCACTCAGGGAAGCCGAGGCAAAGAGGAGAGAGAATATAGTGATTCTGAGAAGTCTCATTATTGAAATTAGAACATTTATCTGCGGTCAGATGGTTTGTTGGCCGAGGAATAGTGAGGAGTTGCGGGCTATGGTCTCTGTGAGATCCGTGCCGGCCAGGACGGAAAGGGAGGCGATTACCTCATGTATGGAGCACTCCGCCTCATCGGTCTCCGCGAGGATACGGTCGGAAGGCACTTCGGGCAGCGAACTGTGGTTGAAATTCTGTCCGAATGAAATCCATAGACCGGCCTTCACCAACATATCCGCCACGGTGGGTTTTCCGCGGAAACCATGTATCAGCCAATTCATCTCGGGCTTGAGGTCTTTCTTCATCCCGATGATGACCTCTTGTCCATGGACATTGTGCAGCACAAGCGGCTTCCTTATTTCCTCTGCCAGGATTGCCTGGCGTTTCAGTATCTGCATCTGCCTGAAAAGCGGTCCCCCTTTGATAAGGTCGATTCCGCATTCTCCGACGGCCACCACCTGCGGATGCCGGGTAGCCTCTTCAAGAGCCGTCCACATCTCCGGTGGGATGTCGTCAAGGGTACCCCAGGGGTGTATACCTACGGAATAGAGTTGCCCCGGGATAGGATCGAACATGTTCGGGCGCACCGCAATCACGGCTTCAGGCTGAGGGGCGGGATGATGTGTGTGAATATCTAAGATAGCCATAATTAATGCTGGAATTTTCTAAGGAACCGGATCATATCCGCTGCCTCCCCAGGGATGACAGCGCGCTAACCTCTTGGCAGCGAGTATGGAGCCTTTCAGAGCCCCGTATTTACGGATGGCCTCTACGGCATACTGGCTGCATGTCGGGGTATAGCGGCAAGCGGGAGGAAACATCGGAGAGATCGCCCTCTGATAGAATCTGACGAGAAAGATGAGGATTCTTGACATATACGTTCGGTTATTCTTGCCAGATTTTGTCGGCCACTTTACGCAGGAGCGACTTCATCTTGCGATCGATGAGGCTAAAGTCGTTGTTCTTATCGTGAATGTAGATGAACGCCATGCAGAGTGTGTTGCCGCCCGGCATAGATTCCACCAGATCCTTTAGAGGAAGGCGGTTGAGTCTGTAAGCCTCACGTATTCTTCGGCGCATCAGCACGCGGTCCACGGCACGTCTCCTTTTCTTTTTCGGCACCGTGATGAGCATCTGTATAGGGTCGATGGGAGACGGGGGTGAGGAGCGGAAAGAGTTCTCGAGCTCCTCACGGCTCAGGAGCCGGAAATTTACCCGGAAAGGAAATTCATAAAGCGACTCTCCCTTTGTGAAAAGGGAGTCGACGAGGGTGCGGTGGCGTAGTTTCTCCCCTTTCCGGAGTGTTAGCCTGCGGGGAGTCGCTTCCTTTGCCGGCGCTGATGTGTCGAGGGCTTCGGAATCCATAAAAACTGTGTTTCTTTGCAAAATTAGCAATTCTATACCGTTTTAACAAGTAAGATTATGTAAAAATCGTTATCTTTGCGTCTGTGTCGCCATTGCTTTGTGCCGGATGCCGTAAAGGGGGGGATTACTGCCCTGCCTCCGGAGATCGCACTCCAAGTGGTTGGCGGCTATAGGATTAAAAAGAATAAGATATGGCAAAAGATCAGACAGTATTGTTCCACTCCACGATATTCGGCCCCATACACAGCCGTCGCCTCGGCGTGTCGCTGGGCGTCAACCTGAGCCCTGACGATGGGAAGGTATGCTCTTTCGACTGCATATACTGCGAGGCCGGCTATAATGCCCAGGGGAAAGGCTCGACCGGACTCCCGGCGCGTGAAAAGGTGAGGGAAGACCTGGAAAGGAAACTCAAGGCTATGAGCGATAACGGCGAGAGTCTTGACGTGATTACCTTTTCCGGTAACGGCGAACCTACGCTGCATCCTGATTTCCCTGGGATAATCGACGACACCATCGCCCTTCGCGACCGTTTCTTCCCGCAGGCAAAGGTTTCGGTCCTGTCGAATTCCACACGGATCTTCACCCCCACCGTTGCCCGGGCTCTTAGGAAGGTAGACAACAATATCCTGAAACTCGATTCGGCCATCGAGCCGACGATGCGCCTCATCGACCAGCCCGCGAGCAAGGATTTTTCCGTCAGAAAGGTGGTCGAGGGTCTTAAGCAATTCAGGGGTAATGCCATAATACAGACCATGATGCTGCGGGGGGAGCATGACGGCCGAAAAGTGGACAATACCACTCCCGAGGAGGTTGAGGCCCTTATTGACGCTTACCGTGAGATAGGGCCGCGTGAGATAATGCTCTACAGTCTTGACCGCTCCACTCCGGAGGAGAGATTGGTTAAGGTGGAGCGTGAGGAACTTCAGGGAATAGGCGACCTCATAGCGCGCGAGACGGGTATTCCGGTACAGGTGAACTGAGCCATGGATAGAATGATACGACCCTCGGCATTGAAGCCGGGAGACAGGATAGCGATTATCTCTCCGGCCACGATCGTAAAGGATGAGTATGTGTCGGGTGCGGAAAGTATGCTTCGCCGTGCGGGTTTCGACCCTGTAATCCTGCCGGGAGCCATGGGCCCCGCCTCAGGGAGTTACGCGGCCTCTCTTGAGGCTCGGGTGGCTGATATGCGCTTTGCCCTTACCGACCCCTCGGTGAAGGCCATATTGTGTGCCAGAGGGGGATACGGCTGTGTGCATCTGTTGCCGGAAATATCGGTAGATATGGTGGCGGAGCATCCCAAATGGATGATAGGCTTCTCCGACGTCTCGGCTCTCCACGCCTTGTGGGAGAGTGCCGGGGTGATGTCGCTCCACGCCCCTATGGCCAAGCACCTCACGCTTGAGGGTGATGACGATTTCTGTACCCTGCGTCTGCTCTCCCTGCTCCGTGGTGAGGAGAAGATGGATTATGAGGTAGTCGCGCACCGGTTCAATCGTCCTGGTGAGGGGAAAGGTATCCTCAGAGGAGGGAATCTCGCCGTATTGAACGGACTCGCCGCCACCCCTTACGACATACTCGACGTGAGGGATGGTGAGGAGGTGGTGTTGTTCATCGAGGATATATCCGAGGCGATATACGCCGTGGAGAGGATGCTTATGAGGCTGATTCTTGCAGGCTCCCTCCAGCGGCTGAGAGGTCTGATAGTGGGGCAGTTTACCGAATACCGTCCCGACCGAAACCATGACAGCATGGAAGCTATGGTTGATTCCCTGCTTCGCCGTCACGGCATTGACTCTCTACCGGTAGCCTTCAATTTTCCGGTAGGTCACGTGCATGACAACCTTCCTCTTGTGGAGGGGAGCGAGGTCACTCTCGAAGTGTCCTCCCACACGGTCCGGCTCAGGGAGGGATGACAGTGTGCCACCGTCAAATACAGAGACTCTGATCTTTTTCAGGGTCTTTTTTATTACCCTGTGTAACTTTCCGGCTCCCCGCGCTACTAACCCTATAAACATCATAAAATGGTAAATATTACTTTCGACATATCGCCGGTAGGCACTATTTCAGTAAGCGGAGATATCCTCTTCCGGCTTCGTCGGTTCCTCTCAAGGATTATTCCCGGAAATGAGACTGATAGACAGCGCGAGGAGACGTTTTCCGCAATTATCAGGAATCACGGCAACATCATATCGGGCATCTGCTTCTCCTATTCCGACAACAGGGAGGATATGAAAGACCTCCGTCAGGATATAATGCTCAATATATGGAAAGGGCTTTCCAATTTCCGGGGGGAGTCGTCGCTCACGACATGGCTCTACCGTGTGGCTCTCAACACGTGTGTCTCCACCGTAAGGAAAAAGTCGGGGCGGGTGTCAACTGTAGGGTTCGATGATATAGGAGATATGGCCGATGAGGATGACGTGACTTCGGAACGCCTGGCGATGCTCCACAGCATGATCTCCACACTCTCACCGCTCGACAAGGCCATCATCACCATGTGGCTCGACGAGAGGAACTACGAGGAGATAGCGGAGGTGACGGGTATCTCACGTAACAACGTGGCGGTGAGAATCAACCGGATAAAGAAACGGTTGGCAGCCGGATATTCGGAAGAGTTTTGAATTATTCATTCATAAAGACAAAATATATGACTTACGAGGAAATAAGGAAAACATGGAATGAGGCAGCCCGGAAGAGGTATTGCCCCACTCCGGAAGAGTTTGAGAATATGTACAGGGAAAAGAAAGAGACCGCGCTCGAGCGGCTGGCGGCACGCTACCGCCGTTTCTCCACTTTGGGGATCGTATGTATGGTGTTGTGGACAATAGTGCCCTTTTCACACATTTTTGAGGGTGTCGGGCCAATAAAGTGGGCGCTCTTCGGAGTTTTCATATTCTATTTCGCCCTCTGTTCCGTGATAGACTATAGTCTCTACCGGGGAGTGACGTCGATAGACTGTTTCACGATGACGGTGAAGGAGGTGGCGGAGAAGGCCTTGCTTTTCAGGAAGAGGCATCTGCAGTCGATGATACTGCTGATTCCGTTCGCCCTTGCGACGGTGGGCCTTATGGCCTATTGCTTCAAGGCGGAGCCTTACATGATCTACGGGATAATGGCCGGTGCGGCCTTGGGGGTTGTGATTGGATACCGTCAGTTCCGTGAGTTCATGAACGAATACCGCATCATCACCCGGGAGTGAAAAATCTGTCGTTCAGAAACATTATTTGGAGATAAGTTTGAAATAATGGCAGCGAATGATTAATTTCGCCAAGGAATTCCTTGGCGAAATTAATTTTTTTGAAATGAAGGATACGACAATCAGGGAGGCCCAGGGCCTTGTGGATGAATGGATACGTACGATAGGGGGGAGATATTTCTCCGAACTGACCAACATGGCTCTCCTCACCGAGGAGGTGGGTGAACTTGCGCGTATCATAGCAAGGGTCTACGGGGAGCAGGTCTCCAAGAAGGGGGATTTGCGCAATACCCTTGGCGAGGAGATGGCCGACGTGCTCTGGGTTGTGATATGCCTTGCCAACCAGACGGGTGTCGACCTTACGGAGGCTTTCAGAAATTCACTTGAGAAGAAACGTAACCGCGACCGCGACCGCTTCGCGTCTCTAAGGGGCGAGACTGTCTCGCCGCAATCCTGACATTCAAGATTATGAGAAATCAGGAAGATGATATGGATTCCGTAACCCTGGCGATCGTGGTCCCCTGCTATGACGAGGCGGAGGTGCTCCCCTCGACGAATGCCACCCTTCTTGAGAAACTTCAATCGATGGTTTCTCAAGGGCTTGTGTCTAAGGCCAGTTTCATAATATATGTCGACGACCGCAGCGAGGATGGCACGTGGGAGGTAGTCCGCGCCCTGTCATCCCCCGTGGTGAGGGGAGTGCGTCTGAGCCGAAGATGCGGCCACCAGTGCGCCCTTCTCGCCGGGATAGAGGCGGCCTTTGACGATTGCGATGCCTGCGTCACCATAGATGCCGATCTACAGGATGATCCGGATATCCTTTCGGAGATGGTGAGACGATTCCGTGAGGGTGCCGACATAGTATACGGTGTGAGGCGCGACCGGCATACGGACAGTTGGATGAAACGCACGAGTGCGGGCAATTTCTATCGCGTCATGAGGGGATTGGGCGTTGACTGTGTGTCTAATCACGCCGATTTCCGTCTCCTGTCGCACAGGGCGGTCTCCGACCTGCTCCAATACGGTGAGCGCAACCTGTTCCTGAGGGGTATAGTGCCCCAGTTGGGGTATGATCAGGCGGAAGTGTACTACGACCGCCGCAAGCGTATGGCCGGCTACAGCAAATACCCTGTGCGGCGAATGCTTGATTTCGCCATAGACGGCATCACATCCTTCTCCGTGCGTCCGGTGAGGATGCTTTTCTGGCTGGGCGTGATATTTATGCTGACGGCACTCGGAATAGGGATATATGCCGTAGTCAGATACTTCCAGGGAGAGACGATAGAGGGTTGGACCTCCCTCATATTGTCGATATGGTTCTGCACGGGAATCCTCCTCATCGGCCTCGGAATCGTGGGTGAGTACATAGGGAAGATATATATCGAGGTCAAGCATCGTCCACGCTACCGTGTGGCGGAAAAGACGTGACGAGGTCAGAAACTTGTGAAGCAGAACGGGAGTAGGGAGGCTATCGAGGGGAATATGTAGATTTTCGATGAGCCGTAAAGAATCACCTCAATCTCTCCGTCGCGGGCCTCGTATTCCAACAATGCTTGGCGGCATCCTCCGCAAGGGCTTATGGGCATTTCCTGGAAGTAGTCGGCGTATGGGAGCCCTTCCGGTTTGCCTGCTGCGGTCCATGCGGCTATGGCGATCTTCCTCATCCTCATTCCGGGATGTGTGGCTGAGGCATGGAATGCTGCCGTGCGTTCCGCGCAGAGGCCCGAGGGGTATGCGGCGTTCTCCTGGTTGGAACCGGTGCATATCTCGCCGTTTTCCATAAGAATGGCCGCCCCGACATGGAATTGCGAATATGGGGCGTAGGCTGTGCGCGTCGCCTCTTTGGCGGCTTCTGCCAGTTCCCTGTCGGTAGGGTTCAGTTCATCTTCCCGACATTCCTTTATCAACGTGGTGATGGTGATTTCTCGCATTTCGTCATATTATTTTTTAAGGTCCGTTCTTGCCCGAGGTAGTGGAGGTGGGATGGAGAGGGATGCGAATTTAATAAAAATGTTTCGTCTGCAAAAGAATAAATCATTAATTTTGCACCCGGAATAATCCATATCGATAAAACTGATGAATAATATCCTGCTGAGAATCTCGGCCCTCCTGCTCCTGTTTTTTCCTGCAAGCCCCGTCTTGTGCTTGAATCCCTACGAGGAATATATCGACCGTTATTGCTCCCTGGCCGTGGAGCATCAGACGGAGTACGGCATCCCGGCCTCCATCACGCTCGCGCAAGGACTCCTGGAGAGTGCCGCCGGGCGAAGCACCCTCGCCTCCGAGGGTAACAACCATTTCGGTATAAAGTGTCATAAGGAATGGAATGGTGAGACCATGCTGCGCAACGACGATAAGCCCGACGAGTGCTTCAGAGTCTACAACACCCCTGAGGAGAGTTTCCGCGACCATTCCCTCTTCCTCCGGCGCACACGCTACCTCCGTCTCTTCGACCTTGACGTGACCGATTACAAGGGGTGGGCTAAGGGGTTGCGTGAATGTGGCTATGCCACCGACCCCAACTATGCCGCCCGGCTCATAACGATAATCGAGCGGTATGCCCTCTACACCTACGACAGTGCGGGAGGACAGAATCCGGAAGAGATGGCTGCCTATATACACAGTATGCTCGTCAGCAGCCATCCCGTGCGCCGAGCCCGCGGTCTTCACTACGTCGTGGCGACTCCGGGCGACACTTACGCTGCCATAGCGAAAGAGTTCAACCTGAAGCCCAAGGAACTCATGGCCTACAACGATGCCGACAAGGACCGCGAGATAAAGGCATGGGAAGAGGTGTATCTTGAAAAGAAACATGATTCCGCCCCCGATGGAATCTCGACAGTGACGATAGGGGAAGGGGAGAGCCTACATTCGGTGGCGCAGCGTTTCGGAATGAGCATGGAGCGGATAAAGAATCTCAACCCGAAAGCCAAAGATCGCCCCGGCACAGTCCTCCGTCTCCACTGAAACAAGCGGAAAATCCAAAAAATTAAGGATTATTTAACCAATTATTTGTAAGATTAAAGGCCACTCTTTGCAAATAAAAAAAATAATTACTAATTTTGCGGGCAAAATCCCCCGAATAATCCGCGGCCGGGAGCGGCAGCGGACGGGTAGATGACGGCAATGCCTCTGTAGTTCAACGGATAGAATAGAAGTTTCCTAAACTTTAGATAGGGGTTCGATTCCCCTCGGAGGTAC
>CAMWMD010000048.1 GCA_947175265.1 uncultured Porphyromonadaceae bacterium | reverse complement strand
AATATGTTTTACAGCATAAATTTTTAATTCAAAATTTTAACGAACTATTGTAATAAAAAATACGTGCTTAAAAATATTGAAATTTAGCACAAAAGAGTACATTGAAAATTTGTACGTATTCCGAATGATACAATTCAATTTTAACGATGATCTCTTAGAGTGTATTTCCTTTTTACAGTAAGCATTAAGAGAAGTACACCTTGTATGTGTAATTTATTACGATATCGGCTACATCTTTCAGAGATTGTTGCCGATGTTGTCATCTATTGCACCTATAGGTTGTTCTTGAGTGTAAGCATTAATTGTAAGCATTAATTGAAGTACACCGTAAGCATACGGTGAAGCACGTATTGCAAAATTCGGTAATATAGCGCGAAGAAGCCCGAACGTTGGGGATGTTCGGGCTTCTTCGCGCTATTTTGAGTGTGTTTGGTTTTGATCAGTCAGGATCAGGTAGATTCCATGGCTTGGTATCCGGACGTTTGGCATATTCACTCGGGAGAAGGTCATCCATCGGTTGACCTGTCTTTCTACGAGTAGGTATCTCCACCAGTACATGTTCAAGCCACTGCCGGGGATCTGCATCGGCCGCTCGGCATGAGGCAAGCAGTGAGTAGACTATGGCGGCACGATAAGCCGAGGCATCGTTACCACAGAAGAGCCAGTTCTTGCGTCCAAGTGCCAACGGGCGGATAGCGTTCTCGATGAGATTGTTGTCGATGTTGATGCGTCCGTCATTGACATAGATAGCCAACCGTTCCATCAGAGAGTAGGTATAGGCAATGGCTTTACCAAGAAGACTTGATTCCAGTACCGTGGAGTAAGTATCGACACACCATCTTTCCATCAGCTGTATCACGGGATAAGCCTCTTCCTGACGCAGTTCTTGCCTCTGTTCCGCTGTCATTCCGGCTTCATCAGCCTTGCGCTCCACCTCATACAGCTTGCCGATCATCACTATGGCCTGCGTGGCGAGTTTCTGATTCTCCTTCAGTGCATCGACGAACTTGCGTCGGGCATGCGCCCAGCACGCCGCTCCCTGTACTCCGGGAGTATTGCAGAACTGTTCGTATGCCTCATAGCCGTCGCTCTGGAACGTGCCGCGGTAGCCCCCGAGAAGTTCTCGGGCGGTCTTTTTCGACCGCGACCCTCGGTCATACCAGAAGAAAAGCGAGCCGGTCAGTCCATCACGCACACACCATTCATATCCCTTGCGTGCCTTGTGTTTTTCATTGTCTAAAACCGGCACCACGCTCTCGTCCACCTGTATATATTCGCTTGCCATTACCTGCTTGCGCAAAAGTCTATACAGGACGTTGAGGCTCTCGACCGATTTCTCGTACCAGTCACCTATGGTGGAAGCCGGCAGACGAAGACCGAACTCGCGGAAGCGGTTGATCTGACGGTAGAACGGCAGGTGGTACAGGAACTTTCCCAGTATGATGTCGGCAAGAAGTGAGGCACCTGCCATGCCATGCTCAATCGGTGCCGGTGGAAGCGGGGCTATCCTGATACTTCTCTGCTCGGCATTCTTGTCCATATCCTCGCAGCTTATGACCTTATGACGGATCGTGCGCTCCACATATAGCTTTGGGGCAACCATCTCCAGACGGTCACTTGTCTCGGTGCCGATTTCAACGAAGGATTCCATAAGTTTTCCCTCAGAATCGGTACAACCTTCAGGATAGAGATGTTTCTCAACCACGGTAAGACCGGTGGTGTCAAGATTACGGCGCTTCGGCTGCTTACGCACTGTGACGGTCTTTGTGATGGTTTCCTCCTGCTTCTGCGCCTCGGCTTCCAGTTCCTCTTTCTCTTCAAGACTCATCTGCGCCAGATCTTCGGCTGAGAAAAGCGATAGCTGGTTGGGATCAAGAGGAAGATGCTTCTTCTCGCTCATGCGCCCGAAGAAACGTTTTTTCCAATAGTCAAGTTGCTACTCCAGCTGGGTGTTCCTGTATTCAAGTTGCCTGACCTGTGCCTCCAGTCCCTTTTTCTTCTTCTCCAGCGCCTTTCTCTCCGTCGCCAGTTCCTTTGAAAGATTCTTCTGACGTATGATTTCCGAGCGCAGATAAGTTATTTCCTCTGCCTCCGAGGCAAAGGAAACTGAGTTCATATCTTCATTACGCTCTTCTGTCATCCGGTCTTAATTTACTCCTCAAAGATACAAAATATCAGTGACCTATACAAGATAATTCGCTGATATTTCATCATTAAATCTCATATTTTCCCGGCTTCGCGTCGCAGGGTATCAAGACGTCGTCGACGGGTGGTATTATCGACCATTATGCCCTCTACCACCATCACAAGATCGCGCCATTCTATACTGCCATCTGCCTGAAGCCCGGAGGGGCTGCCGAAAGTGCCGCGCTCCAGCATCTTGGAGTAAAGCACCAGTCCTCCCGGTTCCCAATGAAGAAGCTTCATGCGGTTACGGTGACGATTGATGAAAATATACACATCACCATCAAGCGGATTGCGACCCATCCGGTCGCGGACCACGCCTGAGAGTGTATGAAAACTCTTACGCATATCCACAGGCTCGGTATAGAGCCAGTAGCGCATGCTGTCGTTGAGGCTGAACATGGCTCACAGACTTTTAACCAATGCGCACAGCAACTCAGTGCTGATCTTTCCGTTTATTCTCACCATCCCTCCACGACTTGTCTGACACTCGATCGTCATGGATTCTGACGCAGTATGAAGTTTTCGCCCGGGATTGATACTCTTCTCCATCTCGGTGACCGAACAGGACACGAAACCTCCGACAGATCCCAATTCGATGAATGATCCCGATTCCTCATGAGGATGAGACTTCTCATTCTCAAGATACTTACGTCGCGATTTATAAAACTCCCATTGAGTGATCCCTAATTCTTTCAACCGTACGGATCGTTGAATCTTGTGGCAAGCGCAATAGGAGATAATCTCAAGTACTTCTTCTTTGCTCAGCATATTCTTTTTGCCTGCAAAGTTACAAGCTATCCCTCACCCCTGAAATACGTGCTTCACCGTATGCTTACTTTGGAACGGAACGATTTTTACATATTTTAACACGCAAAAACCTCAAATTTCCGTCATTACTCTTTGACTCATTGCCAATTATATTTCATGCCTTATCTTACAATACGTTCCACCCCCGGAACGGAAAGTTTGCGTTAGCGTGCCCTAAACCATGGTTTAGGGCTAATGCTCCCCTTCCAAGCGCGGAGCTCGTCCACGACAGCGGCTCCATGCCGCTCTCCTCTTACTCTGAAATAGGCGCCGACAGAAAAATGTAGACACCCTCAGATATCCTATAGCTTTTCCATAGTCAGGAACTGACGCAGTGTCAGATGAGCGATTCCTTCATAGTCTTGCGGCACCGCCATCGGATTCATCGACACAACATACTTCGGATAATTATCTTTTATCTCCATGAGGTTGCCAAACTCCCGTTCCCTTGTTTTATCATCCGCAATAAGATATGCCACCTGAATATAAACAGGCTTTCCTCCCTTCTCTGCTACAAAATCTATCTCCCTGTCTGATAAGGTGCCTACGTGGATTTTATATCCCATACCTTTAAGGTGAAGATACACGGCATTTTCAATGACCTTCTCCATATCTCCGCTCCTGTTCGGACCCGCCAGCATATTACGCAATCCCAGATCTTCAAAATAATATTTATCATTAGTCTCCAAAAGACGCTTACCATGTATATCATAGCGCCCCACTTTGTTGATTATATAGGCATTTGAAGCTGCCTTTAGATAATTTATTGCCGACAAGGGAGTAAGCTCCACTCTTTGTGACTTCAGATATTTCGACAATGAATTGGCAGATACGAGTTGCCCGGCATTATCACTTACGTAAGACATGAGATTTTCAAACAATGTAACGTTGCGCAGTGATTCTCTCTTTACTACATCCTTGAGTACTATAGTATTGTAAATATTCTGAAGATATTCCCATATCATATCCTCGTTCTCAAGTCCGAGGCGATATAGATGTGGTAATCCTCCGAATTCGAGATATTTCTGAAGATTCTCATCTGAGTCGTTTAATTTATGAAATTTTAGGAATTCTTTGTAAGAAAGACTCTGGATATGTATCTCAATATACCTCCCTCCTATATAAGTGGATAATTCAGACGACAACATCATCGCATTACTTCCTGTCACCACTATCTGACATTCTTCGTCAGCATTTAAGCTGCGGAGTACATGTTCAAAACCCGCTATATCTTGCACCTCGTCTATCAGCAGATAGTTATTTCTATCCTCTTCTAATTTATCTTCCAGATAACGCCATAAATCATCCGTATTCATTATGGAATCGAATTTCTTTTTTTCCTTATTGATATAGATAATGTTGGCAGTCGTGTCGGTCCCCTTTATTTCGTTTACAAGCTGACGCATTATATAGCTTTTCCCTACTCGTCTCTGCCCCGTAAGGGCTATTATCAGCCCCTTTCCTATATAGCGTAGTATTGAGTCAACATATTTTTCTCTTGATATGATTTCCATAATGCAGTATATTTGACAGCCTTATCCAAACCTTAAAAGTTATCCTCAAACAACATAAAAATATGGGTTGAAAATAATTTTTTCAGGAATTGATTACAAAAATATCAATTTTTATTTGGTATACCAAATAAAATCCCAAGATTCTATTTTTTATTTGGCATACCAAATAAAAATCACAAAATCCAAAATTTTATTTACTATACCAAATAAAATCATCGTCGCTGAATTCTTTCATATAAAGTTAACCCCTTAATCCTTTAACCTGATAACCCTCGGCTTGAGCCTGTGAAAGTCGAATTGAATAAAACAAGATAAGACCGTTTACTTTTCTCTTCCCTTTGGTATAATAAAATAATTCCTCTCTCGTTTTTGTCAAAGTTAAGGATCACCTTCAAGTTGAAGGCAGAGTATTCCAATCCCCGAGCCTTGAGCCTTGAGCCTTGAGCCTTGAGCCTTGAGCCTTGAGCCTTGAGCCTAATAAACCCACTCCAATGAAAAAGAAATTCCTCTTAATAATATCGGGTGTTATACTGCTTCTCATAGGAGCAATGGCTGTCTGCGATTATATTGTCACCAATGAAGCAAGCGGTAAAATTTATGATAAAGTTGAGGATACTCCTCATCGGAAAGTCGGTCTGATTCTCGGCACGTCTCCTGTATCAACATGGAACGGCAGAAGAAACCTTTATTTCGACAAGAGGATAAAAGCAGGTGCCGAACTTTATAAGGCTGGAAAGGTTGACTGGCTGGTGGTCAGCGGCGGAGACTATCGCAATTCTGAAAATGGCTATGACGAACCGATAGCCATGCGCGATTCTCTGATAAAGCAGGGTGTCGATCCCGCCCATATAGTGCTTGATTATGACGGCACACGCACCCTCAATTCAATCGCAAAAATGCGGGATGTCTATAATCAGGATTCCATACTGATCATTTCCCAGAAGTATCATAATGAGAGAGCCTTATATCAGGCGAAACATCTTGGAGTGGACGCCATAGGATATAGCGCCGCGACTCCCGGGAGACGTACTTCCTGGTGGAGGAATCGCGGACGTGAGGTATTAGCCCGCGTTAAGCTTTTTATTGATATTGCCAAAGGTCTTCATCCCGATATAAAGGAGTCGGCAGTGTGCGATTTCACTAAAGTAATCCCCGACGTACTTTCAGTTTCACACATAGAAACTGAATATGGCGATTTACTCTGTCTCAAACCGGATATGACCGACATGAAGATGGATATGCTTTGCGACAGTATTCCCTCTCCCGAAAACGACTCCATTATACTGACTTTCGCAGGCGCATTTACAGGCGAAATTACCGGTGAGGGTCACATCAATGTAGCAGGCGATCATGTCGCCGGAGGGAAACGATTCAAGGGTTATTCCTGCAAGAGAAATACCGGAGCATTTACATGGTCGGCTGTATCAGGTCCACGGTTCCATTATCAAAACTATTCCCCGGCATTGGATAAGGCTGCTGAAGAGGGTGGAATGGGATTTGCTCAGGAGATGATGATTCACGATGGCAAAGCAGTGAAAACCACGCGTCCCTTAGGGAATGAGAACGTATTCCGTGCGCTGTGTCTTGATTCCGACGGAAAATTAGCGCTATATGAAAGTCAAGGCACTGTGACGTTCGGGAATTTCATCGATGCACTCCTCTCCCAAGGTGTAAAGGAAGCCCTCTACACCGATATGGGACCGGGCTGGAACTATTGCTTCTACCGCCTTCAAAAGACCCACACTTCTCCGCAATACCTTCATTCAACTCCCCTACCCTTCGCCTCCAATTTCATAACAATCACCACCAGATAAATACCCCTTGCATCCATAATTAAGCGCTGACTCAACGTAAGATATGTATTAATATCCGAATCCGATGTTCCCCTTTTTGACTACCTATCCTCTTTTATAACCAAATTGTTGTAAGTACGGATTATATTTCCTATTTTTGTGATATAATATCCTCGCTTATGGCAAACCATCATAAATATACCACTTCGGGTGTCTTCATTGACCCCTCAACTGATCCCGGCTTCAAAATTCTTTTCGGAAGAGAATCTTCTGCGGATATTCTAATTGATCTGCTTAACTCTATTCTTGAAACTGAGGATGATCCTATAACAAACGTAACTTATCTTGATAAAGAGCATACCAAACAGGCTTCTTCGGAACGAACAATGGCTTTCGATATCCATTGTGTGACTAATAATGGAAAACGATTTATCGTAGAAATGCAGAATATCTCTCAGGAATGGTTCATCGAGAGATGTCTGATGTATGGCTCCCGCGCTATTACCGCTCAGTCGAAATCCGGAAAATGGGATTATAACTATATGCCTGTCATAAGTATCGCTTTCACAAATTTCACTATTCCTCGATTTGAAGGACAGGTAATTGCCGACGGATGTATAATTGATAAGCATAGCGGTAAACAGATAACTGACCGACTCCGTTTAATATTCATACAACTTCCTCAGTTTAATAAAATGAATCCGGAAGAGTGTAAGAATGCCTTAGATGAGTGGATCTACACAATCAAAAACATGAAAAATATGGAAAACATACCGTTCATAGCAAAAAGACCTATTTTCAAGAAGGTTGAAGAACTGGCGAAAATGGAAAACCTTTCGCCGGATGAGAGATTTGAATATGAAAAGCAGCTAAAGGCCTACTGGGATTACTATAGCACCATGAAATTCGCCAGAAAGGAAGGACTCGCTCAAGGTCGTGCCGAAGGGCTTGCCGAAGGGCTTGCCGAAGGTCGTGCCGAAGGGCTTGCGCAAGGACGTGCCGAAGGAATTACCGAAGGCGAAGAAAAAAAAGCAAGGGAAATTGCAAAGAGATTAAAAGAATCCAAGAATCTAAGCCTGGAAGAAATTGCCGCTATATCTCAGCTTCCTCTTGAATTGATAGCGCTGCTTTAATTCTTTCGATTGTAAACAAACATTAACTCATCGATACTATCACCCTTGCTGAATACCGGAATGGTGGTATGGGGGCAGCGCTGAGGTCATGAGCAAACGTCTCGTTTTCTATACTTCTTCGGAGATCATAATCGTCCCTGCCGACATGGTAGTCTACGTCTCTGCCGACGGGAATTACTCTGCCATTACTACTGTTGATGGCAGCCGCTTCGTTGTGACCCTTCAATTAGGACAAATTGAAAAGCGAATCGCACGGCTCCTTGATGAGAACGATAATCGTTTCATACGCATCGGGAAAAGCCTTATTGTCAACCGTGATTTCATCGCATTTATAAATCCCGCAAGACAAAAAATGGTGTTGTCCGACTGCCGTAGTTTCAGGCATGAGGTATCCGCCTCCAAAGAGGCATTGCGGGCGTTAAAAGAACTATTAGAAAAAGAGGTTTGATAATGGATGATAAAAGATATGACATAAATGATGACGAGATTAGGGTTATTGCCCCTGGTAGCAACGACTCTACCCCTCACCAAAAAGGTAAGGGCCGTAAGGCTCCTGTGATATTATTATCCTCTTTAGGTCTTCTCATTCTGGGTGGGTTAGTCTGGCTTATCATCATTTCGAACTCCCCGGGTGAACCCTCCCCTACCCAATCCATTCCACCTTCTCAGACCATAACTCCTAAAGCATCGGAATCAAACAGTCTGCCTGCGGAACTTGATGCATTCTGTAAAGTGGTTGACACCACCATCAACAATTCTGCGCTAAAAATATTTATTCCTCGCTTTGCAACCCCTGTTCTGGAGATAGGAAAAGGTGTGCCCAACGATTCCTCCATCGTTTTAGCGGCGATGGCTGCCGATGTAAGAGGTGATAATGGCGAGATTGCGGGAGCATACGTTTTGAAAGGAAACCTCATCAGCAAAGGACAGGCTAAAGCCGGATTTTGCTCAATCATAAACGGCGAAATATCCATCGGCGTGGCAGAGGCTACTCCAATGCTCGAACAGGCTTTGGAAACCGAGGGATACTTCTTCCGTCAGTATCCTCTCGTGGTCGGAGGGCAGATTGTAGAGAATAAACCCAAGGGGAAGGCACTTCGCAAAGCCTTGGCTGAATACGACGGCGCCACGTGCATAATTGCAAGCCTCGACCGGCTCTCTTTCCTTGATTTCGCCCGGACTCTCGTCGATCTCGGCGTCAAAAATGCAATTTATCTTCCCGGAGGTGATTCCCCTGTGATATTTATGGATAATGAGGGGGATAGAAGTGTCTTAGGCAACCTCAGATCTTCAGATTATGAAAACGTAAATTACATCATCTGGAGATGAGGCCTGTCATTTTGTACATCCCGTGAGGCATTTCCTACATTAGCGGTTAGTTTCCTTTGTCAGTCGGGATTTTAATGCAAAATTTGCAGCAACTAAAGATTTCAAAAATGAAACTTCCAACCCTGCTCATATCTCTCCTCATCGCGGTTGCCATTTCCTGCGCCAGCAAATCCTCCACATCTGCACCAGAGATGGAGCCGGGCGGAAACGCTGTCTACTATTGGAAGACAGTGTTTGATGTCGATTCAACGGAGATAGCCTTCCTGCGCCGTCACGACATAAGACGCATCTACCTGAGGATGTTTGATGTCGTGGAGCCCCCCTATTATTCAGAAAGGGAAAATCGCACCGTGCCTAACGCAACTTTGCGAATTTCCGATCGCCAATATCAACTGATTCAGGATTCCCTATCAGATATGGAATTCGTGCCCACCGTATATATTACGCTGGATGCACTGAGAGCGGCTTGGGACAATCCGGGGCAACTCGCCTCGAATATTGTGTCGAGGGTCAGCAATATGTGTCAATACAATAAACTGCCCAACGTATCCGAACTTCAACTCGACTGTGATTGGACTGAGACAACGGAAAAATACTTCTTCAATCTCTGCGACTCCGTGAAGGCCTGCATAGCCCGCGAGAAACTCCCTTGGAAACTCAGCTCCACAATACGTCTGCATCAACTCGCCGGAAACACTCCTCCCGTCGACCGTGGGGTGCTAATGGTCTACAATACCGGTGATTATTTCAATCAGGATACATTCAACTCCATTATCAATCCTAACGACGTGAAGCCGTATCTCAGTCATCTGGCTGATTATCCGTTACATCTTGACGTAGCTTATCCCACCTATTCCTGGCAACTCCTTTTTCGGGAGCGGAGATTTATCGGATTGTTGAATGGTGTCAATTTATCCGATACCGATCTATTCACACGTAAAGGGAACCTCTACATTGCAAATAAGGATTTCACCCATAACAATATACGGATTTTTGAAGGAGATGTCATAAGAGCCGAAGATTCTGATATTGACGGCATACTTGAGTCGCGGAAGGCGATTGAACAATGCCTCTCACGCCGTCCTCACTCCACCATCCTCTATCATCTCGATTCCGATAATCTCTCTAAATATAAATCTGATGAAATTGACTCTATCTTTAAAGGCATTTAGAATCATCCTGCTCCTCTCCCTTAGCATATCCTCATACGCCTGCGGCCCATTCTTTCCCATAATCCCCACCCCTCGCTACTTCCCCTTAGACAGGTCTGTCAAGACAATGTCGGAATTTGATAAGGAGGAAAACCTTCTGCTGTGGCAGCAACTCACCTCTCCCGACATACCCTTATCAGATATTGAAGAAGCCGTCTATTCCGACAGTCGGGAAAAGTTTATAGACAAAATACACACTCCCGGCTCCGGCAACCTTTTCTATAATTTCCTAAATGACCCGAAAGGTGAAGACTTACGTGAGTTTCTTTCTACGGCAAAAGAGATGGAGGAAAGATGGCGTGAGATTCGTTCTCCATGGTATTATCCCAAGAATCGTGATATCCGCAATACCCCGGGAGATTTTCAGGAAATCATCGACAAATGCAAGTCTTATCAAGGCACCCGACTGGCCGACAGATATTCCTTGCAGATTGTAAGGGCCTTGTTTGCCTCGAGACGTTATGAGGAATGTATCCACTACTATGATTCGGCATTCCGCCGGATTAAGGATTCCAATCTTCTCAAACGTATGGCCGCGCGCTATGCCGCAGGGTGCTGGACCAGGATTGGCAATAAGGAGCGTGCCGACTCTATGTTCGCCCGCATGGGAGATCTAATATCAATATCCGACAAGAACCAGGTGGCTTATATGATGGCTCACAATCCCGATGCTCCCCAACTTATGGATTACATCCGCACCCATGCCAACGACTCGGTTTTCATGGAGATGGTAATGCCCCTGGCTTCCGACCTGCTGACCAAGGGGAATGTCAAGAATCCGGGTGATTGGCACCTGCTTCTCGCTTACGGTCAATATCAGAATAGAGATAACCTCAAATCTGCCCGAAAACATATCTCAACGGCCTTGAAGGCTCGTTTCTCTTCACCCGAGTTGCAGAGACTTGCCCGCGCCTTCAAAATGAAGATTGATGCTGCGCAGGGCGATTCCCGCTCACTCCTATCAGACCTAAGATGGATAGAAGAGGTTGCATCATCCGACTCTTCCTACTCTGAGGAATGGGGACGAATGACTCAGAACATCATCTACGAGCATTGGGTGCCCTATCTTTGGAAGAAGAGGAATTTTGCCAAGGCTATCCTATTGTGCGGATATGCCGACAAGTTGCCTCAGACTAATGGCGAGGAAGAGAGCACTGACTATTCCAATCTCTCTTTCCAATTGATGGGAAGCCTTTCTTCAGGTGAGTTAGCGGCTGCCTTCAGAAAAATAAACCGCCCCTCTCCCCTGAATGACTTCCTCCGCAGGCGCGCCCGCACTGACAAGGATTATTTTTACGAACTTATCGGCACACTTGCCATCCGTGAGGAAAACTATGGCAAAGCGGTAAAGTACCTCTCTCAGGTGAGTCCTCAATATCTTGACTCTATGGCTATCTGTAAAGAGGGATATTTGGCAAGAGATCCTTTCACGAAATATCCCTCAAGATGGACATATCGTGGAGAAGACGAGATGTGGGCATCCGAGACTCAGGCCGGAGTGCATAGCAAAAGACCCGTGCCCGATGCGAAATTAAAATTCGCCTCCAAGATGTCGGAATATCAGAATGAGATGAAAAAGGGAGCGACGGCCGACAAACGGGGGATGGCCCGCCTGATGTATAGTCTCGGAAGATTCAATTCCTTTGAGGAATGCTGGGCTCTGACGCAATACTGGCGGGGCACTCTAATCAACCGTTTCTATCCCACACTCCAATATTGGGATGATGAGTTTGCAAAATCCTACTTCGATTTCCTGTATGATTACGACCGTACCGTAGGTCATAAGAAAACGGAAGCCATACTTGATGAAGAAATTACAAGAGCCCTAAACACCCTCACCTCTCAGGAGGCGAAAGCGGAAGCCCAATATATTTTAGGGAATCTGAAGACCGTCGCCAAGAGGTATCCTGATACTGCTGTTGCCGGCCGCCTCAAATCTTCCTGCGATAATTGGAAAAATTGGCTGTGACATATCGGACGCAGGTTATTTTTATTTCGATGCGCGCTCTCGTGAGATTTTATTTCTTCCCATTTTTATCGTAACTTTGCATACGGTATCATTCCCCCATCTAACCTGCCTCACGTTATGGCTCACAAACTGCCTAAAATCGTCATAAATCCCATCGGAGGACTCGCAAACAGAATGCGTGCCCTCGCTTCCGGAATTTCCCTCGCCTTGGAACTTGCTTCCCCGTATGAGATCGTGTGGTGCAGAAACCGGGAATTGAACGCCCGTTTCGAGGATATCTTCAAGATTTCGCCTGAAGTCAAGGATAAGGTCGTATATCCCTCCGCAATAGAATATAATCTCCTCTATTCCGTGCCGAGAAAGCAGAACCTGTTCGTATCAGCAATATCAGCGCGTTCCTCTTTCGGAGTCACTCTAAGGGATTACGTCCAACCTTTGCAGAACCTTATCTTACACGACAGATACGACGAAATCAAGGCGCTCGTAAAAGATTCGTTAGACAATGGGAAAGACGCCCTCATCCAGGGGGGCACACCATTCTACCCCTACACCTCCGGGTTTTACCGGCATCTCTTCATCCCGGTAGATTCAATCAGGAAACGGGTGGAGGAAATTATGACACGTCTCGGGAAAGATTCTATCGGAATACACATCCGCCGCTCCGACAACGCACAATCAATCCTTCACAGTCCCGACTCACTCTTCATTAGAGAAATCGAGGATGCCCTAAAACGTAACCCTGACGTCAGATTCTATCTGGCTACTGACGATGAACCTACAAAATCAAAATTCAAAGGATTATATGGCGACAGGATTATCTGTAGCGAATCGGTGGCTGACAGAAATTCCATCCGAGGCATTGAAGATGCCGCCACGGAGATGTTCGCGCTTTCCAATACCTCAAGGATAATAGGTTCATTCTATAGTTCTTTTTCCGAAGCGGCTGCCACCTTGGGAGGCAGACCCTTCTCCCAAGTATGCGAAATATGACTGCAACCTCATCCTCCGCACGACTTGATGTGCTCATAGCCTCTTTCGGCAGAGAGGGTCTGGAGCGTCTCGCCAGGCTCAACCTTCCCGTCATAGAGGGTGTGAGATGGCTCATATCCTCACAGATGCCGGGGGAAGGCAATCCACAGATTCCACCCTCCCTGCTACGCAATGACATACTCCTGAGGTTTTCCTATTCCTCAGGGTTGGCACATAACCGCAATCTCCTCCTCGACATGGCTCAGGCTCCACTCTGCCTCATCGCGGATGACGACCTCATCTTTTCTTCCGAAGGATTGACACGTATCATAAAGACCTTCGATGATAATCCGGGTATATCCCTTGCCGCATTTAAATATGACTCCCTACCTCCGAACTATCGTGATAACCCTGACGCTCCAATAACCGACACTCCCGTATATGAAAAGCCATATCCTGATTACCCGTTTCCGCTCAACAGACCGGTGAAGAATTTCTATATCTCGGCAATTGAGATCGCGTTCCGCCTTAAGGATATTAAAGATAGGGATATACGTTTCAATGAGAATTTCGGGATAAAGGCCAAATACCCTTGTGGCGAAGACTCTGTCTTCCTTCATGATTGCCTTCATGCAGGGCTTAAAGGTATGTTCTTCCCCATAAATATCGCCACTCACCTAGGAGCCTCAACCGGGAACAGGATTACCGGCGACCCCGCTATCCTGCGTGCCCAAGGGGTCATGGTTCCTCTGCTCTATCCCCGCTCTGCCCTGCCGAGAGTAATTCTCAAGGCGTGGAGATCATCCCGTTCTTCAGATGCCTCCTTCCTATTCTGTCTCAGACACGCGCTTCGTGGATGGGCTGACTTTCATCTTCATAAATCAACCATCTTCAACACCAAGTGAATAATCTTCGGAATATTTCCTGATTTTACACGTTTCTTCTGTATGAGGATTCTTTTTTTTGGCGATTACTCCAATCTGCACGCCTGCCTGGCTCGTGAATTAAAGAAGCGTGGACATAAAGTGTCGGTCATGTCCGACCGGTGTACATACATGAATACCCATTCGGATATATACATCGAACGCAAGCCCGGTTTTACCGGTGCGCTTGCATATCTGTATCGCCTTTTCTCACTACTCCCCCACCTTGCCGATTATGACGTGGTGCAACTGATCAACCCTAATTTCCTGTCATTGCGCCCCGGTAAAATCAAATATTTCTTCGACCGTCTGAAAGCACAGAACCGATCGATGTTCCTGACTCTTGCCGGGGATGACTATTTCTTCGTAAAGGAGTGCGTCGACGGTAAAATGTTCCGTTTCTCGGAATTCAAGGTAGGCGACAAGCCTACAGATTTCCATAATGCCGACCCTGCACATACTGAGGGGTGGATTTCCAACACAAACCGTGTATGGAATTCCTATCTCTACGAAAACATTGACGGCGCGATGTCCGTGCTCCCCGAGTATGATATGGCTGCGCGCCCGATACTTGGCGACCGCCTCGCCTTCACCAATCTTCCCGTGGAGATCTCATCCCTCCCTTTCTCCCCTCTTGAGATAGATGGCCCACTGAAAATATTCATAGGTATGCGAGGGGGTATGGAGATTCAGAAAGGCACGGCTCACATGCTTACCATAGCAAAGGATCTTGAGACGGAAATGCCGGGAAGAGTGAAGGTGGAAGTGGCACGCAATCTGTCTCTGAAGGATTATCTGGAGCGTATGGGCAACTCTCATCTCGTCCTTGACCAACTTTACTCCTACTCCCCCGCCACCAACGCTCTCCAGGCGATGGCTCTCGGACGTGTGGCCGGCTCGGGTGCAGAGCCGGAGTATTACGGGTATATAGGGAATCCGGAAAAGCGACCTGTCTTCCATCTGTCACCACTCATCCATGACCTTAAGGGGCGTCTGCGTGATTTGGCTCTTGACCCCTCTCCGATGTTCGAGATGAGCCGGGAAGGACGAAAGCTCGTGGAGCGTCATAATGATGTGGCGGTGGTGGCCGACCGTTTCCTCTGCCATTGGAACAATATCCTTACATCAAAGGTGTGACCGGTTTCGTATATGGCGGCGGAGAAGGATTCAAATTCATATAGGAGCATTCTGAAAGGCATCTCCCTTTTCGGGGGGGTGAAGGTGTTTGAGATCCTTATAAATCTCATCAGGGGGAAGTTTGTGGCCATCTTCCTCGGGCCGGGTGGCGTAGGTATATCCTCCATATTCGCCAACGTGTCGGCCACCGTCAGCCAACTCTCTTCCTGCGGCCTTAACCTTGCCATAGTGAAGGAAGTAGTGTCGGCCAAGGAAGAGCCTGAAAGATTGTATCAGGTAATCGGGGTATCTCGCCGCCTTACATTGGCCACGGCGATATTCGGTGCCGTACTGTGCATACTGCTTGCCCCCCTTTTGGCCGATTTCTCATTCGGCTCCCGCCAACTGACCTCGCAATTCCTCTACATCGCGCTCGCCGTTTTCTTTATTGTGGACAATGGCGGAAAACTGGCTGTGCTCCAGGGGTTGCAGGAGGTGAAAAGGCTCTCGAGATCCACTCTTATAGGAGCCCTGGCCGGACTGATTGTGGGAGTGCCTCTATATTGGAAATTCGGCAACGCGGCAATCGCCCCTGCCATTGCCGGGCTAACTTTCTGCCAGAACCTATTCTATACCACCCAACTTCACGGGGCATGCCGGCATCTCCCGAGAGCCTCAATACGCATCTCCTCCCACACTCCCCTGATAAGGAAACTCTTCGCCTTGGGCATCATACTGCTTGCCAGCGACATGATTGGCAACATCTGCAACTATCTCCTCCTTGCCGTAATCCGGAAGATGGGGGGAATTGATGATGTCGGTTTCTTCCAGTCGGCCAACAGCATCACCAATCAGGTGGCGGGGGTGGTTTTTACGGCGATGTCACTCGACTACTTCCCTCGCCTCTCGGCTGTGGCATCTGATAATCGGGAGATGAATGCCGTGGTCGACCGTCAGGCAAACGTCATCTGCCATATAATACTGCCGCTCGCCCTGCTCCTTATCCTTTTCGCTCCTTTGGTGGTCCGTATTCTCCTGACCGCCAAATTTGAGGTCATAGTGCCTCTTCTCCGTTGGATGGCTCTCGGGGTGGTGATCAAGGCTCTGGCCTACCCTATGGGATACATAACCTTTGCGAAAGACAATAAAAGCGTTTTCTTCTGGCTGGAGGGAATCACCGCGAATATACTATTCCTGATCGCTCCCATAATATTCTTCCATTGGTTCGGTCTGACAGGATTCGGCTACGGCATGGTGGCTGAGCAGTCGCTCTGCTTCATCATATACTATTTGGTCAACCGACGATTATATGGCTACCGGCCCTCTTCCGAGACCGTGCGCAATTTCGCAATCACCGTATGTGCCACCGGTATGACACTGTTAGCATCCTTTATCCCGAACGATATCACCGCCTATTCAATCATGGGGGTGATGACCGCAGCGACCATCATATACTGCACCCTTCGCCTTAAAAGGAATATCCGTAAGTAGCCACATCCTTTACCTTATCCATTCCAGCGGATTCAATTTCTCACGGTTGCGCCAAACCTCGAAATGTATGGAACTATGGCCTTGGTTGTCTTCATCGGGGGCAAGGCCACCGAGTCTCTGGCCGGCATTCACAGCATCACCCACCTTCACAGACGGCGAGGCTATATTACCATAGACGGTATAATAGTTTCCATGATTTACGATGACCACCGTATTATACCCCGGAATCATGTATACGCCTGACACCTTCCCATGATACACTGCGAGGGCGGCCGCTCCTGTGGCCGTCTCGGCATCTATGCCGGGGTTATCATATACCACCGACGGCAGATCCGGGAGCGACTGCCGCCCGAAACGTGATGTGATGCGGAATGAACCCGATACCGGGCGGGGAAGACTACCCTTCATTGATGCGAAGGCTGCCCCGGCAGAGGATGACACCGCTGCCGGCTCCGCCGCAGGAGATGATTGCACCTTAGCGGGTTTTACCTCTGACTTGGCTGAAGGCTTGGAAACCGGTTTGGCCGACTCCACATAAGTGTTCGAGCGGGGTGTACGCCTGCGTGCGTCAGCATAGTTTCCGTTATCCTTCTTCTCGGTCTCTTTGGTATATGTAGGTTTGTCCGTGCCCTTATTGTTACGTGTAGCCTTCTCACGCTCAGCCTTGGCAAGACGCGCCTGGTCTTCCTCAGCGGCTTTGGCTGCCGCTTTGCTTGCGGAACGCTGCTCGGCAAGCAGACGCTCTTTCTCTGCCCTCTCCGCAGCCTCGCGCTCCCTCTTTTCTCTTGCCGCACGCTCTGCTTCCGCCCTCTTCCGCTCTGCCTCAAGGCGTGCCCTGCGCTCCTCCTCGGCCTTACGCTGTTCCTCGGCTATGAGTGCGGAGATACGGCTCTTCAGTTGATTGGCCTCAGTCTGCTTCTTGGCAAGATGTGTTTTCAGTGCCTCGCCGTTTTTCCGGAGGTCAGCCACTATCGCATCCTGCTTCACGTATTGCTGTTGCAGGAGAGCCTGATCGCTCTTCTGCTGCTTCAGGGCCTTATCCTGTTCCGATTTTGCGGTCGCCAGAGAGGCCTGCTGCTTCTTAAGTTCCGCGGTTTTCCCATCGATGGCTGCTGTCTGGCGGTCTTTCCATTCCGAGAACTGACGCAGATAGCGCATCCTGCGCAAAGCCTGATTGAAATTATCCGACGCGAAGATGAAGGCAAGGTCGGATTTCTGTTTCCTTGCCACCCGCATCTTCTTCACGGCTTTCAGATATTCGTCGCGCAGACGTTGCAACTCCTTCTCGTTGCCGGCGATGCCCGCCTGCAATGTCGAGATTTCACCGTTCAGTTTGGCTATCTTTCCTGAAGTGACCGCTATCTTTTGCTTTGAGTTGGAAATCTCCCCCTCGATTTTGCCTAAATCGCTCAACCCCTTCTTTATCGAACGGTCGTTCTCCTTTATCTGCTGCTCAGTCTGGCGGATCTCCTTTTGAGTGGCTTCCTGCTTCTTTTTCACGTCGGCCGAGGTCTCCTGCCTCGCGCTCCCCTTCGCATTTCCGGAGCCTTTACGACGGGATGAACCCTGCTTGGCAGGTTGTGTCTGTGAAGATTTTTTTGTGGCCGTCCCCTGTGTGGTTTTGGAATTCTTCTGTGTGGTTCCCTTTGCGGTAGCAGTCTTTCCACCTGTGGATTTCTTCTGCTTGGTGGCTGATTTCTGTTGCGGCGACGGAAGGGGATATGCAGGGAGAGCCGGCATCATCATGGAAAAGATGGCCAGCGAAAATATAAGATAATGTTTTCGGAATGTCATCGGGCTCATGGTCTCAGAATGATTTCAGGAACTGATTAAAGTCCATCCTGCGGAAGCGGGAATTGATCTTTATGGCCTCAAACCCCTTGGAGTTCCAGTCGGGACGGTCAAGGTCAAGGGTTCCCTCAATAACCTTTTTAGGAGTCTGATAGGATACATTCACCTCGATTCCGTCGTCAGGATATGAATAGGTTACCCCGACAATCACATTCTCCTTCCCGGCAGGCACCACGGCCAATGCCGTGGCACGGGGGCTTTTGTCAAGGAGATAACCGTATGTGAAGCCCTCGATCTCCGCTTTAGGACCCGGCAGCATGGTATATCCGGTCCCTGCTTCGTCAAAGATATCCATCACTTTCCAACTCTCCTTCGAGATGAGACCGTAACCGGGAATCACAACTCTACCCAGAAGTATATCCTGAATATCTGACAGCCCTCCCGGATACGACGCGAAGACCTTTGCCAGGGATTCCTTGACATACGTTTTTTTCATCTTGTTAACGACAAGGATGGAGTCATTGTCAATCTCGGCACGTCCCACCTCTCCCACAAGGGGTGCCCGGAGAGATATGCGCACAAGACTGTCACGCTCCATGAATATCTTTACGCCCGGACTAAGCGGGAGTATATCCATCCTCAATTTCCCGGATAGGGATACCGTCTTCCATTCCCCGCAATTGGCGGCGAGCGCCGCAACCACACTTTTCTTCTCCTTCTTTCCCAAAGGTTCCTGTGCGTAAGCCGCCGTCATGAGCGTAAGGCACAGAATCAGAAATAGGAGCCTGTATGATTTATAAATCGTATGTTTCACTTCTTGACTTGTTTCTGCTTATCTTCCGGCGAGCCGTTTCATTCGAAAAAGAATGTCTTGTGGCTCACCTTCTTCTTTAAGAGTGCATTTTCTGGCTCAAGTTTAAGAGCCTTCTCCCAATTTTCCAGAGCCTCGTCGGGCTGATGGTTCATGAATAGTATGTCGCCCAGATGATGATAATATTCCGCCGACAGCGAGTCGCCCTCTTTCTCAGCGATCCCGATGGCTTTCCGCTGATATTCCAGCGCCTGCTTGAAATCCTTGCGTTTGAAAAGCACCCAGGCGTATGTGTCAAGGAAAGTCGGATTCTCCCCATCCGCCTGAATCGCCTTCGTACTGTATTCGAGTGCCTTATCAAGATCGCCACCCGTCTCCGTCAGGAAATAGGCGTAATTGTTCAGGGTCAAGGGATTGTCAGGGATAAAGAATATCGCGTTGTCGTATGCCCTGAATGTGAGGTCAGTCAGTTTCTGCTGATAATAGGTGTCGCCCATCATCTGGTAAAGGCTGTTGAGTGCGACCAGATTATCGTATGTCAGCGAGGCCAGGGCCGATCTGTCGCTTATTGAATCCGTAAGAGGGAGATCAGGGGCTATCTTGTGAATCATGTCGCCGTATGTGGCGAGGGCGGTTTCGTATTCACCCGCCGCGGTCGCGGCTGCCGCATACAGGAGGCGCATGCTATCGGCGTGATCCATCACCTCCTCGCCGATACTCTCCTCGGCTTTCTTGAACGCTGCCATAGCCTCCTTAGGTTTATCGTCAAGATACTTGAATCTCATTAGCATCTCCCAATATCCGGGATTCCCCGGGTCCTGGTCAATCGCATACCCTACGTACTGGGAGGCGGCATCATATTCCTCTTTCGCTGCGCTATAGCGTGCCGCAAGTTCAAGCATGGCCGGTTCGTGGGGATACTGATCCATCAACACATTGAAGAGATGATCACCCCTCTGCGTATTGTTCTTCTCCCTGAAGAGAGTCTGGAGGTATTCCCCGAGAATGGAGAGTTTATCCTCCATCTCGAAATCTTCTGTAAGCAATGCCTCATAGACTTTGTTGTCGTAAGCCACGCTGTCGCCGCGTTCCTTGAAATAGTTGGCCAGAGCCAGTTTTGCCGAACCGTTCTGCGGACTCAGGGCCTCCGCCTGTCTGTAGTAGGCGAGTGTGGAATCGTTCTCCCCCATCACCTCATAGAGATTTCCCTTCAATATTCTGAAAGAGGGTTCGCGGGGATTTGACTCTACAAGGGCTGTGGCCTCGTCAACCGCCCTCAGCGTGTCGCCCTTCTGAAGCATGAGCGATATCTTGCTCAGGGAAATCTGGGCCGTCTTTCCGTTCTTTCCCTCCAGTTTGTCAAAGGCCCCTATCGCATCATCAAATCTGCCGAGCCTGTCGTATGATTCGGCAAGTTTGAGAAGTATCCTCGCGTCTGCCGGATATAGGGAGTCAAGTCGCTCATACACCCTGATACCCTCCCTTGAGAGAGTGTCGACACTTTCGGAGGCATACCCGTATATGAGGGATTCTGTCAGGTCGGCAGGATAGGCATCCACAAACGAACGCATCATGGCCAACGACTTGCGGCGCTCCGGTTCTGACTGCAAGGTGTCGGTGTAAGTCCAGAAACGGAGAGTGCCGTAACTGTTGGCTGCCTCCGAATAGGTGGAGTCTATGAGATATGCCTTCTTGTAGTACTCCACGGCCTCGCTGTTGCGCCCCTCGGCTGCCTTCCTGACCCCTTCCAGATAATAATATCGCGCCTTCTTGCGGTTGGCATCCGAATCAGGATTCACCGCCAGGGCGACAACTGAAAGCGACATGCACAGGAAGACCGACAGACCGGATATTATGAGGGAAAACTTTTTCAAGATTATTATCTGATTAATTATTTTATTTCAAAAAATGGATGCTTGGTGCCATGCCACAAGTGTCAGGCTGTACCCGTGTGCCCGAAGGCACCATCCTCGCGCTTTGTATGGTCGAGTTCCTTGACCGGCTCCCATTCCACATGGGAATACTGCTTGATGACCATTTGGCAGATTCTCTCACCATCGTTGACAGTGAAATCGTTCTCACCCAGATTGATCAGTATAACTCCGATTTCTCCGCGATAGTCGGCGTCGACAGTCCCGGGTGTGTTGACGATGCTGATGCCATAGTTCAGGGCCAGCCCCGATCTTGGGCGTATCTGGCATTCATACCCCTGCGGCAACTGCATATACAGCCCGGTGGGTATCAGAGCCCGCTGCAAGGGGCGCAAAGTGACGGGTCCCTCCGGCAGATAGGCGCGTACGTCCATTCCGGCTGCCTCGAATGTGCCATATTCCGGAAGCGGATGATGACTGCGGTTTATCACCTTAACTTTCAATCTGTCCATATCTCTTATGATTTGTTTCCGATAAGATAACCCTCCTGAATGGAGGAATGTTTATCCGGATAGTTTATAAGTTACAAAATTACAAAAAAGAGGGGATTATATGAAAAGAAACAGGGTTAATAAAACAGAAAAAAAGGCCACCCTTCCCGGATAGCCTCTTTATTCATTTTCGCTCGTTCCTCACGAAAGGGAGATTAACCCTCAGTGATAGCGTCGTTAGGACAAACCTGAGCGCAGCTGCCGCAGCTGATGCAAGTGTCGGGATCGATGTGATAGATATCACCTTCAGAGATTGCGTCCACAGGGCAAACAGACATGCAAGTGCCGCATGCGATACAGTTGTCGCCAATTACGTATGCCATAGTTGTAGTAATTTTTGAATTATGTTTTTGTTATTTAGAGTTATTTCATTGCAAATTTAAGTCATTAATATATTTCTCGCAATAGATGAAACGTGAATTGCCCTAATTTGTAATGAGTCTAAATAACCGATTCTCTTTATATCTTTATTAACTCTCCGGATTCGCTTTTCTCAGTTTTTTTCCTTAATTTTGCATATCATCTACCCTAAAACATTTTCCTCCGGTATGAAAAACAAACCGCTTATTTCAATCATTACCATAACCTACAATGCCGCAGATTCCATCACCCCTACAATGGAATCGGTCGCTATGCAGACTTTCCGGGATTTTGAACATATCATCGTGGATGGAGCCTCCGAAGACCCTACCATCCCGATAGCAAGAAAAATCGGAGGGAAAGAGTTGCGTATCCTCAGTGAGCCCGACAAAGGCCTTTATGATGCCATGAATAAAGGGTTAAGGATGGCCGGGGGAAAATATCTGCTCTTTTTAAATGCAGGGGATGCGTTCCATGCCCCTGACGTTTTGGAGAAATATGCCGATGCCGCTGTCAACGACCCTGACATAATTTATGCCGACACCGTGATAGTCGACGCTCAGAGGAATTTCATAGCTCCCCGACATCTCTCCGCACCGGAGATTCTAAGCTTCAATTCGTTCCAGAAGGGTATGCTGGTCTGTCACCAGGCTTTTATGGTGAAACACAGCCTTGCCCCGGAATATAACACCGATTACCGATTCTCCGCCGATTTCGATTGGTGTGTGAGATGCCTCCGCAAATCGAAACCGGGGAAATGCGTCAATCTGCACATGGTGGCAATCGACTATCTCAGCGACGGCCTGACGGACAAAAATAAAATCGCTTCCCTGAAGGAGAGATTCAATATTATGAGAAAGCATTACGGCCTTGTCAACACTGTCACAAATCACTTCTCCTTCATATCGCGTGCCCTGAAAAGAAGAATGCAATGAACATTAACGGAAAGACTGACATAGTAACTCTAAAGCAACTCGCAAGGAGCATAAACAACGATAATCTCGATGAGCAGATCATCGTGTTTGAACATGACCTCCCTTTTGATAAGGATGAGGTCTACCCGATAAGAATCGATGCACTCCTGATCGCCTTGTGTACCGAGGGTACAGGTAAAATCGGCATTGACCTGAGGGAATATGACCTCAAGAAAAACAGCCTGATTGTAATTCAGCCCAAAAACTATATCTATCTCTCGGAGTTTTCCTCCGATTTCAAATGCTCGGTCGTGGCCTGTTCGCATAACGTCATTGAGAATGTACTCCCAAAATTGACCGACATTCTCCCTCTGCTGATTCACCACCGTACGGAACCTGTGAGACAACTTACCGAAAAGGAGGCCTCAGACATATACAGTTACCTCGATTTCCTGCGTATAAAACTGCGTGAGGGAAACACCACGTTCATCCGTCAGAAAGTGCTCTGCATACTTCAAGCAGCACTTTACGAGATGATGGACATCGAGCAAAGGAACCACAAGGATGACGACAACGCTCGGTCAAGAAAGGAAGAGATTATGGCAAGATTTATCCTTGCCGTAAGTGAGGATTTTCGGGAGCAGCGGCTCGTGTCGTACTATGCAAAGAAACTCTTCATAACGCCCAAGCATCTCTCTTCTGTTGTCAAAGAGATTTCAGGCCGTACAGCAGGCGACTGGATCGAGAACTATGTAGTGATGGAGGCTAAAGTGCTCCTGAAAACCACCGACCTTACCATACAGGAGATAGCGTTGAAACTGAATTTCGCAAATCAATCATTTTTCGGGAAATACTTCAAACATCACACCGGGTGCTCACCCACCTCCTACAGAAAGAAATTTTCCTGAAGCATACACGCAAAGATGCTTATAAATCTTATAAATCGGGAATGCCCTCTCAAGAGCATTCCCGATTTCCTTAAACACTCCCGCTTTCGCAGTACCATCGGCGTGATAAGGTTTAACTTCTCTGTTCGGCCA
>CAMWMD010000047.1 GCA_947175265.1 uncultured Porphyromonadaceae bacterium | reverse complement strand
AATCTGTACATAAGACAATTATAAAATCTCTCAATTTTGAGTGACGAAGTCAGGAAATGGTATTCTTTAATCTTGGAGATCAAGGTATGGAAGACGATCAGTTTATCCCCTGGGATGACAAATGTTTTCTCAATAAGACCACATCAATCTGCGATAGTGATGCTGCTTCAGAGTTTAGATTTGTCTATTGCGGAGACGGTACATTTCCTGAAGCTGTTTTCCTCGGTTCGGATGGAATTGATGACACATATGGCGATGGCGACAAGCTAACAGACTTTTACATCAGGATTTATAAGGAGATAGCGACTTCGAGTCCAAAACAGGTAAAGAAAACGTTAGCCTCTGATTTACCTATAATTAGCAAAATGGGTAGTCAGGATGATATGTCGATTGCTTGTATCTACTGGAATAATAATGAGCGTGTACGTCATAATGCACGGCTAATGTCGCAATGGCAACTTGCTAAACTCCATCAGGAATCTAATGAACTGGAAGCCAAAAAATCAACTCTGTGTGAGAAGATTGAGCGATTAAAAGATTCACGCGAATTAATTGAAAAGCAACGCATAGAATTGACTTATGCGGAGAATGATTTGAGAAGAGTTGAGGAATCTCTTGAGAAGATCGAAGGAAACGTGCAAACAATTCTGACATTTGATTTGAACTTGAATAAACAGAACTAATCAATGGGAACATGTAAGTATTGCGGTCAATCAACTATTTTGTTCTCACGCTCTCACAAGGAGTGTGAGAACAAACATGCTTTAGCATTATCTGACTTTGAGAAGGTCTGCACCTCTTTCTTCGCTGGATATAAATCTCAGTCTGAGATCGTAACTGAACGGAACATGCTCCAATCCTCATCATTCTTATCGGATGAGGATATAGTGGATATTGCAGATAAGGCAATACGCGCATATACTGACTCAATCCGTCGTCCATTTGTCCCAAGCCAGTTGTCTCTGGTGGACTCCTTTATCAATGCTGTAGGTGTTTCATACGCCAATCTAAACAGGAATGGTGCGGTAGATTCATTCTCCCAAAAACTTATTAAGGGGTTCATGGTTGATTATTTCTCTGATCAACTTACCTTACCAGCCGCGCAAAAGAGATGCCAGCGGGTTACATCAACGCTACCGATGAATGTAGCTAATGAGAGAAATGCCTATCTCTATGTACTTGACAAGGCGGCGAAAAACTTCTTGGATGATGGGATGCTTACAGACTCAGAACAACGTAAAATAGACGATTATATCTCAGCTTTATCGCTACCGATCAATAATCTTCCAGCTCAGTTCAATGGCTCATATCTGGAGAAGCTCGGACAGGCCGCAATTCTTAAAAATTTCGAGAGAGGTATTTTGCCACCTCGGAATATGAGTGTGCCGGTAATTCTTGGTAAAAACGAGAGTGTGCTATGGTCGTTTAACGGCATCACGCTTTACGAAGAAAAAATACAGCGAGAATGGGTCGGACGTAATCGGGGGTTGTCTTTCCGGATTTGTCGAGGTGTTTACTATCGTACTGGTGGCAGCAAAGGACATCCTGTTGAACACAGCACGATGCAATCTCTCGGTACAGGAACACTATTTGTAACGAATAAGAATCTTATCTTTCATTCCATGATGAAAGGGATAAAGATTCCTTATAAGAAAATAATTGGTGCTACGCCATATAGCGATGGAATCGAGATCCATCGTGACGGTACAAACGCCAAACGATTAACAATGCAAGGTTTCGATCCTTGGTTTGTCATGAATCTTCTTTCAATGATAGCAGAATAATACAATGGGCTATATTGAGGACATACAGGCAATTGATGCTTTGACACTTGATGACATCATCCGGGTGTCACGGAATAATGTGCCTTTAAAATATCGAGAAAAGCCTTGGTCTTGCTTTGGCTTGAATCATGGTACCGCTGTGCTATCTAATGAGGAACAGCTATGTTGCTATATAGCTTCATACGGAGAGATGCACAAGGGCAAATTGGAAAAAGCCTTTGAGTCCTTTCCTTGGAGAGAACTCAACTCTAACATCGAAATAATTGACTGGGGTTGTGGTCAGGGCATAGCCAGTGTGCATTTTGTATCAAAACTCAGGGATTTCAATCATCTGTCAAAACTTCAGAAGATTACTCTCATTGAGCCATCGACTGTGGCATTGGATCGAGCTAAGTCTAATGTCTTAAAGTCTGTGGGGAACAGCGTTGAAATAGAGTCAAAGAATCTTTATTTGCCATCGGTTATTCCTACATCGAAGGGCGTACTTGAAAAATTACATATTGAGGAGCCGATATCCATACATCTATTCTCCAATATTCTTGATATTCCGGAAATCGACTTAAAAAAACTTGCAAACATAATTGCCGAAACCGGTTATCGGCATTACTTTGTTTGTGTAGGTCCGTTGAATTATGGGAATCATAGAATAGAAGCATTCAGTCGCTATTTCGCAAAAGCGAATGAGGATATTTTCTCAAATTACATATATCCTCAATATAGGCAGTTGAGCAATGGCAAATGGTATAGTTGTGTTACCAAAGGATTTAAGATGCTTCGAGAGGACGGTAAACCGTTCCTTGTTCCACTGTCATTCTTCCCTCCCAAAGAGTTCCTTGCGTCATATAAGCTTGATGCCCTCTGGAAAGGTGATGAATCTATCACGTTTGAAAATCATGGCGCATTTGAAGTTCTCGCTCCTTTCGATATTGGTGCAAGTGTATACTCCGATGTTGATCCCGTTATAGCGGTTCTAAACAATATCATAACAAGAGGTATTCCTACCAAATGTAGTCCGTTCATTGAACTATGCTTCGCAGATGCTTTTGGCGCTACGGCAGAGAAGGAGCGATATGGTGGTATCAATTATGATGTTGTCAACAATAAGACATTAAAAGATAACGAAGAGATTTTCCGATATACTCCCATTGGCATTGCAAGAATCCAAAAGGTAGTTGTAGAGGCGATTCTGACTGGCCGATTGTCTCTTGATGATAATAAATGGAATGTCGTAGTCAAAGAGTCTGACTATCCATGCGCTGCTTTGGCATTTGCTGATTTGGAGCAGATGTTCAATCATCTAAGCGCAATGACTGTTGAATATTCTGAAAGGAAATTCCCAAAGATATATCTTTCGATTATCAACTCTGAATTTAGGGATTCGCCCTTGCATCTTGGCAATAAGTGTGTATCATCTGTCAAGAAAATCAATAAGGAAGAAGAGTTTGATTTAGTCATTGATATCAACTTCAAGGATACGGCGGATGCCGAGCATGTTCAGTTCTCAGAGTTTAAAGCAAAGAACGATTGTTATTTCAATATCCGTTCTTGTGAACAGACTACGTCTCGCCAAATATACACCTCTGACAGAATAACGTATAAGCCTCTGACAAAACTTAATCAGTCAGGAGGATATGACAATATAACAGAGATTGTAGAACATCTGAATTATTTCCTGACGCTTATATTCCGTAAAATTGCATTCCGCCCTGGACAACTACCGATACTGAACCGGGCAATGCAAAATAAAGGTGTCATCGGATTGTTGCCTACTGGAGGTGGCAAATCTCTTACATACCAACTCGCGGCTATGCTACAGCCTGGTGTGACGGTTGTTATAGATCCGTTGAAGTCTCTGATGGAAGACCAGTATGACGGATTGAGAGCAATTGGTATAGATGCTTGTACGTATATCAATTCGGAACTCCAGCCAGAAGAGCGAGTCGCACATGAGTCTATGATGGAGTCTTCTGAGGTTATATTTGCTTTTATGTCTCCTGAGAGGCTGTGCATCTATGAGTTCAGGGAGAGACTACGAAATATGCATGAACTTGGTGTCTATTTCTCATACGGAGTAATAGACGAGGTACATTGTGTGTCGGAATGGGGCCAAGACTTCAGATTCTCATATCTTCATCTTGGTAGAAATCTTTATAGTTATGTTAAAGCAAAAGTGGGTGAGATCTCACTATTTGGTCTGACAGCCACTGCATCATTCGACGTGTTGTCGGATGTTGAGCGTGAATTGTCAGGTCATGGCTCATTTACACTTGACCCTGATACAATCGTCAGGTATGAGAACAGCAATCGGCTCGAATTGCAGTATAAGATTGAGCGTATTGATCTGGAGTATGCTCCTGCTAAATTTGATGACCATGGAGTTCTTTTAAGACATAATTATCCAATGCCCGTGAAACTTAATAACTCAAAAGATTCAGCATGGGTAAAGAGTAATTATCTTAAAACTCTGATTCCGAAGATTCCTGAATATCTGAGAGAACTACAGACCGAGGAATCAATTCAAAGAATAGTCGATAGATTTCAAGAGCGCGAGGAACTTGAGTCCATAGATTCCCAATCGCTTTACGTAGATGTAGAAAATGATTTTCTATCGGACCGTGATCGTTATGATAGTGGAGGTATAGTATTTTGTCCTCATGTTAATTCCACTGGATTGAGTGTCAACGTAAATTCTCAGAGTTTGGGAGAAATTTGTAGTGTTGGCTCATTTTCTGGTTCTCCGCAACATGGAGAAACTGATAACAAATCAATGGAGAATATGCGACTCTTCAGAGAGAACAAGCTCCCGCTGATGGTCGCAACCAATGCATTTGGAATGGGTATTGATAAACCCAATGTGAGGTTTACAATAAACATGAATTACTCCAGTTCTCTTGAAAGCTTTGTTCAGGAAGCGGGGCGTGCCGGACGAGACCGAAAGATGGCTTTGTCTATAATTCTAATGACCAATTATAGACTTGTCCGAATATCTCGCAGATGTCCAATAATGCAAGAGCCCATACCTCTGATAAAGGGACAATGGTTCAAGGAGGAAGACCTTAAAACGATACTTAATGGTTTCGGAGTGCGTGTCGATGACCAATTCATTGATGTGTGCAATCCACTTGTGGACATGGTCAGACTTATTTGTCCTACCGCGAAATCTATGAGTCAAGAGGAAGGTAATCCAATCAATTTGATGTGGAATTGGCCTTGCGATTCCAGATGCTCGAAGTATGAGAATTGTCAGTTAAGGCATGTCCATCCGGATTATCGATTTAAGTGGATGTATTACAAAGACCTGAAATCCTACTTAAACTATAACCGCATTCGATTTGGAACTGAAAATATTGAATACCAAAGTTATGACTATGGCACAGTGATGTTTTTCTTCAATAACAACTTCAAAGGTGAGCTTGAAGAGAAGAAAAAAATGCACGAACTGTTAAGTGTGAAGCCTGTAACGTTCTTCCTTGGAAACGATGCTCAGTATAAGGATGCCGCATTGCATTCCGGTAATGGATTTATGGCGGCATTACTCTCCTGCAAGGTTGGTGATGACCTCGTTGTTTGGATACCTTATAACGATGACTCTTACCAAGATGTAGCGAAGGCTATATATAGAATGTGTGTGATTGGCCTAATTGACGATTTCACACAAGATTATCACCGTAATTCTTTCAGAATCGTAACGACACGTAAAAAGCCGGGATCTTACTATTTACGAATGAAATCCTTCTTGATGAGATACTATTCGGAAGAGCGTGCCGAAAATGAGGTCGAAAGAGCCAGCATCCGCAAAGGTCAGAATGAAATCCATAAGTGTCTTGGCTACCTAACAGAATTTGTTTACGACAAAGTCGTAATGAAACGTAAGAGAGCAATAGACGATATTCGTAATTTCTGCCTTACCGGTATTGATGAAACTAAGGACTGGAAAGAGGTAAATGAAGATCTTAAGGATGAGATATTCTTTTATTTCAATTCAAAGTTTGCCCGCGCCGGATACAGAACTGAAAACGATGAGCCGTTCTCACTTTACGATGATGTCGTGGAAGATAAACATCGTGACTTTGATATACTTTTCAAGTATATGCGAGTCATCGATAATGACGTAATTGGAGCGTCCGGCTCACCGAAAGACAATATCAAGCATCTTCGCGGTGCTGTCAGACGAATCAGGCGAAGTGACACAAATCCAGTACTGTCTTTTCTCAATGTCTTCTGCCTGACAATCATGAGACAGCCTAATGACAAGAATATGCTCCATGAACTTGAAGAGAGTTTTGTGGAAGGATACAGAATATTCAAAGAAGAAACGCATGATAGAGAATATTTTTATTCCATGATTGATCAATTCTACAAAGAGTTCACGATTAACCATAGAAATGCCGCTTCTCAAAAAGAAATACGCCATCTCAAAGAACTTCAACTCTTGGCTGAACTTGATGACAACGGAGATTGGCTCACAGACTTTAAAAATAATTACACCGCATAATGGATACTCAACAAATCCTATCATCTTTGGCATCTCTGAGAGACAATCTCTCTGCCATTGAAACTGCACGTCAACAAGTGCAGAACAATGTTGCTGCGTACGATAAAGTACGACAGCAACTTGCCGATACGTCAACAGATGTCTCCAAAATACTTGATGACTTCACATCTCTTATGAGTGAGATTGAAGGGTATCAGGCATCAATCTCAACAAATATTGAAGAAGCAACATCTGACATCTTAAAGTCCTTAAAAAAGAAAGCCAATGTCATTTCAAATGAATCAACAATAGTTGTTGAAGCTCTCAGAACTTCTCTCGCATCTGTACAAAGCGAATTAAAAACAGCAACAGATGATACTATCAAACGAATTGAGGCGAACACTGTCCAAACAAACCAAAATCTCGATAATCTACTACAAGAGTCTAACTCTCAATTTGTAGCATCAACAGAAAAGATTGTTAAATCCTTTGCAAAAGAAATTGAAAAATTCCAGAAGCAGGTTAATAATCTCTCGGAGAAATTCGATAAAAGCCTTTCGGCGCAATTAGGACGATTGGCAACAAGTGTAAATGACCATATTGGTAAGTACGAGTCTCTCAATCAGGAATTGAAGAATCAGATTGCTGACTTGAAAAGCATTAACGATGAATTGAAAGCCGTCATTGCAACCCTTGAAACATCTATCAGTAATAAAATAGATGAGATACTACCCAATCTCTCTTCTCTCATTGATGGTGTGGTATTAGAGATTGGTAAGTCCAAGGCCGAAGTTAAGGAGGAAATCGACTCCGCATATCAGAAGGTTAAGACCGACTTAAAAGGCAGCCATGATGCTACAAGGAAGAGAATTGAGAAGCTTGATGATAGACTTTCATCAAATCACAACAAAACTCTTTCTGCAATAGAGAACTCGGGAAAGAGTTTTCATGATAAGATAGAAGATGTTAAGTCACAAAACGGTAGCACACGTACACTGATGCTTATAGGGTTTGTTTTAATAGCACTCCCGATACTACTGATGTTTGCAAGAATGTTCAAATTTATTTAATAGATATGGATATAATCTTGATGATAGACATATCCGGCAGCATGAACGGCCATAAAATTTCGGCTGTAACTGATGCTCTTGAGAATCTTAAAGAGTCTCTGGTTAATTATAGCTATGACAATGGACCGGTAAGGATATGTGTGCAATTTTTCTCAAGAGATGTTAGTTGGTTTCATGAAGTTCCCATTCTTATTGAAGACTTTCAGTGGGAAGAACCATTCTGCACAGGCATGACTTCGTTAGGTAAAGCGTGTTCTGTTCTGTCTGATTTTCTTCAGAAAAAGGAATTGTCTTATGTCATTAAGATTATACTGATTTCTGATGGATGCCCGACTGATGATTATGATGAAGGTTTAGGAACGTTGATTGAGTTATCTAAATTCAATGCTTCGGATAGATATGCTATTGGATTAGGAGAAGAAGCTGATATACCTTCACTTGTGAAATTCACAAGCGACGTTAATAAGGTTTTTCGAGTCACAGAGTTGGATAATCTAATAGATTGTATAACAAAAGCGGTGGTGGATAATATACCTCCATTAAATTTAACCCCGCCTTCATCACCTCCAAATGAAAATGAAGCTGATGAATGGGAATAAATTAGAATATAATGGCTACCAATAAAATAAAAATAACAACGGATAATGGTGCAGTTGTGGAGGCAGCTGCTCCCGTAATTATATCTGTCAGTCGTTCTACAGATATTCCTGCATTTTACGCAGATTGGTTCTTTGAAAGATTGAAACGTGGTTATTCTGTATGGACCAATCCATTTAATGGTGTCCCCTCATATATATCGTATCAGAATACACGGTTTATCGTATTCTGGTCGAAAAATCCGCGGCCTCTTATTGAACATTTGGAGGAACTCAAAGAAAGAAATATTGAATGCTATATTCAATATACATTGAATGACTACGAAGCTGAAGGTTTGGAAAGAGGTGTACCCGCACTTACTCAACGAATCGAGACGTTCAAGATGCTTGTTGATCGTCTTGGCAAGGGTCGTGTAATATGGCGTTTTGATCCAATGATTCTCACGGATAAAATCAGTATGGATGACCTTTTAATGAAGGTTCAGCACATAGGAGACGAACTAAAAGGTTACACCGAGAAAATGGTGTTTAGCTATGCGGATATCACATCTTACCGTAAAGTCAAGGCCAATCTTGAAAAGAACGGAATAAACTATATCGAATGGAGTGAGGACCAGATGAATGAGTTCGCATCACGTCTTTCTCGCATGAATCAAGAACGTGGCTGGAATTTTACATTGGCTACATGCGGTGAGAAGATAGATATTGAACAATATGGTATTGAGCACAATCGTTGTGTGGATGATGACCTTATGATTCGATTTGGATATAACGACAAGGAACTGATGGACTTCCTGAAGGTGGACATACTTCATGTTCAGCCAAGATCAATGTCATTATTTGATGAGTTTGATGATATCCCCGCGATTCCGGATGGAGCAATCATGTTGACCGATTCCACCTATGCGCTCAAAAAGAAGAACAACAAAGATTCTGGTCAGCGTCAGTTTTGTGGCTGTATTGTGAGCAAAGACATCGGACAATATAACACATGCCCACATCTCTGCGAGTATTGCTATGCAAATACAAGTAAAGAAGCAGCCGTTGCAAACTGGAAACGGCATAAACAAAATCCATTGGGTGAAAAAATCTTAGGATAAATGAAGATACTGAGTTGGAACGTAAATGGAGTGCAAGCACGACTGGAGGCTATAAATCGGCTGGTTGCTGAGTTAGCCCCTGACCTTATGTGTTTCCAGAAGGTTCGGAAGAAAGGTGCTTTTCTTACGCAGATACCTGGGTATATGGGTTGGCTCGGGATTATGGATGATGGTCTTTTCGGCGGTGTAAGCACATACATTAAAGCCGGTTTTCAATTTGATTTTGAGTCACAACGGAATGACATGCCGGAATGGTTGATGGAAACCGGGTGTCTCAATATGATCCATTTCGACCAGTTCATTGTTGTAAATACGTATTTCCCCTACGTAGACTTGTCGAAAGAACAATATATAAAGGATAGGCAGCGATGGAATTATGAGCTTCACGATTATCTTGTGAAACTCACAAATCAAAAGCCTGTAATCCTTTGTGGTGACTTGAATATCGTTAATGAAGATACAGATGCCTGGGATGGAATGTCAGTTAAGAAGTTGGGTTGCTTCACGGAATGGGAACACCGAGATTTCAACTCTCTCCTGAACCAGACAGGTCTTGTCGATACATACCGTTACCTTCATCCGGAAGGTATAGACTACTCCTACTTCTTTCAGAACAAGCCGGAATACAGGTTAATGAATCAAGGCTTCCGCATTGATTACTGCCTTATGAGCGAGGAATTGTTACCTTATCTGACTAAATCGGAGATTCTAACAGACATAACAGATACAACCAACAGTCCATTGCTTATTGAGATTAAAATATGAATAAAAGATCACGAGAAATAGAAAAACAAAAAAGAAGAATCGAAAAAGCTGAGAAAGAAAAACGTCTCGGGATAATAAATTCATGTTATAAGTGTACTCTATGTGGAGCATGGATTAAATATCCGTCCAGAAAGGGTCATTTAAGAAGGGAACACAATTTATTTCCTGAAGATATTAAATCTTATTTTCTTTCAAGGAAGGCAGTAAGAGAAGAAGAAAGGGAAAAAAGAATAGCAAAGGTTCTGAGGGAAGAATTTGGGAATAACTCCGGGATTAATGACAATGGATACTACAAATGTGGAGAAAAAGTTTCAGGAGGTCCCTTTGTAAAAATAATCTACAATGCTGTTGGTACAAATAGACGCAAACATTAAACACAACATCTAAACAATATGCTCGGAGCCATCATAAGAGTTTAATATATGGTAAGCTTCGATTCTTTTAAAGAATGAACTATGGCACATAAGATAAGGAAATGGAGAACAGTTGAATCGGAGTATCTGATTCAGCGGCCTTGGTTGACTGCTAGAAGAGATAAGGTTGAACTTCCTGATGGTCGTGTTCATCCGGAATACTACGTCCTTGAATACCCGGATTGGGTGAATGTAATCGCCATTACCGAAGATGGACAATTCGTGATGGTGGAGCAATACAGGCACGGATTGGAGGACGTGTTTACAGAGTTAGTAGCTGGAGTAATAGAAAAAGATGAAGCTCCGCTTGCAGCGGCTCAAAGAGAATTATTGGAAGAAACCGGATTTGCCGGGGGAGAATGGAGCCTTAATACGGTTCTTTCCCAAAATCCGTCCTCCACCAATAATCTTACATATTCCTTCATTGCAAGGGGCGTAAGGAAAGTGAGTGGTCAGCATCTTGACGAAACAGAGGATATTTCCGTCAGATTACTTTCCAAATCTGAATTGATGGAATTGCTTATATCTGATGAGATGAAGCAGTCGTTGATGGCTGCTCCACTATGGAAGTATTTTGCTCTGAATCCTTAAGTTGATTTATAATGATCAAACTGCGTGGTGTCGTTGAGCGTAGCACTTATCAGAATCCGGAGAACGTATGGTCTGAGATAACAAGGCTATGCAATCGAAGATTATGGTGCTCACGGAGGACTGGGAATAGGAAAGACCGACCAGTTGCCGAGTGTCGGAGCTGTAAACGCGCTCCGTGATATCATAGACCCCCGACAGATTCCTGTCGTTAGATTGACGCGGATATTCCGTCAGGCACAGACGAGTCGAATTGTAATGGAATCACCCGCGCAAAGAAAATCTGCGTATTGGTCGGCACAACCAAGGCTCTCGCATACGCCATCCACAACCAAACCGTCTCCAAACGCAACACCAGGCTAAAGGAGCGACTAAATGAGAAATAGAAGAATTAATACATCGTATGCAGTATTTGAAAATATACAGAAATTATGAATAAGGCGTTATTAAAGCCATTTGAAGAGATTCAGTTTCTCGAAGGTATGATGTACCTAAAGGGATTTCTTGAAGGAGCGAACTTTACAAGGACAGAAGAATTGGTAAACCGTTTTCCCGAAGACTTCCGACTCATTAGTTCCGGAAAGGATGAGAAAAAGAGGGATTATGTATTGCTTGCTTATGGTAATTTCAGATACACTGTGATCCCAAACCTATACGCGGAGATCAAGAAGAACAACATCAAATATCCGAAGATAGTATTGGCACAGGCAATACTGGAGACTGGATGGTTTAAGTCGGCTGTATGCCGGAACAAGAACAACCTCTTCGGTCTCACCAATCCTCGCACCAAGACTTACTATGAGTTTGACCACTGGACCGGATCAGTGACGGCATACCGGACCAAAGTACAATACAAGTACAAGGGAGGGAACTACCTGCTATGGCTGCGCGACATCGGCTATGCCGAGGACAAGGGGTATATTCAGGGTGTGATAAGGGTTCTGAAACAACTATGACTAAGATTATGCTGTCAGGATTTTGGGTTACAAGAAATTCTTTATAACTTTGTAGTACCAAAAAATGTAGAAATCTACAACTTTTAGTAATATGATAATCCCTCGACCTACGTATCTTCAACAGTTAATTTCTTCAAGAGGCAACCGCATGATAAAGATTATCACCGGAATCCGCCGATGTGGAAAGTCGTTTCTGTTATTTGACATTTTTCATGAATACCTAATCTCAACCGGGATAGGTGAAGATCATATCATAGAAATAGCTCTTGATGACCGTACTAATGCCGAATTACGTGATCCCGACAAGATACTCTATTATATAAAGAGCCGGATTAAAGATAATGGTCAATACTATGTCCTTCTGGATGAGGTTCAGATGATAGCTGATTTTCCCGGAGTTATGAACAGTCTCCTGCATATGAGAAACGTCGATGCCTATGTAACCGGCAGTAATTCTCGGTTTTTATCCAAGGATGTGGTGACGGAGTTCAGAGGGAGAGGTCAGGACATCCACATGTATCCTTTATCTTTCTCGGAATATTATTCTGCCGTAGGAGGAGATTTATCAAGATGCTGGAGGGACTACTTCACTTATGGAGGATTGCCGCAGACACTTCTGCTTCCTGATGCAAAGGCAAAAAGAGATTATCTGACGCATCTTGCCGACACAGTCTATATCGCTGACGTTGTGGAAAGGCATAAAGTAAGGAACAAGCCTGAACTTGACGAGTTATTGCAGATCTTGGCCTCCTCGATAGGCTCGCCCTGTAATCCGTTGAAATTGGCCAATACATTCAAAAGCCTGAAGAAGGTCATCATCTCCAATAAGACTATCTCAAAATACCTTGGGTATCTTTGTGATGCCTTTCTAATTGAAAAAGCATTGCGATACAACATCAAGGGTAAGAAATATATCAACACCTTGTCTAAATATTACTTTACAGATACGGGAATCCGGAACGCCCTGTTGGAATTTCGCCAGCTTGAGCAGACTCATCTTATGGAGAATATTATCTACAATGAATTGCTTTACAGAGGATATTCAGTAGATGTAGGGGTTGTGGAAGCCATCAGAAAAGATGAAAACGGCAAATCCATAAGGAAACAGTTTGAAGTGGATTTTGTGGCCAATGATTCGGATTCAAGATATTATATTCAATCTGCATATGCGATTCCGGATGAAGAGAAGATGATTCAGGAAACCAACTCGTTCCGTAATATAGATGATTCCTTCAAACGTGTCCTCATTGTCAAGGATGACATGACTCCTTACCGTAATGACGATGGTATTTTGGTTATAGGTCTGTATGATTTTCTATTAGATCCGGAACTTATGATAAAGGGTTGAGTAGAGCTCAACGAAAAGATTACAAAAGTTATAGATGGAGCCACAGAAGAATGTATCGGTAATTTTTGCAAAATTACCGATATTTTTCAATGCCATAATGAGTCGGAAAGTGATTTTGGTTCATTCAATAAAGTAATGAGAATAAAAGAAGATGTGCGGGATAGAAGGCGTAGAAGCTATACTTGGCTACTGCGCCTTTGATGTTTCCGCGAGTGCCGTCATATAGGAAAATCACGACAGAGGCAAGAACCACCCCGGATCGCAGTCGTAGTCCACAAATTCGGTCGCACCATCCCAAGGTAACTACTCCGACAATATGACAAACATTATATAAATCACTTCTTTCCGTATTTGCGTTCGAAAATATCGAAATGCTCCTCGCCCCATTTGAGCATCTGGTCAATGATTGGCATGAGAGAAAGTCCAAGTTCTGTAATTTTATATTCGGATCGGGGTGGGAACTCTGGAAAGATTGTCTTTTCTACAAGTCCATCTTCCACCATTTCCTTTAGTTGTATATCAAGGACACGTGGTGCAGCTTCTGGCAGACATTTATGTATTTCGCTCGGTCGCTGGGGCTGTCCATCTCTAAGCTCATCGAGGATACATGATTTCCATTTTGATTCTATAAGGCTCATCGTCAGCCTTAGCGGACAGTCAAGATCCACCGGTATTTTTTTTTCGTATGCCATAATTTCAGTTTTATTTTTATTTCAGACTGCAAAATTAGTCAATAACTTCCTAATTACCATATACCGAATAAATTTTCGGTATATGAATAATTTTTCGGTACTTGATATTAAGTTATTATCATTGTAATTTCGCGTTCAGAAAATCAAATAGATATATAAAGATGAGAGACAAAATCAAAGAATACGAAGCAGTGGCTAATGCTGCTGAGAAGTTTGTAAAAAGTGTTGCCGAGGGCAACAGTGAGTATGCAAAGACTCTGTTTACTGAGGATGCCGTGCTGTTCGGTATACTTAACGGAACAGTAGAGCGGGGTTCAATCGAGCAGTTCTACCATAATGTGGATACTGTTGGCGCAGGTGCCGAGTTCAAGGCCCGTATCGACGTGCTTGCCGTTGAAGAGACTGTAGCCGTTGTGCGCGTGCTCGAAGAAGGTTGGGGTGGCAGTATCGACTTCACAGACTTCCTATTGCTTCTGAAACTCGATGGCGAATGGAAGTGTGTCGCAAAAGCATACAACCAGAACTCAAATACCATCAGCAAGCATTAACAACCGCATGATGTATGTTTGTGACTATGTGTCTTTCAGACTATATTCCAGTGTGTATGAGAGACTTAATCTTTTGTTTCGAACCGGAAATATCGTCTGAATGCACTGAAGCAGTAATTTGACTTCCCTGAATTTCCTTATATATTTAAGCATTTGGCACGACCATATATTATCTGATTCTTTCCGATAGCCTGATGCGGAATTTTTTTCACAGATGTTTTCAACGAACCAGTAATTTATGCTACCTTCCCGAGTTTGGAAGTTGTAATATATAACAATCGAGTAATCAATAAATTACTGATGTTCGATTGTGCTAATAAAAATTCCCTGTCCATTTTTTATTGCTATAGTACATTTGTACGATAGCAATAGTATTTTTTCTTCAATGAAGAGAAGTATTAACAAGGAATGGAGATGGAATTAACATCTTGTATAAAGATGCAAAAAGCGATTGACAAGTTTATTAAATATCAGGATTAAGTGTATGACAACAAAATTGGCAATAAAGTTGATTTGTTGACAATTTTGTTGTATGCTATAACGAAGAGATGAAGAAAATTGCCCTGACCGTCCCTTCCACTTACCTCTTTTTAGATATATGTATATGGAAACTTGACGATATAAAGCGTATATCTCATTATGCCACCAACAGGGATGTGATATATGTGGAAGTTAACCGTGATGCAGTTGAAGGAGTATTCAGCCTTTTGTCAGAGGCTTTCCACGAACGGCGTGTATTCTTCACTCCCTGGCAGGATTATGAGGCCGTTAGACCTTTTGACACCATCTATACGCAATATGATGTCTCCTCCTCAAAATTGATGCGGTATGCGCGTCGAAGATCGAAATCAGATAACATAAAGGAACTCATCTCCGAAATAAACAGTTAGAAGAATGATTGATCCGGAAATCAGAACCATCGGATGGATTAATTAATCCCATCCGAAACATAAATAATTGGTAATTTTAATTAAAACTTCTTACTATGCCGTACATATCGATTGAGAGCGGCAAACTGACCGGAGAACAGAAAAAGCAGTTGATTGAGCGTCTGACATCTACAGCTTCCGAGATAGCAAATATTCCGGAGCAGTTCTTCACTGTTACTATCAAGGAGATTCCTGACGAGAACTTTGGTATAGGAGGTAAGTCAATTGATGAAATAAAACGCAACTATAATAAATGATGGGAGTTTGTTTCCACATGCTTACCGAATCGGGAAAATTACATGTAATTTCATGTAATGGAATAAGTGCAATTTCAGATTAGTCTCTATATTAGAAGATTTAAATAACTGATTTCAGTGACATTCTTACTAGTTATTCATGTATTGCCCATGTAATAGACAGCCATTTTAGGTAATAGAATCTTTCATATCTTGTTGGATTAGAAAAGTATTGTTACCTTTGCAATCAGAAAGTGTACTTGGAATGCCCAGTTGCGCCCAACTGCACTATAAAAAAGATCAAATCGAGTCCTGCCCCTTGGGTTGGGCTCGTAACATTTTTATGAGCAGTTTGTCATAATGGCTATCTACTCCCTCTATTTTAGAGATATAAAGAAATCAATAGTAGATATACAGGATAGAAGACGTAGAAGAGATACTTGGCTACTGCGCCTTTGATATTTCCACGGGAACCGTCATATAGGAAGATTACGATAGATGCAAGAATCGCCCCTGCAACTCCATAGTGCATCATCAGCGTAAAGGTGAAAAAGATACTTAGGAAGGTCTGAAAGAGAAAGATTTTTTTCGGTACTTGATTTTGAGACAGTACCATTCAGAATTAGGCAAACGGTACCCGACGTCATATCCGGCTCGTCGGAACCGCGTGCCTTATTCCTTGCCCGGGAATTCAAAACCCTCTAGAGAATGGTATTTTATCTATTAAAATCACTTTTCGCTGTGTCATAGAAGAAAAGTTTGTCAGACGGAATGAGATAACGTTTCAGTTCTCTTTCCGAAATCATGTATGATGTCATGGCCGATAATGGAACAAGATATATATTATCCGGTTTTGAGGGTACTCCTCCTATTCCTATAGCCACGAAAACTGGGTATCCGGTTTTTTCTGCATATTTCTTATACCGTTCGAATTGTTCCGAATAAGACCATTTAATCTTTCTTTCATTATTGAAGTTATTCCTCCACTTACATTCAATAGCAACTACATATTCTTTACCTTTGAGTGATAACTTCATTTCCAAGTCGGGGTACATACTTGATTCAGAATATCTGCCATCCATGCTTTTATCTCCACGCCAATCTTTAATCGACCAGAATTGTTTTCCAAATCTGCTGATTATAAATTTTTCGAATTCCACTCCTTTAGCATGTTTATCATCCGAAGTATCCGTTTCATTCCTATCTTTCCTATACGAAGAATCCGATTGTCGTTCGGAATTCGAAGAAGGCAAATCAGATTGGTTAGAAATGTCATCATTATTATTTGCAGATGGTGTAATGGAAATGTTCTCAGATGAGCGTGAATCATGGGATTCCTGAGTTAGATGAGACGGTGTAGAAACAGTGTTTGATGAGGATAGACTGTTATTAAGATTCTGTTCGTGTGTGCCTTTCCTATTAGAGTCAGACGAAATAAGCATCAAACATCCTCCAATGATACATGCCACTCCAATTATTAATAGAGTAATACCCATTATTTTCTTTTTGGACATAAAAAATTTATAAAAAAGGATATGCTGCCATCAAAATTTTATGAGGCAACATATCCAATTATTTGATTTAAGATTCTTTAAAGATTAATCTTCGATTGCAGCCTGCGCCACCACTACATAGGTTATATTAATCAGGCAATTAAGCATTGGGTGTATGCGGTTTGTATGCCTTATTTGTTTAATATTTAACCTTTTGGATGGATGATTGAGGATTATTCCTCAATCGAGGCTTGCGCCGCCGCTATTCGGCTTTATCACTCACATACTTGTGTATTTGGTGTATGCACTTGGTATGCGAGCCAAAATAGAAGACTAATTCTTGTATATCTAATCAATAAGAAAGCGTTGGGATTTCACTCCGTGCGAACAACATTCGTGCTGTGAAAATCTCTCCTCTTTGTTTTACATTTTATTTTTTAATAAGTTAATAATCTCATTTTTGTCACCCAACTGAGATGTCAACTGATCAACACTCCTTTGAAGAACCGCTATCTGGTCTCGTAAGTCCTTTTCCGTTTTCTCCAAGTTTGCGACTTTGACCTTTTGAGATTCTATTTGGGCGAGTAATGCAGTATCACCTATATTGTTCAAAGCGTCACCGTCTCCAAGAGCAACCGCTGCCAGATATGCATTGACGTTTGTTGGGAAGCGACAGAATAAAGCGAAAAAATTGAAATCTAAAGCACGGCAGATTTTTGCAAGACGAATGGTATCAATCGATTCTTTATCAAAAATCCGGTTGACGTGTTGTTGTGGCACACCAATGAGTCGACCAAATTCTGATTTGGTCATTTCAAGCTCATCAAGTCTCTTCTTGATGGCAGCTCCGATGTGGATTTCTCTTAGTTCAGCGTTAATCATTAAACATTAAACAGTGATTTTTTCTTAAAACTACTATCCAATTTTTGTTTATCTAAACATTAATTGTTTAATTTGCGTTCCAAGAATACTGATTATCTGGTTACAAAGTTAATCATTAATCATTAAACAAACAAACAAAACAAGAAAAAAATGACTGGTACAGCACAAAAAATCCGTCCGGCGTTACTCGCGCTTGCCATTGGAGAGGTTGTTACATTCCCCATTTCACGGCTAAAGAGTGTTAGAACACAAGCATCCGAACTTGGTGCAATCTATGAGCGAAAGTTTGTGACGAAGATGAATCGTGAAGAGCGAACAGTAGAAGTTCATCGTGAAAAATGATCAGGAAAGATGCAATTTCTTCAATTCCTTGATCACTTGATTCCGTATGACACATTTCTCAATGATGTGGCTGCTAGAGTTGTGTCTATGCTAAAAACGGACAAAGATGATCCAGAATTTGTTAGCCAGAGAAAGGCTTATGAGATGTTTGGCCGTCGTAATGTAGAACGGTGGAGAAAGCAAGGTAAGATTGAGCCATGTAAGAGACCGGGCAAGTTGGAATACAGGACGGCAGATCTTCGATTATTGCAAAGAACCGTTCAGGACTATTTTAATGAATAACTATGAATAATGAAAGAGCTCGCACCAAAATGTGATCCCAATGGAGTCTATTCAGTTAAGAGAGTATGCATGGAATTGGGTGTATGTCATAAGACCTTTATGCGTTATCGAGCTAAGGGACTGATTCAGCCTCTCAATCCCGAGAACTCACGCCGTCCTGTTTTTTCAGGAAGATCCATCATTGAATGCTGGAACAAACTTACGAAGATATGATAAGCGAAATAACCATTCAACAGGTGCGGGATCTCGACATTGAAAGCGTGCTTAAGCCTTACGTACAGCTGAAAAGGAAAGGGTCTTCGCTTATGGGATTATGTCCTTTCCATTCCGAGAATACCCCATCGTTCTCTGTATCTCCTCAAAAGAATCTTTATCACTGTTTCGGATGCTGCCGGGGCGGTGATGGCATAGGCTTTGTAATGGAAAAGGAGAATCTGACGTTTCTGGAAGCAGTCGAGAAGATTGCCAATGACAACAACATTCCAATCGAGCGTATCGAAAAAGAACGCACAGAAGAAGAAAAATCTGCCTATCGGCACAGGGAATCCTTACTTGCAGTCAATGACCTGGTACACCGCTATTTTGTAGATTGTCTAAGAACCGGTATGGATTATGAGTCAAGTCGTGCCCGGGATTATTCTTACGGTCGCTGGACAGAGGATTTCTGCGCTGAAAGCGGAATTGGGTATGCTCCACGAAACGGCAATAACTTCATTGAGTATTGTAATGGCAATAGTATACCGACAGAGCTGTTGCAGGAGGTTGGACTCGTAAAAAAAGATGATACAGGTATAACCTATGCGTTTTTCAGGGAAAGAGTAATCATACCGATACGGAATAGATGGGGTCGCATCATCGGGTTTACAGGGAGATATATAGGTTCAAACAAAAAGACCGCAAAGTACCTCAATTCATCAAACTCGACAATCTATGACAAAAGTACATCCCTATTCGGGATAGACAGGGCATCCCGTAAGAAGTCACAGGACATAATAATAGTGGAAGGTGCGCCTGATGTTCTTCGTCTCCAAAGCGTCGGAATGGATAACGTAGTTGCAACTCTTGGCACATCATGGTCTGACCCTCAATATGATCAGCTCAAACGTCTGACGAATGCTGTCTGTTTTATTCCGGACTCTGATGTATCGGATGGTAAACTTTTCGGGCCTGGATTTGAAGCCGTGATGAAAAACGGTGCAGCGGCATTGCGCAAGGGTTTTGAAGTCACGGTCAGGGAACTCCCTTTTGCAGAAGTCCCTATACCCGATGATGAACTTAGAGAAATGTACCCTGACATGGCGGAGCCACCAGAGGACGCACCGAGGGTAAAACCGGGAAAGAATGACGCGGACAGTTATATCAAGAAAAAGGAGGATTATTTTAACCTACCTGAGAAATATTTTGTGGTATGGCTTGCAGAAAAAAGATTTTTTGAAGCAGACTCCCTTGTGAAACAGAGAGCTGCTGTATCAGAGATAGCAGGACTGATGACCTGTATTAATGATCAGCTCATAGTCGAGCAATGTATCGAGCAACTTAGCAAGATACATGGCCGCACAAAATTCTGGCGAGATGCCATCAGTCAGGCGAGGGGTGAGAACAGAAAGAGGAAAGATGCCACGTCTCCACTCGATGAACGTCAGCGCGATATTGAAGACCTACGCAATGCCGGACTTTTTATCAGGGATAACTGCTACTATACCATCGGTAGCGAGGAAGAAGATCCTGTGATAATATCCAACTTCGTGATGGAGCCAATGTTCCATATCGGTGATGACAATAACGGCACCAGAATCTTCATCCTGAAGAATGAAGCCGGAGACCGACGGCTCCTTGAGATAAGGGAATCTGAAATGTGTTCCCTCAATGCCTTCCAGCAGAAGGTGGGTACCCTCGGCAACTTTATTTGGCTTGCCAAGATAGAAAAGCTCAATCGTGTAAAGAGGTATCTGTATGCGAAGACCGATACTGCCGAGAGGGTCAGAAAGCTCGGCTGGGACAGCATCAATGACTTCTTCGCATTTGGCAACGGCCTACTTACGGAAGGAACATTCTTTCAGGTTGACGATATGGGTATAGTCAGAGGCTCCAACGGCAAGGCGTTCTATATCCCGGCTACATCGAAAATGTATAGAAACAACCCTGAAATATACCAGTTTGAACGGCTTATGGTGCATGAGAACCGTAACGGCGTATCGATGAGGATATTTGCAGAGAAACTTATATCGGTATTCGGAGAAAACGCACGTATAGCTCTCTGCTATCTGTTCGCCACCGTATTCAGGGACGTGATATTCCGGCGTACCCGGCATTTCCCGATACTCAACCTGTTCGGTGAGAAAGGAACAGGCAAGACAACACTTGCAACATCCCTTCAGTCATTCTTCATACATGGTATTGACCCTCCGAACCTTGGTGTCACGTCTGTTCCGGCAATGAACGACAGGGTCTCGCAGGCTGTAAACACCCTTGTCGTATTCGATGAGTATAAGAACGACCTCGATATAAGAAAGATCGCTTATCTCAAAGGTCTATGGGGAGGTGGCGGTCAGACAAAGAAGAACACCAACACAGATGGAATGGCCACTCAGACCATAGTCAGCACAGGGATAGCCCTATGCGGTCAGGACAAACCGACACAGGATATGGCGCTATATACCAGGGTTCTTTTTCTGACTTTCACAAAAACATCATTCAACCAGACAGAACGAGCGAGGTATGAGGATATAGTGACACTATGCAATATGGGTCTGACACACCTTACAGTGGAACTATTGAAATATCGCTCACTCTTTGAAAAGAATTTTCCGGAGGCGTATGCCATGAGCAAGCGTGAGCTTGCGACAAAGCTTGGTGAAGTCACTGTGCATGAACGTATCTTCGGCAACTGGGTCATTCCGTTGGCCACCTATAGGTCATTGGAGACAGTCCTTGACCTGCCATTCAGTTATGCAGACCTGTTTGATACAGCCGTCAAGGGAGTTCTCAATCAAAACGAGCTGGCACAGGAAAGTTCCGAGATCGGAGACTTTTGGAATATGCTTCAGGGATTTCAGACAACAGGAAAGTGTGTGGAGGGAGTACATTTCAACATAAGGTATCTTAGGAAGTTCCGTCCTTTGTCTGTAAGCGAGGACATAGAGTTCAGCGAGGCAAGACCAGTATTATACCTTAATGCTGCTGCAATATCCCCATTATTCAGCGGACGCGGCAACAATGCCACATCAGCAAGATCCTACTGGTCCACCATCATGTCTTATCTGAAATCGCATAACTCTTTCCTCGGTTTGAAACAGGACAGGTTTTCAATTCTCCTGCCAAATGGCGATATAGATTACTCAGTCGAGTCGGTTAATGGCCAGCAGATAAGACGGAAGAAAACAAATCGCCCGAAAGCCCTGTGCTTCGATTATCTTATTCTGAAAGATGCCTTCGGAATAGACCTTGAAACGGAAACACTACCTGATCCGAATGAGAATGATTAGTCTATTTGGTGTAAAAATGGAATTACCTAACTCCAAGACTTGTTTAATTCAATATTTTACCTTAATTTTGCATTGTTACTTTGTTAAGGTAAATATGAAAAACGAGAGTAAAATAATAAACTATCTCCATGATTCCTTTGGCTGGAATGTGGAGATTGAAAATTTCGATGCTTTCAGGGGAAGGCTTCCATATGTCCTGTTATCAGCGGCGGAGTTCTCTGTCGTAAGGTGTGATGACTTTAAGGGTGTGGCTATTGAACCAAAGCCTGAATATGATTTCCGTATGATCAGAAATCTTGTCAATACGGTCGAACGTAAGACAGGAATGCCTGTATTACTTATATTAGAAAATCTGGATGCTTATCAGAGGCGTGTCCTCATTGACAACAGGACTAACTTCATTGTGCCCGACAGACAGATATTCTTCCCCGTATTGGGAATTCTGCTGAACGAGCGCGGATTGGGAGTGCGACAGTCTAAATCCGATATGTTATCTGCCGTTGCTGTTGCATTGATTGTTTATCAGCTTTCCAAGAGGAACCTGCAGGGAAAGAGTGTGTCTCAGATAGCCGAGATAATGGGTTATTCGGTCAAGACTCTTTCTTTGGCAGTCAATGAACTTGAACAGAACGGTTTTGTAGCTTTCCGGAAGGAAGGGAGAAAGAAGCTTATGGATTTCATTTTGTCCCCTAAGGAAATGTGGGAAAAAATCTATGATATGTCAGACAGCCCGGTTGAAAAAAGAATGTTCACCGTCAATGACGAAATAATGAAAGAGATAGGAGTAAAGGCATCAGATTCCGCACTATCAGACGTGTCGATGCTTGCTCCCCCTCAGCAGCCGGTATACGCTGTGTATGCCCGTAATCCCCGTCTGAGAGAACTTAATCTTAACCAAAACGACGGTACCTCAATTATCGAGGTCTGGAAGACTGATCCAAAGTTGACGGCAGTCAATGGTAATCTCGATATTTTCTCTCTTGCGCTCTCATACAAAGACGATGATGATCCCCGTGTGAAGAAAGAGATAGATAAAATCTTAACTGAAAAATTATGAAAGGAATAGATAAGATACGCCAGTATTTAGGTGAATATAAAGGAAATTATGTCATAATCGGCGGAACAGCCTGCAATCTCAATCTTGAAGAAGCCAATATTCAGGGGCGTGCCACAAAAGACATAGACATGATTGTGATATGTGAGGCAATCACCCCCGAATACCTGAGAAGCTTCTGGGATTTCATCAGAGCCGGTGGATATTCGGCGTGGCAGGTTAAATCAGAGGAAGAATCCCATAGATGCTTCTATCGCTTTATTGACCCTAAGGATGATGACTTCCCCAAATATATAGAACTGTTTTCCCGCAAACCGGATTCAATTCAGTTATCAGAGGACGCACACCTGGTACATATACCTGTTTCTGAATATCTGTCGAGCTTCTCAGCCATACTCATGGACGATGACTATTATGGGTACGCTGTCAGCCATGCCGTTGAACTGGATGGCGTACAGGCTATCAATCAGGACGCACTGATTGTCCTTAAGATTAAGGCGTACCTTAATAATATAGCGCGAAAAGAAGCCGGACAGAGAGTTCAGAGTGACGATATTGATAAGCATAAGAGAGACGTCTACCGAATGGCTTACCTGATGACGCCAGAAGACCGGTTTATAGCTCCTGAAAGCATACGGAATGACATACGTCAATTTCTTGCTGCCATAGAAAACGACCCGATAAATACCAAGGCCATCTCTAAGAATATGGGCTTACCCGAGATCACTCAGGCTCAGTTCATCGAAATCATAAAAAACGCTTATTCACTGTGAGGATACAATACGCATCAGATCTCCATCTTGAATTTGGAGTAAACTCGAAATGGCTAAAGGAAAATCCTATCATTCCTTCGGCTGACATTCTTGTGTTGG
>CAMWMD010000046.1 GCA_947175265.1 uncultured Porphyromonadaceae bacterium | reverse complement strand
AGATGGAAAGACAGTCAGCCCTTGAATTCGCAAAAGAGGAAGGCATGGAAAAAGGCATTGAGAAAGGGAAGATGGAAGGAAAGATAGAAGGGAAAATAGAAGGAAAGATGGAAGTTGCAGCGGAAATGAAGAAAAAGGGAATGTCGCCGGGCGACATCATGCTCTTTACCGGATTGTCAAAGGAACAGATTGACTCCTTATGAAAAGCATCGCATCACGATAGTATTGAGTCCTATTATCGTATAATTATCGTTACGAAGTAATATTTCTGCTTTTATAATGAGGGGGGTATCTGTCCGCGAGGGTATATACTCCCCTTTTTTATAAAAAAATAAAAAGAATAATCATTAAAATTTTGTCATAACAATAACTTTGACTAATTTTGCAGCCGGAATATACCCCGCCTCAAATGAAGCGAGGAAATTCCATAATTACAAATCGTAAAATCAAATAACAAAAAAGAAAAAAAATAACAAATGATTATCGTACAAGTTAAAGAGGGCGAGAACATTGAGAAAGCACTCAAGAAGTTCAAACGTAAATTTGAAAGAACAGGCATCGTTAAAGAACTGCGCAGACGTCAGGCTTTTGAGAAGCCCTCAGTGACAAACCGCAAGAAGATGATTAAGGCTGCCTACGTTCAGCAGCTCCGTCAGGCCGAGCAGTAATCGCGCCTCCCGACACTTCGTCGCAATCAGAATTTTGAAGGTAACGCCGGAGCCGGTCTTTATGATTGGCTCCGGCTTTCTCTTTACACCACACCACATCTCCCCATGTCTGATTTCACCTCCTACCTCCTGCATGAACTTAACCGTGCCCCCCTCACTGTAGAGGCCTATTTGCGCGACCTCAGCCAGTTCGCCGAATGGATGGGTGCCGACCCTGACACCCTTGACCCTCACGAAGTGACTCCAGGGCATGTGCGCGCATGGCTCGCCTCCCTGGCCAGGGAGGGACAGTCGCCACGTACTCTCCGCCGGAAAGCACAAAGCCTCAGAGCATTCTTCAGGTTCATGCTGAAGCGCGAGAAAATCGACCGCAATCCCACACGCGACCTCTCACTTCCCAAAATACCCAAGCCCCTCCCCGACCATGTGCGAATGGAGGAGATTGAAAAGATCCTGACAGATGAGGAAGCTCTACTGCGCGACACTCCCCCGGAAGATGCGGAGACCGAACTCAGGAATCATCTCGTGATGGAAACACTCTACTCCCTCGGCTTGCGTAGGGCCGAACTCATAGCCATCAGCGACAACGACATTTCGCAGACAGCAGCCGAACTCAAAGTGACCGGGAAAAGGTCGAAACAGCGCATCGTGCCCCTGCCGCAGAAACTCCTCGATGACATCAACGAGTGGCAGCGACTCCGCGACTCCCTCTGGCCCGACCTCCCCTCTCCCCGCCCCCTCTTCGTGGTGAAAGGAAAAAGGATATCCCCGACTCAGGTCTACACGATTGTGAAAAAGGAGTTGCAGGGCTCCACGGCACGCCGCAAAAGCCCCCATGCGCTCCGCCACTCATTCGCCACGACGATGCTAAATGAGGGTGCAGACCTCAACTCCGTAAAGGAATTTCTCGGCCACTCCACCCTCTCCACGACGCAGATATATACCCACATCTCGTTCGCCGAGATGAAGAAAGCATACTCGAACGCACATCCACGGGCGAGAAACGGAGAATAAATTTCACTTTTTCCAAAAAAAATAGTGTCTCCTGTAAGCAAATCATAACTTTTTATTGTTAACTTTGTAGATACAGGAGGCACTCTCCGGGCTAATCTTCTCTCCGTGCAGCCGCCCCCGCGACTCACAAACCAAGTTATTAACCATAAATCCGAATGTTATGGAAGTAAACATCAAAGCAATCCATTTCGACATCTCTGAGAAACTCGTAGCCTTCGTCAACAAGAAAATCGATAAACTCGCCCGCCGCTTCGAGGCTATAAACGATGTAGACGTCAACCTTACCCTCGTGAAACCAGAGGCCGCCATGAATAAGGAGGCCGGTATAAAGATCCACCTTACAGGCGCAGATCTCTTTGCCTCCAAGACTGCCGATTCTTTCGAGGAGGCTATCGACCTCGCTCTCGCAGCCCTGGAGCCCAAACTCGAGAAAAATAAGGCGATGAAATAAAAGCATCCCTTCTTACAGTTGTAAATCTCTAAAAAATAATACCACGTGGCTCACCCTCCGGAAGGGGAGCCACGTGATTTGTAAATTTATATGGAAGAGAATATAGAAGGTGAAAGTAAGGTCAGTAAGCGTCCCTCTAAGGTTCTGCTGACGGTCGCGGGTGTGGCCGTGGCAATCTGCATCGGGGTGTTATTGTTTTTCCTTCCTCTATTTACGGGTGAGGCTCATGCCGACACGATAATACGCATTCCGCGAAGTGCTTCCGACTCCACTGTCTCCGATTCGGTATCCCGCTATCTCGGCGAAGACTATGCCTCGCGCCTCATGAAGGCGGCGAAACTTCAAGGTGCCGATTTCTCCACCCGACACGGCGCTTATCTCATCCCTGAAGGCACGTCGCCCATGAAAGCAGCCAGGATCCTTGCAAAAGGTGCCCAGGAACCGGTAAAAATCACCATAAACGGGTTCCGTGCTTTGGGGAACCTCGCAGCCAGACTTGAGCGTCGCCTCGATTTCTCCGCCGAAGACTTCCTCGAAGCGGCCACTGATGAAGAGAGGCTTAAAAAGTATGGCCTTACTCCCGACCAGGCCCTCTCCCTCTTCATCGATGATTCATATCAGGTATATTGGTCCGGAACTCCTGAAGACCTCATAAAGAAGGTAGGAGCACATTACAATGACGTCTGGAATGAGCAACGGCTGAAAAAGGCTGCCGACCTCAACCTCACCCCCGCCGAAGTGATGACCATCTGCTCGATTGTGGATGAGGAGACCAACAAACTTGATGAGAAGGGCACCGTGGGGCGTCTTTACATCAACCGCCTGCAAAAGGGGATGAAACTTCAGGCCGACCCCACCGTGAGGTACGCGTTCGGCGACTTCACCATAAAGAGGGTCACGGGGAAGCATCTCCAGGTGGAATCACCCTATAATACATATCGTGTCCAGGGTCTTCCCCCGGGGCCGATCAGAACGTCAAGCGTGGCAACCATAGATGCCGTGCTTGACTCCTCACCCCACGACTACCTCTACATGTGTGCGAAGGAAGACTTCTCCGGCTATCATAATTTCGCCGTAACTTACGACGAACACCTTGAGAACGCACGCCGCTATCAGCGGGCCCTTGATGAGATGGGCATAAAATGATTCCTTTTTACCGACAACGATACAACTACGAACATCCGCTATAAATGAAACTTCGCCTCCTGACAATCGCAATGGCTCTGATCGCCTTCTACGGTACGCAGGCCGCGACAATATCCTCCGATTCGGTGTTCCTTGCGGGAATACCGGAAGTCACCGCACTCAGTCTGGCCACAGACGCCCATGTACCTGCACCTGACTCACCCCTGCCTCAACGTGTCCCCTCAGATGCGGAAAGATGGTGGTGGAACCAGTTGAAGCAGAGACGCCTCAATCTTGCCGACACCACCGTGCGCTATCCCCGTTTTCTCGGTTTCTGCGTGAAGGTATATAACTGGGCCGACAAATTCTTCAATTCCTACGACCCCGAATATGTGGTGGGCACGGGGAAAAGGTGGAAAGCCAGGGTCGGCAGCGAGAACTGGTCAGATGCCTACTGGCTCACACTCCTCGAACCCGCACGCCTTGACATTGGCATGGCCAGCAACCTTTACTCCACAATCGGCGCATATCTTCAGTATATGGCCGTCAGCATCGGATACTCATACGATATAGCCAACTTCTTCGGTGCAAACGGCGACCTCAAGCACCGCAAATATGAATTCGGTTTTAACTGCGCGAGATTCAATGTTGAACTCCGCTATCACGAAAATACCGGCGGAACATTCCTCCGCAAATTGGGCGACTACAACAAGGGACACGTGTTCCGACAGCATTTCTCAGGAGTATCACTCTACAAGTTCGGGGTCGACGCATTCTATTTCGTCAACAACAGGAAATATTCGCACGGCGCAGCCTACAACTTCTCCAAATTCCAGAAAAAAAGCGCCGGCTCCATCATCACCGGCATCACCTTCAATACCCGTAAGATCAATTTCGATTTCACCCAACTTCCCGATAATCTGAAGCCGAGCCTCACCGTGCCCCCGGCAAATTATTATTTCCACTACCGTTCCCTCGGCGCAATAATCGGATACGGCTTCAACTGGGTCGTGAATCCGAGGCTGCTCATCAACGTCACCGCACTTCCGGCCATAGCCTTCACCCACTGTTATGAAGACTCCCAGGAGGGCTCTAAAGTCATGCTCGGAGGGAATCTGGTGGCGAGCACATCCATCACCTATAATCTCGGCAATTTCTTTCTCAGCATTATAGGAAGGACGGATTGCAGTATCTACCACAGCAACAACTACACCATTTTCAGTTCAATCAACAATTTCTCAGGCAACATAGGATTCCGCTTCTGAGAAAATCAGTATAAATCTTCTAATAATCAACACTATGAAAAGATTGCTCAGTATATCATTAGGTATTCTGTCAGGGATGACAGCCGCTTTCGGCGCAAGGGGGCCTGAAGTCACCAACGTGGAGCCACCCTACTGGTGGACTGGCATGAGAAACGACACCCTTCAGGTAATGCTTACCGGCCCCGGCATAGCCTCAGCCACTGCCTCCGTAGACTATGAGGGTGTGCGCCTTGCCGAACAGGTCAATCTCGACAGCCCCAACTATAAACTGCTGTATTTCGTAATCGGACGCGACACTCACCCCGGGACGATGGATATAATACTGACCGACGGGAAACGGAAGGCGAAAGTGGCCTACGAACTCAAGGAGCGTGACAAAAATATGGCGGCGCACGGAGGCTTCGATGCCCGCGACGTGCTATATCTCCTCATGCCCGACCGTTTTGCCAAAGGTGCCGACCTGAAGGGGGATGGGCTTAACCATAATCCGGCCGTAGACCGCTCCAATCCCAATGCCCGTCATGGAGGCGACCTGAAAGGTATCGGCCAACATCTTGACTACCTCGATTCGCTCGGTGTGACCGCGCTGTGGTTCTGTCCTGTTTTGGAGAACGATATGCCGGGAGGTTCATATCATGGATACGCCACGACCGACTATTACCGCATAGATCCCCGTTTCGGAAGCAATGAGGAGTACGCCGCCCTTATCGGGAAAGCTCACGGCAAAGGGCTGAAAGTTGTCATGGACATGATTTTCAACCACTGCGGAGTGGAGCATCCCTGGCTCAAGGATAAGCCTTCCGCCGATTGGATAAACCATCCCGAGAAAGATGTCATGACCAATTTCCGGCTCACGACAGTGCATGACCCCTACGTTTCTGATTATGACCTCGACCATACCGTGAACGGATGGTTCGTGCCCTCGATGCCGGACCTTAACCAAAAGAACCCTCACCTGATGAAGTATCTAATACAAAATTCAATCTGGTGGATTGAGTCTGCTAAAATCGACGGAATCAGGATGGACACCTATCCTTACGCCGACAGCAAAGGTATGGCGGAATGGAACAAGGCTGTGCTTGAAGAGTATCCCAACTTCAACATCGTCGGCGAATGCTGGTACGGCAACGAGGCGGGAAGCGCGTTCTGGCAGAAGGGAAACAGGATAAATCCCGTAGATCCGGAGCTCCCCACGGTAATGGATTTCTTCTTCATACAGAACGGGCGCAAGGCCTTCAACAGCGACACTGACCCCTGGGGTGGACTCAACATGGTCTACGACCACCTATCCAACGATTTCCTATACGCCGACCCCCAGAAAGTGCTCACTTTCCTCGACAATCATGACTCCGACCGTTTCCTCGCCGAACTCCCCGAAGACCTCGGAAGTTGGAAACAGGCTCAGACCTTCCTTCTGACCTCTCGCGGGATACCACAGATTTATTACGGCACTGAACTCCTCATGAACGGCAGCAAGGAGGGGAGCGACGGATACGTCAGACGTGATATGCCGGGTGGTTTCCCGGGTGACGATAAGAATGCCTTCACAGCCGACGGGCGCACACCACTCCAGAATGAGGCCTGGGATTTCCTGTCGTCGCTCCTACGCTGGCGACGTGGCGAGGCCAACGAGGTCATCGCAAAGGGTAAACTCAAGCATTTCATGCCCCAGAACGGGATATACGCCTACACCCGCACTTTAGGCGACAAGAAGGTGGCCGTGCTAATGAACGGTAAGGATGAGCCCCTGACAGTCTCTATGGAACGCACCATCGAGGAACTTCCGGAGGGCGCCTCTTTTAAAGATGCCCTGACAGGGAAGACGGTGACAATTGGTAAAGAGATGACCTTCTCTCCCCGTGAAATCCTGATTCTCCAGAATTTCTGATGCACCAAGCATTCATTCAACTACCTCTTTTAACTGACAATCCCCCTGCCGCGAACGACAGGGGGATTGCTTTTGCAGTTATATGTTATCTCATGCGTCTTGGTAAAGAGCATCAATCCTCATGGCGGGGATTGAAACGGCGCTGACCACCGTTATTACCCTCCTGACGGGGACCACGGTCGCCACCATCGCGGCGCGGACCACGGTCGCCACCATCGCGGCGCGGGCCACGGTCGCCGCCATCGCGGCGCGGGCCACGGTCGCCACCCTCACGACGCGGACCACGGTCGCCACCCTCGCGGCGTGGACGCGGCTCACGCTCCACATAACCCTCGGGTTTCTCAGTGAGCACCTTCATCGACAGGCGGTATTTACCCGTCTTCTTATCTATCTCCACGAGTTTCACCTTCACCTTGTCCCCCTCTTTCAGACCGCTCTGATCCATGGTGTCAAGACGGTTCCATGAAATCTCGCTGATATGGAGAAGACCGTCGCGGCCCGGCATGAACTCGATGAACGCGCCGAAATCGAGGATAGAGCGGACAGTGCCTTCATACACCTCACCCTCCTCGGGCTGTGCCACGATTGCCTTGATCCTTGCCACTGCGGCATCGATGCTGGCCTTATCCTTTGAGGCAATCTCCACCTTACCTATGCCGAGTTTCTCATCCTCGTCGATTGATATTGTGGCGCCTGTCTCCTCCTGGATACCCTGTATCACCTTACCCTGAGGACCGATCACCGCACCGATGAGTTCCTTGGGAATCTCCATAGTCATCAGGCGCGGAACGTGGGGCTTGTAATCCTCGCGTGCCTCGGGGATAGTGTCATGAATCTTCTGAAGGATGTGAAGACGTCCCTGGCGGGCCTGCTCCAATGCCTTCTCAAGAATCTCGTAACTGAGGCCGTCACACTTTATATCCATCTGAGTGGCTGTGATACCCTTCTCGGTGCCGGTCACCTTGAAGTCCATGTCACCGAGATGATCCTCGTCGCCGAGGATATCGGAAAGGACAGCATATTTCACGGCACCAGCATCAGAGATAAGACCCATAGCCACGCCGGCTACCGGGCGCTTCATCTTAACGCCGGCATCCAGAAGGGCGAGTGTGCCGCCGCATACGGTTGCCATTGATGATGAACCATTGCTCTCGAGGATATCGCTCACGATGCGGCAAGTATAAGGGAAGCCGTCGGGGAACATCCTCTTGAGAGCCCTGTGCGCAAGATTTCCGTGGCCCACCTCACGGCGTCCGACACCACGCTGAGGACGTGCCTCACCTGTGGAGAACGGAGGGAAGTTGTAGTGAAGGAGGAAACGCTCCTTGCTCTGGTTGAGCACATCGTCTACGATCTTCTCGTCAAGGGTGGTGCCCAGTGTGGCGGTCACCAGAGCCTGTGTCTCTCCGCGTGTGAAGATAGCGGCTCCGTGAGGACCGGGAAGATAATCCACCTCACACCAGATGGGACGGATATCGGTGGTCTTACGTCCGTCGAGACGGATACCCTCGTCAAGCACGCAACGGCGCATGGCCTCTTTCTCCACATCGTGGTAGTAGCGCTTCACCATCGCTATGCGCTGCTCGGGTGTATATTGCTCGAGTTGCTCCTCGGTCATCTCCGGGAGATTCTCGATATATTCGTCGCGTATTGCCTTGAAACTCTCGTTGCGCCACTGCTTGTCGGCACTCCCTGCCTTCGCTATGGCGTAGGCCTTGTCATAACATTTCTCGGCCACATCCTTGCGCAACTCTTCGTCGTTCACCTCATGGTTATACTCACGTTTCACCTCTTTGCCAGCCTCTTTCATGAGTTCCATCTGAGCCACGCAGTGCTTCTTTATCTCTTCATGAGCCACCTTGAGGGCTTCCAGAAGATCCGCTTCCGACACTTCGTCCATCTCGCCCTCCACCATCATGATGTTGTCGTAGGTGGCGCCTACCATGAGCTCTATGTCGGCTTTCTCTATCTGCTCGAATGTCGGATTTATTACCCACTCCCCATCAACGCGGGCAACCCTCACCTCAGAGATAGGGCCCTGGAAAGGGACGTCGCTGCACATCAGGGCTGCCGATGCGGCTATACCCGCAAGTGCATCCGGAGCCTCATTCTCATCTGCTGAATAGAGAGTGACATTTACGAATGTCTCCGCATGATAATTCTCCGGGAACAATGGACGTAGCACGCGGTCTACAAGGCGTGATGTCAGGATTTCGTAATCGCTTGCCCTTCCCTCTCTCTTCAGGAACCCTCCGGGATAGCGGCCTATTGAGGAGTATTTCTCCTTATACTCCACAGTGAGAGGCATGAAATCTACTCCTTCATTGGCCTCTGCCGCTGAACATACAGTGGCGAGGAGCATAGTGTTGCCCATGCGCACCTCCACTGCGCCATCAGCCTGCTTTGCAAGTTTGCCCGTCTCGATCGTAATCTGACGGCCGTCGCCAAGGTCGATGGTCTTTTTTACTGGCTTTAACATATAAATTCTTTCTTGTTTTTCTTCGCTGAGTGAAAATTGTTGCAAAGATAATATATTTATTCCGTTTAAGTGCCCCCTTTCTCCTTAATTTTACGCATTTTTCTCTTTCCTCTCCGTTTTATTCCTTTGTTTGGGGTTTTTTATGTATTTTTGCACCTCAAATTCTAATCTGTTCATGACATTTAAACATTCATACCCTATTTGCGCCCTCGCCTCGGGCGCTATCCTGCTCGCTGCGGCAACATCTTCCTGCGGCGAGCCCAAATTCAAAATCAAAGGGGAAATCGAGGGTGCCGACAATGTCGCCGTGGTGTTGGAAAAATCTGATTTCCACGGCCGTTGGGTCGCCATCGATTCCACTCGCACAAATTCCTCCGGCTCATTCGCCATTTCTCGCCCCGCACCGGCCGGCCCTGAGATATTCCGTCTCGACATCGACGGGAAATACATCTATGTGCCCATAGACTCGATCGAGACTGTCTCTGTGGCGTCGCCTCTCGATAAATTCGGAACGGAGTTCACACTCTCGGGGACTCCTAACGCCGAGGCCCTCGAGCGTTTCGAGAAGGAGGTGCGCGCTCTCCCCGCAGGGATTTCTCCCGACTCCCTCGCCTCTTTCAAGAAGGGCGTGTTCACAAAATACATGCAGAACGCTCAAGGCTCCATCGTGGCTTACTATGCCCTGACAAAAACACTTGACGGAAAGCCCCTCTTCGACCCCGAGACCTCCGACTACAAATATTTCGCGGCTGTAGCAACTGGATTCAAGGAGAAACGCCCCTCTGACCCCCACACAAACCTCCTTGAGCAGACCTCCCTCAATGCCCTGAAAAGAAGGAACAAGGAGAAAGGAAACCACAGGGAGATTGCAGCCGAGGAACTCTCAATGATCGACGTCAACCTCCCCGACGAAAACGGCAAGCAGGTAAGCCTCTCCGAAGTCATGAAAAACGGGAAGAAGACCGTCCTCATATTCTCCGTGCTGACGCATCCCGATTCCCCTGCCCTCAACGCGGCACTCTCCAATCTCTACAAATCTCTCGGGGGAAACGTGAATTTCTATCAGGTGTCGCTTGACCCCGACCAGTACGCCTGGAGGGATGCGGCGAAAAACCTCCCCTGGATCACTGTCTTTGACCCGGAAGGCACGTATTCCAAAAATATCAGGAACTATAACGTCGGCGAACTCCCGGCCTACTTCATATATTCGGCTTCGGGCGATCTCACGGACCGCGCATTCTCTGTTGAGGATCTGAGGAAAAAACTCTGACCTCACGGCATTTTTTACGCATCTTTACGTTTGGGTCAGAACATTAATCGGTTTTTAACGTTTATTGGTTATAACCTTTAAACTTTACCGATATGAGACTCTTTTCCCTTTCGTTAGCCATGTTGCTGGCTCTTGGAGGATTCTACGCAACTGCCCAGAACACCGACATGAAGGTGCGCGGACATGCGAGCGATCCTGAAGTATACTTCCTCAACGAGGGCGACCTCCCTAACAGCCTTGAACTCCTGCCTCCACCCCCCGACCCATCATCGATAGCATTCCTGCTCGACAGGGCTCGCTATGACTGGGGTAAAAACCTGCGCAACACCGAACGCGGCGAGCAGGCCTATCAGGATTCCAAATTGGGTGGCGACGGTGTGCCCAGAGCGTTCTCAGAGGCTTTCGGAGTTGAGATTTCGCAAGAGAATACCCCGGAGATCTACAAACTCATAGTGGGGATGCGTGAGGATGCCGGCGACCTCGCCACACGCGACGCCAAAGTGCACTATATGCGCACAAGGCCCTACATCTATTTCAACGACCATACCTGCAACCCGGAGGATGAGGTCAACCTCTCCACCAACGGCTCCTACCCTTCCGGACACACTTCCATTGGCTGGGCCACCGCACTGGTCCTCACCGAGGTGAACCCCGAACGCCAGAATGAGATTCTCGAGCGTGGCTACGAGATGGGAGAAAGCCGTGTAATCTGCGGCTACCATTTCCAAAGTGACGTCGATGCCGGACGCATTACGGGCGCCGTGGCTGTGGCTCGCCTCCATGCCGACGAGAATTTCAACAAGCAACTCGATAAGGCTAAAAAGGAATTTGCCAAACTCAAGAAAGAGGGCAAGGTGGCTCCTCCTCCGGCGAAGTGACGGGTATGAACCCAACTTCCTGAAACCATAATGCAGAAATGCCTCTACATGGCCGTAGCAGCGGCTCTTATCATATCTTCTGTCTACGCACAGGAGAAACATAATTTCAAAGTGACTCCGACGGGAAGGATTCTTGTGGACGGGGCGTTATACGCAACCCCGCAGAAGGAATCCTTCCCTGACGGTATGTCTATACCCGAAGTGCGTCTCGGCGGCAAACTCTCTTACGACAACTGGAGCGCGATGATCGACGCCAGCTACGCCTACAACAAGATAGGGCTCCGTAATGCCTGGATAGAATATTCATTCTCCCCGGGCAATTCCCTCCGCGTAGGAAACTTCATACACCAATACGGTCTGCAATCAAATTCAAGTTCGCAGAAATGCACGATGGAGCAGCCTGTGGCGAGTGCCCTTTTCACTCCCGGTCTTCAACTCGGGGCGATGTTCGTGCATTACTCCCGCGCATGGTATGTGGCCGGGAGTTTTCACGTGGAATCGAATGCCCTGAAGGAGATGATGAACGCTCCTCTCTTCAACCAACAGGGTTACGGAATACTGACACGTCTCGCATGGCGGCAGTCACCCTCTCCCGACAAGGCGCTTCATTTGGGAATCAGCGGCGGATTCGCCACACCCCAACGCCGTCTCGAGAACGGGGAGGATGTGCATGACGGATTCGTGACCTCTGCCAATTTCCCTACCAAGGTGGTGCAGAAGCAGGCTGTCGGCGCTTCCGTGACCGATGCGAGGAATCTATTCAAGTTCACCCCGGAATTGCTTCTCGCTTCAGGCAGACTCGCTTTCGAGGCCCAATATTTCTTTCAGCAGATCAACCGCCGGGATAATCCCGACCCTTACGTATCCCAAAGTGGATACGCTACCCTCCGCGGGCAGGTCATAGGTAAGGGATATTCTTATTCCGCATCCACCGCCATGCTTGCAAATCCGGCTCCAAAGACGCTGGAATGCGTGTTGAACTACAATTACTCCACCCTTTCAGATGCCGGCGCAGCAATCTTCGGCGGCCGAGCCAACAGTATGGGCGTGACTTTCAATTACTACTTCAATCCCTACATAACGGCTCGCCTGAACTATAACTATACCCACACCTGGGACCGCACCGGGGAGAATCCCGCGTCGCTGAATACATTCCAGGCGCGTCTGATGGTGCTTTTCTAAAATAAATACGATTTCAATATGAACATAGATTGGAAGGATGCCCTCGGGGCATTGCGTGATTCAGGAAACATCCCTGTCGACGACACTCCTGATGCCGATGAAAAGGTGACTGCCGAAGAGCGGCCGCAGACCACTCCCCTATCCGTCGTAACCGACAGAAAGGGGAGAAAGGGGAAGGTGGCCACAATTATCGAGGGCTTCACAGGCTCCGACAGCAGCCTTGAGGAGTTGGCAAAGACAATAAAACAGAAACTCGGCACCGGCGGAAGCGCACGGGGTGGGGAAATCCTCATCCAGGGCGACCGCAAGGGTGATGTCGTGGCCTTGCTGCGCGACTTGGGCTATAAAGTCAAATAACATTTTTCCTAAACCCCCAATCTTCTCAACTGATGCTGCATCTTCAACGCGCCTCCGCAGGCTCCGGCAAAACATACACTCTTGCCAAACAGTTCATCTGGTTTCTGATTGCCGTCAAGACCGGCGAGAATTGGCGACTACGCACAGACCGTGAAATTTCCGACGGGCTCTCCCGCATACTTGCCATAACTTTCACTAATAAGGCCACCAACGAGATGAAGCAGCGTATCGTTGAGAAACTGGCTGATCTTTCCGTCGCCGCCGAACCCGGCGCTGTCACGCCGCATCTTCTGAAGACCACCGCCTATCTTCAGGAATTCTCCACACGCCTCGGCGTGGCTCCCGAACTTATAGGGCAGGCCGCTAAGGAAGCTCTGTCGGTCGTGCTGAATGATTATTCCGATTTCCGCGTCTCTACGATCGACTCTTTCTTCCAGTCGGTGCTCCGCACATTTGCCTACGAATCAAATCTCAACGACTCCTATCAGGTGGAGATTGACTCCGATTTCCTCGCAATGGCCGCAATCGACGCCACTCTGGATGAAGTGAACAGGCCCGGTTTACCCGACACCCCCTCCGGACGATGGCTGAAAATTCTCATGAGGGAAGCCTCTGATGCCGGCAACAACTGGAACGTATTCCAGAAAAGCGGGAAGACGGAATCCATCTATTCCCAATTGCGCAGGACGCTTACCAAAATAGAGAGTGAGGAATTTAAGGAGATCAGGACTAAACTCGACGAATGGTTTGCCGACGTGACCGAGGGCAATACCCTTGAGGATATCTATCTCAATCTTAAGGCTGCCATGGAGAAGCCCCTGAAAGAGTCTATGGCAAAGGCAAAAGCCGCTGCATCAACCCTCAAATCCGAACTTCGCAAGAGGGGTCTTGACCCCGTGGAGTCTTGCCCGAAGAATTTCAGCGGACACCTCAAGAAATTGCGCTCTCTATCATACGACTATTCCGGAAACGAGAGCAAATATATCTTCAAGCCCCTCAACCTCACAGGGAAGAAAATTCTCAAGAAGGGCGTCTCACACCCTGACGCGGATTTCCTCACTGCGCTTGCCGAAGATATGTATGACGCCTACGGAAACTGGCTCGCCCTGAGGGAGTCGAAGGAATGGAGACACTGGAAGGTCTATTCCCCCAATATCCCCTATCTTGGTCTGCTTGGCGAGGCAAGGATGAAGATGAACGAGTTTCTCGACAGCAACAATCTCATTCAGTTGGGAGAGACCAATTCCATGCTTCAGAGGATAATCGGCGAAGACGACGCACCATTCATCTACGAGCGCCTCGGCAGCGTCATAAACCATTATCTTATAGATGAATTTCAGGATACGTCGCGTATGCAATGGGACAACCTCAATCCACTCCTCAAAGAGAGCGACAGCCGTGGTGAGGACAACCTCATCATCGGCGATGCCAAACAGAGCATCTACCGCTTCCGCAATGCCGACCCGTCACTCATCACCACCACAGTCCCCACCCTGTTCCCACGCCATCATGCTGCGGGGATGAGTCGCGAGGATAACACCAACTGGAGGTCGGAACGCCGTATCGTGGAGTTCAACAACCTCTTCTTCCACGCCCTTGCACAAAGAATCGACGGTATGCGGCTGGGCGACCTCGATTTCGCCGACCTTTACGCCAATGTGGCCCAATACCCCCACCGCCGCGAAGATAAGGGGTATGTGGAGATAAGATTCATAAAAGGTGAACTCTCTGAGGAAAGTAAGAATGCCGGGATGACCCAGACGGATGCCGACACTGCCTTGGCAGTCGACAGCGTGGGTCCCCTTATCTCATCGCTGATCGAGAGAGGGGTAAGACAGAAGGATGTGGCGATTCTTGTCGACCGTAATGACGACGGAAAGGCTGTGATAGCGTCGCTTGTGGCCTACAACGCCTCCCTCCCCACGGGACAAAGGAGAATCGACTTCATAAGCGAGGATTCCCTCCTCGTCTCTCAGGCTGAGTCGGTTGGTATTATAGTGGGGGTGCTCCGCAATCTTGTTGACGGCCGGGGTTCGGATTTCGATTTCTACTCCATGCGTAATCAGGACAAGGCTCCCGCAGAGCAGGTGGCCGGTTTCCTCAAGGAGAAATCTCCACGCGATGCCATCGACACCATGCTCGCCGACATGCAGTCGGTGGCGCTCCCGGCTCTTGTCGAGGCTATAACGGAGAAATTCGTACCCTTGGAGTTCCGTAAGACCCAAGCCGTCTTCATCGCCGCCTTCCAGGATATGGTCATCGACTATACGGAGCGTTACCCGACCGATACGGCCTCATTCCTCAACTGGTGGGATTCGAAGGGGGTATACCGCTCAATATCTTCTCCCGAAGGGACGGATGCCGTGCAGATAATGACCGTACACAAGGCGAAGGGTCTTGAATTCAAATGCGTCATAATACCTTTGGCGACATCCTCTTTCGAGACTGACCGCAAATCCGAATGGCGGTGGGTGAAGCCGGCCTCTTTCCTTAAGGATGCCGGATTGCCCCCTTTCCTCCCCGTATCGACTACAAGGGCCCTCCTCGACACGGAACATGCCGACAAATATGTGGAGTATCACGACCTCTACATGATGGATAAACTCAATTCCGCATACGTGGCCTTCACCCGTGCGGTTGACGAACTCTATATCTTCACCCGCGACACAAAGACAAAAAGCAGCCTCGGATTCATGCTCCGTGATATCCTAACCCCCGCCGAGGATGACCTCTTCTCCGCCACTGAAAACAACGACCTCCTTCTTCCGCAAGAGGAGATAATCTGGAATGATGACGAGACAGTGGTGACCGTGGGCACTCCCCCGGAAAGTTATGCCGCCGAAGAAAAGAAATCGTCAAAGGATGGCGGGCCGGAGGAGAGATGCATCGACGAGTACGGAGTTGACAGCAGTCCCGCTATACTTCACTATGTGGAGACGGAGGGTGACGACTCCACCACGCTCGATCCTTTGGCTGACGACGACCCGCGTTCGGAGGGCAACCTCCTTCATGCGGTGATGGAAAGGGTGGATAATGCCTCCGACCTTCATAATGCCGTCCTCACTTTGCGTATGCGCGGACTCATCTCAAACGAGCAGGCTCACGACTGGGAGGAGTGGCTCAAGGAAGCCATTTCCGCTCCTGAGGTCGCACCCTGGTTTGACGGTTCCCGAAGGGTGGTCAACGAACGCGACATTCTCCTCAGGGGGAATAAAAACCGCCGTCCTGACCGTATCATGCTCGATGACTCACGTCGCAACGCCGTGATTGTGGATTATAAATTCGGGACTATACCCGACAACGACGAGCATATCCTTCAGGTGAGGGAATATATGCGGCTACTCCGTGAGGCCCTGCGCCTGCGCAGTGTCGAGGGGTATGTGTGGTATGTGAGGGAAGGGAAAGTTGTGAACGTGGGGAATCAGGGCCTGTGATAACGGTGAGATAAATTTGCAAGTGTCAGGGCAATTAATTAACTTTGCATCATAAAAACCAACACTTTCAAATTTTGGATACAGATCCTTTACCATTTACATCGCCTTTACTTTCGTCCATTTTTATGGCCTCTCAGGCCGTAGAGTTCCTTACCCCTTCTAACTGGACTTCCTGGGGACTGACAGTAGTGATTGCCGGATTCTGCCTTTTGGTGTCGGCATTTGTCTCAGGAAGCGAGATCGCATACTTCGGGCTTACGCAGGCTGAGATAGATGACCTCGAGGAGGATGACGACCCTCAGGCAAAAAAAGCGTGCGTGCTACTCGAAAACAGCGAGAGGCTACTTGCCACAATTCTTATCTCAAACAATCTCGTGAACATCACTATGGTGGTGCTCCTGAGTTTCGCTTTCAGCCAGGTCTTAAAATTCAACAGCGGTGTGCTCGACTTCCTCGTCCAGACCGTGTTCCTGACTTTCCTCCTACTCCTCTTCGGCGAGATATTCCCGAAACTCGTGGCAAGGGGTAGGACGGTGAAATGGGTGAGATTCGCTGCATCCCCTCTGACTTTATTCTACAATATCCTCGGCCCCCTCGCACGCCTCATGGTCCGCTCGTCGACACTCGTCAATAAGGTGGTGACCAAAAAGAATGAGAACCTCTCGACCGATGAACTCGAGAAGGCTCTCCAGATTTCAGACATAAAGGAGGGTGAGGATAAGGAGATGCTCGAGGGTATCCTCTCTTTCGGCGAGAAAGAGGCGAGCGACATCATGATCTCTCGTGTTGACATCACTGATATTGAATACCACGCATCTTGGCCCGAGGCTATGGAGGTGATACTCAAATCGGGTTATAGCCGTATACCTGTGTATGACACTTCGCAGGATATGATAAGGGGTATCCTCTATTCAAAAGACCTCCTACCCTACATCGGGAAACAGAGTGATTCCTTCCGTTGGCAGACACTTCTCCGAGAGCCGTATTTCGTGCCCGAGAGCCGCAATATCGACGATCTCCTTGAGGATTTCCGCAAGAAAAAGATTCATATCGCCATTGTGGTCGATGAGTATGGAGGCACCCAGGGTATGGTGACGCTGGAGGATATCATCGAGGAGATTGTCGGAGAAATCGATGATGAATACGACGAGCATACATCTTTCTATAAGAAGATAAATGCCAACACATATAACTTTGATGCCAAGATACCTCTCGGCGATTTCTGCCACATAATAGGAATTGAGGAGGATGAACTCGGCGACTGCGGGGAGGCTGAGACACTTGCCGGACTCCTGCTCGAGATAAAGGGTGATTTCCCCACTCTGAAAGAGACCCTTGAAAGAGGAGTGTGCCGGTTTCAGGTCATGCAGATCGAACGCCACCGCATCACGAAGGTGAAGGTCACCGTCTCCTTGCCGAAAGATGAGGAGCCGGCAGAAGATTAAATGATTAGCTATGGAAACTGAATGTATTTACTGGCCACACCCTACCCCCGTGGGTATAAAGGTGGAGGAGATTTCCGGAATGGAGAACCGTTCCCGTGAGATTTGGCGCCGCATGGCCCTTCAGGTTTATTGCGAGAACGGAAAGGATGGTTTCCGTGAGATTGGTCATTTCGCCAATGGCGCACCCTTCCTCTTCGGCCAGACTTCCCGAATATCCATCACGCATACAGGCCATCTCCTTGCCGTAGCCACATTACCGAAGACTCCCGAGGCAAACCTGTCGGAGTTCAATCCCCGCACCGCTATGGGTATCGATGCCGAGAGCCTTGACCGCTCCCAGGTGCTTCGCATACGTGAGCGTTTCCTCTCGGAGAGTGAACTGGAGTTGATTCCCGCCGACAGCCTTGAAAAGAATATCATCGCCTGGACTGCAAAGGAAGCTCTCTATAAGGCCGCCATGACCGAAGGGATTGACTTCCGCAATGCAATCACCCTGGAGCAACTCCCGGAAATAGACCGGAAGATGAATCTCCCGGGAGCACCCGCGCCCGTCATCGGTAAAGCCTCTGTGGTGATTGGCAGCGAGAGGTATGACCTCCATCTCTACAGTTATGAAAGCGACGGCTGCTGCGTGACGCTCGCATTCTCCCCCAAATGCGCTAAATTCGGCCGCAACAAGCAATAAAAACGGGATGCCTCCATAAGAATGGATTCGGCACCCCGTTTCAGGCAAGTCAAGAAGTGAAATCTTTGTCAGCCCAGCATACTCCGCAGTTGCAGCACCATTATGGCAAGTCCTGTTGCGTAGATTGCGATCAGCGCGGGATCTAATCCCCGCTTCTTGGAAGAAAGATTTTTCATAATTGTTCCGGCGTTGCGGCCTGAATGGCAAAGACAGGCCTGATTAGTGACTCTTTTTCTTTTACACTGCAAAATTAGTGGAAGTCACTGCCAATAATTATCATACAAATGTTAACAAACCATAATTACAGGAAAAAGATAATCCCTGATACGGCGCACTTCAACGGTGCCATATCAGGGATTATCTTTTTCAGTCAGCCATCGTAATTGACGGCCTTAATAAAGCACTATCAATCGCGGCTTCCTCCGAATATGCGGAGAAGGAAGAGGAAGAGGTTGATGAAGTCAAGGTAGAGGTTCATCGCTCCCATGGTGGCCAGTTTGTCGGCCAACTGCGGATCAAGATTGGCGGCTGCCATACGCTTCACTGTCTGAGTATCCCATGCAGTGAGACCCACGAATATGAGCACACCCACGATAGAGATTATCCACTCCATGGTGCTGTTTGCCCAGAAGATGTTGACTATGCTGGCTATGATGAGCCCGAAGAGAGCCATAATCAGGTAACTGCCCATCTTGGAGAGATCACTCTTGGTGAAATAGCCGTAGACCGACATCGCTCCGAACGTGCCGGCGGTGATGAAGAAGGTATAGACTATTGTCCCGAGACGATACACCACAAATATCGGTGCCAACCACACTCCCATAAGGGCGGAGAAGAGGCAGAAGCAGGCAAGAACGGCCGTCGACGACATCTTGTTCATGCGCGCCGGGAGAATCCACGCCATTGCGAACATGGCAATAAGCATGCCCCAGAAAACTATCTTGCTTCCGAAGAAGAAACTCATTGCCGCAGGGCTTGAAACTATGCCGAGGGCACAGAAAGCCGAGATAAGCAGACCTATGAACATGCGTACATAGACACGTTTCATGACTGCGTTCGTCTGGCTCACTACCGCACTCTGTCCGTAATAGGGAGGCGGCGTTACATTGCGATTTCCGTATTCCATATTATTTTTGTTTTACTTGTTATTTCCTTTATTTAGACAACCCGAATATATTTTTGGTTTAATTCCGGATTATCCCTATTGAAGCCGCGCATTTGCACGTCGTCATATAAATATACCGCTTTTTACCCTAAGGTAAACGGATTCTGCCACATCACATCCTCTCGGGCATCTCCATTCCGAGCAACGACACTCCCTCCTTGAGGGTACGTGCCACCACGGCTGACAGCAGCAGACGGAGAGCTCGCTTGTTCTCTTCCTCCTCCTTGAGTATGGAGTAATCGTGATAGAACTGGTTATACTCCTTTGCCAGATCATAGCAGTAGTTGGCTATGAGAGCCGGTGAATAGGTGCGTCCCGCCTCCTTAACCACTGCAGGGAAATCTGCCACCTTCTGAATCAGCGTTGCCTCCTTCTCATTAGGCTCTGAAGCCGGTTTGGAATCCATATCCACTCCTCCCGCACGACGGATGACTGACTGGATACGGGCGTATGTGTACTGTAGGAAAGGCCCCGTGTTGCCGTTGAAATCTATCGACTCCTTAGGATTGAAAAGCATATTCTTCTTGGGGTCGACCTTCAGGAGGAAATATTTCAACGCTCCGAGGCCTACCATGCGCGACACCTCCGCTGCCTCCTCGGCCGGCATGTCGGCAAAGCGTTCTGCCGAAGTCTCGCGCGCTGATTCTATCATCTGATCCATAAGGTCGTCGGCATCCACCACTGTGCCCTCCCTCGACTTCATCTTGCCTTCGGGAAGTTCCACCATTCCGTAGGAGAAATGGGTAAGATCCTTACCCCACTTGAAGCCAAGTTTGTCAAGGAGAAGCGAAAGGACCTGGAAATGATAGTTCTGCTCGTTACCCACCACATATATCATCTTGTCGATGGGATAATCCTGGTAGCGCAATTTCGCCGTGCCTATATCCTGAGTCATATACACCGATGTGCCGTCGGCGCGTAGAAGAAGTTTGTGGTCAAGACCGTCGGGTGTCAGATCGGCCCAAACGGAACCGTCATCCTTACGATACATGATACCCTTCTCTATCCCTCCCAACACCAGGTCCTTACCTTCAAGATAGGTGTCTGACTCATAATAGATCTTATCGAAATCCACACCCATCTTCTTGTAGGTCTCGTCAAATCCTTCGTAGACCCACCCGTTCATGGTTTTCCAGAGATTGCGCACCTCCTCGTCCCCCGCTTCCCACTTGCGAAGCATCTCGCGTGCCTCAAGCATAAGGGGTGACTGTGCCTCTGCCTCCTCTTTGGTTAGACCTTTCTCCATAAGTTCGGCCACTTCCTGCTTGTAGTGCTTGTCAAACTCCACATAGAAATCGCCGATAAGATGGTCGCCCTTCTTTCCTGTCGACTCCGGTGTGGCTCCGTTACCCCACTTCTGCCATGCGAGCATAGATTTGCAGATGTGGATACCGCGGTCGTTGACTATATTTGTCTTTACCACCTTCTTGCCGTTGGCCTGAAGTATGCGTGAGAGAGAGTAGCCGAGCAGATTATTGCGGACGTGTCCCAAATGGAGGGGTTTGTTGGTGTTGGGCGAGGAGTATTCCACCATCACAAGTTCGGAATCCTCATCAGCCTTCGTAATGCCGTAATCCGGATCTTCGGCTATCTCATGAAGCACCTCAAGCCAGAATGAAGGATTCACGGAAATATTCAGGAATCCCTTCACCACATTAAACTTTGACACAGCCGGCTCATTGGCCACCAGCCACTCCCCTATTTCGGTGGCTGTTGCCTCCGGACTCTTGTGTGATGCCTTGAGATAAGGGAAAACCACAATGGTAAGATTCCCCTCAAACTCTTTCCTGGTTGCCTGCGGCACTATCGTGCCCGCATCGACGTCAGCGCCGTAGAGAGCCTTAAGAGCTTTGGAAACAGCACCTGAGATTATTGATTCTATTGTCATTTCTGCGACAGTCGGTTTTATATATCACTATTAACTTGCAAATTTAATCAAATTTCCTTAATTATCCCCTCTTATACGATTAAAAACGAATACAAAGATTCCCTCGGTATCTTCATCAGGTATCTTCATCTTAAATGAAAAAGCCGTTCGCAATAAATAATGGGTAAAAGTTTGCATAACCGGAAAACAATGACTATCTTTAGGCCGTGAATCATAAAACGTTATCAACTCCCTCAACCTTCCACCATGAGATGCTTAAAAAATGCGCAGTTCCCGGGCGGTTATCTTTCCGATGGGAAATATTACCGGTATGTGACGGATTACCAGGGGAACAATGTCGGTGTGCTGAATCAGGCGCTACAACTCCGCTCTCGGCTCGTTCACAACCCTGGATCCGCTGTGCGAGAAATATCCATGGCTCAGCCCCTACTCCTATTGTGGAGGGGATCCGGTGAATGCTATAGACAAAAGTGGAAAACTAATAATCTTCATCAATGGTATGCATTTTGGAGATGGAGGGAAGCGTGCGTATTGGGGAGGCTTCTTTAAGGCAATAGTCAATATGACCAAAGACGGAAGAGCAATATTTATAGATGGCTCATTGGGAGGGGTTAAGGGTCTCGTTTCTAATAGATACGGGATTAGCAACCATTCGGCGCAGAGTAGAATGGTCGCTGGAAAAGAAAAGGGAAGAGCGAAGGCAAAAGCGATAGTCTCTTTATTGAAAGAAACTGAGACGATAAAGGTTGTCACTCATAGTATGGGTAGTGCCTTCGCCAAGGGATTCATAACGGCTCTCATTAAATATGGAGAAGAGAATGGTATTGACATAGTGTCAAGAATTGAGTATGAACTTGATCTAGCGCCATTTCAGCCCTATGATCAGAAAGCTGTTGATGGAGTTAAGACAATATTTGTCCAGCATTATAATGATGGAATAGCGGGAATCGGCGATATTGAAGGAGCTGACATAGGCAAAAGGCTTCACAGGTATAGGTTCTCAACCGGGTTGGAAGAATTACGGATAGAACTTGAGGAACATTCCATAGAGAGTTTCGTGATGGATATCGAGGAAATAAAATTGCTTATAAATGATATGAATAAAAAGCCTGATGGAAAAGAAAGATAGAAACAGTAAGGCAACAAGTAGCCCCAAAATAATAATTCCATTACTTATTCTGGGGGCGGCATTCATGTTCTTTTTAATGAATGACATTATGGATGGGATGCCACTTCACTATCTGAAAACCAGACTACGGGATGGGAGAATGGAAAGGACGGATATTAAGAGAACTGTCAGCAAACGGATGTATGTTGACAAATATCATATTCAAAATGATTTCCTAAACAATATGGAGGCGTGCCGTCTGGCTCGTCTATATGATTCGGACAGTGTCAGATATAGTGATTGCCATGATTATGCAAGATATTCATTTCACAATTACTTTGGTTATTATGCGATTGATTGGATAAACTCCAAGAAACGCTCCATTCAAGAGCCATGGGTTATCCATAAGAAGAATGTGCGTTCGAATACTGATGTTTTTATTGACACACTGGTGTATGATAAGGATAGCCTATTGTGCGCCGGGCTTGTAATCGTAAGTTATCCTAACCTAATGAAAGAAGAGGAAATTAGTTATATAGCCTATGATGGATATCTGTTTGTGGGATATCGGGATTATAAAGATTTGAGATTCAATATATATTTGTATGAGCAACTCGCTTTGTGCCGGGATGTTTCACTGGAGAGTATGTCAAGGAATTTACGTGAAACATTCCTTTACGGAGGGCTGAACGAAACGGTCAAGTACGGACTGACTGATGAGAGGTTTTTCCACACCCCGATTTTTTTTGACAGGATTGAAAATGGGGATTATAAGTTTCAGTATTATTTTGATAACCCTGATATTGTGACAGGGAAGAAACTTTTCTACAGCAATGATCGATATAGGGATTTTCATTTACCTGGGGACACAACGTTTATTCCCTACCGGAATTATTTTAAATTCCCTATAAAATAATCCGGAAAATGCACGATTTTAATATCCTACCAATTTGTTGATGAGAATTCAGGATTTACCACTACAGAAAATATCCTACGAGATTTACGGAACCAGACAGGCTTAAGTCTTTTCTTGGATGAAGAAAAGATTCTAAGATATGAAAGGGACGAAAATAATACTCCTATGGTGAGCCAGATAATGTATAAGGGGAAACTCTCTGATAGTGGTAGCCAGACAGCAAGGGCAATTCTTATAGAAGCCATTGACTCGGATATTATAGTTAATGTCGTGTATTACTGAAAAGCAGATATAGTCATTTTAATTATCAAAAAAGTGACGAAGTCAGGAAAAAGGGATTTAAAAAGTGAGTATGCAAATATTGAGGCCGCCGGATGAAGCACAAATTTCTCTTCACCGACGGCCTTTATAAGATATGCACTACTACAATCCGTAGTTGAAGGTAAGTTTTATAATGAATTGATCTCTTCTGGTGTCAATCCGGTGAACCGGCAGATATCATCTACCGGCATACCGCGTTGCTTCATCGTCAGAGCGACGCTCACTATGGCCTCTGCACGGCCCTCTGCACGGCCCTCTTCACGGCCCTCTTCACGGCCCTCTTCACGGCCCTCTTCACGGCCCTCTTCTCTCCCTTGCATGAGTCCCTCCTCTCTCCCTTGCATGAGCCCTTCCTCTCTCCCTTGCATGAGCCCTTCCTCTCTCCCTTGCATGAGCCCTTCCGCACGCC
>CAMWMD010000045.1 GCA_947175265.1 uncultured Porphyromonadaceae bacterium | reverse complement strand
TTTAGGCTCGAGGCTCAAGGCTCAAGGCTTTAGGCATTGTTTAGGCTCGAGGCTCAAGGCGCGAGGCTTTAGGCATTGTTTAGGCTTTAGGGGCGGGGTGGATGGGATTTTTAATTTTTAATTAGTGGCGGTGCCACATCATAATATGGAACTGAGACAGAAACTTACTACATTACCTGCTGATCTTGAGACTCCGGTGGGTTTGTATCTGAAAATAAGGGATCTCTATCCCTGCTCGGCACTCCTGGAGAGTTCCGATTACCATACATCGCAGAACTCCGTGTCGCTGATCGGTGTGGATCCGATCGGTTCGTTTACGGTGGTCAATGAGCGAATTATATGCAGGTATCCTGACGGAAGCGTGAGCGATACCGCTGCGGAGAATGTGACGGATGCCTTGAAGGGGTACATATCGGCATTCAAGGATGATGTGCCCGGGGGTGGACTTTTCAACGGGTTGCTGGGTTTCACGGCCTACGATGCCGTGAGATATTTCGAGCCTTCCGTGCCTATCCGCAAGAGGGAGGAGAAACTGGCCGATATCCCCGATATGCAGTATCTTCTCTACCGCTTCATAATCCAGATGAACCATTTCCGCAATGAAATGACCATCATAGAGAATATCCCTGAAGGGGAGGAGAGCAAGACGGGAGAACTTATATCGATAATCCGCAACAATAATATAGCCCTCTATCCTTTCAAGGCTAAGGATGATCTTGAATCTCCGGTGACGGATGAGGAGTATATAGGGATGGTGAAACGAGGCATAGCCCATGCGAAACGTGGCGATGTGTTCCAGATTGTCCCCTCGAGACGATTCTCCCAAGGATTCACGGGTGATGAGTTTAACGTCTACCGCGCTTTGCGTTCGGTAAATCCGTCGCCTTATCTGTTTTTCTTTGATTTCGGCAGTTTCAAGGTGTTCGGTTCCTCGCCCGAGACACATTTCAGGGTTACGGCCGACCGTAAGGCATATATCGACCCTATAGCGGGGACCTTCCGACGTACAGGCGATGACGCCAAGGACCATGAACTTGCCGAGCAACTTCTCAAAGACCCGAAGGAGAACGCGGAGCATATCATGCTGGTGGATCTCGCGCGAAACGATCTCAGCCGCAGCGGGGGAAGGGTAAGCGTGGAATATCTCAAGCAGATACAATTCTACTCACACGTCATCCACATGGTGAGTAGGGTTGTGGCCGAACTTCCGGAGGATGCCGACGTCTACAAGCTGTTCGGGGAGACGCTTCCCGCCGGGACACTCAGCGGCGCGCCGAAGGTAAGGGCAATGCAACTTATCAACGATATAGAGCCCCACAGCAGGGTGACCTACGCAGGGTGTATCGGTACATTCGGATTCGACGGCTCAATCAACCAGGCCATCACCATCCGAAGTTTCCTCAGCAAAGACAATCGGCTTTACTCGCAGTCGGGAGGCGGCGTGGTGGCCAGGTCAGTGCCCGAGAACGAGCTGCAGGAGACTAAAAATAAACTTGGTGCGCTCGTGAAGGCAGTGACACTTGCAGAAACATTCACCGCTTAAAACAACACAGCAATGAAGGATAATAAAGATCTCAAGATATTGATATTCGACAATTACGATTCGTTCACATACAATATCGTGCATGCCGTGCGGGAATTGGGGATAGTGCCTGACGTGGTACGCAACGACAAGATAACGCTTCCGGAGATAGAGAAATATGACAAGATCATCATCTCTCCGGGTCCCGGGATACCCTCGGAAGCTGGAATACTCATGGATATGCTGAAGGCATACGCGGGGAAGAAACCGATATTCGGTGTGTGTCTGGGGCATCAGGCGATAGGGGAGAGCTTCGGGGGAAAACTCGAGAACCTCTCCGACGTGTATCACGGAGTACAGACCGAGGCCTTTATGACCGCTCCCGACTACATACTCGAAGGTATGGGCGAGACATTCCCCATCGGGCGATACCACTCCTGGATTGTCAGCGAGGAGGGTCTGCCCGACTGTCTGGAAGTCACCTCCCGTGATGCCGAGGGGCAGATAATGTCGATGCGCCACAAGACACTCGACATCCATGGGGTGCAGTTTCATCCCGAGTCTTTGCTGACTCCCAACGGCATAAAGATAATATCCAATTTCCTATTTCACTGATATGAACAGAATCCTGTCAAATCTCTTTGAACATAAGAGCCTCACACGGACGGAGGCCAGAGACATAATGCTCAATATAGCCGACGGCAAATATAACGACAACCAGTTGTCGGCCTTCATGACCGTCTATCTTATGCGCAGCATCACCCCCGACGAACTTACCGGGTTCCGCGATGCCATACTACAGCGTAGGGTGGAGGTGAATCTGGGCGACAGCAACGCCATCGACATCGTGGGAACCGGTGGCGACGGCAAAAACACCTTCAACATATCGACGGCATCCTGCTTCGTAGTGGCCGGTGCGGGGAGAAAGGTGGTGAAGCACGGAAACTATGGGGCAAGTTCGGTGTCGGGAGCCTCCAACGTGCTTGAGCAGCACGGCGTGAAGTTCACGGCAGACCAGGATGTGCTGCGCCGTTCGCTCGAGGAGAGTGGTGTGGCCTTCCTTCATGCCCCCTTCTTCAGCCCGGCCTTGAAGAGTGTGGGTCCGGTGCGCCGTTCGCTGAAGATGCGCACATTCTTCAATATGCTCGGTCCGCTTGTCAATCCCACAATGCCGAAGAACCAGTTGTTGGGAGTTTATAATCTCAAGCTCATGCGCCTCTACCGCTATATAGCCCAGAATGAGGGAATCAACTGCACAATCGTCCATTCTCTTGACGGATATGACGAGATTTCCCTCACCTCTCCCTTCAAGGTTGTGACCAACGACAGTGAGAAAGTGCTTGATGCCTCCTCCTTAGGTCTCTCGGCAGTCAGGCAGGAGGATCTTTTCGGAGGTGATACAGTGGAGGAGGCAGCCAGAGTCTTCGATGAGGTGCTTTCAGGGAAGGCCTCGGCAGAGAAACGTGACTGCGTGACGGCCAACGCCGCTTTTGCCTTGAAGACACTTGAGCCGGAACTCACGATTGAGGAGGCGGTGGCGCAGGCGAAGGAATCGCTTGAAAGCGGTGCGGCTCTCGACCGATTCCATAGATTCGTGGAACTTAACTCCTGAAAATATGGCGACGAATATATTGGAGAAGATAGCGGCCACGAAGCGAGTAGAGGTCGAGGCCATGAAAAGTGTATTTCCTGAAGGGAAGATGCGTGAGATTCTGGCATCAGACGCTCGCCGGATATTGGATATGAAGGAATCCATACTAAAGGGGAGCGGCATCATCGCGGAGCATAAACGGCGTTCACCCTCAAAGGGTGAAATAAATCCGATGAGTGAGGTGAGGGATATCGCATCGGACTATGCCCTCGGAGGAGCCTCCGCCATGTCGGTGCTTACTGACACACCCTACTTCGGAGGGAGCCTGACAGACCTCGCGGTAGCAAGGGAGGCCGCCCCGCTGCTTCCGTTGCTCAGGAAAGAGTTCATCGTCGATGAATACCAGTTGCTACAGGCAAAGATGCTGGGGGCGGATGCCGTGCTTCTGATTGTGGCGATGCTTCCTGCAGAAGAGATAAGGATGTTGAACTATAAGGCACACGGACTCGGACTACAGACGCTCGTGGAGGTACATTCAGAGGGAGAGATACCGGCCGTACCGGAGGATGCCGACATGGTGGGGGTGAATAACCGCGACCTCACATCGTTTGTTACCGATTTGGGTAATGCCTCAAGGATAATAGAGAGTCTGCCGGAGAAAGCCGTCAAGATTGCGGAGAGCGGCATACGCACCGCTACAGATATGGTGGAACTCCGAGACCGCGGGTTTGACGGCTTCCTGATAGGTGAGGCCTTCATGTCGACAGAGCGTCCCGGAGAGACGTTGCGGAGGTTCGTGGAGTATGGTGAATCCCTGCGGCGCGCAAAATAGGAAGCGGGTATGCTTATAAAGATATGTGGCATGAGGGATGCCTCCAATGTCAGGGAGGTGGCAGGAGAGAGGCCCGATTACATGGGCTTTATCTTCTATCCCCCCTCCTCCAGGGATTGCGAGGGGCTTGACCCATCGGTTGTGGAGAGTCTTCCAGCAGGGATTGAGCCGGTGGCCGTGACCGTAAATATGGATGAGTCATCCATTATGGAACTGGCCGGAAAGTATGGATTCCGCACCGTACAACTGCACGGGGATGAATCGCCCGCACTGTGCGGAAGATTGCGGGAAAAGGGTCTGACCGTCTTCAAGGCTGTCGGGATAAAGGGAGAGGAGAGTCTTTCCTCCCTTGCCGACTATGACGACGATGTGGATATGTTTGTTTTCGATACGGCATCGGCCGCACGCGGAGGCACCGGGAGAAAATTCGATTGGACACTTCTCGGGGCTTATACCGGAAAAGTGCCTTTCCTCCTGAGCGGAGGGATAGGCCCGGAAGATGCCTTTCTTTTGAAGGATATGAGCCATCCCCGGTTTGCCGGGATAGACCTGAACAGCAGGTTTGAGTCAGCGCCGGCAATAAAGGATGTGGCGCTTTTAAGAAAATTCATTAAACAGATAAGGATATGAACAGATTGCATAAATTGCTTGACATAAAGAAAAAAGATTTGCTATCGGTGTATTTTACCGCCGGATTTCCCCGCATAGACTCAACAGTTGAGGTGATCAACGCGCTCTGCCGGGGAGGAGTGGATATGATAGAGGTTGGGATACCATTCTCTGACCCTATGGCCGACGGCCCGGTGATACAGCATAGCGGAACGATAGCGTTGCGTAACGGGATGACCCTCCGTATGCTTCTCGATCAGGTTAAGGAGGCGAGGAAAAGCAATCCCGACACCCCCTTCATCGCCATGGGGTATATCAATCCCATCATGCAGATGGGAGAGGAGGAATTTTTCCGCAAGGCAAAGGAAGCAGGTATTGACGGGGTGATAATACCCGATTTGCCGTTTGCCAATTATCTGAGCGACTATAAGGGATTGAGTGAGAAATATGATATACCGGTCATAATGCTTATAACCCCCGAGACCTCGGAAGAGCGTATACGCCTCATCAACGAGCATTGCGAAGGGTTCATCTATATGGTCTCCGTGGCCTCCACAACAGGCGCTCGCGACCGTTTCACGGAGGAGCAGGTGGCCTACTTCAAGAGAATCAACGACATGAATCTCCGTCATCCGCGCCTGATAGGTTTCGGTATATCCAACAAGGGAACATACGACGAGGCATGCCGCTACAGCAGCGGGGCAATAATCGGCTCGCAGTTCATCAAATGCCTTGAAGTGGCTGCCACTCCTGCCGAAGCCGTCGCCGACCTACTCAGCCGCATAGGACGCTGACAAAAGCGCATATAATAGGGAAAAAATTAAGCCCCTGCCCAATAATCGGATGGGCAGGGGCATTTTGTCATGAATGGCGGAACTGGAGTTCGCGCTCTATGTCGGGGATAGTGACGTTCATCTGTTCGAGCAAGACGAGATAATGGTACATCAGGTCAGCGGCCTCGTAGATGAAGCGGGAACGGTTTCCGTCGACGGCCTCGATAGCAGATTCCACCGCCTCCTCGCCGACTTTCTGCGCTATTTTCTTCACACCCTTAATGAAAAGGCGAGTGGTGTAGGAATTGTCGGGCATCTCAGCGTGGCGGCGCTGTATCAGGGCAGAAAGTTTCTTTATGAACCCCTCTTCAGAAGGGGTGTCGAAACAAGCCTCTGTGCCACGGTGGCATGTGGGACCCACCGGGTTTGCCTTAATGAGGAGGGTGTCGCCATCGCAGTCAACGTACATATCCACGACGTTAAGGAAATTTCCGGAGGTTTCCCCTTTAGTCCACAGTGTATTTCTTGTGCGGCTGAAGAAAGTCACCTTTCCGGATACAACAGTCTTATCAAAAGCCTCACGGTTCATGTATCCGAGCATCAGGACTTTCATTGAAACGGCATCCTGAATTATGACGGGGAGCAGCCCGTCGGCGCATTTGGAGAGGTTGAAATCCTCGAAAGCAATACTGTTCATAACCTTACGTCAATACCTTTATCTTTAAGTTCCTTTTTCAGTTTGCCGACCGTAGTCTCGCGGTAATGGAAAATGCTTGCGGCGAGAGCGGCGTCGGCATTCCCCTCGTCGAGCACTCGGACAATATCCTGAGCCGAGCCGGCACCACCGGAAGCTATCACAGGGATTGATAGTGAATCGCAGAGGCGAGCGAACGTCTCGCAGGGATATCCGCTCTTCGTTCCGTCATGATCCATGGAGGTGAAAAGAATTTCGCCGGCACCGAGTTTCTCCACCTCTTTAGCCCAAGAGAAAAGTTCGCGGTCAGTGAAACGTGAGCCACCGTGGGTAGTCACCATCCATTTACCGTCGCGCTGTTTCGCGTCGATTGCCACAACGACGAATTGCCTGCCATATCTTGCGGCAATTTCCGCAACGAGTTGAGGATTGTTTACGGCAGCGGTGTTGACGGTGATTTTATCCGCGCCCGCCTCCAGAAGACGTGCGGCATCTTCCAAGGAAGAAATTCCTCCACCAACGGTGAATGGTATATTGATTCGTTCGGCAATCCTGCGCACAAGGTCGGTGAATGTGTTTCTCTCCTCCTTTGATGCGCTAATGTCAAGATACACGAGTTCGTCGGCACCCTCTTCGGCATATCTGGCACCGAGTTCAACGGGATCACCGACATCGGTAAGCCCCTCGAAATTAACTCCCTTAACAGTACGACCGTTCTTGACGTCGAGACAGGGAATGATACGTTTGGCAGGCATAGAGTAGTTGAAGTGTAAAAATTAAAAAGAAGGGCGGCAATCGTGAAGACTGCCGCCCTTCGAGCGAGGTACAGGAAGCGGGACTCGAACCCGCACAGCCGGTAAAGGCCAAAGGATTTTAAGTCCTTCGTGTCTACCATTCCACCATTCCTGCGGCCTATATCTGTTGCAAAGTTAGCAGTTTTCTCTGACAGATAAGAGTATTAAATCTAATTTAACATACTGGTGCAATCATTTGGCAGCGACAGGTTGTAATTTTGTGGTGAAATAAGGAACTAAATATAAAAATGATTATGGATAAGGATAGATATAAGATAGAGAAGGGCGACAGGATATTCGCACGACTCACAATGGGAGGACGCACTCTTGTAGAGTTTATGATGAATGGAATAGGGAGCGTCTCGGAGGTTATTGCCGAGATGCGGCGCAAGATTGGGGATGTGAGGGGATTGACGAAACTGTATATCCGCAATCACTCACGCGGCTGGAGTTTTGACCGCGGCCTCATGGTCTACCCGCAGGGTGGAGCGATGAGAAATCGTGTTTGGGGTTGCTGAACTACATCGAGGATTGGCGTATCAAGGATTTGAGGATTGACGTACTACGGATTCAAGAAATGGCGTATCAAGGGTTAAGGAGGTCTTTATTGTAAAAATCAAGAATAGCATTGGCGACTTCGAGTGCTTGTCTCGCATCAGAGGCTGGATTTACAGCCAGCGCGGCATGATAATCCTTTATAGCGAGTGCGCGGTTCCCCAAAGCCCAATGTTTCATTCCCCGTATGGTCAGGGCAGTGTCGGAATCGGGATGTGATAGGATATAGGCATCCAGTTCGGGTATTGCCTCAGCCGGGAGTAGGCTTTTCAGTTTCTCAAGATATACGTCTGCCATTTTTCCAATAATTGATCATGCGTTTAATAATTAATCATGCGTTTATGACGGAAGTGAGATTCTTTCCGCCTCAACCGACTTTCCGAGGAAAAGAGAGGCCAGAATATTGAATTTCTCGGGATTTTCGGTTGTCAGAAATTCAGTGGTGCCCATGCGGGAACATCTCTCATCCATTTCGGGATGCCTCCTGAGATAGTCGGCGAGACTATCGGCCACGATCTCCCCCTGAGCGAGAATGTTTACATGCGGGGGGAGATATTTTTTTATCTTAGCGGAGAGGAGGGGGTAATGTGTACACCCCAGCACGAGAGTGTCTATGTCGGGGTCAATGGCCATTATGCCGTCGATATATTTCTTCACGAAATAATCAGCACCGGGAGAATCGGCCTCGTTGTTCTCCACCAGCGGCACGAACATGGGGCATGCATACTCGGTGATTGTCATCGAGGGGTGCATCTTCTCGAGTTCCATCCTATATGAATGACTGTTGACAGTTCCGGGTGTGGCGATAAGGCCGATATGTCCGGAACGTGTTATTTCCGGGAGGCACTCCACGGTAGGCCTGATTATACCCAAAACCCTCTTTGTAGGGTCGATTAGAGGGAGGTCGTTCTGCTGGATCGACCTCAGGGCCTTTGCCGATGCAGTGTTGCAGGCGAGAATGACAAGAGGACATCCCCGCTTGAAAAGGGCCTTCACGGCCTGGAGCGTGAAATCATATACTATATCAAAGGAGCGGGAGCCATACGGAGCCCGTGCATTGTCGCCGAGATAGAGATAGTCGTAATCGGGCAGATATTTCTGCATCTCCTTGAGAATGGTAAGGCCGCCATAGCCTGAGTCGAAGACACCGATCATAGGAAAAGGGTGATAATGTTAGCGATATGGGTATAGGGGGATGTGAATAAAGAAAAGAAGCGGAGCCCGTGGGAGCACCGCTTCTTTGATGATATCATGTCAGATTATTTCACTCCCAGTTTGGCCTTCACTTCCGGAGTGGCATCCACAACGGGAGCGGCGAAATAGAGTGTGATCTGGGGATTCTTGTCCTGAATGAGAGAATAACCACCCTCTTTGCCCACAGCCTCGATAGCGTTGCGCACCTTCTGCATGATGGGGGCCATGAGTTCACCCTGAAGATTCTGGAGATGCTGCATTGCAGTCTGCTCAAACTGCTGCATCTTCTGCTGATAGTCTGTAAATTCGCGAGTCTTGCGCTCCTTGATAGCGGGGAGTTCGTTCTCCCCCATCTTCTGGAGTTCGTCATATAGGCGTTTCATCTCCTCACCAAGTTTGGCATATTCGTCGTCATATTTCTTGGAAGTCTCCTCTATCTGCTTCTGTGCAGCGGCAGTGTCGGGGAGTTTGGAGATGATGTCGTTTGTATCGACGAGACCGATCTTAAGGGTCTGTGCGGAGGCGAGCATAGGAAGAATCAGGGCTGCCACCAATAAAAGTTTCTTGAACATTACGGGTTTATATTTTTATTTTGGAATTTGAAAATTATAGTTTAAGTTGTTTTTAGACCTTTTTTTCGGGATTTGTATTTTCCAAAGATCTGATAAAATCTCAGAAAAGAAAAGGTTTAAACAACTTCATTGCAAAATTAAGGAAATTATTTTGAATAACCCAATTTTGCAAGCACTTCGTTGCTGACGTCGATCTTGGGGGATGCGAAGACGATGCTTTGGGAAGAGGCGCGGTCGAAAATTGTCTGGTAACCCCTCTCTTCAGCCACAGCCTTGACAGCGTTGTAGACATCCTCCTGGATAGGCTTCATGAGGGCTTGTCTTTTCTTGAAGAGTTCACCTTCGGGGCCGAAATACTTGTATCGGGTATCGGTGACCTCCTTCTCCTTAGCGACAATATCCTCCTCACGCTTTTTCTTCTGGTCGTCGGTTAGGAACACCATGTCGCTCTGATAGTTCTTATACATTGTCTCGGCCTCCTTGGAGAGGTTGTTTACCTCTTTTTCCCAGCGTTGTGAGACCTGATTCAACTGTTCGTTGGCCATCTCGTAAGCCGGCACGTTACGGAGTATATAATCCATATCGATCAGGGCATATTTCTGGGCGTGAGCCAGTCCGGCGGTTGCCAGAAGGAGAATCAGTGAAAATAATATCTTTCTCATACAAATAGACTCTTTTAGATTAAACATTACGAAGACACTTCATGGGGAAGCGTTCGGTAATACAGACTCTCAACCTCCCCGATAGTTTAAACGGAAATAGGGGATAAAGGGTTGAACGGGCCAAAGAATCAGAACTCCTGACCAAGCACGAAGTGGAGTTGGCTACCGCCACGAGTGCCCCACACCTTGTCGAAACCGTAACCCCAGTCGATGCCGAGGAAACCGAGCATAGACAGATAGAGGCGGACACCGACACCGGCGCTTCTCTTGAGGTTGAAGGGTGAGAAATCCTTCACATCGGTCCAACAGTTACCGGCCTCTGCGAAAGCGAGTGCATAGATTGTGGTTGTCGGCTGAAGCATGAAGGGGAAGTGGAGTTCCATTCCGAAACGTCCGTAGGCGTAACCTTCGTAACCCCAGGGGGTGAACTGTCCGTTCTCATAACCGCGCATCGCAATAGTCTCCGTAGCGTAGGTATAACTTCCTGACATACCGTCGCCGCCGAAATAGAAGGTCTCGAAGGGTGTCTTGAAGTGTTTGTTCCAAGATCCGAGCAGGCCGAAGTCGGCACGTGTCATGAGCACGAGGGTCCATTGTCCGTCAGGATCCGTGAGGGGAGTGTAGGTGCGGCTCTTGAACTTGACTTTCCAATATTCAATCCATTTGTAGAGTTTCTTTGCAGCCGCTTCCTGCTGTTCGGTATCGGGATTTGTACGCGCCGCCTCTTTGGCAAGGAGAGCCCAGTTGCTCTGATGGTTGAAGAGGGATGCCGGAGGGGTGAGTGTGACGTCGACACCGAAAGATGAACCACGGCGGGGATAGATGGGCTGGTCGATACTTGTGCGCGACAGAGACAGCCCGAGGGTCAGCGAGTTAGACACGCCGTTGTTCATGTAGTAGAGGTATTCCCAGTTTTTGAGATAATACCAGCGGTAGGAAAGAGAAGCCTGGAACTGGAAATAGTCGTCGGGCCAAGTCAGTCGTGTACCGAAACCGACACTCACACCTGCCATCTGGAGCACCTTGTTCGGGTCGTAGGCATTCTGGTAGTAGTATCCGGAGTCATAACTGTTGTATGTGCCCATGTTGTAGATGGAATACAATCCGCTGTTCATCCACCTGTCGGTATAATAACTTGAGTTGATACCTGTTGAGCGGCTGTAGTCAAGACTTACGGATAGAGAGTTGGGACGCTTTCCTCCCAGCCAGGGGTCAAAGAATGAGATGCTGTAACTTTGATAATACTTGGCGTTGGTCTGAGCCGCGATGGAGAAGGTCTGGCCGTCGCCACGCGGGATGATGCCACGGTAGGAGCCGGGATTGAAGAGGTTCTTTATGGAGAAGTTGGAGAAGGAGAGGGCCACCTGTCCGGTGACGCCTGTCTGTCCCCAGCCGAACGAGAGTTGCACCTTATCGTTAGCCTTCGATTCAAGATTGAACACAATGTCGACGGTGCCGTCGTCTTCATTCGGTTGCGGCTGTATGTCCATTGTCTCAGGGTTGAAATGGCCTGAGGCGGCGATTTCACGGGCTGAACGCATGAGGTCAGACTTCGAGAAGAGGTCGCCGGGGCGCACCCTGAGCTCACGGCGAATGACTTTCTCGAACAACTGGTCGTTGCCGTTGATAACTACGCGGTTGATTCTTGCCTGCGGACCCTCTATGACCCTCATCTGCAAGGCAATGCTATCGCCCTGCACGTTTTCCTCAATGGGGATTAGGGTGAAAAAGAGGTAGCCGTTGTCAAGATAGAGGTTGCTCACGGCATCATCGTCTGTGCGTGTACGTTTATCAAGGAGTTTCTGGTTGTAGACATCTCCGGGATATATTCCGAGCACATTGCTGAGCACCTCGGTAGGATACACGGAGTTGCCCACCCAGTTGATATCGGAGATATAGTATTTCTTACCCTCCTCCACATCAATATACACGTCGACATGGTCGTCGTCATACTTGACTACGCTGTCACGCAGAATGCGGGCGTCGCGGTAGCCGAGTTCGTTGTATTTCTCAAGGATACGGTTCTTGTCGTCCTTGTAATCGGAATCCACAAACTTCTTCTGCTTGAAGAGGTTTAGGATATTTCCGTTCTCATTAGTCTTCTTCATCGCCCCCTTCACCTTACGGTCGGAAAGCACCTCGTTACCATCGATGTATATCTTGTGGACCTTAACCTTGTTGTGGCGGTCGACATCCACGTCAAGGAAAATCTGGTTCTCTTTTGAAAGGTCGGGGACCTGGCGGATATTGACCACCGCATTCTTGAACCCTTTGGAACTGTAGTAATCCTTGATGAGCTTTGTGGCGCGTGCTACGATATTGGGTGTAATCTGCTGCCCGGTTACCATCGAGAGCCTCTCCTCGATATCCTTCTTCTCACCCCCCTTCACACCGGAGAATCTCATTTCCGACATTCTGGGCTGGGGCAAGAGAGAAATCAGGAGCCACACCTTATCGCCGGCAATCTTCTCGGCCGAGATCTTCACCTTGGAATATAGTCCTTGCCGCCAGAGTCTTTTTGTGGCAAGCGACAGAGCATCTCCGGGGACGTCAACACGTTGGCCGACAGAGAGACCTGAGTTTGCTATAATGATGTAATCATCGACATGATTTATACCCTCCACTTTAATTCCGGCAATCTCGTAAGATTTTGGAATGGGGGAATAAATTATGTCAGGATTATAGATGGTGTCGGCAGGCAGGGGCAATGCTTCATTCTGGGCGAATGCGGCAGGGGCGTTGCAGCATGCGAGAGCCATCAATGAAATCTTCAGCAGATTTTTCATTATTCGAGTGTAGTGGGGTGATGGTTGGTTAATCTTCATTCTGTACCTGTTCGCTTGTCTTTCCGAATCTTCGTTCCCTGTTCTGGAAATCGAGGAGTGCGTCGGCATAGTCGCTGTCGGAGAAATCCGGCCAGAGCACAGGCGTGAAATAAAGTTCGCTGTATGCGATTTGCCAGAGGAGATAGTTTGAGATTCTCTCCTCGCCTCCGGTGCGGATGAGGAGGTCAGGGTCAGGTATTCCGGCTGTTGCGAGATTGTCGGCGAAAGTTTCCTCCGTGATTTTGTCGAGGTCAAGTTCGCCTTTCAGCACCTTTCGTGCAATCTTGCGAGCCGCCTCCGTAATCTCCCAGCGGGATGAATAACTGAGGCACATGAGGAGTTGCAGGCCCGTGCAATGAGCAGTTGCATCGCGGGCATCGAAAAGGCGTTTGCGTGCATCCTCGGGGATGCGCTCGATATCGCCGATGAGATGAATGCGGACGTTGTTCCGGAGCAACTCCGGGAGTTCTCTCTCTATAGCCCATCCGATGAGATACATCAAAGTGGAGACCTCCTCATTGGGGCGGTTCCAGTTCTCGGTCGAGAAGGCATATAGAGTGAGGTATTTAATCCCGAGGTCAGACGACATCTTTGTGACGCGATGCACGGTCGAGACGCCTTCGGCGTGTCCGTCACTGCGCATGAATCCCTGTCGTTTGGCCCAACGGCCGTTACCGTCCATGATCATTGCCACATGCACCGGCATTCTATGGCGGTCAAGGGTCGCTATTTTATCTTGTAATGAATCCATGATAGTCAGTCTTTGTAGTTGCACACAGCACAACGTTTGCTAAATTCATAACTTACGGTGAACGTAAGGGTGGAATACCAGTCGGTGTTCTTCATGAAACTGCTCTTAATCCCGAGAGGGTCGTCAAGCCGTTGACCGTCAAGACGGTCGGAGAAAGTCTTCTTCATCAAGAACTCCACACCGAGATTGAGCCTTCTGCTCGGCTTATATTTGAGGCCGAATCCGAAAGGGATGGAAAAGGCCGCGTTTGTTTTCCCTGCAATGGTCCATAATGTGACACCGAGACCTCCGGTTATGTAGGATGAGAGCCGTTTGAGTTTACGGTAATATTCCCCCATTCCATAATTGAAGAAGTTGAACTCCGCCAATTCACCGATTTCGTAGAATGTCGTGGAGAATCGGTAGTCGTTTCCTTCGGGAAGGACGTTGGTCATGTCGGCGGTATTGCCCGAGAGACCACCTGCATAGAGGTTTGTCTTGAGTGCCCAGCGGGGATTCATGATATACCTGAACAGAAGTTCCGCATCCCAGGAGGGGTGACTCCAGAGATTAGAGGTGTTGGCATCCCCCAGATAACCGGTCATTCCAAGACCTCCTCCCATGTCAAACCTGTAGTCTTCCTGAGCGAAGAGATCGCATAGGGGGAGGAGCGAGAGGAGGAGGGGGAGTAGGAAAGAGCGTAGCCTCATCAGATGAGAGGGGTAAAGTTCAGTCTCATGAGCACGCCACGCCAAATATCCTGCGACAGTGTCCCGTCGGGGGCATAGCCTCCAGAAATGAATATGTAGGGGCAGTCCCAGAATATGTCGGTGCCGATTATTTCGTAATCCGCACGAGTACCAGCAGACCTGACGTTGGTCCAGCCATCGGCAAGGTCGGCCTCGAGACGCTTGTCCAGGGTGAAGGCGTCCGCTCCGGCCACGGCGGGGAATGTGGCGGGGAGCGACATGGTGTCGCCTGTTCTCTGCCAAGTCACGCCATTGTCGAACGACATATAGACATTCCGGTTGAGAGAATTGTCGGAGAGCAAACCGCCGATTATCAGCCAGGCATCGAAATCCTTTGAGGAGTTGACGGCGGAAGGAGCCTTACGGAACATTGTATATTTTACGATAGAGGTACCTTCCATCTCAGGGAGAGACTCGTTTAGTTTAGCCCAGACATTACCGTCAAAGCCCCATGTTGCGCCGGATAGGGAACCGTCGCGGCAAACGCCACCGACGAAAAATCCGGTAGGCACTTCGGCCCATTTGTTGGATATGGTCTTGAAAGGGGAGCGTCCGGATATCGGGAAATCACCCGGTATGATACCACCTTCTTTCTCGGTGCCGTCTGAGTAAGAGACGTGGATAAGATTATCGCCGCTCTGTTTGAGCCCAATCACGGTGTCAGCGCCGTAGATACCGATCACAGACTGCCATCCGGAGGCCAACTCTGTCCAAGAGATGCCATCCTGAGATGTATAGAGCGCGCCATTGTCATCAACGGTGAAGAAAGCGTCGTCAGAAGCCACGAGGCTCTCAAGTTTCGGAGAGAAGGGGAGTGTGAGGGGGGTAGAGGTCCATTCGTTTTTGAAAATGTCGGTGGCCCGGCAGATAGAGAATGAATTGTCTGCCTCCTGCACAAATGAGTAGGGAGTGTCGCCCTTTACGACAGTTTTGCGAGCCACGGGGTTGTCGAGGCGTGAAGGGAGTTTGCTCACGTCGATTCTTTCCCATCCGATGGAGTCGGGGTTCTGTTTATGGATGTTTACCTTAAGGCGGTATTCGAGGGAGTTCAGTCCGTCGGCTGAAGAGACGTTCAGCACCACTCTCTTTGAGAAGTCGACGCTGTCGGTAGTGGTCTGGAGGTAGTCAATCTTCTTAATAGTATCTCCCTGTTCACCGATTACGGCAATCTCTGCTTTTGACATTTTCGCGGCAAATGAAATCACCGGCACAAGGGAAGATACGTTCGTGCCCTTGGGGAGGGAATCGGCATTGAAAATGACGGCATGGTCAAGGTCGATAGAGAAGAATACCGAGTCAAGAGCCGGGGCCACCTCGGATTTAGCCTTCAGGGAGAATTTGTTGACGGCGACCGTTGACGGGGTTACGGCAATCTCCATCTCATCGTCAGATGACTTGGAGTTGCAAGAGAAGCCCATCCCGATTAATAACCCGACTGCCACACTCAAGATAGAGCGGCGGATATTGAAAAATTCTTTCACTGTAGATGTCGTTGGTTTGTGCGTTCCCTCGGGTAATATCAGACGTAAACCCACGGGTAGGCACTTGTTACAATCTGCAAAATTAGTATTTCTTCGGAAAATAATAAACAGAAATGGGTGGCATTTTTACAAATAAGTCTTTTTTAGGGCTTTTTAACGTCTGAATGTGGAAACGGTGTTCTCTCTGAAGCATTCGGAATGTACCGACTTCAATCCGGCGGGAATCTCCGGTGCGCGCAATCCCTCTCCGAGAGTCAGGGGAGCGGTTTCTACACGTAATTCATCGAAAAGGTCAGCCTCTATGAAGCTGCGCAGGAGTGTCGGCCCTCCCTCTACCATCAGGGAGTTGATGCCTTCGGCGCGCAGGCTTTCCGCCAGTCGGGCACAGTCCACATGACCCTCCGGGATGACAATCCTCGGGTCTTTGCCCCCCCACAGCCTCACGTTCAGGCGGGGTGAATCTATGCGGTAAGTATTCGGGCCCACCATTATCGCTTCCGCATTGGCGCGCTCACGGTGCATCCATACAGAAGATAGGGGGGACGAGAATTTTACGGGTTTAGGGTTTCCATTTTCATCCAAAGCGGCCATGAAGCCGTCGGCACTCTGTGCCCATTTCAGTTGAATCCAGGGTCGGCCGGAGGTCTGTGCCGTCATGAAACGACGGTTTATCTCCAGACACTCCTCAAGCAACACACCTTCCTTCACGTCGATACCCGCCTCGCGAAGCATCCTTATCCCCCTTCCCGCCACAAGCGGATTAGGGTCAGGCGCGCCTACCACGACGTTAGGTATTCCAGTGTCGATGATGAGTTTTGCGCAGGGTGGAGTCTTACCGTAATGTGAACACGGTTCAAGGGTGACGTAGATATTAGCTTCCTTTAGAAGGTGCCAGTCTTTCTCTCTTACCGAACGGATAGCATTGACTTCAGCGTGGGGTCCGCCGAAAGTGCGATGAAACCCCTCGCCGATGATTCGTCCGTCGGCCACAATCACCGCTCCCACCATAGGATTGGGAGCAACGCGCCCTTCACCTCCGTGAGCGAGTTGAAGGGCGCGTTTCATATAGATATCATCCATGCAGACGTGAATTATTTGTCAAGGCCACGAAGACGGAGGAGAGCCTTCGGGTCGGGTTCGTGACCTGTGAAGCGTTTGAAGAGCACCATAGCATCTTCAGTGTCGCCGCTCTCAAGGATATTTTTCTTGAACGAAGCCGCAGTCTTCTTGTCGAAAATCCCTTTCTTCTTGAAAGTCTCCCAAGCATCGGCCTCGAGCACCTGGCTCCAGAGGTAGGTATAGTAGCCGGAAGCATAGCCGTCATCTCCGAATATATGCTTGAAATAGGGAGAGCGGTAGCGGTAGGTGATCTCCTCCGGCATACCAATTTTCTCGGCAAACTCCTTCTCGAAGGCGGGCACATTCACATTTTCGCCGTCAGTCTGGCCCCATGCGAGGTCAAGGAGCGCAGCTCCCGCGAGTTCGGTAGCGGTGAAGCCCTGGTTGAAGTTGGAGGCAGCCTCAAGTTTGGCCACGAGTTCATCAGGGATAGGTTCGCCGGTCTTATAGTGCTTTGCATAAGACTTCAGCACCTCAGGCTCGAATGCCCAATGTTCGTTAATCTGCGAGCACATCTCCACATAATCACGGTCAACGTTAGTGCCGGCTATCGAGCGGTAGGGGGCACGTGAGAGGATCGCCTGGAGAGCATGGCCGAACTCATGGAAAGTGGTCTCCACCTCATCAAGGGTGAGAAGGGCAGGAGAATCGCCGGCCGGGGGGGTGAAATTGCCTACGTTATATACGATAGGGCGGCGTTCGCCATCCTCGTATAGTCCGCAACTCTGCAACTGCTCCATCCAAGCACCCTGACGCTTTGAGGCACGGGGGAAATAGTCGGTCATGAACACTGCCACATGTTCTCCGGTCTTGCTGTCGACCACCTCATAGACGGTCACCTCGTCCATATACTTAGGAGCGTCGGGCATCTCCACCATCTTTATGCCATAAAGTTTTTCGGCGCAATCGAATAGACCCTTGCGCACATTCTCGAGAGAGAAGTAGGGGCGCACGTCGGATTCGTCAAGGTCAAACTTCTGCTTCTTAACCTTTTCGGCATAATAATAGTAATCCCAGGGAGCGATCTTGAACCCGCCGTTGTCAGCATCCACGTAAGCCTGCATGTCGGCCACTTCCTCATGGCTCCTCTTTACGGCAGGCTCAAACACCTGCATGAGAAGGTTTGTGGCAGCCTCCGGAGTCTTGGCCATTACGCGGGAGGTCATCATCTGGGCGAAATTGTCGAATCCCATTATTTTCGCTTTCTCGGCACGAAGTTTTACAATCTCCTCGATTACGGGATAGTTATTGTTCTGGCCGAAAGATGCGAGAGTGGTGTAGCCCTTGTAGATAGCCTCGCGGAGCCCTCTGTTGTCGGCATACTGAAGGACGGGGAGACGGCTTGGAGCATGAAGGGTGAAAACCCAGAGTCCGTCAAGGCCGCGTTCCTTGGCAGCCTCGGCCGCCTGTGCGACGGAAGACTCGGGGAGCCCGGCGAGGTCTGACTCATCATAAACGGTCACGAAGAATGAGTTCGTGGCATTCAGCAGGTTTTTGTTGAACTGAATGAAGAGTTGCGATAGGCGGTCGTTGACCTTTATCAGTTGCTCCTTCTTCTCGGGGGATAGAGCGGCACCACGTTCCTCGAAACTTCTGTAATACTTCTCTACGACACGTTTCTGCACGGGAGTAAGCCCCAGGCGGTCGCGCGAGTCATAGACGGCCTTCACCTTCTGGAAAAGGGCGTCATTGAGGTTGAGTTGGTTGGAGGCCTCGTTCAGGAGAGGAATTGCCTCTTCGGCCATTGCTGCAAATTCGTCGGTGGTTAGGGCGCTGTCGTAATGATAGAAGACACCTGCCACACGGTCGAGAATCGGCGAGATATTCTCCAGAGGGAGGATTGTATTGTCGAAGTCGGGCACTGCGCGGTTGGCGATGATGGCGAACATATTCTTATCCTGCTCTTCGATACCCGCCTTTATGGCCGGTATGAAATCAGAAATCTGAATCTGCTCGAAGGGAGGGATACGGTATTTGTCGGTATACTCCTCCAAGAATGGGTTGACGTGTGTCTCAGCCATAATTCCTTGAGTTGCGGCGGAGCCTATAAGGAGGGCAGCCGCCAGTTTTAAGAAATGATGTTTCATGAGTAAAGTATTTTTAGGGTTTTGTTGGTTTGAGATTATTTCTCGGGGTTGGTGAATTCAAATTCGCCGACCAGAGGGTAATGGTCGGAAGTATTGATTTTATCCACTTTCAGGCTCAGGGCCTTAATGTTACCCCTGTAAAGCATCTGGTCGATATGGAAATAGAAACCGTGGAGATTGTAGGTGATGGCCGGGCCGAAATTGGTCTCGACGTAAGCGTCGTTCATATCCTCACCTTTAATCTTGTTGTATGCCCATGAAGCCGGGACATCGTTGAAGTCGCCGCAGATTATGAGGGGAGATGAGGGACGGAAAGAATTTATCACCTCACGGAGTTCGGTAGCGTTCTCGGCACGACGGCGGAAGGCATTGCGTAGTTTCGAGAGGATAGACCCTTTGAGTTCCTTCACGCTCTCTTTTGCACCGCCCACACTTTTCATATCCTTCATGACGTTGCGCTCCTCCTCGGAGAGGTCGTAAGAATATAGATGCACCATACCTATATTCAGAATCCTGCTGCCGGGGAAATTGACCGCGAAGAAGTCAAAACGCGGTTGTTTCCCCCCTTTTTTATCGGTGATGCCGAGGTGGTGTACAGGATATTTCGAGAGCACCTTGATATCAGTTGAAGCCAGGCCTGCCCGGAAAGGGTATAGGCGAATGAGGCTGTCGATCAACTGCGGGCTTGCCTTCTTCAATTCCTTAGGGCTGAAATTCAGGAGTTCGGCGAGACAGATTACGTCGGCGCCTGAATTAATCATGAACTCTACGGCGCGGTTCCCACCATACTCGGGTTTTCGTATATCGTCAGTGTGGAGCACATTCCAGGATATAATCTTGAAGGTGGTGTTTCCCTCCTCGGCGTGTTTCTTGGAACTCAGCGGGAAAGCCAGGGAAAGGGGACCGGCACAGACAACGAGCGTCAACACACCCAGGACGGTGAAAATCACTCTTTTCGTGACAGCCCAGAAAATTATGAGCAATCCGGTAAGGATGGCGAAGTAGGGAAGGGCAAGACACAATACGGAGGGGATGGTGAGATATTCCGGATTCATTCTTCCCCCGAAAGCCGAAATGATTGTGAGGAGGAACACAATGATCGAGACTATCCTCATCACCATCCTGAATATGGGATTCAAAAGGGGTATTTTCATAATTACATTATATTTGGTTACGGGAGTTGACTAATTGTTTAACTTTCGCGACAGGGCGTTAAGTTCCTGGCGTTCACCCCGTGATAGGGAGGAATAGCCTGAGAGGCGAATTTTGTCAAGGAGTTGGTCAAGACGGTCGGTATCAGTCAGGCGTCCGTTGACAGCCTTGGCGAGCGCCTCGGGCTTGCGGCGCACGTTCTTACGCCTTATCCTTATGGCGCCGTCCTTATGTAGGGGGAGGTGGCGGGAGAGGTCGATACCTTTTTTGAGAAGGAGTGAGAATGCTACGGCAAAAAGAAGGCCGCCTATGTGAGCCGCCTGTCCGCCGGGGTTCCCACCGCCGACTCCGGCGAAAGTGAGCACAATACATCCTATGGCTATCCATTTCAGTTTCACTTCGCCGAAGAGGAACAGCATCAGTCGCATATCGGGTGTGCGGAAGGCACAGGCAGTGATTATGGCGAGCACTGAGGCGGAAGCTCCGGAGAGGTAGGCTCCCGAGGGGGAGAAGGCAAGTGTGGCCAGCATGAAGAATAAGGCACCCGTCAGACCTCCGCCGACGTACAGGAGGATAAGATGACGGTCGGAGAGGGTGGTCTGGAGCAATCTGCCGAACCAAAACAGCCATAGCATATTGAATAGGAGATGCAGGAAGGAGTACTGAGTCACCATATACGTGATCGGTGTCCAGGGATGATACAGCACGGCGAGAGGGTCAGCCGAGACACAGAGCCAGGGCAGGGTGAAGTTGCCCGGGAGTCCCCAGGCATTTCCGATGATTATAGCACCCCAGGCCAGGAGGAATACCGCCACATTAATAAGCAGAAGCGCGACGAGCATTCTCGATCCGCATATACGTGTGCATCTGTCAATAAAAGCCGCCCCCATATAAAGTACCTTTCTTTTTCCAATAGAGGAGTATCACCAATCCGAAAAGCATACCACCGAGATGCGCGAAGTGTGCCACCATATCGGCGTTTCCGAGTCCGAGGAAGAATTCAATCACGCCGTATCCTATCACCATATATTTTGCCTTGATGGGGACGGGGATGAAGAAAATGTAGAGAGGTTGATTCGGAAACACGAATGCATATCCGAGGAGAAGGCCGTAGACCGCACCGGAGGCTCCAATGGTGACGAGCATGTTCTTGAATTGCTCGATGTTTCCGAGCCATCCTTCATTTCCTGCGGCTATTGCCTGTTCGACGAGTGCTTTAGCGTTGTCGTAGGTTATGAGGTTCTGCCGGGCTATTGCGGAGATATAGTCGTGCATGCAGGTGAGCGCCCAAACGAGTTCCTGCACGAGCGCGGCTCCTATTCCGCAAATGAAATAGAAGACGAAGAACCTTTTGGAATTCCATACCCTCTCGAGAGTGGAGCCGAACATCCATAGGGTGAACATGTTGAAAATCACATGAGCCGGGGATGAGGGGGAATGGACGAAAAGGTATGTTATAAGTTGAATGGGGTTGAAATGCGATGCCGTTATGAAGTGTAGGCCGCAATGACGTATTATGACATCGGAGAAGCGGGGGAAGAGTGCTTCGGCGAGCCATACGATAAGATTTATAATTATGAGGTTTTTGGTGACGGGCGGAATTGAAGCCAGAAAGCCACCTTTGTTGGAATCAAACATGCTGCAAAATTACAAAAGTATATTAAAAAACGCAAGATTCAGTAATGAGTTGGGGAATAATATGTCCGTGACGCTGTCAAAAGATAGTTTTAAGGTAGTCCGAAGGGGTGTTGGGATTGGTTTAAAATGACTTTTTTTCAAAAAAATAGGCATATGCGTGATATTTTTACCCCTTTCGGTTGTTGATAAGATGAAGAACGGTATGAAACCCGTAGAATGTTAAAATTATAAAAGAATAGATTATAACTATGAACAAAGGAGATCTTGTAAATGAAATCGCTGCGAAAGCAGGATTGAACAAGGTGGCTGCCAAGGCTGCCCTTGATGCGTGTCTGGAATCAATAGCACAGGCACTCGCCAATGACGACAAGGTACAGCTCATCGGATTCGGTACATTCTCAGTAGTGGAGAAGCCGGAGCGTACAGGCGTGAATCCCCAGACTAAGGAGAAAATCACTATCGCAGCCCGCAAGACTGTGAAGTTCAAACCGACTCCCGAACTGGGTAAGTAACTACCTTAATTGTATGTAACCCTGCAGTCAGACCTTAACAAAGGCTGATTAAAGCAACGGCATCTTCCGAATGCGGAGGGTGCCGTTGTTTTAATATGATTATGCCAAAAAAGATGTAGATAACTTATCTACAATGTGTAGATAATATTTGTAACTTGCAGTCAGTTAATCAATATTGGTTGTAGATAACTTTATATTCATATTTCTGAATTCCGGAAATAATAAAATATGAAAATTCAGTAATGTTCCTTTATTGTGGATTATCTTCCATACAGGATTCTTGCAGAATGCAGCAACCTCAATAAGGTTTATTTCCCAACAAAGTTGAAGAGTATAGGTGATTATGCTTTCTATTCCACCTCGTTGGATGAGGTGAGTCTTCCAGTCACCCTGGAATCAATCGGTGAAGGCGCTTTTAGAGAAGGTAAACTGATAAAACCTACAATTCCTGACAATGTTAAGCGGCTCGGCAATAACGCCTTCCAGGACGTTATATCTCATTGATTGTTCCGACCCTCAGCTACCGCGCCTTCCTTAACGCGCCGCAGTGGGGCAAGTTCCATAGTATACAGAACCGCATCCCTGTTAAGATGGATTTGGGAGTAAAGGTGACTTCAGTATTGGAGGACGAATATCAGGATATGCTCAGGGCAGATGCCCTTGAGGAGGAAGCCCGGTTGGCCGCTCAGGAAGAGGCTGTAAGGAGCGTAGATGAAGAGGCGGTTATGTTCGCAAGCCGTCGTGTGACGAGAGGTGAGGAACAAAGAGCGGCTACCAACCGTAATTTCGCAGCCTTGTTTGACGGGGCCCAGATTCAGACGGGCAATGAAGGTGGCGGCACACGTATCTTCCTGAACCCGGAGGAGGGTGTTGAGCTCACCTCCATCCTTTATAAAGGTGAGGAGGTGATTGATAAACTCGAAGGTAACTCCATACTGTTGCCGGCGGGCTCTAACGGCTCGCTGGAGATCCGCACAAATTATGTTGAGAAACCGGTGCTTGTTGAGAGCATTTCCCTTTCTGAGACTACCCTCACATTGAATGAGAAAGAAACGGCACAACTTACCGTAACAGTCACCCCTGATGATGCGACAGACAAGAGCGTGAAGTGGGAGAGCAGCAATCCGGATGTGGCAACCGTTAGCGATGACGGCCTGATTGAGGCCATATCAGAGGGCATCTGCACCGTAACGGCAAGCACTCTTGACGGCTCAGATCTCAGCGCCTCCTGCGAGGTAACCGTGGATAAGGAGAGCGGTATCCTGAACGTATCGATAGACGGAGTGAAAGTAAGAAGAGAGGGAACCTATATCTACGTTGCCGGTGTTAAGGCCGGTGAGGCAGTAGGTCTCTACAATCTTGCAGGCGTTCATTGCAGCACAGTCATCAGCGATGGCTCGGAGGTTCGCTTTGAAGCCACCCCGGCGCAGTACTATATCGTAAGAGTAGGCAAGGCGTCAATCAAAGTCCGTCTCTGACCCTGTTCACATAATCCAATCAAAAGAGGGGGCATTGCTGAAATTGCAATGCCCCCTCTTTTGATTTATGACAACTGCTCTTAAGAGCCTAAACTACTCAATTTTAGCAGTGTAACTCAGAGAATGTATTGTAATCGCAAAAATTTCACAGACTCACATATCTTCTAACGAGAGGCCAGCATAGTGGATGTCGTATTTGGAGGCGATCTTATTTTTGGAGAAGAATGCTTCGGCCTTTTCTTTGAGATCTCCTATACTTATATTTTCCTTTTGGCGCTTCACCTCATAGAAATATAAATGTCGGTCTATTTCATTTTCAGCGATTATATCTATTTCATTCTCTCCTTTTCGGTCCCACCAGTTGCCTATCCTGGTAATATCCTTTTCTTCAGCAAGTTTTTGCCGGAAATAATGTTCCAGCACATTGCCGCTATATGTAGTGTAGTCTCTGAATATTATTCTCCGGAGATTGTCATATTTTCCTATCTCCAGCATATAGTTGTACTTGTGGATAAACCTAAACCAAAATTTAAAGAACATATCATCAATTACATAGTGTACGTTCTTTTGAGAATTGGGAGTGAGAATTGGGAGATATTTAGTGATTATATTATACTCATCCTCCAATTTCGACAGATATCCTCCCACTTCTTTACCTACTGCTGTTTCGATTTCATTGCGTGTATTGCGTCCGGTCGCTATGGCGCTAAGAATTGAGAAGTAAATTGATGAGTCTTTTCCGAACTCTTCGAGAAGAATATTTTTCCCCTCTGTTATAAATGGAGAATCCTCCACCACCGCTCTTTCTATCATTGCTTTCGATGTGAAAGCCTTACTATCGATTAATGAACTTACATATTTTGCTACCCCTCCCGTAAGCATATACATTGTAAGCAAATCATCGGGAAGATAGTCGGGTTTGAATTTATGAAGTATCTCCTTGATTACTGACGTGCGAAACGGCTTTATTCGCATGAATCGTGTCTGGCGTCCATACAGAGGTTCTTTATTATTTTTGAAAATCTTGGATATGAGAGAGTAGATAGATCCTCCTACTATAAGATTGATTTTTGAGTTTTCCTTATAGATATCCCAAATGCGTTGCATATCACTGAATATTGATTTGTTGATACGCAGGAAATCTTGAAATTCATCAATAAAGAGAGTTACAGTATGAGTTTGGGAATATTTCATCAAAAATTCAAATATTTCGGCAAACTTATCCGGGGCGCCCAATATGGGAATATTAAGCTTCTCTTCAATCTCTTTTACAAAACCTTTGCATAATTCAGTTTCTGACTTTCGTCCTACGAAAAAGTACAGTATATTATTAGGATCATAAGCATGAGTGACAAGCCATGTCTTTCCTACCCGTCGACGACCGGTCAACACAGTGAACTGAGCATTTTCTTTACTCAATTCTCTCACTTCTTTCAGCATAGCCGTTTCTTTTTCCCTGTCAAAAAATTGCATATCCCTAAAAATTTCAATTGACTTTTAATTTTGCATTTCCGACACGACGGTTTCCGACACGGCTGTGTCGGAAACCTGTCTCTTATAAACAACA
>CAMWMD010000044.1 GCA_947175265.1 uncultured Porphyromonadaceae bacterium | reverse complement strand
GAGAGGACCGTGCTGGACAGACCTCCTGTGTACCGGTTGTCCCGCCGAGGGGCACAGCCGGGTAGCAGCGTCTGGTATGGATAAGTGCTGAAAGCATCTAAGCACGAAGCCTACTCCAAGATTAGATCTCGTCAATAGGGCCGTCGCAGACGACGACGTCGATAGGCCGCAGGTGCAAGCGGGGTGACCCGTTCAGCCGAGCGGTACTAATTGCCCGATACATTCCGGGAAAAAAGAAAGACATACAAGCCTCAGTTGTAGTCTTTGGTTTCGATGATATACCGCACGCTTCCGTCGTGCGTCTTTCCAGGCGCATTCAGGTGATGACAGCATAAGGGCTCCACCTCTTCCCATTCCGAACAGAGAAGTTAAACCTTATCACGCCGATGGTACTGCGAAAGCGGGAGAGTAGGTAATCGCCGCCTTAGAAGAGGCTCCGGCAGAACGCCGGAGCCTCTTTTTTTTTGTGAGGACTGGGAGTAGTGGGAGAACTGTGAGGACTGGGAGAACTGAGGGGATTATTAGGCTGATGTAACTTTCTTTGCTTCCATTTCTGATTTTTGTTTGCTTCCTTTTCTGATTTTTTTTTGCTACCTTTGTAAAAATTTTACTTACAAAACCAAATCCTGACCATGAGTTTTCCTTTCATTACAGCCGAGGAGGCCGCGCTACATGTCTGCCATGGTGATAATGTCGCCATGTCGGGTTTCACTGCGTCCGGCACCCCCAAACTGGTGCCTATGGCAATCGCAAAGCGTGCGGAGGCTCTACACAATGAGGGAAAACCTTTCAAGATAAACCTTTACACCGGCGCATCTACGAGCGACTACGTAGACGGTGCGTTGACGAGGGCTGACGCTATCGCCCAGAGGGCGCCCTATCAGGGAACGCCCGTGACACGCGAGGCAGCCAATATCGGAGCGATCAACTATTATGATCCCCATCTCTCACACATGACCCAGGATCTCCGTTACGGCTTCGTAGGCGACATTGACGTTGCCATAATTGAAGTCACGGAGATGAGTCCGAACGGAGACGTGATTCTCGGTGCGGGACTCGGCATGACTCCTACGATCGTGCAGATGGCGAAAAAGGTGATTATAGAATACAGTTCTTACTACAGCACCTCATTCCGTGGCTTCCACGACAACTACGTCCCCTTCGACCCTCCACACCGTCGCGAGATTCCGATTTATCACCCTACCGACAGGATCGGCTCCCCGGTGCTGCATATCGAGCCGGCTAAAATCGTGGGGGTGGTGCCCTCAAACGAATCGGAAAGCGTAAGGCAGTTTACGGAGCGCACCGACACGACCCGAGCTATAGGAAAGAACGTGGCCGATTTCCTGGCCTCCGAAATTAAGAAGGGGAAACTCCCCAAGGAATTCCTTCCCGTGCAGAGCGGAGTCGGCAACGTGGCCAACGCCGCCCTCTACGGTCTTGCCGAGAATCCCGACATACCCCGCTTCCAGATGTTCACGGAGATTGTGCAGGATGCCGTGCTCGACCTCATGAAGGAGGGGAGATGCAGTTTCGCGTCGACATGCGGATTCGCTTTCTCCGACGAGGCCATGCTCTCCTTCATGGCCGACATAGGGTTCTTCCGCGACAAACTCCTCATGCGCCCCTCCGAGATTTCGAATAATCCGGAAATCGTGAGGCGTCTCGGCCTTATCGCCATGAACACGGCCCTCGAATGCGACATCTACGGTTTCGTCAACTCCACCCACGTCAACGGAACGTATGTGATGAACGGTATCGGCGGTTCGGGCGACTTCGCGCGCAACGCTTATATCTCGATGTTCCTGTGCCCCTCCATCCAGAAGGGAGGTCGCATCTCGGCGTTTGTCCCCATGGTGAGCCATGTGGATCATCCCGACCATTGCGTGCGCGTCATCGTCACGGAGCAGGGGGTGGCCGATCTCCGAGGAAAAGACCCCATGCAGAGGGCAAAATGTATTATCGACAACTGTGTGCATCCCGACTACCGGGAAATCCTCCGCGACTACATCCGCCAGTCGCGCCCGGGACACATATATCATAATCTCGGCAACTGTTTCGCACTTCACCGCGCCTACGCCGAAACGGGCGACATGCGCAACGCCGTATTCAGTTAGACACCGAGACGTTCAAAGGGCCTTGGCGCCCGGTTTTAATATCAATGCAGATGTTTCAACTTAACCCTGACATAGACGCGGTAAAGCGCGTGAAAATAGAGACCTACGGCTGCCAGATGAACGTGGCCGATTCCGAGGTGGTGGCTGCCATGATGGGGCTCGCCGGATACGAACCCACCGAAAACGACAGCGAGGCTGCCGCTATACTGCTCAACACATGCTCAATCCGCGAGAACGCCGAGCAGAAGATATATTCCCGCATAGCATATTGGAATGCCCTGCGCCGCAAATCAGGCCGGAATGTGATTATCGGCGTAATCGGCTGCATGGCCGAGCGGCTGAAGCACAGACTTATAGAGGAATATGGCGTGGATATCGTGGCCGGTCCCGACTCTTATCTCGACCTCCCCAATCTCGTGGCCGCCGCCGAGACCGGCGAGAAGGCGATAAACATCGACCTCTCCACCACCGAGACCTACCGCGACGTGCTCCCCAAAAGACTCGGAGCATCAGCCACAAACGGCTTCATATCCATCATGAGGGGTTGCAACAACTTCTGCTCCTACTGCATAGTGCCCTATACCCGCGGACGCGAGCGCAGCCGCGAGCCGCAGAGCATACTCAACGAACTCGCCGACCTCCGTGCCCGCGGGTTCAGGGAGGTCACTCTCCTCGGACAGAACGTCGACAGTTATCTCTACAAGGATGAAGAGGGGAACGAGACACCTTTCCACAAGCTGCTTGAGATGGTGGCGAAGGCCGCTCCCGATATGCGTGTACGCTTCACGACATCCCACCCCAAGGATATGAGCGACGCCACTCTGGAGACAATGGCCGCATATCCCAATATCGCGCGCCACATCCATCTCCCCGTGCAGAGCGGAAGCGACAAGGTGCTCAAACTGATGAATAGGAAATATACCCGGGAGTGGTATCTCGGCCGGGTGGCCGCCATCAGGCGCATACTTCCCGATGCCGGAATATCGACCGACCTTTTCACAGGATTCCACAATGAGACGGAGGAGGATTTCCACGAGACCCTGAGCCTCATGCGCGAGGTAGGGTATGACTCCGCCTTCATGTTCAAATATTCGGAGCGACCCGGCACTTTCGCCTCCAAGCATCTCCCCGACAACGTGCCGGAGGAGGTAAAGATAGAGCGTCTCAACAGGATGATAGCCCTCCAGAACGAACTCTCGGCCGAAAGCAACCGCCGCGATATAGGGAAGGAGTTTGAGGTGCTTGTCGAAGGACGCTCGAAGCGTAGCGCCGACGAGCATTTCGGCCGTACGAGCCAGAATAAGGTTGTTGTTTTCCCGAAGGGCGACACCCGCCCCGGGGATTTCGTGCGCGTAGTGATTACGGACGCCGGAAGCGCGACCCTACGCGGAAATATAGTATCCTAAAGGTTATCAGGCAAGGAGAGGAGCCAGTCGTCGTCATCCTGTCGGCCGGGGGCTACCCGCAACTCACCCGGCTTAGGCTCCTTCTTCGGCTTCACACGCAGGGCGGCATCCAGTCGCCCCACTTCCGCATCTCGCTTCGTGGCCTCCTCATCGAGCCACTCCTCATCGGCATCATCCTCATCAGGATCGGGATTAATCGGAGTGATCGGAGTGATCGGATTAATCGGAGGAATCGGATTAATCTGATTAATCGGTTTTTTTAGATTCTTTTTATTTTGCGGATTATCCCTATTTTCAATATTTTCCGGCTCCTCGGCAGGCGCATCCATGCGTATTGTCTCGAAGAGGTCGTAATTATCCTGCTCCCCGAGTCGGCGGCGTGCATCCGTGAGACGGCCACGCAGCATGGTTATTGTCTTCTCATAATTCCGCTTCATGAGTTCCACCTTCGAGAGCTCCTTGCTGAAAGCGGCGATCTTCGCATCCACGCTCTCATGCTCGGCGAGGTCAGCCCGCGCCATGTCAAGTTCCCTCCTGACGGTGACAAGTTCATTCTCTTTTGTTATAAGGCGTTCGGAAAGTTCGGTGAGCGACGTGGTCAGGCGCACGCACTCACGGCGCTGCTCCTCAAGGAGGTCAAGCGTCTCCCTCAGTTTCTCGTCAGTAGTCATAAGGTCGGTGGTTAATGTATCGAGGGCGTGGCAAGCCATCCTTGGATGACGCCACACCCTCCATGTTGTCCAGTCTAATGTGAATCCGGCAGCCATCTTCTCAGGCTTCCGGCATCCATTTCTTTACAATACCCCTCCCTTTGCGTCCGTTTATGGCTATCGTGAGGGGGCTTGCGAACTCCACGATCCTGAGTCCGTCGCTCTCGTAGACCGCCGGGAGGCTGTCGAGATAGGCTATGTCATACACACCCTGGTTATGCACAGGGTCTACCGTGAAGTAGCCCACCCCGAACGAGGTCAGGTTCTGGAAGAAATGCGTGCCCTGCGAAGGCTCGATATGGTAACCCGGAAGGGCCGACTCCACAATGAGTCGCGCACCTGCGATCTGCGGCCAGCGCACGGGCACACCGAGCGCCGGGTCTGACGACCCCCAGCGCCCCGGGCCTATAAGTATGTAAGGCTCGTTTCTATCTACGAACCCCTTGTTGATCTTCTCTATCTCACGCGCCAGTTCCGGATTGCGCGCGCTGTTGAACGTCTGCGGCTTCACATACACCACATAGCGCACGTTGTCCATAAGGCCGTGTCCCAGAGCGGTCTCCGAGCGGAGTATGAGGTCGCTGTCCGCGACATCGAGAATGCTGTCGTCAAGCATCTCCTTCTTGTCTACTATCGGGCGTATCTGAAGCCAGTAGAGCGTCCCTTTCTCCTCCTTCGACGAAGCCATGGGGTTGATGATTCCGGCAAACTCTATCTCCACCGGGCGGCCCATCTCATACTGTCCTGTGGAGAGCATGAAATCCACGGCATCCGCGAGGGGATACACCTTCTGGCGGAGCACGTTGGCGAATGTCACCACCTTACGCCCCGGGCCGCTCGCGGAGTCGCGAATCATGCGGTCCTGGAAGTCGAAGGTAGAGACCATATATTTCAGCGCGCCCGTCTTGAATGCCTCAGCCACCGGTATCTTCACGATATTGAAGCCGTCGTCGGGCGTGAAGTCTGCCGTAGCCGGCGGGGTAGGGGCGAGGGCATAGAGGTTGGTCTGCGTATCGCGCAACGCGAGGTCTACGGTCGAGGTCTGCAGCACATGGTCGGGATGTTGCGGGGAGAAACGGAGCGAGAGACCGCCGTCGACGATATATTTCCCCAGCCCGGCGGCTATCTCCGCCACGCCATCCTCCGCCACCTCGTCGTTGATGGGGTAATAGTTGAGCGACCGCCCCACGCCCGAGAAACTCGGGTAATAATATTCGCCGTGCATCTCTCCGACCACCTCCTGAAGGATGATAGCCATCTTCTCCTGGTCGATGACGTTGCTTGTGGCGTTCATGTAGGCCTTGGAGTCGGCGAAGAACACCGACGCATATACGCTCTTCACGGCGTCGCAGAGCATACGCAGCATCACATCCTTATCCTTGAGGTGCGGTATCATATATGTGGAGTAGATACCCGCGAATGGCTGATAGTGGGAATCCTCGAGCAGCGACGAGCTGCGCACGGCCAGAGGCTTGTCGATGACGTCGAAGAGCGCGAGGAAATTCTCTATGAGATGCTCCGGAAGGCGCGCCGCAAGGAAATGGCGAAGAATCTCGTCGTCCGGACGGTCAGACAGCGCTATGGGGTAGAGTTTGTTCTGCTCCATGAACTGGTCGAAGATATCCGTGCAGAGCACCACCGTGCGGGGTATCGTGATCTGCACACCCTGGAAATCGTCGCACACTGGATTGCGCTTGATTATCTGGTCGATGAACGCCAGGCCGCGCCCTTTACCCCCCAGCGACCCCTCCCCGATGCGGGCGAAGTTGCTGTAGAAGTCGAAACGGTCTTTGCGGAATATCGCCACGACGCCACGGTTCTTCATGCGCCTGTATTTGACGATACACTCGAATATTAGTTTCCTGACCACCGGCGCCTCCTCGATTTTCGAGAATGTGTAGCGTTTCACGGCATCGGCAATCGGGAAGAGCGCGCGCGAATATAGCCAGCGCGACACGTCGTTCTTGCTGCAATGGTAATAGAGCGCGTCGGCCGGTATGTTGTAGATGTTGGTCTGTAGCCCTTTCAGGTCGCGTATGCGCATTATCTCGTTGCCCGACGAGGGGTCTTTCACGATGAAGTCGCCGAATCCGAAATGATACCCCACGGCATCGCGCAGGTCTTGAGGCAGCGTCTTCGAGTTCTTGTCGAGGAAGGTATATCCCGCGGCCTCCACCTTCAGGCGGTTCTCGCTCTCCTGGCTCTCCACGATGATGGGCATGAAAGGGTGGCGCTCACGGACGTGAGCCGCGAAACGCATACCCGCATCGGGATCCTTCTCCCCGGCACGGGGGAAGCGCACGTCGGAGATTATGCCGAGCATATTGTCGCCGAATTTGTTGAAGAGAGCCATAGCCTCCTCGTAGTCGCGTGCGAAAAGCACCTTCGGACGCCCGCGCATGCGGAGCATCTGCTCATGCTCGTTGAGTGCCTCCGTAGAGAATTCCATCGACTGCTTCAGGAGATACTTGAACAGGTGGGGGAGCACAGAGGAGTAGAAACGTATGGAGTCTTCTATGAGGAGCACGGCCTGTACGCCCACGTCGAGGATATCGTTCTCGGCGTTCATGCGATCCTCTATAAGTTTGATTATCGCGAGGATGAGGTCGACGTTCCCGAGCCAGGAGAACACGTAGTCGACCCCCGCGAGGTCTTCGTTGGCAATGCGGCGGCGCACCTCCTTTGAGAAAGGGGTGAGCACCACGAAAGGGATCTCCGGATAGAGCGCGTCAATCCTCTTTGCCTCCTTGAAGGTCTCGCTGACATCGACGCCCGGCATCGCTATGATGAGGTCGAAGTGCTTCTTCTCGAGCTGCTCGTAAGCCTCCTCATAGTTGGCGGCCTTGACGAACCGCGGTGGGGAGGAGAGGTTGAGGGAGACGTATTCGAAATAGACCTGCTCCTCCACGCGCCCGTCTTCCTCCATCATGAAGGCATCGTAGGGGGTCGCTATGAGGAGCACGTTGAATATGCGCTTCTGCATGAGTTGCTGAAACGCCGTATCCTTCAGGTAAAGCCTGGAGAGCAGGGAGTCGTTTACGCTTTGCATCCTTCGAGATATTTGTCGAGGGCAGCCGTCATCGAGGGTGTCTCGGGTGTAGGCGCCTCAATGTCGAGGCGTAGCCCCGCATCCTTCACGGCCTTCGCGGTAGCGGAGCCGAAAGCCCCAATTGCCATCTTCTGCTTGCCGTCTTTCACGAAATCGGGGAAATTCTTCTTCAGGGAGTCGATACCCGCCGGGCTGAAGAAGAGGATGAGGTCGTAGTCGAAAGGTTCGTCGGGGGTGAAGTCGTTGCTCACCGTGCGGTACATAACTGCCGGCGTGAAATTGATTCCCGCCTTCTCCAGGGGTGTGAAATTGTCGTTCACCTGCACGTCCGACATAGGGAACAGGAATTTCTCCTTATGGTTTTTCTGTATCGCCGCCAGAAACTGCGGGTCGTCGAGTTTTCCGGTCGCGCCGAACGATATCTTGCGCTTGCGGTAGACTATATATTTCTGAAGGTATAGGGCGATAGGTTCTGTGGTGCAGAAATAGCGCATCGTATCGGGGACGTTGACCCGGCTCTCTTCACAAAGGCGGAAGAAATTGTCGACAGCGGTGCGTGATGTGAAAATCACGGCGGTAAATTCTGACAGGTTGATCTTTGACTGACGGAATTCTTTGGCGGAGAGGCCCTCCACCTTGATCATCGGCCGGAACACTATCTCCACATCATGTTTGGCGGCGATGTCGAAATAGGGTGATTTTTCTGAGGCCGGCTTCGGCTGAGAAACTAATATCTTCTTAATTTTCATCATGAATTTTTTTCTGTTCCCTCCGTATAGGGTCGGTTCTTTCAGTCAAGCATGCCACAGATAAGCAGCGCGCCTAAGCAGGTAAGAATCAAAGGGACTATTTCCAGACTGCAAAGGTAGTACAAAAAAAGCACCCATGACGAAAATTGCGTGAAAAAAATCCGGAATCCCTTCCAGATGAAGATGATTTTCGAGAGTATGAACGTCGCTATGGCTATCAGAAGGAGCCAACCCGCCCATTGGGAATAGAAGATGGTGATCAGCGCGAGGGGGAACCACAGGAAACTCAGCAGCCCCTGGCTGGCCGAGAACCCTTTCAGCCACAGCTTGGCATGGCGCAGGTCGGAGAATACCGTCCCCACCACCGTGTAGGCCATAGCCATGAACGACGTGTAGATTATCGATACCCCTATGCACGCCGCCATGCACCGCGCCGGGTGAAGGCGTATCGTGTCGGGCACGGGGAGGGTGATCTCATGTGAGAAGTAGGTGTAATGCCCCTGGCGAAGGAAGGTGAAGAGAAGGATTCCCGCCGAGAAACTCCAAAGTATGTCGAGTAGCACGAGGAAGGTGGTCTCGCGCACCGTTTCGTCGAAGACGTTCTGGCGGAGCCGCGTCTCTACGAGGTGACGAAGCAGGCTCGTGACGTATTTGCGGTTGTTTCTGAAGCGCAGCCCCACCACGGCGAAAAGCAGGATTCCCGTGGCGAGTATCGCCGACATACCTGTGGATTCACCCGGCTTGGGGCGCACGGCCACAACCTCCGGCGCTTCCAGGACCACACCGTAGAAATGCTCCGTCGTATCTGTTGCCGCCGAATCGGCCGCTGCGGAATCAACGGCCGCGGAATCGACTGCTGCCGGGGCAACCGTCGCGGAGTCTGCCGAAGGTTGGGATGTCGCAGGCGCTGTCATAGCCAACCCTCTTTTTTATACCAGTCGACCGCTTTCCGCACCCCCTCCCGGAGGTCTACACGCGGACTGAAACCGAACCCCTCCCGGGCTTTCCTCACGTCGACAGCCCAGTTGCGCTGCTTCATGATATTGTATTTGTCGCGGTTGAGCGTCGAGGGCTGCATCCGTGCCACTCCCCATTTCTCAGCCACGGCCGACACTATCTTGAGTCCCCATAGGGGCACGCGGACTCCCAAGACGTGCCTCCTTCCCAATTCGGAGGAGGCTATCTCCCGGAATTCCTTCTGCGTGTAGGTGCGCGGCTCGGCCACGTTGTAAGTCTCCCCCACGGGGGCCTTCTCGAGCGCGTCATACACCGCGCGGGCGAGGTCTTCCACGTAGATGAAACTCAGCATCTGCTTGCGGAAACCTACGGAGAAATCCACCCCTTTCTCTATCGACTTGAACATCAGGAAATAATCCTTGTCGCGTGGGCCGTAGATACCTGTGGCGCGGAAGATGATGTGGGGAATGCCCGACATGGCGAGGTGCATCTCCGCCTTGAGTTTCGACGCTCCGTAGCGCGTGTTGGGGTGGGGTATCATCTCCTCGGTGAAGGGGGAGTAGCCTTTCTCGTCGCCGGGACCTACGGACGACAGTGAACTCATATAGAGGAGTTTGTCGGGCACTTTCCCGCTTGCCTCCAGAGCCGTGGTGAAGGCGCGGAGATAATCGCAGTTTATCTTTGAGAAATCGGAGAAACTGAGGCATTTCGTGGCCCCGAGGTTATAGACAATCCAGTCCCAACGCTCACCCTCGGGCAACGCCTCCGACAATGCAGCGGTCAGCGATTCCGGATGGTCGAAATCAAGGGTCACGAAGCGTATCCGCTTATCCGTGAGGTAACGGCGTGACGTGGACTCCCTGACGCCGGCCCACACCTCGTGGCCCCGGCGCAACGCCTCTTCCACCAGAAATCCGCCGGCAAATCCGCCGGCTCCCACTACAAATATCCTCATAATTTTAATTTTAATGTGAGATCTGAGAGGGCTGTGAGCACTGTGAGGGCTGTGAGCACTGTGAGCACTGTGAGGGCTGTGAGATCTGTGATTTTTGAGCCTTGTGAGGGCTGTGAGCACTGTGAGATCTGTGATTTTTCTCCCAGTTCTCCCAGTTCTCTCAAATCTCCCAGTTCTCCAAAGAAGCCCGGAGCTCTCAGAGTTCTGTCAGCAGCTCGAAGTCATACCCCTCGCTGCGCAGCCACTCCAGCGAAGCCGGCAAGGCCTCCCGAAGCCGTGGCAGACTCTTCAGAGAGTCGTGAAACACCACCACGGAGCCGTCGCGGGCATAACGCCGCACATTCTCGACAACATCCTCAGATGTCAGCCGCTTGCTGTAATCTCGTGTCACAAGGTCATACATTATCACCTTGTAATGCTTTTTCAGTATATTGAACCGTTTCGGGTGCAGCCAACCGTGCGGAGGCCGGAAGAGGCACGAACCCGTCAATCGGAAACCCTCCACTGTGTCCCTCAGATAGCTCACATCTGAGGATACCGTTCCCTTTATGTGATGGAGGGTATGATTTCCGACGGCGTGTCCGCGACGCTTCACCTCTTCCAGCAGTTGTGGATTCCGCTCTACATTCTGGCCTACCATAAAGAAGGTGGCCTTCGCTCCGTAACGGTCAAGCACGTCGAGCACCCACGGAGTTGCCTCCGGGATCGGCCCGTCGTCAAAGGTCAGATAGACCCTCTTCCTCCCTCCCGGAGGGGAGGGGAGACGGAAGACAGCCCCGGGGAACATCCGCCGGAACCATCTCGGGGGGCGCTCGATGAACATGTCACTTATCTAATTCCGGATGATTCTTGCGGAACTCAGCGTCAAGACGCTGCGAACGCTTAATATCCAGTTTATTATAGTTCTCATATTGCTTAAGCATAGCCTCCGTGCCCCCCATACTCAGGTAGACACCCTTCGCCATGAGCAGCATGGAATCTATCGCACGCTCCTCCTCGCTACGTGAGGCATACTCCTCAGGCGTCAGCGACGCCAGTTCGTTCGCTATCTCGCAATATTTCGCAATCTCCTCGGCATACTGCTCCAACTTCTCGTCAGAGCCCGTCGGGGTAGCGTCAGTATAGTCAGCATCCCCTCCGTTGCCATAGATGAGATCATAATTCCTCTTCAATTCCTCCAGCGTCATGCCATAACGCTTCACCAACTCCTCGGCCTTCGCGCGCGAGCCGCCGTACTTCGTGTACAACTCCACGAAACGGTAGAACTGGTAGGGGGCGTAACGGCTCTCGTAGGTGAGCGACGCGTTGCCGAACGACATAGCCATCTCCCTGTTGTAAGCCAGATAGGGCGCCGTCCGCTCCATGAGGTTCATGAGTATCTGAAGACCCTTGTCGGTCAGTTTCTTGTCGTTCAGACGCTCCTTCTGCCCCAATTCGCAGTATATCTGCCCCAAAGTAGCCGCAACGCTGCTCCCGTAGGGGGCAGTCTTCTCCGGAAGGTTGCTCTCTATGGCGTTTGCCACCTTCAGCGCCTTCTCGTAATCAGCCTTGCGTACCTTCGCGTTATCCTTATGCTTGTAGTCGCCCTCGAAGATGAGTTCGGAAGCCACATCGAGCATCGAACTCCTCGTCGTCAGCAGCATACGTCGGGCCGTCTCGTCGAAATAGGGGGCTTTACCCTCCTTCGCGTCCGCGCCGCCCCAGCGGTAGTTCATCACCACATCGTAAGCCTTGTCCGTCCTTGCCGGCAAGCCGTCCTGCATCGTCGGGAGCAACTGATGGGCCATACCCGTGGAGCGCATGTAGTCCGTAAGGCCCACATGATAGTCGTCTCCCACGGTAGTCACCCAGTAGATGGGTCGTTTCCAACCGTTCGCGGCATTTGTGGCCACGATGTCGAGCATAAGTATCTCCCCGAGGCTCAGGTACCCCTTCTGCTGATAGGTAGCCGTGTTGCGGAGGTCGACGATGATATTGTCGACGATTGAGGCCGTATCCTCAGGGCTTACCAACCCGCGCTTCACCACAAGATCCTTATCGACAGGTATCTTCACCACCGAACTCGGTAGGGTGGGGTAGCCGTTCTCCTCGCGTCCGTTCCCCGCGTAGAGAGCCTTCAGGCTCGTCAGGAGGTCAGCCGGTGCTGTCTCGCGACCCAGTATCGCCACATCCTGACGTCCGTAGGCATAGTCGGCCGGGGTAGCCGTAAACTCTACCGGCGCCGAGTCGTAGGCCTGACGCAGCATCTGGTTGGCATACCAGTCGGAGTTCAGGTAACTCAGGTTGATGATCCTCACGTCAGGACGCACACCCTCCACCTCCTGCGCATACCACAGCGGGAAGGTATCGTTGTCGCCGTTGCAGAACACTATCGCGTTCGGCTCCAGACTGTTGAGGTAGTTTATCGCATAATCGCGCGCCGCATAGCGGTGGGAGCGGTCATGGTCGTCCCATGTCTGGCTCACCATCTGCAGCGGCACCGCAATACCTATAATCACGGCTATCCCGGCTGCGAATCTCGATATTTTGCCGAGGCGCTCCGGCTCCTCTGTCATACCCGGCGACTGCTCCGGCTCATTCACGGGCGATGCCGGACGCTTCTTCTTCTCCGGATTAAGGCAATAGAGGAGGAAGCGCCAGATGGCCGGAACCCCCATACCTATCCAGATGGCGAAGGCGTAGAACGACCCCGCGAAGGCATAGTCGCGCTCGCGCGGCTGGTTAGGCGGCTGGTTCAGGTAGAGCACGATCGCTATACCCGTCATGAAGAACAGGAAGAACACCACCCAGAACTGCTCGATACCCCTCCGGCCCGCGAACGACTGCCAGAGCAGACCCACGATGCCCAATATCAGAGGGAGCATGTAGTAGACGTTATGTCCCTGATTCCCTTTGCCCAAATCCTCCGGAAGAAGACTCTGGTCGCCCAAGCGGGAATTGTCTATGAAGGGTATTCCCGAAATCCAGTTGCCCGCATCCAACTCTCCCGCCTGGTTGTTGATGTCGTTCTGTCGCCCGGCGAAATTCCACATGAAATAACGCAGATACATGTGGTTGAGCTGGTAATTGAAGAAATATGCCAGGTTCTGTGCGAACGTAGGCTTGAAGGCCACCTTCTCCGGATAGGAGAACGACCCAGTATATTCATTATAGCGCGGCTCCTTCGACAGGTCGAACTCCGACACCTTGTTGCCGTCGGCATCCAAGGCCGAGAGGGTCACCAACTGGCCCGGCATCGTGTCGAGGTTCACCCAGTTGGAGTAATACTGCCGGTGTGCGCGGCTGTAGATGCGCGGGAAGAGCATGTTAAGCTCCGGATTCAGTTTAGCCTCCGGCTTGTAGTCGCGCTTCACGTAGTAGTCGCCCCCGCGCTGCGCCAGCGCATGGTTCGATGCCTTCTCCCCCGTGGAGAGGAAATTATACTCCGAAGCCGGGTCCGCTCCAGCGACACCCTTGGAATACAACGCCTTCCCCGGTTTGATGATGGGGGAGTAGTAAGGGGTGGTCAGCACCACGGGAGTGCCGTCGTCGCGCATGGTCACCGTATCGCGTGCCACACCCGTCTGCTCCTTCTGGGGCGCGGAGTAGAGTGTCTCGCCGTAGAGCAGGGGATTCTCGCCATACTGCTCGCGGTTGAGGTAGGAAGCCAGGTCAAACACGTTGTCAGGCGCATTCTGGTTCATCGGAGTCTCCGCGCTTGAGCGTATGAGTATCAGCGCGTAACTGGAATAGCCCACGAATATCACCGTGATGCTCCACATCGCTACGGTCATAACCCTGACGGGGAGATTCGTGCGGTATTTCGTGAACATCAGCACAGCCACCACAGCGAGAAGCACCACACCCGTCACGAGGCTGTCGCCGAAGAAGAATATCCCCGACACGGCCAACCCCGCGAGGAACGTCAGGCGGATCAGCAGACCGTTGCGCTGTGCGTATAGTTCGCGCAAGGCCCAGATGAAGACCGCCGCCGTGAAGAAGGCGTAGAAGAGTGCCCCGGAATTGTAGGGGAGGTGGAAACCGTTGACGAACAGCAACTCAAACCGCTGCGCCATCTTTATGAACCCCGGGACAAGGCCGTAGAGCACCAGCACGATGATCACGAACGACACGCCTATCGCTATCAGGCTCTTCAGGAGGTTCATATCCTTCCATTTCCGGTAGGCGAACACAAGCACGATTGCCGGGATACACAGCAGATTGAGCAGATGCACGGCCACACTCACTCCTATTATATAGGCGATGAGGATTAGCCACTTGTCGGAATGAGGCGCGTCGGCATGATCCTCCCATTTCAATATTAGCCAGAACACCAAGGCCGTGCAGAAGGAGGAGAAGGCATATACCTCACCCTCTACGGCCGAGAACCAGAAAGTGTCGCTCCAGCAGTAGGCCAGGGAGCCGCACAATCCCGACCCCATGATGACCAGATATTGCTGAAGAGAAATTTCATTTTTTTGTCCGTCTTTCACCACAAGACGCCTCACAAGGTGAGTGATGGTCCAAAAAAGGAGCAGTATCGTGAGCGCGCTCAGCAGACCGCTCATGGCGTTCACCATGACCGATATACTGCCTGCATCGGGCGCGAAATTAGCGAAAAAGCGCGCCGTCAGCATAAAGATCGGATTGCCCGGAGGGTGCCCTACCTCAAGCTTATCTGCCTGAATGATAAACTCTCCGCAATCCCAATAGGATGCCGTTGGCTCAAGTGTGAGCCAATAAGTGATGAGGGCCACGACAAAGACGAACCACCCACCGACATTGTTGATCAACTGATATTTCTTAGACATGCAAAATACAAGGAGAGCAAATTTTTTGCAAATATACAAATGAATTTCCAAATAATAAAAAAAATGGAAAATTGAGGATTAAAAATTGAAATTTCATTTTTTCGCGCTACTTGTTGCGCATGATGAATTTTATTGCTATATTAGTGCCCAAAATATCAAATTCCAATTTCTTGGAAGTCTATGGATGGTTGCACATCTTCAAATTCCCATGTATGGATTCAAAACTGCTTGACAGATTAAGAAATTACTTCCAAAGCCAACCCGTGGAAAGGGTATGGCTCTTTGGTTCCTTCTCCCGTGGAGAAGAAAAAGAGGGCAGTGACCTCGATTTCCTCGTGGAGTTTTCCAAAGGCATAAAGATAGGACTCCAGTACTTCAGAATAATCAGCGACCTGGAACTCCTCAGCGACAGGCAGGTTGACCTCGCTGAGCCTCACATGATAGATCCCAGGGTAAGTGCAAACATAAACAACGAAAAAATCCTAATCTATGAGAGAACCAATTAGAGATGAACTTCGCCTGTCGCATATCCTTGATGCGTGTGACCGTCTGCTGGCCTACTTCCCTCAAGATAATGTTCCCTTGCTTGATGAAAAATCTATTGAGTTCTTTGGGGTGGTGAAAAATCTTGAAATTATTGGTGAGGCCTCATATAAATTGAGTAAGGAATTTGTACTGGAGCATCCGGACACTGACTGGAGAGCCATGATAAGTATGCGCCACATCATGGTTCATGGTTACTATCAAGTCAGTCCGAGAATCGTAAAGGAAATTATGGAAACAGAGATCCGGAGACTTCGCCAACAAGTATTGTCATACCTTAATTATATAAAGGGTCAAACCAACCCGTGACTTTCTCAAGAGTAATTTGTCAGTCTAAACCCTTTCAACCCATCAAACCAACCACTCTTATCATAAAAATTACCACAAATTTCCTCTGTTGATAAATTTTTTAATCTACTTCTAATCAACCATATATCACCTGCTAAAAATAAATAATCAAAATTTTTTCAAATTTTTATATTTCCCGCTGAACCATTTCTCAACCACCGCGTTATATAGGCAAAACCTCCTCATCGGAACAAACCTCTCCCTCTCAATCGTTAAAAACTGTTAATTTTGAACCAAAACTATCTAAACTTCTTGCAAATGAAAAAATCCCGCATTAACTTTGCAGCATCTTTCAGAGACGACCCCTAAAGAGGGGCAGATGAAAACTCGAAAGCTTAACTAAGATACCTCTAAGAATATAAGAAAGGCTTGCGTTCTCCTCATCTTGACGAACAATCCCTCTCTTAACTCTTAACCTAAGGAACAGATACCAACTCGGCAATTACTCAGTCCTGCACCCTAAGAAAGTCCATGACACCCAAAATTACCGGTTGAAATATGAATCCGGGACGTGTCCCGACCCTGACAGCCAGCAAGGCTCGTGTTGCGCTCTCTTGTGCACCCGCCACGCGAAGCTCGTCCCCTCACCGCGGCCAAAACCGCACAACCAACTTTTGTAACTAAATAAATTAAATAAACAAAATTTTCTAACCTACTAAATTATTTTTCGCATGAAAAAGATTTATGGATTTGCATTCGCGGCTGCTGTAATGGCGCTCGCAAGCTGCTCTAACGACTCCGAACCGGTCGTAAACCCCACACCCGCTCCTGAAGGTCCCGGTAGCTATCTTGCTATCAACATCTGCAACCCTGCCGGCACTCGTGCTGATGATGAGTTTGAAATTGGCTCAACTGATGAAAACTCAGTAAACAACGCAAAATTCGTTATTCTTAAAGAAAACGGCGGTAACTATGAAGTTGCTTATGTAGTAGAAAAAACAGGTGATGAAATTAGCCTTTCAGCCCCCGGTAACTATCCCGGTAATGTAGAGCGTTTCCTTGATCCTGTGATTGTAATTCCTGAAAGCGTTACGGCTAAGCCAAATGGAGAGAACGTATCTAATGTGCCCAATAATCTCAAACTGCTCGTTCTTCTCAACTACAATGGAAATATTACTGCAGGTACAACTGAGACTCAGCTGCTCAACTCTATCTCCAATGTTTCTGTTGCAGGCACAGCCAACTCTTTCGTAATGACCAATGCTGCATACGAAGATAACGGCACTTCTGTATGTGCTGTAGCACTTCCTTATGAGAAGCTTGTTTCTTCAGAGGAAATTGCTAAGAAGAATCCGGTTGATGTATACGTTGAGCGTGTAGTTGCTCGTGCTAATGTTGATAAAACTACCGGCGATCAATGGGAAGAAAAAAACAATGATATGTATTGGCAGAATAACTCTCAGGATAACGTAACTCTTACTCCCAAAATCCTTGGCGTAGCATTCTATGCTGATCCTTCTGCTTCTTACCTCTTCAAACATACCGATGGTTGGAACTCAGATTGGGCTGCAGAAGATCTTCACGATGTAGCTAACCACCGCAGCTACTGGGCAACAATGCCGGAATATAACGGTACAGACTATACTCTCAATACATTCAAATTCTCTGATGCTGCTGGTTCAGACGAATGGGAAGGCACACTTGACCAGTATATCCGTGAGAATACTCTCGGTGGTGCAAACGCTACTAAGGTTGTAGTTCTTGCTCAGCTTATGAAGGATGGTTCTCCTATGGATATGGCTAATGTATTCGGTCAGTACACAACTAAGGCTGGTGCAGCTGCTCTTGTTGCTAACACACTCAAAGGCGAAGGCTATCGCATCCAGACTACAGATGCTCAGGGCAATACAGTATATCGTACAATTAATTACTCTGAAACTGGAGACACTGATCTCAAATATTCAGGTGAAGCTACTAAGGGTGACAGCTATGTTGTAGGTGAAGGCGACGGTAACCGTACATATCTTGAACTCGTTGGTACAGACGTAAAATATGTTAAGGAAAACGGTCTTGATGCAGATAAGAATCCTAAATATGACAATGTAGAGGCTACTGAAATCACAGCTAAACTTCAGGGTGCTTATGCAATCAGCTACTGGAAAGACGGCTATTGCTACTACTATACTGATATCGAGCATACTCCTTTCGTGAAAGACGTTAAGAATCCTGGTGTAGTTCGTAACCACGTTTACAAAGTTACATTCACTGGTATCAGCGGCTTCGGTACTCCGGTATTTGATCCTGAGAAAATTGTTATCCCGACTCCTCCGACTTACGAAGATAACGATCTCGTATTCCTTTCTGCAAAGGTTAATATCCTCAAGTGGAAGGTTGTTTCTCAGAGCCTCATCCTCGGTGAGTAATTCCAACATGAGACAAACATTTTCTATCGCATAAAACCCGATAGCTGAATAATCTACAGCGGGGAACGCGGCTCCCGCGTTCCCCGCTAACTTTCTTTGTAGGCTCAAGGCTCAAGGCTCAAGGTGAATGCCTAATTCCTAAATCCTAAGGCCTTAAAAACTCGGACTCCCGGCGTGATACCCGGTCTCCGAACCAACTCCGGCGCGAAGCCATCCCCCGTTTCCGGCTATGCCGGATCATCCCCGGGACTTTCCCGCCCCATGACAAAACGAAAACATTAATTTGCTTAACAGACTTTACATCAAATGAAGCCTCGATCCATACATAGTTTGCTTGTTGCCGCCCTCGCTTTCGCAGGGATTTCCCTGATGTCAGCCTGCAGCGATGACAAATCTCCTTCCCCGGAGCCCGACAACTCCCCGACTTTCCTATCCTTCAATATCTCCCTCGATAAGTCTGACATTTCCACACGCGCTGATGACGACGACTGGGGAGACGACTACAATCCCTCTGACGAAGGCTACACTTTCGACAATATAGTCGACCAGATGACCTTCCGCCCCGTGATATATAAGGTGAAGACTGACGGAACTATCGAGAAATTTGTCGAGGTGATTCCTCTTTCTCTCCTTGACCCGGGGCAGGAACCAAACTCCGACAAACTAAACTTCGCCTTCACCGGCATGCTCCCCGAAGAGGACAAAACCAAATATTCAGTACTCGCCGGAACCACCGACACCTACCGCATGATGATCTTCACAAACGGCTACACACCGACTGAAGGAAGCATCGACGGCAGTCTGACTTTCTCCCAAATCGGAAACCAGGGGAAACCCGGTTTCACAGCAGTCCCAATGTGGGGGGTAGGGGAGTTCTCCTTTAAGGATCTCCGCAAGGGTGAGGCTCTCCGGATCGGTGAGATACCCCTCCTCCGCGCCATGGCCATGGTCCGCGTAAAACTCGCCGATGAATTCACTTTAGATGGCTCGGCTCCAAAGGATGATGTTGATCTCGTAAGCCTTTCAATCAACCGCCACAACACCTCCGGATATATGGCTCCCTACCTTTGGGATAAACTGGCGGGAACCAAAGATGAGGCTCACAAATTCGCATCCACTCTACGCCCTCTTTCCCCTTCCTCTGCAAAATACACTATCATGGTAGGTGAGGATGTGCAGACCGCAGATGAGGGCACAGAGGAAGGCTCCGAGGAAACTGTGAAGCCTATCTCCATGACTTTAGGCGACAATGGCGAGGAAGTCTATTTCAACCATCCCGTCGTGAATCGTGAGCTTATCACATTCTATCTGCCCGAAATCTCAAACGATAACAGCGACCCCCTCTATCTCTCAATCGGTTATCGCACATACAAGGGTGAGGTGAGATACTCCAAGTTCCCATTCCGCGACCTTTCCGTTGGCGACGCTGCCCCCGGAGGCGAGCCGATGACTCCCGGTGAGTTTGCCGACAAAACCCGCTACTGGCACATCGTCCGCAACCATATCTACGAGTACACCATAACCGGTGTCCAGGACTCCAAGATCAATGTTCAGGTCCGCGTGAACGATTGGAAATACCACCGCGGCCCGATTCAGGATCTCGAATAATACGTCAGTCAATCCGCCTCATAACCAGGCGAGAAGCCTGTCTAACCCTGGGGCAATGCCCCGCTAAATATTCAGCTAAACCGAAAAACAATTTTTTAATAACTGCATACATGAAAACGAAAGACAGCATACTCCGCTTGAGCGCCGCAGCCCTCCTCTCAGCAGCGGCCCTGGCATCCGTTGCCTTCTCCAGCTGCTCTTCCGACGATTTCGCCCCTGATCCTATCAAAGAAGTGCCCACCGATGACGGCATGGCTACCGTGAACCTTGTTTTCTCCGTCCCCTCTATCGAGACCCGTGCCGATAATACCATATACTCCCCGGTAGATACCGAGGCTCATGAAGACAAGCTAACCGACCTCTGGGTATATTTCTTCAAAGAAGAGAAGGTGAACAATGTCTCGACTTATAAACTCTCCGATGCGAGGGATATAACTCTCTCCAATACTCAACTATCGAAGGATGATGATGGCAATTACATTGTAGGAAGCGGCGTTACGGGCGATACAGGATATAAGACCGTCTTGAGCGGCCTGATCATGACCCCCGGCAATTACCGCGTTTATGTGGTGGCAAACCTCAAGGCTTATACCGAGACTTCACGCACAACCGACATATCTCCAGCTACCGTAAAAGCCACAATCAATACAGCGAACCATTTTACTGAATCGGATCTGCTGGCTCTCAATTTCCATACACGGACAGATGCTGATGGCGACGCTACCGGTGTTTTCATCGATGCTCTCCCTATGGCTGCCGCTCCCGCAGATGTTGAGATTGAGACTAACGAAACAACCGTCAACGTCATTGATGAGGACGGCACAATCACAATTGAGAAAGGCTCGGTGACCATCAAGGCCACGATGACTTATCTCTGCTCCAAGATACGTTACTCCTTCTTCTTCGACAACACCATCACTACTTCGGGCGACAACCAGACTATCGGTTTCTCCTATCCCTATTCAACGATGGATTACAGCATTATAGGAATCCACAATACTTTGACTCACGCCTCCCTTTATGGGGCTCTCCCCTCAGATAAGGTTTCTTACGTAGAGAAAATCGTGATTGATGACGTTGCCGACCCGGCGCAGGGGTGTGTGCGTTGCGAATATCCCGCAAATCTTGATACATGGATCGGTGATGATGACCATATCCCTACCAAACTCCCGGCTCTCACGAAACCACAGGGAGGCTTTCCCAACTCAGGCAAGATCGCGTATCAGGGTTACCTCTACATCCCCGAGAATCTGGCTACCGATAAGGAGAACAAGACTTACCTCCATCTTAAGGTATGCTTCGACGGCCAGAAAAACCCGGATGGCACCGACAAACTCTCCGACTATAAGATTTATCTCCCGGATGCCGACGACACTACCCTTGACAGGGGCAACTTCTACGACATCATCGGAAAGATCACCAGTCAGGGTGTCTCCTTCAATGTCCGCGTTAAGAAATGGGTGAAGGCTTCCGAAAACGCTATCCCGATGCCCCTTTCCATTTAATCCTGAAAATTATTGAATCTGTAATTTATCGAAATATCAACCGATCATGAAAACCCGGTATTTATATAAAACCCTCCTGACTCTGGCAGCCCCGTTACTGGTGGCTGCCTGCTCCGACAACGGCGACGACATCCCCGATCCCGTAGGCGAGGATTTCGAGGGTATCGTGATTAATGTCCCCACCCGCAGCTCTGCCAACCAAGTGGGCCTTGATACCGGCGAGGGTACCGTCAACGACCTTACCATCATAGCATACAGGCAGGGTAAGGATTCAAAGGGAAACGCCTACGCCCCCTTGGTGAAGGAAGTGTCGGATATCTCGGCTCTCTCTACCGACGAATATGAGACTGTCCCGATGTCGCTCCCGGCCGCCACTTACCATATATATGTCGTGGCCAATGTCTCTCCCGATGACTGGACCGAAAATAACGACAAAACATGGGCCGACCTCTCCGAGACTGATCTGCAGAATCTGGAGATTAAGACTGAGCCCTCTTTCAATCCGAAGAATCTCCCCATGAGCTGCAACTATCTCGCGATGCGTAAGGAGAAGTCTACATCAGAAAAATGGGGAGATGTATTCACAGGCGGAAACATCACGATTGAGCGCAGGACACCTACCAACGTTTACGCCGACCTCACTTTCGCCGTGGCAAAGGTAAACTACAGTATCGTCAACGGTAAGGCCAAATACTTGACGATGGCCGACAAGGACAAGAATGGAACGGATATCTCCGCAACCCGTGTGCAGTTTCTTAACTACGCCAAGTATTCATCCCTCATGACCCACAAGGAGGAGATTGATGAGGCTACGGAAATCGAAGAGTCAGGAAATGTCGGTGGTTCGGGTGCATACTACGAGTGGCTGGATGATACTTACAGCGACTCGACAGGCCCTTCTGATGCGGATGCCTTCGCGGCCTCCAAGAAACTGACCGACCTCTCAAAACTCACGACTTGGTGTTTCCGCGGCACGGCTTACGTCCCCGAGCGTCTTTTCAAGACAATGGACGACACTGAAATGAGCACGGATAATCCCACGAAAATCAAATTCAATTTCAGCAACGAGTTCTATTCCAAGAAGGCTGAGATGGAATTCGGAGGTGAGATAAAGATACCCTCATCCCAGACGGGAACCGAGGATCATACCCACAACGGCATCATCCGCGGAGTCCTCTACGAGATAAAGGCTTTCACCACAGAGAAGGATATTTACCTCCAGGTCCGCGTCCGCCCCTGGCAGTATGAAAAATACACGTTCATACTCTAAACCAAAATCTCCGTTTTGCGTTTAGAGATTAGGCGCGAGCCGTCAGGCTCGAGGCTCAAGGCTCAAGGCGCGAGGCTCAAGAGATTAGGCTTTAGGCGGTAGGCATTAGGCATTAGAGTTTAGGCTCAAGGCTCGAGGCTCAAGGCGCGAGAGTTTAGGCATTAGGCTCTTCCCAGGTCTCTCAGCCCTCTTAACTAACTAAATTTGCAGATTTTCAAATTTCGATTTGATTTTAATAACTAATAAACCATTATAGATACATGAAAACGAAAAACTTCTTGTCACGTTTCAGCGCAGCCGCACTCCTCGCAGCAGCCCTGATCCCCGCAGCCCTCACAAGCTGCTCCTCCGACTCAGAACCTAACCCTGTCAAGGAGGATCCTGTACCCGAAGGTATGGCGATGATCAACTTCTCACTCGCTACACCTGATATGAGCGGAGCAACTCGCGCCGGCGATATCAGCAACGATAATACTACAATTGCTGCTGACAAAGACGAGGCTGCTTATACCTCTCTTTGGCTCTACATCTTCAAGGAAACCACAACTGCGGGTACTTATGCGCTTGAATATGCTTACGATTGTGATGGCCGTGTTGAAACAGGAAATGACAACCTACTGACCTATAAGAAGGTATATCTCGGTAGCGCAGATGGCTCAGGTTATGTGCAGGGTCTTGCCGTAACTCCCGGTAACTACCGTTTCTATGTGGTTGCCAACCTTGATTCTTACCTTTCTACTACGGATGCAGCCGCATATAAACCTGCAAAGGATGGTAAACCTACCGCAGCACTTAAAGATGTGACTGAGAAGAATATTCAGGATCTCTCCCTCACAATGTATAAGAACAGTGCAATACAACTTGCAGCCGGCACTCTTCCGATGGGTATGAATTATACCGATGTGCAGTTGGATTCAAGTACAGACTCTAATAATGCTACTATTTCAAGTGGTACTATCAACATCAAGAAAGGATCCACCAATATCCTTTGCGACATGACTTTCCTCTGCTCTGCCGTAAGATTCACTTTCATCTATGATAAGGAAAATTTCTCTTGGAATTATTCTAAGTTCGATGTGTCTTCTCTTACACTCAACAATATTAATTCCGGATATAAGTTCGTTGATACAGCGGAAAATACTTCACTTGCATCAGCTGCAACAAGCCAGAATCTGGATCTTAAGAAAGATGACTACAAGTGCAGCATTACATCAGATCAAGTGTCGGCTTTTACTTCTAAAGATGGTAAGGTAACTACACTCTCCAAATCTACATCCACAGATTGGACTAAAGATGCTCAGCATGCTTATCAGGGGTTGATTTACGTTCCTTCAAATTATTCCACAACTGAGAATCTGAAAACCTACATGACCCTGACATGTGATCTCGGCGAGACTGATGCCAAGGTTTATAAGATTGAACTCCCGAATTCTCTTACAGGTAGTGACAATGCTTCCGATCCTAACCGTCTTGCCAAGGGTAATTTCTACGACATTGTCGGCAAGATGTCTGCTTCCGGTATGGAATTCTACGTCACTGTAAGAAAGTGGAAGGAAGGTAACCGTCAGGTATTCGATTTCTAACAACCTTTTCCCCGCTAAGGGATATAAAAATCTAATAATCTCAATCAAGGATTGACAAATCTTCAGAAAATCATGAAATCATATATAAAATCAGCATTTTTCGCGCTTGCTGCCCCCATGCTTTTCACGGCTTGCAGCAGCGATTCAAACAACGAACCGGCTCCCGTTTCTGAGGAGTTCGAAGGTATCGAGCTCGCCATACCGTCAAACATGCTCCAGACTCGCGCAATCGATGATCCGATCTCACCTTCCGACAATGAGGCTACAATAAGCACTCTCACAATTGTTGCCTATAATCAGGCCGCTACTAATACTGCAAAGATAATCAGAAAGACCGGCAGCGAGTTGGTGAGCAATGCCCATCCTATTCACAACACCTACAGTAAGGTGAACGTGCCTCTCGCAAAGGGTGTATATCATATCTATGTATTCGCTAACCTTACGGATAACGCATTGACAACTCCCTCTGGTGTTGCTCTCTCTGAAAGCATGAGTGAGACAGATTTCAAGACTTTGAGAATTACCGGAGCCGCCCTTATTCAGAATGATAAAGTAAACGGCACAAGCCGCGATACTTATCTCCCCATGAGTTGCTATTATACTGATGTGAAGGCTGACGCTGACGGTGCTGATTTCACAGATGCATCCGGAAGTAAGGCCCTCGGTGTAGTTACCATCTCTACCGGTAAGTCTACAGCCGTTTACGCTAATCTTACCTTTGCTGTCGCTAAAGTGAAACTCTCCCTCACTAACAATACATCCAAAGGCGTTACAATCGCTGATGGTCCTAAATTCAGTAAATTGGCTACCAGTCTCGCTGCTTTTGGAGAAGAAGCTAAAAAACTCACAGGTGATGGTGAAGCCACTTTAGATGGTAAGTATCATGCTCTCGGCACTGCATTTAACAATAATGCAACTCCTGACTGGAAAACAGTCTCTTTGGCAAACCTTCGTGGTGACGAACTTAGTAACGATGGGGAGAAAACCAATCTTTGGACATGGTTTGGCGAAGGCTTTATCTGCGAGCGTCTCTACGAGGACAAAACAGAAGATGCGAACAAGGTAAACCTTTATATTGAGCATAGCAGTGGTGACAAGAGCACAACTGCTCTCAAAGGCTCTCTCGACGGAAACAAGGTATTGGGCTTCAAACGTTCCTATTGCTATGAGATAGTCGGTAAGATCGACGCCAAGGCTGTCACTCTTGAAGTACGTGTTAAACCTTGGGTTTACAACAAGGAAGTTTATGATCTTGAAGAGAACGGCAGCGTAACCCCAGCTGAGTAAGTCTTTAAAAAAGGAAGCGGGAGCGTCCGCATCTGCGCCCGCACCCTGCCACAAGGCCTCGAGCCTAACAACACAGGGATAACGGAACCGACCCTTCCGTTATCTCACCAAAGCCCGGCGCAGGCATCCATCCCCGCCGGCGACAAAGAAAAAAACAATAACTGCCCATACATATTATGAAATTGAAACCCCTCCG